>JAGAIM010000001.1 GCA_017626555.1 Bacteroidales bacterium
AACAACATCATCGACCAGTGCGTTGCACAGGGTGTTCCTTTTGCAAGGGAATACGGCGGACTTCTCGCCAACCGCTCTTTCGGAGGTGCGCAGGTTAGCCGTACCTTCTATGCCCGCGGACAAACCGGACAGCAGCTCCTTCTCGGTGCTTACGCTGCCCTTAACCGTCAGATCGCGGCTGGTACAGTAAAGAGTTACCCTCGCTATGAGATGCTCGATGTAGTCCTCATCAACGGTGAGGCTAAGGGTATCATCGCAAGAAACCTCGTGACAGGTAAGATCGAAAGATTCGGTGCTCACGCTGTGGTTATCGCTACAGGTGGTTATGGAAACGCTTACTTCCTCTCTACCAATGCAATGAACTCTAACGGTTCGGCTGCTTGGCAGTGCTACAAGAAGGGAGCATTCTTCGCTAACCCTTGCTTTGCACAGATTCACCCTACCTGTATTCCTGTACACGGCGACCAGCAGTCAAAACTTACCCTTATGTCTGAGTCGCTCCGTAACGACGGACGTATCTGGGTACCTAAGAAAATCGAGGATGCAAAGGCACTTCAGGCTGGTACAAAGAGAGGTATAGATATTCCTGAAGAGGATCGTGACTACTATCTCGAGCGTCGTTATCCTGCATTCGGTAACCTCGTTCCACGTGACGTGGCTTCACGCGCGGCAAAGGAGCGTTGTGACGCAGGTTTCGGTGTAAACAATACAGGTCTTGCCGTATTCCTTGACTTCAAGACAGCCATAGAGCGTCTTGGTGAGGATGTCATCAGAGCAAGATACGGTAACCTCTTCCAGATGTACGAGAAGATCACTGATACAAATCCATACAAGGAGCCTATGATGATCTACCCTGCTATCCACTACACAATGGGTGGTATCTGGGTTGACTACAACCTCCAGACAACTGTACCAGGTCTCTACGCTATCGGTGAGGCTAACTTCTCAGACCACGGTGGAAACCGTCTTGGTGCATCAGCCCTTATGCAGGGTCTTGCTGACGGTTATTTCATCCTCCCTTACACTATCGGTGACTACCTCGCAGGTAAGTTCAAGGAGCCTAAGACTGATATCAATGCTCCTGAATTCGCTGAGGCTGAAAAGGCTGTAACTGACAAGATTGCGAAACTTTTCGCTGTAAAGGGAAAGAGAACCGTTGACTCATTCCACAAGGAACTCGGTCTCATTATGTGGAACAATGTCGGAATGGCTCGTAACGAGGCAGGTCTTAAAGAGGCTATCGAGAAGATCCAGGCTCTCAAGAAGGAATTCTGGAAGAACGTATATGTTGCCGGTGAGAACGGTGAGTTCAACCAGGAACTTGAGAAGGCACTTCGTCTTGTTGACTTCTTCGAAATAGGTGAGTTGATGGCACGTGACGCTCTCAACAGAAACGAGTCTTGCGGAGGTCACTTCCGTGAGGAGATGCAGACTGAAGAGGGTGAGACAAAGCGTGATGACGAAAACTATATGTATGTAGCGGCTTGGGAATACAAGGGTGAGGGTGTTGAGCCTGAACTTCATAAGGAACCTCTTGTATATGAGAATATTAAGATAGCCACCAGAAACTATAAAGACTAATTGGTTATGGATTTGACATTGAAAGTATGGCGTCAGAAAAACGCCAAGGCAAAAGGACATTTTGAAACCTATCAGGTTAAGAATATTTCCTCTGACAGTTCTTTCCTCGAGATGCTCGATATCCTCAATGAGCAGCTTATTGCTGAGGGTGCAGATCCGGTAGCTGTCGAGAAGGGATGCAAGAGCAGCGGTCCTGTTTCATTCGATCACGACTGCCGCGAAGGTATCTGCGGTGCTTGCTCACTTTATATCAACGGCCGTGCACACGGTCCGGACGATGAGGTGACTACCTGCCAGTTGCATATGCGTAAGTTCAAGGATGGAGATACCATCACTATCGAGCCTTGGAGAGCAAAGGGATTCCCTGTAATCAAGGACCTCGTTGTTGACCGTCAGGCATACGATAAGATCCTCCAGGCCGGTGGATATGTATCAGTAAGAACAGGTGGTGTTCCTGATGGAAACGTTATTCCTATTCCTTACGAGAAGGCTGAGGAGTCTATGGACGGTGCTGCTTGTATCGGTTGCGGTGCTTGTGCTGCTACCTGCAAGAACGGTTCTGCAATGCTCTTCGTTGCTGCCCGCGTAAGTTCTCTCGCTCTTCTTCCACAGGGTAAGGTAGAGGGTGCAAAGCGTGCAAAGGCTATGGTTGCAAAGATGGACGAACTCGGATTCGGTGCTTGTACCAACACCAAGGCTTGTGAAATGGAGTGCCCTAAGCATATCACAGTCACTCACATCGCACGTCTCAACCGTGAGTTCCTCTGTGCTAAACTTCAGGACTAATATTCTTGAAAAACAAACATTAAGGTGGCTGTTTATGATGAACGGCCACCTTTTTTATATAATATATATACTTAACTTAAAATTATTTATATTTGCAGATATGTGATTTTAAATTGATATCAATCTTCATATTATGGAATACATATCACCTGAAAGTAAAATTATCGAACTTATTTTAGAGCAGGCTGTTCTCGATGGGAGTATAATAACAGATGATCTTATTATTGAAGACCTTGACTAATCTGATTTTCTATGAAACCTGGCATTAAATTTTTTATTTTTTCATTCTTAAGTTTCATTTCTTGTGTCCAGGAACTTAATGATTCTGACAAGCCTGTAAATGACATTATTGATGATATTGAAACAGAGTCTGTTATAATCAGGGCCAGTATAAATGATGAAGCGGATTCCAAGACAACTATTTCCGATGATACTGGTGCAAACGGATCAAGGGTGAAGATTTATTGGGGTCAATATGATTATATCGCTGTCAAAGTCGGCAGTAAATCATATAATTTTGCTTTTAAAGGATATGATGATGATCAGACATCTGCTAATTTCGAATGTTCTTCAAAACTTCCTGAAGTTGCCGCTAATACTGTTTTGACTGCAGAATATCCTACTTCAGGCAAACCTGATCTCAGCAAGCAATATGGTACACTGGCATTATTATCCAATTATCATTATATGACTGCGGAGTATGTTGCAAATGGTGATAATCCTCTTTGGGAGGATGTCTCTTTTGCATTCAGGACTCAGACTCCTATTATAAAAATTACCCTTAAAAATGATGCTTTCAAGGGTCAACGTGTCAATGATCTGAAGTTTAGTATTGATAATAAAGTGATAGTAACTTCGACTACTACTTATACTGGAACTGAAGATTCTGGAGAGATTACAGCATATTTTGCTGTAGAACCTCAGTCAATAGATGGGAATACTTCTATTACAGCAGTATGTGGAGGCGTGACTTATGAAGCTGCAGTAGGGGCAAGTACGATGCTGAAAGGAGGAAAGCTTTACCGTATAAACAAGGTGATGAATAAAGCAGATGTCATAATGTCTTATGTTGATGATATAGCTATCATAAATGTTTTTGATGGTGCGTCAACAGATGCAGTAATTGATAAACTTAAGGAAGCCATTAGTGATAATTATTCTCTTTTTGAATTAAAGGGAATCCTTACAGATGATATAAAGCAGGAAGTAAATTATCATTTGACTGATAATCCTGCCAATACGGTTCTGACTGTTGAAGACAGATCTACTTTCTATACATATAATACTGAAGGTTTAATGGCTTGGGGAGCGGCTGCAGAAACTGATAGAAAGTCTAATTGTACGCTAATCAATGATATAGATCTGACAGAAGATTGGGAATATTGTATCGGAACATCTTCTACTTATTATTCAGGAATATTTGAAGGTAATAATCACGTTATCAGTGGATTAAGTATTAATCAGGATGCTGTGAGAATGGATTATTTCAATCCTACAGCAATGATCAGTTGTTTTTCAGGAGAGATAAGGAATCTGGTGCTCGAGGGAGGTAAATGTACAAATACTGGTGCAAATATATTTAGAAGTTCATTATTGATAGGATATAATAGAGGAATAGTTGATGGAATTATTGTCGGAAATGATATTCACGGAGAATATGTTTCTTTTTCCAATCAGTTTAATAATAATTCTGTTACTGTAGGTATTATAGTCAGTAGTAATTCAACAAGCGGAATTGTCAAGAATTGTATTAATAAACTCCCGGTAACTATAAAAGTTAATGATGATACCAATTATATTTATGCAGGTGGAATAGTTGGAGAAAATTATGGTTATATTGTTCAATGTATCAATGAGGGATATATTGAAGCATCTGGAAGTTCTACCGCATATATTGGTGGAATTTTAGGAATGACAGGAGAGAATAAATGGCATTCCAGTGAGATGTATTTATGTGCTAATAAGGTGGAGATCAGCGCTACTGGAAAAGGTGGATTAGTTGGATATTCTGCTTCTCCAGGTAGTATATATGCAGGTTGTTACACAACTTGTGGTGATGTAATCGATTATTCCTATTATTCTTCGTCTTTTGATAATTGCTATACAATGGATGATACACTTATTGATGATTTATATAATCCTTACGCAATTTATATATCAAATGTGAATCTTGTCTGCGATGAGATGAATCAAGCTGTAGAAAGTTATGAATGTGAATATGTTGACAAGAAATGGGTTATTGGAAATGATTATCCTGTACTTGTATATAAATAATATTTTCATTTAGTTTAATTATGGTGATTAACAGGTTATAATACTGATTAATCACCATAATATTTTCTTGTTTCTCTACCAGAGGAAATTATCGAAAGGATAGCGTCCGGCGTGGATTTCCGCTACCATTTTGTATAAATCGCTACGGAGTTTATCTATCCCTATCTTATCTTTTGCAGAAATGAATATGCAAGGAGTATTCTCTTTAGCAATCCAACTGTTCTTGAATTCCTCTAGAGAATAGTTTATCTGTTGTTTCGGCTCAAGTGAAAACTCATCATATTCCTCATATCTATAAGCATCTATCTTATTGAACACTACGAATATAGGCTTGTCTATAGCCTTTATATCTTTCAGTGTCTCTTCTACCACCCTTATATGATCCTCGAAATTTGGATGAGATATATCCACGACGTGCATAAGGATATCCGCCTCGCGAACCTCGTCGAGTGTACTTTTGAACGCTTCAACAAGTTGATGTGGCAGTTTCCTTATGAATCCTACTGTGTCGCTAAGGAGAAATGGTACGTTTTCAATTACAACTTTTCTTACAGTTGTATCAAGTGTTGCAAATAGTTTATTTTCCGCAAAAACGTCGCTTTTAGCCAGTAAATTCATCAAGGTACTCTTACCTACGTTTGTGTAACCTACGAGCGAAATACGCACTAAAGAACCGCGATTTCCGCGTTGTGAAGCCATCTGCTTATCAACCTTCTTCAACTGTTCTTTTAGTTTAGATATTTTATCCTGGATTATACGGCGGTCTGTTTCTATCTGGGTTTCTCCGGGACCTCTCATACCAATACCTCCCTTCTGTCTTTCCAGGTGAGTCCACATTCGGGTAAGTCTTGGAAGAAGATATTGATACTGAGCAAGTTCTACCTGCATTTTTGCGTATGCTGTCTTTGCTCTTTGGGCAAATATATCAAGGATAAGATTGGTTCTGTCCAGAATACGGATATTGAGTTCACGCTCTATGTTTCTCAATTGGGTAGGGGAGAGTTCATCATCAAATATGACCACCTCAATCTCGTTTTCTTCAATATAATCCTTTATTTCCTGAAGTTTACCGCTTCTTATATATGTTCTTGAATCCGGACGGTCAACTTTCTGGATGAATTTCTTTACTCCGATTGCACCTGCAGTCTCTGCCAGAAATTCAAGTTCATCAAGATATTCCATTATCTGGCGTTCATCATCACCTTGTTTGATAACGCCGACAAATACCGCTTTTTCGTTATGTTGTTCTTCAGTTATTTTTGCCATTTCCTTATATAAATTCCTTCACTTTATTCTATCTCAAACTAGTGATATTAATCATTTATTAGAAAAAATAAGGCCGATCAAAATGCTTGGTCGGCCTTATAATATGTTTATTTTCAAATAATTATCTCAACTGGAATATAACAGGGAAGGTGTAGGTTACAGGAACCGCACGGTCTCTCTGCTTTCCTGGCTTCCACTTTGGAGACATAGATACAACGCGTACAGCCTCTTTATCAAGTGATGGGTCAACTCCACGAAGAACCTTTACCTTTGTAACTGAACCGTCCTTCTCAACAGTGAACTGAAGAGTTACACGACCCTGTACACCATTTTCCTTTGCAATCTCAGGATAAACAAGTCTCTGGTTCACCCATTTTGAGAACTGGTTGGCATCACCACCCTGGAATGAAGGCTTTTCCTCAACCAACTGGAATGGAATTGCTTCCTCCTCAACGACTTCCTCTTCAACCTCGACATAGTCCATAATCTCAACTCCGAGACTTGCATCATCTTCAAGATTCATAAACATATCATCATCGAGTTCGATTTCGTCATCTACGATATCAATCTGGTCTGAAAGAATAGGAATCTTTGGTGCTGCTGGTGGAGGTGGCGGAGTCTCCTGTGTGATAGGAATGATTTCTTCTTCGAGTACTACCTCAGCGGTGTCTTCAAGAGTTGAAACCTTTGTCTCTTTGCTTGTCCATTCAAAAGCAACGAAAGTGATCGCCAGGGAAATTACAAGTCCGATTTCAACGAAAAGGAGTTTCTTATTCTCCAAGTTAGCCTTTTCTGATTTTTTGATTTCCATATTGATTGTTAGTTTTTATATTCCATTTTGCCCGGTAAAGTTAGAAATTATATTTTTTATTTCAAACTTTTTATGCTTTTTGTAGATTTGCAGAAAATTATTTTTATGATTTCATACCATTTCGAGGATACCGACTTTGTTTTCAAAGGTAAAACTGTCACAAATCGTTGGCTCAGGCTTGTAGCCGAGAGCGAAATACGTCGTATAGGAGACGTTTCTATTATTTTCTGTTCCGATAATTATATATTGGATGTAAACCAAAGATATCTCCAGCACGATTATTTTACTGACATAATTACTTTCGATTACTGTGAAGGTGACCGTCTCTCCGGCGATCTTTTTATAAGTGTCGATTCGGTTCGTGAAAATTCCATCGAATATGGAACAGAATTTAAGGATGAATTGAACAGAGTCATTGTCCACGGTATTCTTCATCTCATAGGTTATGATGATCATTGTGATGAAGACATTGCTCAGATGAGAGCCAAGGAAAATTATTATCTTTCTTTGAGAGAACTTGTGTAGTATGATTAAAATGTATGATGTAATTGTAGTGGGGGGAGGACACGCCGGTTGTGAAGCCGCTATGGCGGCCTCAAGAATGGGTTCATCAGTGCTTCTCATATCTATGGATATGAACAAATTTGCGCAGATGTCCTGTAATCCAGCCATTGGTGGTATTGCTAAAGGTCAGATAGTCAGAGAGATAGATGCTCTTGGAGGATATACTGGCATTATTACTGATGCTTCTACTCTTCAATTTAGAATGCTCAATCGTTCCAAGGGACCGGCTATGTGGAGTCCGAGAGCACAGTGTGATAAAATCCAATTTTCACTATACTGGCGAAAAATACTCGAAAGTGCCTGTAAATTAGATATTTATCAGGATTCTGTAATCGGTTTTCTTTTTGATGGTTCAAAAATTTCGGGCGTTCGTACGACAACCGGAGCAATATTCAATTCTCAGACGGTTATTCTCACCGCAGGAACTTTCCTTGACGGTCGTCTTTTCATAGGTCGCAATATGTTCGAAGGTGGCAGGATAGGTGAACTTCCTTCTCACGGTCTGACAGAACAATTGGTTTCAATGGGAGTGTCAACTGCAAGGATGAAGACAGGTACTCCTCCGCGTATTGATATTTCATCTGTCGATACATCCAGACTTCTTCACCAATACGGCGATGATGATCCTGACAAGTTTTCATATCTTCCTTTTCTTTCCACTGCTCAGAACGGAACTCCTCAGATGCCTTGTTTTGTTGTTCATACCAATTCTGAAGTTCACGATATATTAAGAAGTGGATTTGCTGATTCTCCGCTTTTCTCAGGAAAGATTACAGGTATAGGCCCACGCTATTGCCCTAGTATCGAGGATAAATTGAGAACCTTTGCTGATAAGACCGAGCATCAACTTTTTCTCGAGCCGGAGGGTAGGGGAACAAATGAATATTATCTTCAAGGTTTTTCTTCGTCACTACCTCTGGATATCCAGATGGACGCTCTTCATAAAATTGAAGGTCTTGAGAATGCTAAAATATTCCGTCCGGCATACGCGGTGGAATATGATTATTTCGATCCGACCCAGTTGAAGCCTACTCTCGAATTGAAGAATATCGAAAATCTTTATTTTGCCGGACAGATAAATGGAACCACGGGATATGAAGAGGCTGCTGCCCAGGGCTTGGTGGCTGGTATAAATGCACATCTCAAAGTTGCTGGAAAAGATCCTTTCATATTAAAAAGAGATCAGGCTTATATAGGAGTTCTTATAGACGATCTTATTACCAAGGGTGTTGATGAACCTTATAGAATGTTTACATCCAGAGCAGAGTACCGTACGCTTCTGAGGCAAGATAATGCCGATTTCAGGCTGACGCCTATATCATATCAATTAGGTCTGGCTGATGTATATAGATACGATTATACAATGCGTAAATATGATACAGTTTCAAATCTTATAGATTTCTTCGATAAGACATCCTTGAAGCCGGATCTGACTAATCCTTATCTTGAATCTGTTTCTTCTGCTACTGTAGATTCGCGAAAACGAATATCAGACCTTGTATCGCGACCGCAAGTCAAATTGCAGGATTTGTTTAATATAGTTCCACGTGGAACATTTTTAAAAGGAAATATCAATTTAGATACCGTTTTTCAATCTCCATTAAGTGGTATATTGACTGAAGGAATTGAATATTCAGATCTTTTGAAATACGAGTCATATACATCTCTTACTGAAAAATTCAAGAATTCTTATTCTGATATTTCATTTAAAGATGCAGTATATTCTCTTAAATTCAATACTGAGTATCCAGTTTCAAATTTGGATTCCGCAAACCTGAATGATAGAATAGATTATAAATACAAAAAGGAAATTATTGACTCTTGCGAAGTCGCCATTAAATATAAAGGATATATCCAGAGGGAACAGCAGATGGCTGATAAAATAATGCGTCTGGAAAATCTGGCGATTCCTGAGGGATTTGATTTTGATAAAGTGGAAAGTCTTTCTATAGAATGCAGACAGAAATTGAAAAAATATGCTCCTAGAACAATTGCTCAGGCTTCGCGTATATCAGGAATATCTCCTGCGGATGTGTCGGTTCTTCTTGTCTATTTTGGCAGGTAAATGATAAATATCAGATAATAAAAAGGTGTTCCACGTGGAACACCTTTTTATTATAATCTTTTAAGAGATAATTTTATTATTTCTTCCAATGACGCTCCCGGGACTTCTTTTAAGACAGATGATACTGCCTTATTGACATTTGCTTTGGTAAATCCGAGCATAACAAGTGCTGTTGTGGCTTCATCTGCAGCAGGATTGGATGAAGATGAAAATAATACACCTTTATCGCTACCTTCTCCTTTATAAACTTTATCTTTGAGTTCCAGAATGAGTCTTTGTGCACTTTTTGTACCGATTCCTTTAATGCTTTTGATTTTATTCAGATCTTCTGCAAGAATAGCATTTCTTATTTCATCTGATGTCAATGACGATAACATCATTCTGGCAGTGGATGCACCTATTCCTGATACTCCTATGAGCAGTCTGAAGAGTTCGCGCTCATCTTTCGTATAGAAGCCGTAATATAATTCTTCATCTTCGCGAAGATAGTGATGTATATAGACTTTTGCGTTTTCCTTCCCGTTCAGTCCTTCGTATGTCTGAAGGGAAATAAGTATCCTGTATCCTATCCCGTATGACTCTAAAATTACCTCTGTAGGATTGATTTCCGTTATGTTTCCTTTGATGTAGTCTATCATTTGTCTCTGATTTTTGTATGTATTGCAAAATTATGATAATAATCTGTAAAAGAAAACATTGTTTTTGTTAAATTTGCAGGTTCTAATGAGATATGTATATGTTGGTCAATGATATCAGAAATATGTTTCCGATTCTTTCCAGAAAAGTATATGGAAAGAATCTGGTTTATTTTGATAATGCAGCGACCAGTCAGCGTCCTCAGTCTGTGATTGACGAGTGGAACAGGATCAGTGCTGAGTCCAATGCTAATATACATAGGGCAGTGCATTGCCTTGCAGACGAAGCCACTCAGGCATACGAAGCGTCAAGGGATGCTGTAAGGGATTTTCTGAATGCTGAATTTCGAGAGGAAATAATATTTACCAGTGGAACTACTGCTTCGGTCAATCTTGTCGCATTCTGTTTCGGTGAGGCCTTTGTAAAAGAGGGTGATGAAGTTGTAGTCACAGAGGCTGAACATCATTCCAATATAGTTCCCTGGCAGATGATGTGTCAGAGAAAAGGGGCAGTATTGAAGGTACTTCCTGTCGATGATGATGGACATCTTATGCTTGATGAACTTGATTCATTGTTGACCGAAAAGACCAGAATAATGGCTGTCACTCACATTTCAAATGTTCTGGGTCTTGTAAATCCGATCAAAGAAATTATTGACAGGTGTCATTCCAAGGGAGTCGCTGTTCTTGTTGATGGTGCGCAGGGAGCAGTTCATTGTAAGGTGGATGTTCGTGAACTTGATTGTGATTTTTATGTTTTTTCAGGTCATAAACTTTATGCTGCCACCGGTACAGGGGTGCTTTACGGTAAGAAAAAATGGCTTGAATCTATGCCTCCGTATATGGGAGGGGGAGAGATGGTAGGAACTGTCAGATTCAGTGGCACTACATACGCTCCGTTACCGATGAAATATGAGGCAGGAACACAGAATTTTGCCTCCGCTGCCACTCTTAAATCTGCTATAGATTTTATTAACTTGTTGAATAATAGTGAGTTAAATAAGTCTATAGATGAAATTAGAGATTATATTCTTCATTGCCTGAATAAGGATCAAAGAATAAGACTCTATGGTGTTCCCCGTGGAACATCTGATGAAAAAATACCTCTTTTTTCATTTACAGTTGATGGAGTTCATCACGAAGATCTTGCTTTGATTCTGGATAAGATGGGAATTGCAGTGAGATCGGGACAGATGTGTGCGGAACCGTTGATGGATAGATTCGGTGTGACCGGTATGTTAAGGATTTCTTTGGCACCGTATAATACGATAGAAGAGGCTGAGTATTTTGTAAAATGCTTGAACAAAGCAATCGATATGTTGATATGAGTTTACAGGAAGCGGAAAATGCCATTATCGAGGAATTCTCGATGTATGAAGAATGGCTTGACAAATATGAATATCTGATCGAACTCGGAAAGTCATTGAAAGATTTTCCAGAGTCCTCCAAGACTGATGAAAAGTTGATAAAAGGTTGCCAGTCAAGGGTTTGGTTGGACTATAAAATAGAAGGCGGAAAGATTATATTCAATGCTGACAGTGATGCTATCATCACTAAGGGAATAATATCACTGCTTATCGGTCTGTATTCCGGACGTACGCCGCAGGAGATTCTTTCATCGGATTTCTCTGTTGTGGAGAAGATAGGCCTGAAGGAGAATCTGTCCCCGACCAGGGCTAACGGATTGGTGTCGATGATTGCAAAGATCAGGGAGATTGCTTATGGGATTGAAGGATTGGATTAAGAAGAGGGCTGCAGAGGCTGCAGATGAAGAAAAGGATAGAAAGATGAGACTTGAAAGAGATATAATAATGGCTCTCAGGCAGGTTTATGATCCTGAGATACCTGTAAATGTGTATGATCTCGGACTTATTTATGAGGTCAATGTGGATGATGATCATAATGTTTATATCCAGATGACTTTGACTGCTCCGAACTGTCCTATGGCTGATTATGTTGTGGAACAGGTAAAGACAGCCGTAGAGGATGTACCTGGTGTGGTCAGTGTGAAGATTGATCTTGTTTTTGAGCCTGTGTGGGATAAGAGCAGAATGTCGGAAGAAGCGCTTGTCGAACTTGGTCTTGATGACTGAACTTCAGAAGAGGAGCGGGTTTTGTGGGACGGAAGAAGAGAAAACAGGCATAATGATAGGAAGAAGGTGAGGCTTTACCTTGGATTAGGCTCAAATCAGGGCGATAGGGAACTTAATATAGAGCACGCAGTATCAATGCTCAATGTGGAGTTGAAAACCCCTTACAGAGCCATTTCTTCGCTTATTGAGACTGAACCCTGGGGTTTTGAGTCACAGCAGAAATTCATAAATGCCGTTGTGCTTTATGAACTCGATCTTCCGGAAGGATATAATGCGGAGGCGGAGGGATTGATGATTCTTGAGATATGCAAGAATATAGAAAGAAGGATGGGACGCTTGACAGAAGTGCGTTATGATGAGAGGGGAGACAGAGTATATTCAGATCGTCCTATTGATATTGATATACTGCTTTTGGGAGACAATAAGATAGATTGTCCTGAACTTACTGTTCCGCACAGACTTATGTATGAGAGGGATTTTGTTATGATCCCGCTGAAAGAAATAAATGATAAACTATAATACTATTATGACACAGGAAGAACTTTTTAAAATTCTCGTAGCACATTGTAAGGAATATGGATTCATTTTCCCTTCAAGTGAGATTTACGATGGTCTCGGTGCCGTTTATGATTATGGACAACTCGGTTCCGAATTGAAGAACAACATCAAAAGATATTGGTGGGAGGCTATGACAAGACTTCACGAGAATATCGTAGGTATTGATTCGGCTATATTTATGCACCCTAAGATCTGGGAGGCTTCAGGCCACGTTGGTGCATTCAATGACCCTCTTATCGACAATAAGGACTCCAAGAAGAGATACCGTGCTGACGTTCTTATCGAAGACTACATCGGCAAACTCGAGGAGAAGATCGAGAAGGATGTGGAGAAGGGTAAGAAGAAGTTCGGTGATGCTTTCAACGAGGAGCAGTTCAGGGCTACAAATCCGAATGTCCTCAGAAATCAGACAAAGATCGATGCAGTACGCAAGAGAATGGCTGATGCACTGAATGCAAATGATCTTGCGGAACTCCGTCAGATCATCATCGATTGCGAGATTGCCTGCCCTATTTCAGGTACAAAGAACTGGACTGATGTACGTCAGTTCAACCTTATGTTCTCTACTCAGTTAGGTAGTGTTTCTGGTGAGTCTAACATCATTTATCTCCGTCCTGAGACCGCTCAGGGTATCTTCGTGAACTATCTCAACGTCCAGAAGACAGGCCGTATGAAGATTCCGTTCGGTATCGCTCAGATCGGAAAGGCCTTCAGAAACGAGATCGTTGCACGTCAGTTCATCTTCCGTATGAGGGAGTTCGAGCAGATGGAAATGCAGTTCTTCATCAAACCTGGTACGGAACTCGACTGGTTCGCAAAGTGGAAGGAAAACCGTATGGCTTGGCATAAGGCTCTCGGAATGGGTGATGAGAACTATCGTTTCCACGACCACGATAAGTTGGCTCACTATGCAAATGCCGCTACCGATATAGAATTCCGCTTTCCGTTCGGATTCAAGGAACTTGAGGGTATCCACTCGCGTACAGACTTCGACCTCGGAAACCATCAGAAGTTCTCAGGAAAGAAGATCCAGTATTTCGATCCTGAACTAGGAGAGAATTATGTTCCATACGTTGTGGAGACTTCCATCGGAGTTGACCGTATGTTCCTTGCAGTCCTTTCTAATTCATACAAGGAAGAGCAACTCGAGAACGGTGAAAGCCGCGTAGTCCTCAGCATTCCTGCACCGCTTGCGCCTGTCAAGGTGGCTGTGCTTCCGCTTATCAAGAAGGACGGTCTTCCTGAACTCGCGAGAGAGATTATGGACGAACTCAAGTACGATTTCAACTGCCAGTACGACGAGAAGGATTCTATCGGTAAGAGATATCGCCGTCAGGACGCGATCGGTACTCCTTTCTGCGTGACCATAGACCACGATTCCCTCAATGACCGCTGCGTGACCATCCGTCACCGCGACTCTATGCAGCAGGAGCGCGTCAAGATCGAGGATCTCCACGGAATCATATCTAAGGAAGTGAACCTCAGCAATATCCTTAAGAAACTGAAATAGAACTTTATCAACAAACAACAGTACGGATATATCGGTGACCCCCGCCTCCCTGTCGGGAGGCACCCCCTAGCCGGGGGTGGCACGTCACCTTATATATCCGTACTGTTGTTTGTAATATTACTTATCTTTTGAGGTTTTGAACCCGATCTTCTGCCTCTGCGGCTCCTGTTTCGACGGTTCTTTGACTGACAAAGCGGCAATTGCTTGGTATATTGTGTCTATTTCCAGCCGCATATCTTCCGACAGATTGTTTATGGCCTCGAGATTATCCTCGTCATTACGTTCCAGACGTTCCATTTTTGCCTTGATGGCTTCGAGTTCGGCGGTGACTCTTTGGGTTGTGTAAAGATGATTGCGGATGGCTACAAACGTCCGCATAATGGCTATATTTACTTTAATAGCCACATCGCTATTCAATAAACCGGATAACATTGCCAGTCCTTGTTCTGTAAACACATATGGCAGTTTTCTGGTTCCACCCCAACTTGATATCACAAATTGTGACATCAAGATTTCATATTCTTCGCTATTTAACTGAAACATAAAATCTTCCGGAAAACGCTTCATATTTCGTTTTACCGCCTGATTCAACATTCTTTTCTCCACTTACCTTTACCTGCCGTATAAAAACAAAAAAACGCAATACAGGCATATACGACTATACCTATATCGCGTTGTGGAACTCTATCGGACCACGTTGTTCGGACTTAAAGGCAAAGATAGATGTTTTCTGTAATTAAGCAAACATATATTCGTTCTGTAAAATGTAACCGACTGACAGTAATATAAACAATCATTGGTAGGAAAATTCCTCACCACTGATTGACTAAAAAATAATACTCAATAAATTACATAATGCAGATAAAACAAGGACAGTCTATATTACCGATAAAAGCATCACCAGAACAGGAACCGGACTGTCGAATGTCAGAATGATATTTGTATATCTGTAATCAGAGATTGCTTATGATTATTTACACTCTTATAGGAAAATGACTTTGACGAGCGTTCATCAAAGTCATTGTAAAATAATTAATTATTGAGATTTTGTTTTGATTGGTAAATTACTACTGATGCGATAAATTTTGTTTAAAAATCCAATTTAAGTTCATTGACATTTTGATTTTGAGTGAGCGGCTCAGGAACATTCAAGAGTTCCTTGATATCTATCTTCATAAGGAGCGATGCCCAAGTACTTTAGAAATCTCTGTAATCGTAAGCGGACTTTTGAGTGCAGCTTTTATCCATGCTAAGAGTAGATAAGTGCAGATTGCAACCCAAAGGTGAATCTTCACAGCGTTCTCAGAGTATCCCCAAAGTGCTTTGATTGTCAAGTTTCCCTTGATCCATTTGAAGAACGTCTCAATCTGCCAGCGGTTGCGGAAGATATTGGCGATATCAAGAGAACCAAGTTCGAAGTTGTTGGTTATAAAGGTGATAACTTCATCCTTCTCAGCATCATAGAACTCTATAAGACGTAGGTCTTCAGGATATTTCTTCTCGCTGATATAACCGCTTAGGTGAACAGTCTTATCTCCGACAATACCCACAAGATCATTGGCGTTGTAGTTGATGTCAACCACATTATACTTCATAGTTGCCTTTGCCCTTGTAACGAAATAGGTTCCGTTTAGATGCATCCTGTACAGAGCTTCATATTCCACGTAGGCCTTATCCATCGTATAGATAGCCCATTTGTAGGGCTCATATACATCAAGGAAGTTGCTGTCGTGCCACCTGCTGTCCGTGATTTAGATACTGTCTGGTATACTTCCACGCAAGTCTAAGACTGTATGCATCTTGATTCCTCCTTTAGAGTACTTGCCCAAGGCCCATTCAGCTAGTTTGATGCTGCAAGGGATTGTTGTAGAGTCAATTGCAAAGATCTCCCATCCGGGAAGATATACATCAGGAACGTTTTCCTTGGCGTACATCGGACGAACCCTGCGGATGAGCCACATACCAAGTTCTTCGAAGATCCTGTAATCTCTGGACTCGTTTGCCTTGGATAGTGAGGATGAATCCACAACTACCGGAATACCAAGATGATAAGCGGCCTTGTTGACAGACCTGAGAACCAGTGTGATATCCTTCAGAGACTTACACCCGGCCAATTGGCCAAACATAAGATGAAGGCAATGACTGTAACTATTGAGGTTCTTCGCATGAAAGTCTCCTTTGTACTTCTTGACGGAGTCTTCAAAGACCCATCTGGGGAAGTAGGTCATGATCTGAGAGCAGACATATTTGCTTTTGTTCATTATTTGCGGCTTTAAAGAGCCACAAATTTAGCCAAACGCTCACTTCAAATCGTAAAATGTCAAAGAGCTATTTAAATAGTTTGTAGTTAATGACTTGCAACGACGTTGAACCGAATTATCGCATCGGAAAGCGATTCAAATCGTGAATAAGTAAAAACTTATATAAAGTATTATATATTAACAAGTTATAAATTAACGATGCGAATTTAACGCATCACTAGTAATTAAAAATATTATTTAAATCAGATTCAATGGTCGTATGATTAGTTTCCTTACAAATCGGATAATAGAATATGCCATCCAGTAAATTTATTGTATAGGAAACTTTATCAAAAGAATAAGAGAGATTACCGGTAAATGCTATTTTGTATTCCGGAAGAATAAATGTTCCGTTTGTTACTTCAGAACCATTAAAAACACCATTTATTTTATAAACTACCGGAGAAACTGTCTTTTTGTTATCGTTTATAACGAATGTTCCTTCTCCCATAGGAGTTTTCTTTTCTACAGCTCCTGTATAAACAGCTTTCGAACCAATCTTGATAGTTTTATTTTTGTTTTGCGCTTGTATATTACACAAGAACTTAAAATTAGTACTAAAAATAATAATCTCTTCATAAATAGGTGATATTTAATTTTTTATAATCTAATTTTTAAAAATGCAAAGTTTCTATTTTCTTTCAGATCCCAATTGAAAGTATAGGTTTTATCTAATTTAATCGTTTTATTTCTATACTTAATCATCTTCATAGATTGGACACCATTTCCAATATTAATTCCTGATATTGTCTCTGATCTGGAATAATTGAGATTGTCGGTAGATATGATTTCATAACAAATAGTATTGTTATCAATTATTGAATACTGTTCTAAATTTTCCAAATCTTTATAGACAGAGAATCTATTATCAGTCACCGCTTCATTCTCAGTTTTTTTTAGATACTTCAATTCTATATATGCTGTATACTGTAATGTCGATTTTTCATAAAATTGAAGTTTTATATCACATCGAGCATGCCCTGTCATACTTTTGGTAGTAATATTGACATTTTGAGGAGTTTCGAGTAATATCTCAAATCTATCGTCTTTGGAAAATTCGAATTGTTTTCCTATGGTTTTGATAATCAAACCAAGTTGTAATTGCATTGTAGCCGCATTAATAATCGAAATATCACCGTCCCATACTTTATTGCAAAAAAGTTTATATGAAATATCTATGATTTCAGTAAGTCTAGATAAATATGTCATACTCTTATATATATTTCTCGCCCCAGAGAAATTAAGGGTTATAAAAACAGAAAGCGTGGGACGTATCGCTTATTTCAGCTGATAGGCCCTAGGAACTGCCTTGGAATTGAAATAAGCAACAGCCCACGCTGATATCGGGACCCACGAAGGGAACAGATACAGGTGAGGAAGTCAGTTTATTCTCATTCCTTATGAATTTCCTAGGTTCATCAGCGAGAATAAAGCCAAACACTTTCCGTGTTAGTCGTATGTGCTACAAATGTAGCAAATAAAAGACCTAAAAACAACGTAAAAGTTCCTCTTTTGCAGGCCGTTGCTTGCAGATGTCTTTCACGTCGCAAATATATGCAAAAAGATAACCCCGAAGGATTGTCTTATCTTGTCTTTATTTTCCAGAGTTCTGGAGGAGTTTCTGCTTCTTCTCGAAATCTTCTATGAAATGAAGTTCTACGGGAGAAAGTTCATACATTGTCCGTTGGTGGAATTTTTCATATTCCGTATCTGCCTTCATTCTGGCCACTTCTGATGAAATCTTTCCATTATGTGTAAGAAGTTCTTTTCCCGACAATTTCAGGAAGTCATCCAGTTTGGCAAGCCAATCCTTCATATACATTGGAGTATGACTCTTGGCTTGAAGTTCTGCAAAATCAAGATACAGACTGACTATTCTGTTTAATGTGTCTATTTCGTCTTCTGACAGATAATTTTTTGCATATTCCGCATCATTTCTGGTCGGCAGAATACCAGTCCACGTTGTCAGTCCCATAAAATCTTTCTGAGCATCAGCTCTTTCGTAGATGATTTCCGCTGCTGTTCGCCCGTGGACGGAATAATGCATCTTGTTCTGAACAGTAGCAAAGAACTTCTTCGTTGACTCGGAGCGAGGATCATAATCAATGCTTAATGCATAAATTTCCAGAATCTTACGATAGAATATCTTCTCAGAGGAACGTATGTCGCGGATTCTTGAGAGCAATTCATCAAAATAATTACCTCCTCCAGCATTCTTCAGGAGGCTGTCGTTCATTGCAAATCCTTTGATCAGATATTCCCTTAAAACGGATGTAGCCCACATTCTGAACTGAACTCCTCTGAGAGAATTTACACGATAACCGATGCTGATGATCATATCCAGATTAAAATACTGGACATTATATACTTTATTATCAGTAGCAGTTGTTGCAAAAAATGCAACAACTGAATCCGCACTAAGTTCTCCGCTTTCAAGAATATTCTTTATATGTCTTGAAATGGTTGATTTGTTTCGCTGAAACAGTTCTGCCATCTTATCAATAGTCAGCCACACAGTATCATCGGACAGCACTACCTCTATCACAGTATTGCCGTCAACGGTCTGATACATCAGAATATCTCCTTTGTTCTCTCCCATAATCGATAGTCGGAAAATATGTTTCCGCACAGTTACAAATATAATTATTTTCCATATTTCTCATATGGCCTGTATGGCTCTTCCTTGCCGATCAACTCCATATAGAAATTGAATTCTTCGGGAGGAAGGGATGCTTCTGTTATGGACGGGATAGCCTCGATCTGCCGGAGCGCTTTTTCATAGCAGTCGTTCTGAATCAAGGTGTAGTGTGATATGAATCCGCCTATAAGTGTCTGATCATCAGCGATATCTTGGAATGATTTCCATATTACTGTAAGACCTGACATTGTTTTTGAAAGCTCCATATATCCGAATTCCTTGTAAGGTATGTCGGAAAGACGTGTTTCAAGTTCACCGTATATACGGAGGATTTCCGTGTCGATGGCGTTGTAAACGGAATCACACATCTCCTGCCTTTCCAGTTCCGCTGATTGGAAATCCTTGAATTTCCGGACTCTTTCTCCCACTTGCAGGCCTACGACAGCAAGAACGATGATCAAGATGGATACGGCCGAAAAATAAACAGGATAATGTCTTCTGGCAAGAGCGGTACGCACCTGTTCGACATTGTCATATCTCTTGTTCCTGTCTTCTGATCTGCACTTTCCCGAAATGCGTGAATTCCTTCCGTCAAGAATCTTGTCCAGCAGTATTCCCAGCGAATAGATGTCGCTTCGCGAATCTGTCTTTTCCTGCCTTAGAAGTTCTGGAGAGGCATATCCGGCAGTAGAGCCCATAGCTTTTGCCATATAATATGCATCGTTGTCTGAAAGACCGAAATCAAGCAGTTTCACCGAATTGTCTTTCCTGCTTATGAATATGTTTTCCGGCTTCAGGTCGTTGTGTATGATGCCTTTACGGTGCAGATATCCGACAGCGTCCAGAACCTGGTCTGCAATCCTTCTGCGTATCTGCATCGAAGGCTTTTCAGACAGAAAAGCAGAAAGATCACGTCCGTCCACATATTCCATAACTATGCCCGGACCGACTTCCGTTTCTTCTTCAAATGTAAATACATTGACGATATGAGGATGATCAAGACCTATGGAAATATCATATTCCCTCCTGACAAGTGCCCTCATTTTTCCGGAATCATCCTTTGTCGTCTTGAATATGAAATGCTTGCCGGCTTTGCTTATACGGTAAATCCTGCTGATGGAACTTTCACTCAGCAGAACCGGATTGTGGTATCCATAATTGATAGCAATATCTTCCTTTACAGGAACAAGGCTTGAATTCACGCTCATATCTTGTCTTTTTTTGTCTTATGAGCCAAGACTGTTGCAGCCTCAAATATAATGATTATTTTTGTCAGGTAATGAATATAAAATCAGATATCCCTCAAATAGAACTGCTTCGGCAGCGTATCGAAAAGTCTATCGACTTTCCTTTGAGTACACATAGTGACTTCCTCCGTCTTTCGGCAGGAATCGAATACACATTGCGAGAACATATGTCCGAAAGTACATTGGAAAGGCTTTGGGGCTATTCTACGAGGCATTATGAGACCGTGTCTATGAGGACTCTCAATGTTCTTTGCCGTTTCATCGGCTTTCATTGTTGGAATGATTTCTGTGAGTCAACGTGCAGTCCTCATAAGGAATCGGAATTGTTCGCAGGGGAGACAATCAATACATTCGATCTGGAAACAGGAACCAGAATAAGGTTTTCCTGGCCTCCTGACCGTACCTGTGTTGTCCGATATCTGGGGAATAACCGTTTCATAGCAGAGGCTACAGAAAACTCTACGATGAAAACTGGAGACACTTTTTCGTGTCTCCAGTTTCAAAAGGGCAGAGAACTGCACCTTGACTGTTTTTGTAAAGCCGGTTCTGAGGAAAAGTACAGATACGTGGTCGGAATAGATACCGGGCTTACTTGCTTGGAGATTATTGAGTAAGACACTAGCAATCAATTTATTTAACGACCCACGGCATCCAAACTTGTCAACAAATATACAGTTTTACTATGAAACTTAGCACAGAAAAATTAAAACTGTTTCTTATCATTCTTCACGATATTCCAGAATATCGCCCGGTTGGCAGTCCAGTGCCTGGCAAAGGGCTGTCAGAGTTCTGAATCTGATGGCCTTGGCCTTGCCGGTCTTGAGGATAGAGAGATTGGTGGCTGAGAGACCTATCTTTTCGGCAAGTTCGCCCGAAGACATTTTTCTTCGGGCAAGCATTACATCTATGTTTACAATGATAGGCATTACTCTTCAATTGTCTGTTCCTCAGCAGTCTTTTCCTGACCTTTGAGATATGAAGGAAGGCTCATTCCGGCCATATTGAAGAGTTCTTCAAGCGGCGGAACCGACTTCATCATACCTGAGATGAAGTTTGATGTGGCGGTCTTTCCGTCAGTACCCTGACCGTTTCCGTCCCATACAGTCACCTTGTCGATCTTAATGCCCTTCACAGCCTCAACCTGGGTCTTCACAAGTTCAGGGAGTTTGTCAGCAATGAGCATAAGTACTGCCTTCTGAGGGTCACCTGCAGCGGCATTTACCAGTTGCTGGAATCCTTCAGCCTGCTTTGTGAGGACTTCCAATACACCTCGTGCCTGAGCGTCCATCTTTGCATAAATGGCATCTGCCTCTCCCTTTGCAAGTCTGCGGATCTTCTCGGCCTCAGCCTCAGCCTCGATGATGGCCTTTTCCTTTTCTATCTGAGCAGGAACGACCACATTTGCCTGCTGTGTAGCCTTCTCTCTTTCTGCACGGGCAAGTTCGGCATCACGCTCCGATTTATATGCCTCCTCGAGGGCGAGAGCGGCCTGCACCTTCTCAGCAGCAATTGCCACTCTTGATGCTTCAGCCTCTTTTTCGCGTCTTTTCGCATCTGATGCAGCAATGGCTATCTTGGAGTTGTTCTCTCCCTCTACGGCCTTTGCATTAGCGTCTGCGGTGCTGATACGGGTATCTCTGAGAGTCTCTGCAATGCGGATATCCTTATCTCTGTCGGCCTCAGCCTTACCGATTTCACCGAAACGGTTCTGTTCTGCAACGCTCTTCTTTGCATCGTTGATTGCCTTTGCGGCAGCCTCCTTACCGAGAGCCTCGATATAGCCGGATTCGTCGCGGATATCGGTCACGTTCACGTTTATGAGTTTCAGACCGATCTTTCTAAGTTCGGCTTCCACGTTCATACTCACGTTAGCGAGGAATTTGTCACGGTCGGAGTTGATCTCCTCAATATCCATAGTAGCGATGACCAGACGAAGTTGTCCGAAAAGGATATCGGTCGCGATGTTCTGGATATTCTCGATAGTGAGTCCGAGGAGTCGCTCAGCAGCGTTGGTCATATTCTCCGGTTCAGTGGAGATACCCACTGTGAATCGGCAAGGGACATCAACGCGGATATTCTGCTTACTGAGGGCATTTGTGAGGTTGCATTCGATGGAGATAGGCTTAAGGTCGAGGAAAGCATAACTCTGGAATACAGGCCAGATGAAGGCCGCTCCACCGTGGATGCATCGTGCGGATGATACTCCTCCCGCCTTGTTCTTACCTGTCTTACCGTAAATAACGAGGATCTTGTCGGAAGGACAGCGCTTATAGCGCCTGAGGATGGCCGCAAGTGTAACAACGAACACTACTACGGCGATCACGATAATGTAGATAGGTTGCATAGTTCGTTAGATTATAAGTGAATTTATTTCTTCCACGAGAAGTGTATTGGTGTCGAGAACCTCTGTGACCTTGATAGATGCACCTGTCTTGAGGTCATCCTCAGAGTCGGTAAGGGCATCATACTCCCTGACGGAATTGTTTATGTTGATCTGTACTTTGCCAGTGCCTTTTCTTTCAGCCGGAACAGTCAGATATACCTTTCCGCTGCATCCTATTGCCGATTTATATACGTCGATATTGCCGCTCTGCTGCATTTTGCTGAGTCCTTTGAACATCATCATAACAGCGAAAACCAGCAAGGCTCCTACAGCAAAGGCAATGATCATCAGAAGTGCCTTGGACGCGATCTGTTCCTGCAGGAGGATTGCAGTCCAACTCATTCCGAGCAGGAAATTCACGAGATTGCGGAATGTGTAAAGATTCATTGAAGGATCACCCTCGAAACCGCCGTCCGGCATATCGAAGTCAGCATCCATATCCATTTCTACATCTGCTCCGATGAAAGTGAGCACCGTTTCAATGATGAAGATAAGCGAAGAGGCTATGGCTATGCACCAAAGTATCTTCATAAAAAGGTCAAGTGAGGTCCACCATTCAGTCATAATATAGTCCGTTTAATTGATTATGTTGCGAAAGTAGTAAAATATTTTACGAAAAACAATAAAAATATTACAAAAGTCGAAAATATTTTTATTTCTGCAACTCAAGACCTATCTTCATTCCGTCATATTGACCTGCAAGTGTGCCCAGTGTCTTAAGAGTAGTGTTGCTGCTTGCTGCAGTGAGTTTCCCTATCAGGTCGAGAAGTTTGTCGGCCTTGAAAAGAAGTTCGAAAGTGCTGGCATTGATCTGGGCTGTTGCCACGATACCTGTGGAATTGAGGCTCTTGCCGTATTTGAGATTGAGGGTCTTTCCGTCTTCGGACAGGGTGTATGTGCCGTTGAAGTTCTTTCCTTTGACTGTGGTGAAGAAGGTGTTGTCCTCATTGAATGTGAAACTGAAAGTACCTGTCTTAAGCCCTGCTTTTTCGAGATATTCGTCCAGTTTCTTCTCTATCTGAGTGGCTGCAACTCCAGCCGCTGCAGTCTTCATAATGTCTTCGCTTTCCAGTTTCACAGCCGACCCTGTGTAGTTCCAGGTGCCCTTGATGTCTCCTTTTGAAAGATTTACACCAGTAACCTTTTCCACAATGTCAGAAACAGTGGAATTGTTGGCGGCTTTTCCAAGGATATCCTTCAGAGACTGTGCTGATGCTATATTGCCTGCAAGGAAAAGTGCGGAGGCAATGATGATTGAATTTAGTATTGTTTTCATAGTATCTTATAATTATTCGTTTTTCCATCCTTGAGCCTTCAAAGGAAGTTCTACTCCGTCAGGAGTCACTGCGACAGCACCTACTTCAGGCTTTGCAAGATGACCGATGATGTCGAATGTCTGGAAATCGTGACGGAATTTCTCGTGTTTGCCGATAGGAATTGTAAAGAGAAGACGATAATCCTCTCCGCCGTTAAGGGCTGCCGAAACAGGATCGATATTAAGTTCTTTTCCAAGTTCGAAGGTCTTTCCTGCAAACGGTAGTTTGTCTATATATATCTTGGCACCAAGACCGCTGTCTCTAACCAGCCTTTTTACGGCATCGGCCAATCCACGGGTGACGAGGTAGCCGTATGAAGGCATAATCTCAGTATCTTCCAACTGATTGATTATCTGAGGATTGATCTGTGGCTTCAAATATGCACCGATCAGATTCTTGTATTCATCCAATTTAGGCTGGGCGTTGGCGTCGCCGCTTTTTTCGAATGCTCTCTTCTCTCTTTCCAACACCTGGAATCCCATATATGCCGCACCGATATTGCTTGAAATGCATATCAGGTCCATACTTTTGGCTGCAGGCCTTCTCTTTGCCATCAGATGAGTAGTCTCTCCGGTTGATGATACACTGATAGCAAGGCCGTTAGGAGAAGGAACAAGATCGAGTGTAACCTGGATGTAACCGTGCTCTTTCGCTGCAGCAACAATTCCTTCCCACACTTCCTTTATATGCTTGAAATCAAGTTTGGAGGATATTCCCAGGCGTATATCCATCGTACGTGGATGTGACATTTCGGCATAAAGTTCACCTGTCACAGCGGTGACGCATTTATATCCAAGATGTTTCAAGGGGAAATATGTAAGGTCGAAGTCAATTCCTTCAAGGAATGTGCGCGCGTGCGAACCGATATAACTTTTGCCAGATGTTTCGAACCAGTTGCTCTGGAAAGGCTTGTAAGGGGTTCCTTCGAATAACTTTGCGATTGCCTCGACTCTGCCGAGGTCTGAGAATCTTTCTTCTGCCATAGTTGAATCGTATTTATGCAAAAATACAATAAATTGACTAATTTTGTGCAGATATTCAGAAAACGGATTATGAAAAGATCAGCACTAATGATTATGGCGGCTCTGGTTATACTGCCGCTGACTGTAAGGGCTCAGAAGAACAATGAAGATACGGATGGACTTAAGGTGATGTCTTATAACATCAGGTTAGGTTCGGCTAATGATGGAACAAACTCGTGGGCAATGAGATATATCGCTACAGGCGAAATGCTTGAAGACCAGAAGCCAGATGTGTTCGGAGTCCAGGAGGCTCTTGAATATCAGGTGAGGTTCATTGAGGAAATGTGCGGATATGAGAGTGTGGGAGTAGGACGTGATAATGGAAAGAAGGAAGGGGAGTATATGTCCATATTCTGGAACAAAAAGAAGGTCTCAATGCTGAAATGGGGCACATTCTGGCTCTCCGAGACTCCTGACAAGCCTTCTATGGGATGGGATGCGGCTTGCAAGAGGACTGCTACCTGGGCGCTTATGAAGGACAAGAGGACCGGAAAGAAATTCTATTTCGTCAACACACATCTTGACCATAAGGGCAAGGAGGCTCAGAAGAACGGTCTGAAACTGATAGTGGAAAGAATTGCGGAAATCAATCCTGACGGCTATCCTATGATTCTGACCGGCGACTTCAATATGGAACCGGACAACTCAAATCTGGCGGATCTTGATTCGAAGATGCAGAGCGTCCGGAAGGTTGCTGAAAAGACCGATGCGCACGACACTTTCAACGGATGGGGCAGAGGAAAAGGAATCATAGATTATATCTATGTGTCCGGATTCAGTTCATATCCTGAATATCAGACCGTTACAAAAAGATACGCAGACAGGAAATTCGTTTCCGACCATTACCCTGTCTGCGCAAGACTTATTTTTTAAGTACGTTGTATTTGATCTGCATCCTGTCGAGTTCTTCGATGAACGGTGCAGTCACGGCTACACGGAACTTTCTTGAAAGGAACTCGATATTCCATTTCTTATCAGGATCATATAGGAACATTGTCAGCGGAACGTTGCCTTTGTTCCTCTTTATCATCTTGACGAGACTGTCTCGGAATTCAGGTGTGAGCATAGGGGTGGAGATGCTGATGGCAAATCCTTTCACGTATGTGTCGGTCACATTTCCCAGCAGCATTATCTTCTTGACCTTGAATGCGTAAGGTGAAGTCTTACCCTGTGCCCTTTCCTCCGGCTTTATATAATACTTCTCCTCTATCTCGCCTTCAATGAATATAGCGCTGTGAAGTTGCATATAACTCATAAAGTTCTCGTGATCCTTTCCGAAAAGAGCGATTTCGTAACTTCCGCTATAGTCTTCTATGACAGTCTTGGACCAAGGACGACCTGTCCTGGTGGTCATCTGCTGCGTGGATGTGATGAAGCCTGCGATATTGGCCTTCTGCTTGGTCTTTGCCGTTTCGCATTCGCTGACAAGGTTTTCCAATTCTCCCACCTGGCAGGTTGTAAAATTCTCGAGTTCGAAGGCATACTGGTCGAGAGGATGTGATGAGAGATACATTCCCACGAGTTCCTTCTCGAACTGAAGTCTTTCCAGAATATCCTCCTCTCCGCTGATAGGCGGTATTTCAGGCCTCTCCGGCTTGAGTTCCTCTACCTCTCCAAAGAGCGATACGGCACTTTCCATACTGTCCCTCTTATACAGTTCGCCATATCTGAGCAGGGTATCGATGAATATATCCCCGTTCTTGCAGGTCTGGGTGAACTGCTTGCGGCAGATACCGAAACTGTCGAATGCTCCAGAGTGCAGAAGGGCCTCAAATGCCTTTCTGTTCACGACCCCGGACATACGTTCCACAAAGTCATAGATATCGGCAAAAAGGCCGTTTTCTTCGCGTTCTGCGAGGATTGCGCGCACTATATTATCTCCGAATCCCTTGATTCCTCCCAATCCGAAGCGGATTTCGCCGTTCTTGTTGACTGTGAACTTCGATTCAGATTCGTTGATGTCCGGATTCAGCACCTTGATTCCGTTCTTCTTGCAGTCATCCATTATCTTCTTTATCTCTTCCATATTGGAGAGATTCTTGGTAAGGTTGGCCGCCTGGAATTCGGCAGGGTAGTGTGCCTTGAGCCAGCCTGTCTGGTAACTTACCCAGGCATAGCAGGTAGCGTGGGACTTGTTGAAGGCATACGAGGCGAATTTTACCCAGTCCTTCCATATCTTTTCAAGGATTTCCTGAGGATGCCCGTTCTTTATACCTCCGTTTATGAACTTGTCCTTCAATGAGTTAAGAAGGTCAATGATCTTCTTTCCCATAGCCTTTCGGAGTGTGTCGGCCTCGCCTCGGGTGAAGTCGGCCAGTTTTCTGGACAGAAGCATCACCTGCTCCTGATATACTGTGATTCCGTATGTATCCTGCAGGATCTCCTCCATTGCAGGAAGGTCATATTCGATAGGCTTGCGGCCCTGCTTTCTTTCTACGAAATCAGGAATATAGTCCATCGGACCCGGACGATAGAGGGCGTTCATCGCAATAAGGTCTTCGAATCGGGTAGGCTGAAGTTTGATCAGCCACTCCTTCATACCGGGACTTTCGAACTGGAATACGCTGGTGGTGTCACCGCGGCTGTAAAGTTCATACGTCTCCTTATCGTCGATAGGAATCTTTTCGATGTCGAATTCTATTCCGAAACGCTTCTTTATGTTGGCCTGGCATTCCTTGATGATTGACAGGGTCCTGAGGCCCAGGAAGTCCATCTTGAGCATTCCCACCTCCTCGATATAGTGTCCGTCGTACTGGGACACCCACACTTCCTCTCCGGTGAGTTTGTCGTTCGCCACGCAGATAGGGATATATTCGGTGAGGTTGCTTCTTCCGATGATCATCGCGCAGGCGTGTACTCCGGTCTGGCGCACGCAGCCTTCCAGTTTTTGAGCATAGTTGAGCACATCCTTGACTTCATCGGTACCGTTGGCGAGTTCTTCCTTCAGTTCCGGAATAAGTTTGTAGCAGTTCTTCAGTTTCGGCTTGTATGAAACTTCCTTCTTATACTTCTTGAACTGCTTCTTTACCTTTATCTTGTTTCCCGGATTGTCAGGATCGTCGATCTCGACCTCCTTCTCTATCAGTTTCTGACCTTCCTCCAGAGTATCTCCTTCATTGAAAGGATCCTCTGCATCTTCCATCTGTACAATAGGCTTGTCAGGAATCAACTTTGTCAGTCTGTTGGATTCCTCGATGGACATACGGCTCACGCGAGCCACGTCCTTGATGGCACTTTTGGCCGCCATCGTACCGTATGTGATCACGTGGGAAATCTGCTCCTTTCCGTATTTCTCCTCTATGTACTGGAATACGCGGTAACGGCCGTCATCATCGAAATCGATATCCACATCCGGCATATTGATACGGTCCGGGTTGAGGAATCGCTCGAAGAGAAGGTCGTACTTTATAGGGTCTATATTGGTGATCTTCAGGCAGTAGGCAACAGCAGATCCGGCAGCCGAACCACGGCCCGGACCCACGGATATACCTTCGCTGCGTGCTGCTGCGATGAAGTCCTGGACGATGAGGAAGTAGTCCGGGAATCCCATCTTGCAGATGGTCTTGAGTTCGAATTCGATACGCTCCGCCTGCTCCTCTGTCATCTGCTCTCCATATCTCCAATGTGCTCCCTGATATGTCAGATGACACAGATATGCCACCGAACGGCAGAACTCTTCACCACGTTCGTTTCCGCTCTTGTCACATCGTCCTTCATCGATGATGTCCTTGTATTTCTCCAGATATGTATCAATGTCGGCAAGGAATTCCTCAGGAAGATCGAATTTCGGAAGAATAGGGTCTTTGTCCACCTTGAATATCTCTATCTTTTCAGCAACTTCCAATGTATTGCTGATGGTCTCAGGATGGTTGTAGAACATATCAAGCATCTCTTCCTCACTCTTGAGATACTCCTGCTGGGTGTATCTGAGGCGGTCGGGATCGTCGAGATTGGCATTGGTGGTGAGGCAGATAAGCCTGTCGTGTGCCGGGCCGTCCTCCTTGCGGACGAAATGCACGTCATTGGTGGCCACTACCTTAGTTCCAGTCTTGGCTGCCAGTTCGAATATTCCCTTGTTTGCAACCATCTGATGTTCATACACCTCCTGCGACTGTCCCGGAATCAGGGTCTTGTGCTGCTGCACCTCAAGGTAATAATCCTCTCCGAACACTCTTTTATGCCACATCACTGCCTTTTCTGCGGCTTCCATATCACCGGCGATTATGGCCTTCGGAATCTCACCTGCGATGCAGGCCGAACAGCATATAAGATCCTTGGAATACTGCTCCACGATCTCGTGCTTCACCCTCGGTCTGTCATAATATTTTCCTTCGATGTGTCCGGTGGATACGATCTTCATAAGATTCTTGTAGCCGTTGTAATTCTTGGCCAGCAGAATCAGGTGATAGTAGCCTCTGTGGTCCTTGTCCTTCAGTTTATGGTCATAATGTCTGGTGACATATATCTCGCAGCCGATTATCGGCTTAATTTCCGGATACTTCTTGGCCACCTTCAGGAACTCCTTGACTCCGTACATATTGCCGTGGTCTGTGATGGCTAAAGCGGGCATTTCCAGTTCCTTTGCGCGTGCAAAAAGGTCGCCGATGGCTGACTGGCCGTCAAGAATAGAATACTGTGTATGTACGTGAAGATGGACGAAGGACATATTGTGTAATTTTAAGGAGGACAAATATAAAGATTATTGACCTACCTATCAAAAATAAAATTCCCTCCGATCTCAATTACTTGAACATCAGAGGGAAAAGTTTTCAACAATGAATCTGTGACTATCTGCGTGTCCACACGATCTTCATATTGCCTTGTATATCTTCGTCTTCCATCATTTCCGGAGTAACCTTCATAGTAAGAATGTCTCCTGTTATGGTGGTAGGGATTGAAATGCTTTCGCCTTCAAAACTGAGAGTGAGGATATCATTGCTATAAGAGTAATCGCAGGTATCTGAGAATGATTCTCCTTCGATTCTTTCGGTCATAGTGGCTGTTCCGTCCTTTTTGAAAGTGAGGGAAATGGATCCTCCGGACACTTCCTTTATATCCACGGCCATTTCAAATCCTTCTACATTCAAATAGATTTTTTCAGCCTCCCAAGTGCCGAGAATCTTGTTCGTCTGAGCCTTTTCGCAGGAAACAAGGCAGAGTACTGCAGCGAGTGCAGCCAAAAGCATTTTTTTCATAAAGCAGTAGTTAGTTTGATGATTTATTATCCAAAGATGAAAATAATGACACAAACGTTGCATCTTTCATTAAAGAAAGGCAGACCTTTCAAGACCTGCCTTTCCTTGAATATGCTTGTAAGTTATTATTTATTGCTCTTCTTTGCGTCAGCCTTCTTCGTTACATCATACATAATAGGAGTAGCGATGAAGATAGATGCGTAAGTACCGATGACGATACCGAGGATGAGTGCAACAGCAAGACCTCTGATCACTTCACCACCGAAGATTGCGATTGCAAGCATTGTAACGAGGGTAGTGAGTGAGGTGTTCATTGTACGTGAGAGAGTACTGTTGAGAGCCTCATTCACATTCTGACGGAAGTCTGCCTTAGGATGGAGTTCCTTGTACTCACGGATACGGTCGAAGATAACCACTGTATCGTTGATTGCGTAACCGATGATTGTCAGGATCGCAGCGATGAATGTCTGGTCGATATCAAGGCTGAACGGAAGAATTCCTGAGAAGAGTGAGAAGAAACCGATCACGATCAGTGCAGTGTGTGCAAGACCTGTCACACCACCGAGACCCCAGGTCCATCCGCGGAAACGTACAGCGATGTATGCGAAGATCACGAAGAGGGCGATGATCACAGCGATGATAGCATCTCTTGTGATGTCGTTTGCGATTGTAGGACCTACCTTGTCAGAACTGATGATACCGTTAGGATTGTCAAGAGTTGAAGTGAACTCTTCGAATGTAAGATCAGCAGCGAAGAAGTCCTTGAGTGAGTTGTAGAGTTTGTTCTCAACCTCTGCATCAGCCTCAGTTGACTCATTTTCAACGAGATACTGAGTAGTGATCTTCATCTGACTCTCACCACCGAACTGCTTCACCTCGACAGCACCGTCGAACTCCTCGAGAGCCGCAGCACGTACCTCTTCTGCAGTTACAGGCTGGTCGAATCTTACAACGTAAGTACGTCCACCGGTGAAATCAACACCGTATGTGAAGCCCTTGGTGAAGATTGAAACGAGTGAGATGATGATGAGCGCTCCTGAAACGATGTAAGCGATCTTCTTCTTTCCGAGGAAGTCAACGTGGGTATTCTGGAGGAAGTTCCTTGTGAGTTTGCTATCGAATGTTACATTCTTGCCCTTTGATACTCTGTCATCGAAGATGATTCTTGTGATGAAGATTGATGTGAGGACAGAAGTGATGATACCGATGATCAAAGTGGTAGCGAAGCCCTGTACAGGACCAGAACCGAAGATGAAGAGAACGATACCGGTGAGGAGGGTAGTGATCTGACCGTCGATGATTGCTGAGTAAGCGTTTGAATAACCGTCGGCGATTGCCTTGCTGAGACCCTTTCCTGCGCGGAGTTCCTCCTTCACACGTTCATAGATGATGACGTTTGCATCCACTGCCATACCGAGGGTCAGTACGAGACCGGCGATACCAGGGAGTGTGAGGACAGCACCGAATGAAACGAGTGTTCCGAAGAGGAGTACCACGTTGCAGAGGAGTGCGATATCTGCGATAAGACCTGCGCCACGATAGAAGAAGAGCATATAGAGAAGCACGAGGATGAACGCGATAACGAATGAAATGAGACCGGCGTTGATTGACTCTGCTCCGAGTGAAGGTCCTACAACCTGCTCTTGGATGATGGTTGCCGGTGCAGGAAGTTTACCTGACTTGAGGACGTTTGCAAGGTCCTCAGCCTCTTCGAGAGTGAAGTCTCCTGTGATCTGCGAACTACCACCGGAAATCTCAGACTGTACGTTTGGATAAGAGTAAACCATACCGTCGAGAACGATAGCGATCTGACGTCCGATATTGTCCTTGGTCATACGTGCCCAGATGTTTGCACCCTCAGCGTTCATAGTCATAGAAACCTGTGGAGAAGCACCTGTGTTGCCGTACTGTACGCGTGCATCAGTTACTACACCTCCATCGAGAGGTGCCTTGCCGTCACGTGATGAAGCCTTGATTGCAACGAGTTCGAAGATGTTTGCATCCGGATCCATACCTGAAGCCTTTACTGTCCACATTGGCTTGAATTCAGGTGGGAAGAGTTGCTTGATCTGAGGCATAGCGAAATATTTGTTGATAGTCGCTGTGTCTGCATAGTGAGCATATCCGATGCAAGCGTGACCTCTTGCTCCTGATGGCTGGAGAACAGAGAAGAGAGGATTCTGCTTCATCATCTCTGCTTCTGCAGCAACATCTGCTTCAGCCTGCTTGAGTTCTGCTGCGAGAAGTGAGTCTGTCTCCTCAACTGGAGCAGCCTCAGTCTCGACTGCAGGAGCCTCATCTGCTGCCTGCATCTCTGCAAGAAGAGCATTGGCCTCTACGAGGTAGCCTTCGATTTCCTCATTTGTATAAGTTGTCCAGAATTCGAGTGATGCTGTTCCCTGGAGGAGTTTTCTCACACGCTCAGGCTCCTTAACACCTGGAAGTTCCACGAGGATACGTCCGCTGTTGCCGAGTTTCTGGATGTTAGGCTGTGTTACACCGAAACGGTCGATACGGTTTCTGAGGACGTTGAATGAGTTGGAGATAGCACTCTCTGACTCTGCTCTGATCACCTCGATAACCTGCTCGTCAGTTGACTCAGGACCGATCTTGTCCCTCATCTCGTATGTACCGAAGATCTGGGCAAGAGGCATTCCGTTTGAAGTCTCTTCCCAAGCCTCTGCGAAGAGGGTGATGAAGTCGTTCCTTGAGTCGATGCTGCGCTCCTTTGCAAGAGCGAGTGCATTTGTGAATTCAGGAGCGTTATTTCCCCCTGCGAGAGCCTTCACGAGATCTTCAAGTTGTACCTGAAGCATAACGTTCATACCGCCCTTGAGGTCAAGACCAAGATTGATAGACTTAGCCTGTACTTCCTTGTAAGTGTATCCGAGGTAAATCTTCTCGGATGAAATTGAATCGATGTACCTTCTGTTCTCGACCTTTCTGATAGAATCGAGGTAGAAAGCCTTGTCTGCCTCGGCAACCTTGCCGAATGCAGCAGCATTCATTGCAGCCTCAGCCTTAGCCTCTGCGTACTTCTCGGCATTCTTTTCCTGGCGGTTAGCCACGAAAGTGAATGAAAGTTGCCAAAGCGACGCAAGGAGAAGGAGAATCGCTACAAATCTGATAGCACCTTTACTTTGCATAATAATGTATTGTTTTAATGATATTTGTATGCATCATTTGAGGATAGTATGGAAGTTGCATTCCACACCACCCGCAAAATAGGGCACAAATTTACGATTTTTTTCTAATAAATGAACTTTCTGTAAATATTTCTTATTTTTGTAGGCTGAAAACAGTATGAATTTATGATGAAAAGGCTGGTTTTTACCATATATATATTATTGTCGGCATTGATTGCCTTGCCGCTGGCAGCAAATGCGGCATCTGATCTTCCGGACAGTCTTATGCGTAAAGGAGACCATCTTCACGCAAACTATGATTTCGATGCTGCTGTCCTTTCATACAATCGTGCTGTAGAGATGATGGAGGACACTGCCGGGGATTCCCTTAAGATCCTTGCCCTGAAAGATAAACTTCTGCTTTCGGAAAACGCCCGCAATATGATGGGTTTTGTCTATAGCCCTGTCGTAGTGGCCAAGCATAAATTCAGTATAGAGGATTTTCATTTGTATTATCCTCTTCCGGACAAGTCCTGGAGGCCTGTTCCAAACCAACTTGACAGTGCTTCTGCTGAAGGTCTTACAAGAGCGGTATATGTACCGGATGGGTTGGAGAAGATCTATTTTTCATCTGAGGATGCTGATGGTATCAGGAATATTTATATGACTGAATATCAGGATACTCTTTGGAGTTGTCCGGCATTGTTGAATGAACATCTTGTGTCTCCTGGGGATGAGATATATCCGATGCTTTCACCAGATGGGCGGACGTTGTACTTTGCCTCCGAGGGACTTTACGGCATAGGAGGATACGATATCTATATGTCGGAGTGGTCAGATGAAGACAATGATTGGTCGGTTCCGGTCAATATGGGATTCCCTTATTCCTCTCCAGCCGATGATTTTCTGTTTGTTACCACCGAGGATGAGAGATATACAGTATTCGCTTCCAACCGTGATTGTGCCGCTGATAGCGTGTGGGTATATGTTCTTGAATACGACAGTATGCCTGTGAGAAAGGCTGTCGAAGATCCGGAAAGTCTTCGTCAGTTGGCTCGTTTGGAGCCTGAGGTACCGGGGCTGGATGAAACAGAAGTGAAGGCGGATATTCCGGAAAGCGTTGACACCAGAAAATATATGGAAAAGATGGTGGAAGTGCGTGCGCTCAGGGATTCTCTGGCCAATACCAATTCTCTCCTCGAAAACGACAGGAACAGATTTGCATTGAGCAATGATTATGCTGAGAGAATGAAACTTACTGACATCATTCTCAGACGCGAATCCAGGATTCCTCAACTTCAGGACTCTCTGGACAAGGCAACGGCAGAATTGCAGAAGATCGAAATGGAATTTCTTTTCAGCGGTGTAGTCATAGATCCGGATAAGATGATGGCCGAGGCTGACAGGGAGGTAGTTGAAGATGTGACAGGCTATGCATTCGCAAAGATGACTCCCGGTGATCCTCTTCGTCTCGTTCTTGCCGAGCCGGAAAAGAAATTCGACTATTCATTCAAAATTCTTGAAGAAGGACAGTTTGCTGAAGATAATACCATACCTGATGGCATAATCTATCAGATTCAGATATTCAGTGCTCTCAACAAGGCTTCTGTCAAGAGCCTGAAAGGTCTCAGTCCGGTGTTTGAAAGGAAGAATTCCGGGGGACGCTACGTTTATCGTGTGGGTCTGTTCAATACTTACAAAGATGTGCTTTCAAAACTGAATGCTGTCAAGAAAGTAGGTTTCAGGAGTGCTTTCATAGTGGCGTATATGGATGGAAACGAAGTGTCTGTATCGAAAGCCAGGTCTGCTGAAACAAAGGTCAAGGATGAGCAGAAGTTTTACCGGGTAACGGTAATTCCGTCGGGAGAAATGGATTCTGCGCTGTCGGAAGGCATACGTCAGCAGGCGGGAGGAAAGGATATTGCGCGCTCAGAAACAAATGACGGAAGGGCAGCATATATTGTCGGCCCTTTTGCGGACAAGGGGCAGGCAGAATCGCTGGTAACCTTCATCAAGGCGATGGGAGAAAGTGAAGTATATATGAACGAAATACAAAACTGATATGGGATTTATCATTACATTGATTCTGGTAGGCCTTGTGCTGATCTTTGCTGAAATCCTTCTTATACCTGGAGTAGGTGTGGCAGGAGTGCTGGGTATTCTGTCTATGGGAGGTTCGTGTTTCTATGCGTTTTATGAATATGATAACACTACAGGGGCGATTGTGACGGCGGTCAATGTGGTGCTCATTGTTGCATTGACAGTATGGATCCTCAGGGCGAAGACCTGGAAGAAAATGTCTCTTGAGACCAATATAGATTCCAAAGCGGTGTCTTCCGAAGCCTCGGTGCTTGCTTTGGGCGATCGTGGAAAGACCCTTACCAGACTTGCTCCGATGGGTTCGGCGCGTTTCGGTGATTATGTTGTGGAAGTCAAGGCTCTGGAAGGTATGCTTGATCCTAACGTAGATGTGGAAGTTGTGCTAATAGAAGACAACAGAATATATGTAAATACAGTGTCTGAAGAATTTTAATACAAGATATTATGGACGCAATGATTATCGTATGGATTGCAGTCGCAGTTGTCGGCTTGGTGATCTTTCTCTGGTTCTTTCCTGTGACCCTTTGGTTTCAGGCTCTTATTTCGGGAGTACGTATTTCCCTCATCCAACTTGTTCTGATGCGCTGGAGAGGAGTTTCCCCTAATACAATCGTTATGGCGATGGTGACCGGAACAAAGGCCGGACTTACCTTGTACGCCAATGAACTCGAGGCTCATTATCTTGCAAAAGGAAATGTTCCTAAGGTTGTAAATGCCTTGATATCAGCGGATAAGGCAAATATATCCCTTGATTTCAAGATGGCTGCAGCCATAGATCTTGCAGGTCGTGACGTGTTTGAAGCGGTACAGATGTCGGTTAATCCAAAGGTCATCAACACCCCTCCTGTCACAGCCGTGGCAAAGGATGGTATCCAACTTATAGCGAAAGCCCGAGTGACAGTGCGTGCCAACATCAAGCAACTCGTCGGAGGTGCCGGAGAAGAGACAGTTCTTGCCCGTGTGGGTGAAGGTATCGTTTCGTCGATCGGTTCGGCAGAAAGCCATAAACTCGTCCTTGAGAATCCTGACAGCATATCCAAGGTCGTTCTGAACAAGGGTCTTGATGCGGGAACCGCATTTGAAATCCTCTCCATCGACATCGCAGATATCGACATAGGAAAGAATATCGGAGCAGTCCTTCAGATGGATCAGGCAGAGGCCGACAAGAATATCGCACAGGCCCGTGCAGAGGAGCGTCGTGCAATGGCAGTGGCTCTTGAACAGGAGATGAAGGCAAAGGCTCAGGAAGCCCGCGCACGTGTGATAGAGGCAGAAGCAGAAGTGCCTCTTGCTATGGCAGAGGCCTTCCGCAACGGAAATCTCGGCATAATGGATTACTACAAGATGAAGAATATCCAGGCCGACACAGAAATGCGCGAGAATATCGCTAAGCAATAAGATCCCGTTACCGTAGTCCCGGACTTATAGACCGAGTTCTTCTATGATACGGTTCATACCGGCATAGCGGTCTAGAGTCCAGAGGACGAAACGGATATCAACGCATACACATTTATTATATCCCGGGGTGTACCATACATCGCTGGCAAGTGATTCTTTATTACCGTCGAAAGCCAGACCTATGAGTTCTCCCTGTGAATTCAATACGGGACTACCTGAATTTCCTCCAGTTATGTCATTGTCTGTCAGGAAATTGACATACATTTCCGATTTGTCCGGGCCAAATCCCCATTTTCCCCAGTCACCATTGCTGTAAAGAAGATGCTGACGATCGTCGAGTGTGAAATCAAAGTCTCCGGGAATGTACTTTTCAAGTATTCCGGCAGGTGTGGTCTTCCAGTCGCATACTACTGCATCGTGAGGCTCGTATCCTCCTACGGTACCGTATGTGATGCGCATTGTGGAATTGGCGTCAGGATACTGCACGATTCCCTTGTCAAGGCGCATCTGATAGAGCGCGTGAGTAAATTCCTTGTTGAGAGTGGTCCGGCTGATTTTACCCTCTGCCGCTGATGTGGCATTATTGAATCCGGTAATCTTCACTTCCTGAAGGAAACGGAAAAGCGGATCACCAAGATATTCATCGAGCGTATGCTCTTCAGAAAGGAATTTGTCAAGACGCTGCTCGTCTGTGAAGAAACTGTTGTTCCAGATATAGTCGGTGATTCTTTCGTAGTCGGTATGCATACATTCACCGCACTTTCTGGAGTTTTCGTCATATAGTTTCTTCTGGAATTCTCCTAAGAAGGCGTGATCTACATTGCTGTAGAATTCCTCCACTGCAAACCGGAACAAATCTCTCTCGACCCTCATATCAAAACCTTCATACTCTTTGAGCATAGCATCGATATTCTTGCGGAACTTCTTTCCGCAGAATCTGTGCGTCTTGCAGAATTCGGTTTCAGCAGAATCAGGGCCGTTCTTCAGTTCAAACGGTTTTTTCGGGGTTATTCCCTGACTTGACATAACCGTTGTGCGGAAGGCATTGAGTTTCGAGCAGACTCTGGAAATGCGTGTTCCGCGTACAATTGTCTCACGGTAATAATTGACGTTGCGCTCGGGAGTTTCTACTGCCAGATATTTGATCTTCAGTTCGTTAAGAAGATTTCCCCAGCGTTTCTTTCTTTCAGGAGATGCCTCGATCCACTCCTGAAGTTCTTCTTCCATTTCGGTTTTCTTGCCGATGACATCAAAGCGGTCGATACACTCCACTTCTCCACTGAAGAGTTCCTGGATATTGCTCAGAGTGAAGAAATAATCGGAATATTTGAGACGGATTTCCGGATCCTTGTCCATCCATCCCTTGATTATCTCCATCTGGCTTCCGCGGATGCTGTTGCAGATAGGCTGCTTGACAGTCTGATTGAACCTCACCTCGTACGAGTTGCTGTAGCGGTTGGTGCTTCCGGGATATCCGATGACCATTGTGTAGTCCCCCTCTTTATACCCCTCAAGGGATATATTCAATCTTGCCTTAGGTTTCATCGGCACATTGTTCTCGGAATACTCGGCAGGAGAACCGTTTGGGGCGGTATATATACGGTACATCGCGAAGTCGCATTTATGCTGAGGCCATTCCCAGTTGTCAATATCTCCTCCGAATGCTGCAGATGATACGGGTGGAGCCGCCACGAGTCTGACATCCTTATATACTTCATATAAGGCCATATAATATCTGGAGCCATCCCACATCGAACTCAAGAGTGCCTCAAGTCCGGTCTTGTTCCGGTATTTTGTTTCCAACTGGTAACTGAGTTTCCTCATCCCCATAGGTTTCCCTTCCAGATCCGCCCCAGCCTTCAACTGGTTCACTTCTTCAGTAACGTCCATTACTTTCTTCAGAAAAAGCACACTTTTCCCCTTGATGTTGACTTCTTCATCAGATCGCATCGCCCAAAATCCTTCCTCCAGATAATTGTGCTCAGGAGTGCTTAATTTGTGGACATCTCCGTATGCACAGTGATGATTGGTTATCATCAGACCTTTGTCGGAAATAATGCTTCCTGTGCATCCGAACTCCAGAGACACTACTGCATCCGCGAGAGTCGCACCAGGAGCATCTGCGTTGTATATTTCTCCGGCAGAGAGTTCCAGTCCACGTTCCTGCATCTTCTTTTCCAGTGCGGAATCTATGGCGTGTATCATCCACATACCCTCATCCGCCTTGGCATAATGACTACCCATCAGGACAGCCGCACAGACAAATACTGTTTTCTTGAAAACCGCTTTCATAAGGATACACCTATTCGTTATATTTATATGATGTTCCAGGAGTCTTGAAACTGAGTTTGGCTCCCTCTTCGCGAACATCATCCTTCTTGTATGTTATCGTCCAGGTTTCCATTGTCATAAGATCCCACAGCGTCTTTTCGGTCATTGGATCCGCATATCTTATCTGGATGGCCGGCTGAAGATCCTTGTTGAGATCGAGATATACGCCGATCACTCCTTCGTGTCTTGAAAGATGGTTGCTCAGGAACGGCATATTGCGCAGAATTATAGGTTTTTCATAATTCTTGTCAACAATCTCATATACATACTGCTGCTTGCCTTGCGCAGCCTCGATGCGGCTATTCCACTGTACCCTGAAAGGTGAGAACATATTGCGTATGAACTGTTCTGTACTGATACGTCCGGTCTCTCCCTCATAATCCTCAAACTTGTAATTCACTTCGATGTCCTTTGTGCCACCTCCGTGAACAGGCATAGAAAGAACCTCCATCTCGACAATTTCCTCGAACCAATCCTCGTCAAGATTCTCTGATGGATCCATATATACGCGTACAATCAACGGGCAGGCGAATTCGGTCTCAAGACCATATATCTTCTTGCCTGTCAGCCGCATCTGCATACCGAGATAGTTGATATCCATCTTGTCGTACATACCTTCAGTCCTGATGGTCACGATCTTAAGAGAATCCGTTGCTGCCGGATCAGGAGTCTGCACTCTGAATTTTGACGGCACATATATTGCCTCCTGGATCTTGTCAGGGTTGGTCTTTGTCGGATCGTAAAGAATGTCAGCAGAATGCCTCTTTACGAAAGTCTTTACACCATAGACTCCAGGTACTTTTTCAAGTTTAGCCTTGAATGCCATTGAACTTCCGTAGCATTTCACAGAGCGCAGGCCTTCTATGGAAGTGGTCTGCAGGGCATCCTTATCGACAAGGACAGTCACGGTGCCGTCTTCATCAATTTTCTCCATTCCCCATTTCATATCGATGGTAGGAAGTTCGAATTTTCCTCCTGCCCACATACCGAATGCTATCAGACCCACAGTCAGAACGGCTGGAACAATCTTCCAGATCCTGCTTCTTGAAGGCTTTGAGATACCTATGTTGAGTGCTCCTGTAGAGCAGGCTGCTACGCATTCGCCGCAGAGTGTGCAGTCAACGTGATTTACCTTGCCGTTATGGAATGACTTGATATCGATGTGATAAGGGCACTTCTTGATGCAAAGTCCGCAGTTGTTGCAGGCATTTTCGTCTTTGGTCACGTGAAGAATCTGAAGTCCAGGTTTCGAGTGGAATATTTCGAGGAGATATCCCACTATGCAGAATCCACCCAAAAGAACAGCCCAAGGAATATCTGCTCCCAGTACATCGGCAACATAATATGCTCCAAAGAGAACACCGATCCATAGCCAGAATTTCAGAGTGTTGGAAATGGCTCCCAGTGGACACAGATAGCGGCACCAGAACATATCCACAAAGAAACTACCTAATACAACTACACTTATGGAAACTATTGACATCCAAAGTGTTATTTCTCCTTTGAAGCCGGTGGCGACAGCATAGTAAGGATCAAGGTTCTTGCAGAAGAGTTCGCTGGCATTCACTGTCATATAGAAAATCCAGAAAACCAGAGCATATTTGATGATGCGGAGAATCTTGTCTGCCACTGAGCCGTTACGGATCTTTATACTGTTGATATGCATAGCATTGCGTGCCTTCCCGAGAAGATCCTGCACCGTGCCCAGAGGACATATATAAGCGCAGAACAACTTGCTGAAAAGCACCACGGCAGCCACGAGCGCAATACCCATCATCACCTGAAGCGATGACATACTGCACGGCAGGCTGTTATTGGCCAGGTATGTGGCCAATGCCTGGAGACCTCCCATAGGACAATAAGCCTCAGGGTCAACGGCATTTTCTGAAGGGACAATACCGGTAAGGAATATTATCAGGGCGGCAAGCACTCCCCATTGAAGGAGATACTTCGGCCAGTTTCTGATTATAGTAGATCTTCTTGCCATAATGTAAATTCTATGCAATGATTATTAAAATTGTTCCGATAGTTTCTTAGCCAGTTCGACGAAAGCCAGTCCGTCCGGACGTGTCGAGAGGGCAGCCGGTTCGCCACTGTCACCGCCTTCACGAATGCTCTGGACGATAGGAATCTGACCCAGGAGAGGGATTCCATACTTATCTGCCATACGTTGTCCGCCTCCCTGACCGAAGATATAATATTTCTCATCAGGATGTTCTGCAGGAGTGAACCAGGCCATATTCTCTATCAGTCCGAAGATAGGTTTGTTTACGCTTTCATTGCGGAACATATTCACGCCTTTTTCCACATCGGCCAGAGCCACATCCTGCGGTGTACTTACGATGACGGCTCCTTCAAGAGGAATATCGTGAACAAGGCTGATATGAATGTCTCCTGTTCCCGGAGGCATATCGATGAGGAGGAAGTCAAGTTCGCCCCATCGAACTTGCAATATCATCTGTTTCAATGCATTGCAAGCCATCGGACCTCTCCATATCAGAGCCTGTTCGGGCTTTGCGAAGTAGCCGATGGACATCCATTTCACGCCGTATTTTTCAAGCGGAAGGATCACTTCCTGCTCTCCGTTCACGATGGCCTCGGGCATATCTGCTTCGGTAGCTGTCATCTTAGGTACGGACGGGCCATAGACGTCAGCATCTGCCAGACCTACCTTATAACCGAGTCGTGCAAGTGCTGTGGCAAGATTGACCGAAACTGTGGATTTTCCTACGCCACCCTTTCCGGAAGCGATTCCGATGATGTGCTTGACGTTTGCGAGTTCCTCGAAACCGAGGTCCAGGCCAGGCTTCTTCTTCGGCGCCTCGTCCTTGATTATGGTCTTGATCTCTACCTGAGTGCCGGATGGTGCGTTTCTGATGATTGCTGCCTTTGCGCTTCCGATCAGATACTCAGCCAGAGGATCGCGGTGTTTGGCAAAAGCCAGAGTCACTGTCACGGAGCCTTCTGCGACTTCCACGTTTTCCACCATTCCCAGCTCAACTATATTCTTGTCTCCCTTTGCAGGGTGCTCCACTTCCTGGAGCCAAACCATTATGTTTTGAGTTTCCATTATATTTAAATATAAACCTGTTCTGATAGTATAGAGACGGATGAGACGTGCCACCCCCGGCTAGGGGGTGCCTGAGCGCAGCGAAGGCGGGGGTCTCAGGAGTCTCTATACTATCAGAACTTTATTATTTTACAATATCCATTTCGTCAATCAGCCAGCCGGCTCCACCGAACTTATCGACAATGAAGAGAACGTAGCGGATATCCACATTGATGCATCTCTGGAGATCCGGCTCGAACATCACGTCGCTGCTCATCGACTCCCAGTTGCCGTCGAATGCAAGACCGATCAGTTCGCCACGTGCATTCATTATCGGGCTTCCCGAATTGCCGCCGGTGATGTCGTTATTGCTGAGGAATGCAACCGGCATCTTTCCGTCTGCAGTGCCGTACTGACCATAGTCCTGATTCTTCCATAATTCCTTAAGTTTCTCAGGTACAATAAATTCCCAATTGTCAGGATCTTCCTTCTCCATAACTCCGTCGAGGGTGGTATAGTGTTTATATACCACAGCGTCCTTAGGAGAATAACCTTTTACTGTTCCGTATGTAAGACGCATAGTGAAGTTTGCATCAGGATATGATGGTTCTCCCTTCTTCCATTCAAGAAGTCCGGCTGTATATACCTGTCGCGCCTTTCCAAGATCCTGTTCCGACTGCATAGTAAGCATCTGTGTCCTGACACATTCGTTATATATCGACATACCTGTCTTGACAGCAGGATCATCCAGGATTCCGCTTCCCTTTGCATCGATTGCTGCTTTGAGGGACTCGGCGGATGTGAAATCGCTATTGTCGAATACACTGTCAACAAAGGCATCTATATCCATTGTCGCGAAATCTTCAGGAAGATTCTTCAGATGGTCTGCAGGGTCTGCGATATCGCGGTAATGCTTAAGAAGAGCCTTTGCCACCTTTCTGTCAGTGTTCACGGAATAATCGCCATAGAGTCTTTCGATGGTATTATATGCGGAGTTGAGCGCTTCCAATGTGTCCTTTCCATTTCTGATGGCACGGCTTGCAAGTGCATTGAAAGTAAGTCCGAAGTTGGTAAGTTCTATCTTATATACTGTTTCGAATGCCTTTGTGAAAGCATTGCCGGCATCTCTTCCTGCTTCTATACCGTTGGCAAGATCCTGAAGTGCCGTTCCGTATTTTTCCTTACGCTTCTTGTTTGCATTCACCCACTCAGTGAATTCCTTCTCTTCCTGTTCCGCACGACTGATGATTCCGAGTTTGTCAAATGCCAGTTTCATACCCTGCCATTTTTTCCATCCGTTGGAAGAACCGGAATATTTGCTAGCGTATTGTATCTTCACCTTCGGATCGGCAAGCATATCTTCCAGCATCACTTCCTGACGGATGGTGCGTGCGGCGATACGGATGTCGTTCTGTTCGATCTGGGATTTAAGTTCCGGAGAAGTCTGGAAACGGGTAGTGCGTCCCGGATATCCCATAATCATAGTGTAATCACCTTCCTGTACGCCTGCAAGAGATATCTTGAGATGGTTCTTTGCCTTGAGCGGAACATTCTCCGGAGAATAGTCTGCCGGATTGTTGTCCTTGTCGGCATATACACGGAACATTGAGAAGTCTCCAGTATGGCGAGGCCACATCCAGTTGTCGGTATCTGCACCGAATTTACCGATGGATGAAGGCGGTGCTCCTACGAAACGGATATCTGTATATGTCTTATAGACAATGAGATAAAATACATTGTTGTTGTAGAATGACTGTACTTCTACAGAACATTCAGGGTTTGCTGCTTCCGCTTCCTTGATAAGCGCATCCATCTTTCCAGAGACAGCCTCCAGCACCTTCTCATCATCGTCTCCGAACTCTTTGCGTGCCTTCTTTTCAACCTTCTCAAGTATGGCGGTGATGTCCTGCATATATTCGAGGAAGGTCACGGTAAGACCCTCGCAAGGAAGTTCCTCGCTACGGTTCATAGCCCAGTATCCATCCTTGAGGTAGTCGTGTTCCACTGTGCTGAGTTTCTGGATGTTGCTGTAGCCGCAGTGGTGGTTGGTCACCAGAAGTCCGTCTCTTGAAATTATTTCTCCTGTACATCCGCCTCCGAACTGCACAATTGCGTCCTTGATAGAGGTGTTGTTGATGTCGTATATCTGCTTCGGAGTAAGTTCGCACCCCAATTCGGTCATAGCCTTTCCGTTCATTTTTTCAAGAAGCGGCAGAAGCCACATTCCTTCGTCGGCGAAAACGCTGCCGGCCGTTATGGCCATAGCGATGATGATGCTTGCAAATTTTTTCATATTCATAAATGGTTCATTAAATTATCAGGATTAAAACAAGGTCGGTTCCAGTTGTTTCAAGTGGAAACTCTTGCGGTGATGCGGTGTGTATCCGTGAGTTATTATGGCATCGATGTGCTCTTTGGTAGGATATCCCATATTCCTGTCCCATCCGTATTGAGGATATTCCAGAGCCAGTTTCCTCATATATTCATCCCTGTATGTCTTTGCAAGGACGGATGCGGCAGCGATAGAGGCGAACTTTGCATCTCCTTTCACTACGCATTGGTATGCATAGTCGTCGAAGGGTTTGAACCGGTTTCCGTCTATAAGAAGAAATTCCGGTTTTACGCTGAGCCGGCGTACAGCCCGCTGCATACCGGTGATGGATGCGTTCAGGATGTTGATTGTGTCGATTTCCTCAGCGCTGACTTCTTCGACAGCCCAGGCTATGGCTTCACGCTCGATTATCGGGCGGAGAGTCTCGCGTGCCTTCTCTGTCATTTTTTTTGAGTCATTCAGGAGCGGGTGATGGAAATCCTTTGGCAATATGACCGCCGCGGCGAATACAGAGCCGGCCAGAGGGCCTCTTCCCGCTTCGTCGCATCCTGCCTCGATAAGGTCGGAGTTGAGACAATTCAATAGATGTGGTTCATTGCGCATTCTGCAAATTTACACAATCTATTTTTCCTCACCAAGGGTTTTCTTCAGCAATGATATGATTTCGTTCTTCGTTCTGATGGTTTCTTCGAGATATCCGACCAGTTTCTCAAGTTCACATATCCTCTTCTGCATCGTTTCGATGCGTCCTCCATACTCGATACGTATGTCTTCCAATAATTTACCCGGTTCGCGTACAGGCTGATATCCCAGCACAAGTTCTTCCGTAGTGGTGTCCAGAAGTTCGGCAAGTCTGATGATGTTTGAGTTTACGATGCTGGTATTGCCTTTCTCCAGATCCTTATATGCCGTAAGAGATATGTCCAGCCTTCCGGCTATTTCTTCCTGGGTCAGTTTTCTGGACTTTCTGATCTTGCGGATATTTTCCTTTATTGAAGAATTATCCATAGTTTCTGTAATTATGCAGACAAAAATATCTCCTGCATATCTATGTGATAAACAAGAAAATCCGACTAATAGAAAGAAAATCCGACTAAAGAAAAGTTAAAAACACATAAAAAAGAGAAAAATCTGCTGTGTTTTACGGCTGTTTTGCTGTAAAAGTTTGTTTTTTCCGTCTCTTCAAGTGAGATTTGCATATAAAAAATGATGTTATGGAAAAGATATATGAACAGGTATGTTCCATATTTACTGCAGACTATGCGCGCAAACGTCGGATAGAAGAACTTACCGAATTGTATGAACATCTCGGAAGTGCCTCTGTGATTCTTGACAATATGCTGTATGAGCGCCAAGGGTTTTCGTGCGAAGATATGATTGACCTGCTCAGAAAGGGAAAATGAATGTCTTCTGTTAAAAAGATATGCCGTTTTGTTGATATTGCGATATTATTTTTTTAGATTTGCGAGGATGTGTCATAACTGACACTGAATGAACATAAGTATAAACACAATAACACACAGAACTAATGAAGACTTATTCAACTCAAAACATCCGCAACGTGGTTCTGCTTGGTAGCACCAAGTCAGGTAAGACCACATTATCTGAAGCGATGCTTTATGAAGGAAAGGTAATTGACAGAAGAGGTACCGTAGAAGCAAAGAATACCGTTTCTGACAATGCCGAGATCGAGCAGATGAACCAGAGGTCTATCTATGCGACTCCGCTGTATGCTGAGTTTATGGACACAAAGTTCAATATCATCGACACTCCGGGTGCTGATGACTTCGTAGGTGGAGCCGTTTCAGCATTCAAGGTGTGCGATACAGGTGTTCTCGTAGTGAATGCACAGCAGGGTGTTGAGGTCGGTACTCAGATTTTCTCACGCTATGCTAAAGATTATAAGATTCCTCTTATCGTGGCTGTAAACCAACTCGACGGAGAGAAGGCAAACTGGGAGGGAACTCTCGAGTCAATGAAAGAGGCTTTCGGCAATAAGCCGGTAGTTGTTCAGTACCCGGTCAATGCAGGTCCTGAATTTGATGGATTCGTTGATGTCCTCAAAATGAAATATTATCGTTTTGCAGGTGACACCGGCAAACGTGAGGATCTCGAGATTCCTGCAGACCTGGTTGATGAGGCTGAGGAACTCAGAAATGCCCTTATCGAGCGTGCCGCTGAGTACGACGATACTCTTATGGAGACTTTCTTCGAGCAGGGCGTTCTTTCAGAGGATGAAATCAGAAAGGGTCTTGGTATCGGTATCCGTCAGGGTGATGTAATGCCGATCTTCTGCCTTTCTGCAAAGAAGGACATCGGAGTCAAGCGTCTTATGGAGTTCACAATCCGCGTAGCGGCTTCTCCAGCAGAGCGCATCGGTGTTACTAAGGATGACAGAAAGATCGAGTGTTCACAGGATGGCCCTGTTTCACTCTTCATATATAAGACTGCTGTGGAGCAGCACCTTGGTGAGGTTGCATACTTCAAGGTTATGTCCGGTAAACTTGTTGAGGGTTCAGATCTTGAGAATCCTGAGACAGGTGACAAGGAAAGGATCACCGCTATCTATGCTGTGGCAGGTAAGAAGAAGGAGAAGGTTACAGAACTCGTTGCCGGTGACATCGGATGTACTGTGAAACTCCGTGCAGCAAAGACTAACGTAACCCTCTGTACTCCAGGCGCTGAAATCGCTTATCTCGATATCAAGTTCCCTCACTACAAGTATCGTTGTGCTGTAAAGGCAAAGGATGCAAAGGACGAGGAGAAGGTAAGTGAGGCTATGGCTAAGATCGCTGCCGAGGATCCTACATACATCATCGAGTATCACAAGGAGATGAAGCAGACTATTCTCAAGGGTCAGGGCGAGCAGCACGTGAATACCCTCAAGTGGAGACTCCAGAACGAGAACAAACTTGAAATAGAGTTCTCGGCTCCTAAGATCTCTTACCGTGAGACCATCACTAAGGTTGCTTGTGCAGACTATCGTCACAAGAAGCAGTCCGGTGGTGCTGGTCAGTTCGGTGAGGTTCACCTCCTCATCGCTCCTTATCAGGAGGGTGTAGATCCTGGCAACCGTTTCAAGGTTGACGGCAAGGAAGTTGTCCTCAATATCAAGGGTAAGGAAGAATTCGATCTTCCTTGGGGCGGTAAACTTGAGTATTACAACTGTATCGTAGGTGGTGCCATCGATGCACGCTTTATGCCTGCGATCCTCAAGGGTATCAATGAGAAGATGAGCGAAGGCCCTCTTACAGGTTCCCTTGCACGTGATATCCGCGTCTATGTTTACGACGGTAAGATGCACCCGGTTGACTCAAACGAAATCTCATTCGTTCTTGCAGCCCGCAACGCATTCAAGGAGGCATTCCGTATCGCAGGTCCTAAGATTATGGAGCCAATCTACAATGTAGAGGTCCTTACTCCGTCAGACTATATGGGTGCTTGTATGTCTGACCTTCAGAACCGCCGTGCTCTCATCGAGGGAATGGGCGAGGACAAGGGATTCAGCACAATCAAGGCGCGTGTTCCGCTTGCAGAACTCTACCGTTACTCTACAACCCTCAGTTCGCTTTCATCAGGTAGCGCAACATTCACAATGGACTTCGCTGATTACCAGCCTGTTCCAGGTGATGTACAGGAGAAACTCCTGAAGGCATACCTCGAAGAAGAGAAAGAAGACTAATCAAATATTTTCAGAATCCGGAGGAATCAAGTTACCTCCGGATTTTTTTTGTTGTCAAGATACCGTTTTTGGCTATCTTTGCAAGGTTATGTCGCAGTCAAAGGTGAAAATAGCAGCCATCGGACTTGGCAATAGGACACGTAAGTATCTCCGCTATGTGGCGGAGCACCGTGATATTGCTGAACTCGTTGCTGTAGTGGATCCGGATGTTTCCAGGAGAGAAGGTCTGCAGGAAGATTTTTCCCTTACTGACGACAGAATATTCCGCTCGATGGATGATCTTGTTGCATCCGGCCTTGATATAGATGCCTGCATCATAGGAACTCCGGATTTGTTCCATTACGAATTGTCCATAAAGGCTATGCGCAGCGGATGGCATATACTTCTTGAGAAACCTATGGGTCAGAATCCCGAACAATGCCGCGACATAGTGCAGACAAGCATTGAGACCGGAAAGATGGTGACAGTGTGTTACGTGCTGAGGTATCATCCTTATTTTATGAAACTCAAAGATCTGGTCGGAGATTCTTCTGTTGGAAAAATGCATTCCATCCGTCATACTGAAAGAGTGGGTCGCGACCGTACTGCACATACCTTTGTCAGGGGGCCTTGGAATATCAAGGAAATGAACACATCTGTGTTCTTTACGAAATGTTGTCACGATGTGGATTTTGTATTGTGGCTTGCAGGAAATGATGTCAAATCTGTCACCTCTAAAGTCGGGGAAAGGATATTTTCAGAAGAAAATGCTCCTGTGGGAGCCTCTCAAAGGTGCTTGAACTGTGGTCTTGAAGCCACTTGTCCTTATTCTGCCATAGACCTTTATCTCAGAAGGCGCGACTGGATAAAAGGCTTTACCGCACTCTCCGGAGAAAGTCAGGAAGATATGATAGGCAGAATCCTGAGGGAGTCACGTTATGGCAGGTGTGTATATCATTGTCCTGAAAATGATGTCGTGGATCGTCAGACCGTGATCTTGGAGATGGAGTCAGGTGTCAGGGCGGAAATAATAATGGAATGTCCTACAGACCAGACCAACCGGGTAACGGAAATCGATTGTGAGAATGCCGTCATCTATGGTGACGAACGTATGATAGAAGTCCGTTATAAGGATGGACGGGAATCTGAAACTTACGATTTCGGATGGACTGAATCATTGGGTTATCACGCTCGTGCCGACTTTCGTGTTGTTGAGGATTTCATTGAAGCGATACGCTCCGGCCATCTGAGAACAAAAACTTCCTGTGTCGAATCGCTCGACAGTCATCTGATATGCTTTCTTGCTCAGTGAGACTTTCTTTCTTGAGAAATACAGATGTGATTTTTTAGTTTTATTTGGTGAATCATTAAAATTATCCTATATTTGCAGTCCTGTCAAGTGAGACAGGCAGTTTTGGTGAGATGGGTGAGTGGCTGAAACCACCAGTTTGCTAAACTGACGTACGGGTAACTGTACCGCGGGTTCGAATCCCGCTCTCACCGCAGAAAGGAAGTCGAAAGGCTTCCTTTTCTGTGTATATAGAGGGGTGCATCATTCGTTACTTTTTCACAGGTTTAACCTTATATCCCGCCTCACGTAGCAGATTGATCATTCCGAATTCTCCCGGCAGATGACCGGCACCGACTACGAAGAGGGTAGTCTGCTTCGGAAGAAGTTCCTTCATCTGTTTCTCCCAGTTGAGATTGCGGACTTTGACTATTGCGTCATATTCATAGCCGGTCATCTGCTCCTGGAAGATTTCCCAAAGCGTATCAAGGTTCTGTGATTTGTATGCATCAGTCAACTGCACCATCAATCTCTTGCTGTCTCCCTGATCGATCATCTCCAGAAGGGCGTCAGCCTGCTCCTCAAGCGAGTCTCCGTAGAGGAGTTCCATCTGATAGTCTGCAGTTTCCAGTTCTCCGATAGTCTTGCCTTTCGACTGGCCGAAAGTCTGCATATATTTGTCAATCGATGTCATAGTGGCCAGTTCCGGCATCATCTCCATCAGGATCTTGTTCTGGACAGTCACCATTATCGTCATCGGCTTCATTACAGAAAGCATTTCAAGATTTGCTCTCATTTCCTTCATAAGCCAGGCATTGACTTTTGCGGTTTCCTCCTCGTTGAAGAGTGATAGCAGGGAAGTGTCCGCCGGCATCATCATCATTGCCTGCATCTTCTGCATCCGCTCCGGACTCATCTCGGCCAACTCGATCATATTGATCTCGCCGATGATGTTATCGACCTTGTCAAAGGCTTTCATCAGACCGGGGATGCTGTCGCAGTAGGTGAAAGGGCATCCGTGATGGGTTCCGAGGATGTACGACGGCTTCTTTATGCCGTTTCCGCTGATTTTCCAGACGAGTTGTGCGTTGGAAGTGAGGCACAGAAGGGAAAGTGCCAGGATTGTCAAGATTCGTTTCATAATCATTCTTCTATGTCTTTAAGTATGTCGTCAAGTATTCGGAATCTGTGGATATCCTTTATTGCTGCAAGGATGAGCATAATCAGCAGAAATACTGATATTACCAGAACGCTGTCCTCTTTCACATTGTTACCCTGAATGGTGATGAACTGGTAAAAGAATATTGCCAATACTGAATATCCGATAAGCCTGGACACGATCGATGTGATGATATCGAGTTTTTTTACAGACCTCACCTTGACAGCAAACTCATTTACATCGCCCTTGAAATCAAGGTCTTTCTGCCATTTCAGTTTATTGAATATTGACATAAGTACCATCGTGCTGAATCCGACACCGACAAATATGGTGCACCATAACGGCAGGTTGTATTCAATGCAATATTTGACATCGATATACACGATATATGCTATTATAATGATCGAGATCCATCCTTTCTTGCCTCCGGTATATTTGTCCACCTTGCTTTTGACAGATGATTCCAGAAGCCGTTCATTGACGATCTTCTGCTTCTCGACCTTATCAGTGAGAACCTTGAATTGCTCGCGCATCTGCTCCAGTTCCTGTGAAATCTCAAAATTATCTCTTTCCATTTCTTTCGCTTTTTGACGGTTCTACATTGATTTCAGTTTCTCCCTGATGCGGACAAGTTTTACAGAGACATTGTTTGCCGTGATTCCTAGAATAGATCCGATCTCGTCATAACTCAGGTTCTCCAGCCACATCAGGATTATGCTCCGGTCGATATAACCGAGCCTGTTGATGCGGTCGTAGAGTTGACGGATCTGCATCGAGTCCTCATCCATATCCTCGAAGAGATTGATGTTGACATCGAGCGGAACCTTCTCCAGAGCCCGTTTCTGTTTCTTTGACCAGTTGATGCAGGTGTTGAGGCTCACTCTCCATACCCAGGTGCTGAGGAACTTGTCACCCTCGAAAGACTGCAGGCCTTTCCAAAGGTTGATAAGTATCTCCTGGAAGAGATCGTTCACCTCGTCCGCATCCTTGGAAAACATATAGCAGACCGTATAGATCCGCCTTTTGTTCTCCAGAACGATCTGCGCAAATTCTCTTTCTTTGTTGTCCATATATAGGGTTTTCTGAAATGTTTCTGACCGTTAAACAACAAACCGGTCAAAAAACTACAGAAAAAATGAAAAATTATTTAATGTTCTCCTTCAACCATAATAGAGCATCTTCTTCAGGTGATTCTGTCTCGACATCCGGAACTATAGGATCATCACAGAATATTTCACCGGTGCGGGCAATGTCACAACTTACTGTCAGGGCAAGGATGGAGCCGTTATAAAAGATGATGCTTTCATTGGCGGAAGCATATCCTGCTGTAGGGGAGCCGAAGACCCGGACATTGTCCAATCCTCTGAAACAAAGCAGCACTGCCTCTCCTGAACTTGCTGTCGCTTCGTCAGTGAGAATAGCTACAGGACAATTGATGCGGGGTTCTATATCTATGCCGACGATCTTTGCCACGAATTCCTTATTGATAGGCATCACACTCTGGAACCGCCTTCTCATCTTGAATTTCAAGAATATATCATCAGGCAGAAAGCGGTGGACAGATGCGATCATAGGATACATATTGCCTCCGTGATTGCCTCTGAGATCTATACATACACCTTTCACTGTATCGGAAATTGAATCCAGCACTGTTCTGGCATATCTGAGACAGTTTTCATCATCCCCTGCAAAGGCAGGAAGGTGAATTATGCAGATGCCGTCCTCCCTTATTGTGACAGTCGGAGAGACCTCTTCATTGGACCTCTTTTCACGAGCCTGTGCCTTATCTGCCGGAAGAAGATAGGAATGCTTACCTCCAGCAACCTTGGCCGCCTTGTTGATTATCGCCTGCGCTTCTTCCAAGGTTTCCGGATTCTGTGAAAGTGCCTCTTTTTTCATCGCTTCCCATTCCTCTCCCTCAGCATAAAGCCCTTTCCTGTCCATCTGTTGGATAGCATCACGAACGTATGTCTCATTCGGACTGCTGCAGCCGATGATAGTCAGTATGGCAAACAAAAATATATGAATTCTTCTCATAATCTAGTCTGTGTGTTTTTTATATCATCGCAACGACATTCTGCATAAAGTTGCATAAGTTGTGAGCCACTATTGCAAGCAGGATACTTCTGGTTTTAAGAGTCATATATCCCAAGCCATAACCGATCATTCCAGTCCATATCAAAGATGAGATACTGAATGATACAGACCCTCCATCGACGTTCAGAGCGTGTACAAGACCAAACAGGATGGAGGTAATCAGATTGGCAGGATTCCTCCATATCGGTCCATCGTTACGAAGACAACTGCACATAAGTCCGAGAAGCACTCCTCTGAACATTATCTCTTCGTCGAGGCCTGGCATAGTTATCTGAAACAGTACTGTCAATGCGAGATTGCAAATGAAGTATCATAGGATAACACTGAAGATACGGAAGTAATTCTCCCGCGTCCTCTCCTGCATAAATAACAGATCTGCCATACTCAACTATTAAAAGTTTTCAATATCGTATGCCTTCTTAGACTTATATAGAATTATATTGTTGGTAGTTGAATAAATTACAGCTGCTATAATAGCCAGATAAAGCCAGTTGAAATATCCTCCCACTCCCCAACAAAATCCGACTATTGACAAACCTGTCATTAGTGCGATAGAGACGAAGTTGGCTATTATCATTCCCTTCTCGGTCTTGGCAAGATATGCCGGATTGTTCTCGTTTTTAATACGTGTATAAAGGCTTACAGAACCGAAGATGATGATTACGCCAAATGTCGTTGCCAAGATTCCATCAAATCCTTTATCCAAGGTTCTATAGACAAAAAACACAGCAAAAAATGCCATCATCGGTACAAATGAAGCCATACGCCAATATTTCAATGCTTTCATAACTAATCCTCCTTCTTGAATTTCTTGAGTTCGTTTGAAAATCCTTCCTTCATCATCAATGAATTCCAGAACGGAAAGCACCAGCCACCCGATTGCAATGATCGGCCAGCCGATACGCCAGGCTTTGTTGGATTTCGGTTTGTTCATAGTTTTTGTGTCAGTTTATATATAGACGCTCGTGAGCATCATTTTGCTACAGTTAAGGAATAAAAGAAGCGTGAACTTGTAATGATAGCGTTGTCCAACCAGACAGCAAATGTAAGAAAAAGGAGCGGAGAAAGGACATTGACATTGAATTTGGTCTGATTTTCCGAATTGCCGGAATCAATAATCCAGCCTGATTCCAAAGAAGAACGAGCGGGGTACTGTCGGGCCGTAAATATAGCCGGAATCACGGTCTGCGCCGCTGTCGAAATCTTTCTGGAATGAATTCAGCATATTCTGCACACCGGCATTGAGTTGGAGCGAAAAACTTCTGAATATCCGGAAATCGTATGCGATCTTGAAGTTGAGATCCCAGAAATCCGGAGTCACCACGCTCGTGTTCATTTCTATCGCACCGGCGTGATGTTCCACCAGCATACTTCCTGTATATGTCCCGGTCAATGACATTGTCATCTGCTTCATCGGATTGTATGATGCTGTGCAGTAGCCATATAAATCCGGTGTACGGAACATCTTTCTGGTCGCCTCGACATTTCCTTCATCGCTCCATCTGCGTGCTTGCTTATATCGGGAATTCTGCACGGTCACGCCTGCCTGCATCTGAAATATGTCCTTCCAGGCTATCTTGCCTTCCAGATTTCCTCCGAAGACCCTTGCTCCTGACTCGTTGTGCCTTTCCTTTATAAGGATTCCGTTCTCTGTACCAATCTCTTTCAAGGCAAATACATCGTCAAGATCGGTGAAGAAACCCTCCAGAAGAAGATTGCCTTGCCAGTTGCCCCAGTTGCGGTAGAAGTCGCCGGACAGACTGACGCTCTGGGAGTTCTCTACTCTCAGATCCTTTGCAAGACGGATCATAGATACGGTTCCTCCCACATTATCGATGTGAAGATCTTCGTCGAATGCTTGAGGAGCACGGAATCCGTATGAATAACTTGCTCTCAGATTTACATTTTCAGAAGGATTGTACCTGAGGTTTGCGCGTGGGCTGAATATGATGCCCTTTATGAGATTGTGCTTGTCGAGTCTTCCCCCTACGAGAATGCCCCAATGCTCGTTTTTCCACTCGTTCTGCGCGTAAAGACTTGCTATTCTCACTGTCTGGTCGGTGATTCTGTCATATCCCCACATATTGTCCTTCAGATAGTCCTCGTTGTACTCGATTCCCAGAGTCAGGTCGGCGGGCATAAACAGACATCTGGCTGCCTTGAAAATGTATTGGGCTCCTCCCACCCAGGTAAGGTCTGTGGTCTTTCCGTATGCATCAGGATCTTTTCCTGCTCCATAATAACTGTCGCGGTCGATATGCTGCAAGGAAGCGAACACGTTGAGCCTGTGTTTCTGATCAGGTGAAAACCAGTCGAATTTCAGACCTCCCGTATTGATCCCGTGTCTGGTCTGTTCTGCAATCATTGCTTCGTGAGGCGGCAGATCGATATTGTCGCCTCCTCTTCGGAATTCCTGAAGATGATGATACTCAGCCGTAATCTTGGAATATATGCCGGTCTTGACATATCCTCTCAATCCGGCAGTCTGTCCCGATATCCTCGACAGTTCGGTGAATCCGTCTCCATTGGCATCCCAGGCATCCTTTTCTGTATTCTGCGCAAAGACGGCAAGGCCCAGTCTGTTGTCTTCGGAGACTATCGAGGCATTGATGTCTGTGGTATTGTGAAAAGCGGATGAACCGTTTATGGCTGTGGTCGTGTGTGAAACAGATGCCGAATTGCGGATCGGCTCTTTTGTTATGATGTTAATGGTTCCGGCGATTGCAGCGGAGCCGAAAAGGGCGGATCCGCCTCCTCTCATCACCTCCACCCTGTCTATCATATTGGCCGGCAACTGTTCGATTCCATAGACTCCGGCAAGTGCGCTGAATATGGGGCGTGAGTCTATGAGGATCTGCGTATATTGGCCGTCGAGTCCGTTTATTCTGACCTGCTGGAATCCGCAGTTCTGACAATTGTTCTCGACCCTGACTCCCGGCTGGAATCCAAGTCCTTGTGCAACTGTGGAGCAGTTCCCTCGGGAGTATATATCCATACTCACCACATTTACCAGCGTAGGGGACATCTTTCTCGTGGTCTCGCTCCTTGTTGCAGAGACAATGACTCCATCCAGAAGAACGTGATCCTCTTCGAGTGTGAAATTGACCTCCAATGATATGCCCTTCCTGATTTCCACCTCTTGTGTCCTGGTCTTGTATCCGATGGCGGATACTTCCAGAGTGAACTTTCCTTCCGGAAGGTTTCTCATTACGTAATGTCCTGTGTTGTCGCTGCTTACTCCTATGGTAGTGCCTTTGAGAATTACTACGATGTGGGGGAGATGTTCTCTTGTTGAGCCATCTATTATGTGGCCGTAGATATGTGCGTCCGTGTCAGCACCTTTGGCGGTCAGCATAATACATAATGCCGCCACCAAAGTTGAAAATATTCTTTTCATCTTTTGTGTATTTATAGGGGTTATTGAATGATATGTCCTGGTCTGTGTTGAATGTCAGACCTGAGGAGGACCCCTTAGAATACGGGAAAAGAATAAGTCGGTAAAAAAGTATTGGGAAATGTAACGGGAATATATATCTTCCTCCGACGGATAAAGCGGAGTTATGGATATGCATACCATATCCGCTGTCTCGGTCTGAAAACTTGACAACAGATCGATAACAGTATATTCCGTTTCGTTATGGCCGTGATCCGCTGCACCTCCGAAGTGGGAGTGGACGATCGAATTGCCGTTTACAGTGTGGATATGTGGAAAAAGGTTGATACTTGAAAAGTACCAACCGAAGATCAGCAGAAATACCACTGCCATATATTTCCTGACCTTTCCCGTTTTCATAAACCCGGGCAAAGATAATCACTTTATCCGGAAAAAATGAAAATAATTAATGGCCGCTCCTACCCAGAATATGCCCATAGTCAAATGTTGCGGAATCTGTATTTTGTGCAACGAAGCAGGAAAATACTTATATTTGTGATTGCAATGCTCTATGATTCCGGCTATGATGAAGATTGAGGATACAGCACTGGTTCTTGAGGGAGGAGGACTCCGTGGGGTATTTACCTGTGGGGTGCTCGACTGCTTTATGGATCACGGGATACGTTTCCCGTTTGCCGTCGGTGTCAGTGCAGGCGCCTGCAACGGTCTGTCGTATATGTCCGGTCAGAGAGGAAGAGCCAAGGCCAGCAATATAGACCTGATGGATGAATATCATTATGTGGGATTCCGATATCTTCTGACCCAGGGCTGCATAATGGATTTCAAACTTCTCTTCGAGGATTTTCCTGAAAAGATAATCCCCTATGATTACGATGCGTATTTTTCGAATCCGGACAGATTCGTGATGGTCACGACCAACTGCCTCACAGGCCAGGCCGAATATATGGAGGAAAAATCCGATCCGGGCAGGGTTATGGACATAGTCCGTGCATCAAGCAGTCTGCCTTTCGTCTCCAGAATCACGTATGTTGACGGCATCCCGATGCTTGACGGAGGAATCGCTGATTCCGTACCGGTGGAATATGCTTTCAGCCAGGGCTATGACAGGATGGTTGTGGTGCTGACACGTAACAGGGGATATAGAAAGAAGGACAGCGCAATGCCCTTATCCAAGATCATCTATAGGAAATACCCCCTGCTTCAGAAGGCTCTGTCTGAGCGTAATTCGTTGTATAACAAGACGATGGATATGATAGAGAGTCTGGAGGAGGAAGGCCGTATAATCGTAATCCGTCCGCAGAAGCCTGTAGAGGTAGGCCGTATGGAAAAGGATACAGCCAGACTGTCTGCACTGTATGACGAGGGATATGCGGTGGCTTCGGCCGTTTTGCCTCAGATCAGGAGGATCGAATGGATCAGGAACAATCAGGAATGAAACAGTGTAGATTTTATTGTATGAAATATATTTGTCAATTTTTTTGTTTGCTTATATTATGCGGTTGCGGAAGCAGTGTGCGCTACTCTTATGATGTGGAATCTGCCCTGAAGAGTCTTGATAAGGTCATATCCCACAAGGAGTTGATAGAGGAGCAGAAGGAAAATCGTATTCAGCGGCTCAGGAGCAGTGTGGACAATGCGATGTCGGACTTTGACAGATATTATATCTACGATAATCTTTTCAATGAGTATTTTCAGTACAATATAGACTCTGCCATTGCGTACGCGCATAAAAAGATAGAACTGGCGAAAAGATCCGGTGATATAGTTCTGTTCAAGGATGCAGTAATGGATCTGGCAGAAAGATATACTATGTCCGGTCTGTATGATGCTACCTTGAATCTTTTTTCCGAATACGAATCAGAGTGGATTGATGATGCCCGTTATCTGGGTATATTCAATACTGTGTATTCCAATCTCGAGAAATCCTCCACCGATAATGTCCTGTCGGTCAAATATGGCAATAAGAAAGAAGAATATAAAAGAGATTTTCTTTCGAGCCTCGCGAAGGATGACATAAGCCGTCTTTTTGTCCAGACCGATATTCTTCTGGAAGATGGCAGGAACAGGGAGGTTCTGGATCTGCTTCTGCCGTGGATCGAGAAGAACGATCCTGCATTGGAGGATAAAGGGGTCATCTATTATACCATCGCACGTGCATACAGTATGCTTGGAGACAAGGATAATGCAATCCTGTGGTATGCAAAGAGTGCTGAAAGCGACCTTCTTGTCCCGAAATATGAATACAGGTCTCTTTATGAACTGGCAAGTTGCCTGTATGAGAAGAATGATATAGAACGTGCATATACCTATATAACTCGTTCAGTTGAAGATGCGATACAGTCCAATGCCCAGTTGCATAAACAGTTCTCATATCAGATCCTGCCGATCATTTCAAGTTCTTATAATAGTTTCGTGGCTCAGAAGAACAGGGCTATAGTATATGCCTTGCTGATATCATTGATTTCTTTGATCATTCTTGCGATTCTCATAATTGTTCTGATAAGGGAAAGGAATCGTGTGCTGATTGCTGAAAAACTGACCAAGGAAAGCAACCAGAGGCTGCAGCAACTTACTGAAGAACTCCAGAGGAATGTCCGTATTCTTAAAGAGACAGACCAGGTCAAGGATCTTTATCTGGGAAGATATCTGAATATGTGTTCGGAATATATCGATGGACTTGAAAAGTACAGGACATCATTACGTAAGGTGGCAAGGGAAGGAGAGGATATCATATCGGCTCTCAAGTCCAAGGATTTCATTGAAAAGGCATTGGAAGATTTCTATAATCAATTTGATGCTACATTCCTTGATCTTTTCCCTGATTTCATACCTCAATTGAATGAACTTCTCCAGGAAGATAAGAAAGTTACATACCATTCCAAAGAGAGACTTCTAACTACCGAGTTGAGAGTCCTTGCTCTGATACGTCTCGGAGTGGATGACTCTGTAAAGATAGCCTCTTTCCTACGTCGTTCTGTTTCTACAGTTTACAACTATCGTGTAAAGATGAGGAATGCCTCTGTCTGTGACAGAGACGCATTCGAAAAGCGCGTTATGGAGATAGGATCACGGCAGTGAACCACTACTAATTTTGACCGGTGTAAACGGTTCTAACTTTCTGATAATCAGATGTGGTAGCCTTCAGGTAGTCTCTCAGTCACTACTAATTGGCTACCACATCTTTGATTTTGCTGGCACATTTATTTATTTTGCTTGCATAACACTAACCAAAATCATTAACTAAATCCCAATTCATTATGCTAAAGCAGAACAGGACATTCGGAATCCGAATGTTTGCATTCATTTTAGGAATGTTGCTGCCTTTGTGCGTATATGCGCAGAATATCAATGTAAAAGGAGTTGTGAGGGACGCGATCGGAAATGTTCCCGGAGCTTCTGTCATTGAAAAAGGTACAACAAACGGAGCCATCGCAGATGTGGATGGACAGTTTTCTCTTACTGTAGCTCCAGGTGCCGTACTTGAGGTGTCCTGCATAGGCTATGTCACAGTCGAGGTTCCTGCAGGAGATGGAACTTCCCCAATAGAAATCATCCTCAATGAGGACACTGAACTTCTTGAGGAAGTGCTTGTCATAGGTTACGGTACCATCAGGAAGAGTGACCTTACCGGAGCAGTTTCAGCAGTCAACAGCAAGGATCTCAAGGATTCTCCGATGCCTAGCGTGGGACAGGCCCTTCAGGGAAAGGTGGCAGGTGTACAGATCATCGACTCAGGTTCACCGGGATCGAATGTAAACATCAAGATCCGTGGTCTGGGATCCATCAACAATTGCGACCCTCTCGTGGTTATCGACGGTGTTCCTACAGACCTTGGTATCAACGCCATCAATCCTGCAGATATAGAGCGTATCGACGTTCTGAAGGATGCTTCTGCTACTGCTATCTATGGATCGCGTGGAGCCAACGGCGTAGTTATGGTTACAACAAAGCGCGGTACATCAGGCGACAGCAAGATCTCAGTCTCTGCAAATGTGTCTTTCCAGAACCCTACAAACGTTCCTCAGATGCTCAATGCGGCACAGTATGCCCAACTCAGCAATGAGATGATGGTCAACAGCGGAAGAAACGCAAATCCTGACTGGGTGGATCCATCTGTTCTCGGAGCAGGTACCGACTGGCTTGGTGAACTTCTCGGAACAGGCGTTATGCAGAACTATTCCGTAAGTTACTCCGGCGGAAACGACAAGTCAAATTATTATGTATCGGCAGGTTTTGTTGATCAGACAGGTGTCGTGAAGAATACCGGCTACAACAGGTTCACCCTCCAGAGCAACAGCGATACCCAACTCCGCAACTGGCTCAAGATTTCAAGCAACATCACATTCAGTACAGATAATAAGAACAATGGAAGTTACAGCATCGGTGATACGATGAAGGCCCTTCCGGTTCTTCCTGTAAAGGATGAGGACGGCGAGTGGTCAGGTCCTACCGGTAATGCAGAGTGGTTCGGCAGCATTCGCAACCCTATCGGAACCACTTATATGAACAAGTCCCAGACTACAGGATACAATATCCTCGCAAACTTCACAGGTGAGATCAAGTTCACCAAGTGGCTCAAGTTCAGAAGCACATTCGGCTATGATGCAAAGTTCTGGTTCACAGACAGTTTTACGCCTAAATATGCCTGGAAGCCGATCGCTGTGGAGCAGAGTACACGATACAGGAGCAACGACAAGTCATTCACATATCTCTGGGACAACTACTTCCTCTTCGACCATACATTTGCCAAGAAGCACAATGTGTCATTGATGGCCGGTACATCTGCTCAGTGGAACAAGTATGACTATATGAGCGGTGAGAAGGCGGATTTCCTCTTCGACAGTGTAAATCAGATGAACAACGGTCAGACGATGAAGGATATCAGCGGAAGTATGAGCGAGTGGTCGCTGTTCTCGGTAATGGCACGTGCAAATTATTCATATAATGACCGTTATCTCATCACTGCTACAGTCCGTCACGATGGTTCAAGCCGTTTCGGAAAGAATAACCGCTGGGGAACATTTCCTTCAGTTTCTGCTGCCTGGCGTACTTCCAACGAGCCTTGGTTCCCGGAGCATTCAGCAGTGAGTGACCTTAAGATACGTGCCGGATATGGCGTTACAGGTAGCCAGGCCAGCGTATCAAACTACGGTTATCTTGCAGTATATGATACAGGAGTATATCCATTGGGATCTGCTCTTAACGGTACAGGCCTTCCTACCCTTTATTCTGCAACTTTAGCCAATCCTTCCATTCACTGGGAAGAGATCGCGCAGACAAACGTAGGTATCGACATAGCATTCCTTGATTCACGCATACAGTTCTCTGTAGATGGATATATCAAGAATACCAACGATATGCTTGTTAAAGCAGCAGTTCCGATCACTTCAGGATTTGAGGACACTGGTACAACTTACGCAAATGCCGGCAGCGTACGCAATCAAGGTGTCGAAATGCAACTTCACACTGCAAATTTCGCAGGTGAATTCAACTGGGATACGGACATCTCTGCTACCTATAACACCAATAAGATCATCGATCTCAACAGCGACGTGCCTTATTACATCAATCAGGTGAACAACTCATACGTGACTATGCTCCAGAAGGGTTATCCTATCAACGTATTCTACGGATATGTGACAGACGGGCTCTTCCAGAACGAGACCGAAGTGGAGAACCACGCGTTCCAGCCAGGCGCTGCTCCCGGTGATATCCGCTACCGTGACCTGAACAATGACGGAGTCATCAACGAGGAAGACCGTACAGTAATCGGAAATCCAAACCCTACCTGGCTCTTTTCTATGAACAACCGCTTCGAGTGGAAGGGACTTGAACTCTCTGTATATCTCCAGGGTGTGGCAGGAAACGCCATCTATAATGCCAACGACATCGAGAATACGGGTATGGCAGCGGCTATGAACCAGACTACCGCTGTTCTTGGCAGATGGACAGGTGAGGGTACAAGCAACTTCATACCGCGTGCAGTCTATGGTGACCCTAACCAGAACTGCCGAGTGTCAGATCGCTTCATCGAGAACGGATCATACCTTCGTGTGAAGAACATCACTCTTGCATATTCATTCCCTGCAAGACTTCTCGAGAAGATACATCTACAGGGACTCCGTCTTGCTTTCGTGTGCGAGAATGTTGCTACCATCTCTAAATATTCAGGATTCGATCCCGAAGTTTCGATCAATGGTATCGATGCATCACGCTATCCTATACCTCGTACATACAGCGTAGGATTGAACATTAACTTCTAACCAGCCGCAGAACAATGAAAAATACAATTAAATATACGATAATCTTGCTCGCAGCCGCTCTGATGGCTTCCTGCAGCGATTTTCTTGAGAAGAGACCATACGATGCTGTCGATCCTGATATGGCAGTGACTGAGGACGTGGCTGTCGCTCTGACCAATGCCTGCTACAGCACCCTGATGTCTTCCAACCTCTACAATATGCGTATGTGGACTCTCGATATCCTTGCCGGTAACTCCAATGTCGGAGCCGGTGGCGGTACCGACGGTCTTGAGACCATTCAGGCAGCTGACTTCATCACGCAGTCAGACAATGGTATGGCACTTTATATGTGGCGTTCACCTTGGCCTGGCATAGCACAGTGCAATATAGTCCTCAACAGCCTTGAGAAAGCAGATATCGACGAATCTGTGAAGGCTCAGTGTCTTGGCGAGGCATACTTCCTCCGTGCACACTATTACTATATCCTCGTACGTCTTTACGGAAGCGTTCCTATCCGAACGGAGCCATACGATCCGAGCACATCTGCACATATCGCACGTGCTACCCTCGAAGAAAACTATGATCTTATCATAGCAGACTGTCGGAAGGCTATAGAACTTCTTCCTGCAAAAGCAGAATATACAGGTTCAGACCTTGGACGTGCCTGCAAGGAGGCTGCAATGTGCCAATTAGCAGATGTATATCTCACGCTTGCTCCGAATGACAATGCTCTCTACAGCGAGGTCGTAACCCTTTGTGAGGATATCGCAAGTTATGGCTGGGACCTTTCTACCTGTGATTTCGCCGCAAACTTCGATGCTACCGTCAATAACGGTCCGGAGTCACTCTTCGAGGTTCAGTATTCAGGCAGCACTGAGTACGATTTCTGGGGAGGAAACTGCCAGAGTTCCTGGGCTTCTACATTTATGGGTCCCCGCAATTCGGACTTCGTTGCAGGATCATACGGATGGAACCAGCCTACAGAGGAATTTATGAGCCAGTGGGAAGAGGGTGACCTCAGAAAGGATGTTACAGTTTTCTATGAGGGCTGCCCGGATTTTGACGGCAAGGCCTACAAGAAGACTTTCTCCAACACAGGTTACAATGTACGTAAATTCTGTGTTCCTAAGTCAGTTTCTCCTGAGTTCAACACCAATCCTGCTAACTGGATCGTTTACCGTTATGCTGACGTTCTTCTCAAGAAGGCTGAGGCACTTAACGAGATGGGACAGACAGCAGCAGCCGAGACTCCTCTCAACATCGTGCGCAAGCGTGCAGGCCTTCCTGCTGTAAGCAGCCTTTCACAGGATGCTATGCGTGAGAAGATCATTCACGAGCGTCGTATGGAACTTGCTTTCGAGGGACACCGCTGGTTCGATATGATCCGTATCGGTGACGGACAATATGCAGTCGAGTTCCTCCACTCCATCGGCAAGACCAATGCAAACCTTAACCGTCTGATTTTCCCGATACCTCAGACAGAGAGGGATGCCAATCCGCTTATCGAGCAGAACCCGGGATACTAATAGTAAAGAAAATATAGAAATATGAAGAGAAATATATTGAAACTGGCTTCGTTCATCTTCGGATGCGCTGTTGCAGTGTCTTGCGCAGATGACAATTATATGGAACTTGACAAAGGACACGACGAGTTGACTCTTTCTGTGAATGCCTCTGAGTTCGTCCTTGATGAGGCAGAGCACGGTGCTGATGCCCTTGCTCTTACCTGGACTACCGGTACCAACTTCGGTACAGGCAACAAGATCTACTATACTCTCGAGATCGCAGAAGCGGGAACGGAGTTCGCTGCACCATACGTGGTGATAGATAATCAGATCCAGACATATTCATTCAATGCTACAGTGGAGGAACTCAACAATGCCGTAAGGGCGTTCTTCGGTGAGTCTGAGGAAACTTTTGCTCTAGAAGCCAGAGTTACTGCGACAGTGCCTGAGACAGATGAACTTCAGGAAAGCGTTGTCTCATTCAATGTGACAACATACAAGCCTGTGACATCAGTTCTATACATCTTCGGAGACGGCACCAAGACCGGCTGGTCTCTGGATGCTATGGAGGAGATGAAGAGAGTGGATAACGGTATCTTCACCTGGACAGGAAAACTCTTCGGCGGCAAAGGATTCAAGTTTGCCGTACAGAGAGACTTCATCCCAACATACAACTATGCCTCTGAAGGAAAACTCGTCTATCGTGCGACCTACGATGATCCCGATGAGTGCTTCTACGTGGGAGAAACCGGTAACTATCAGGTAGATGTAAACCTTCTTGACCTTACCATCAGCATCAAGACAAGTGCTGCCGAGACTCCTCTCTTCGAAAGTCTGTATCTGATCGGCAATATGACAGGATGGGGTTTTGAACCGTTCACAACAGATGCTATCGATCCGTTCCTCTTCCGTCTTGGCAAGTTCTTCGACAAGGGAGGTGAGTTCAAGTTCGCTACTGCAGACGGAAGTTGGGAGAACAACTTCAAGGCTCCATACGCAAATGCTCCATATACTGAAAGCAAGACCGTATTTGTCAGCGGATTTGATCCGGATGACAAATGGAATCTCCAGGATTCCGAGGCAGGCAAGGCATATAAGATCTGCTTCGACATCAGAAAGGACAGGGAGCGTATGCTTATGGCAGAATTTGTTCCTTACGAAATGATATATCTTATCGGCAGTGCATCTCCGGCAGATTGGGATCTTGGCAATGCCACTGCGATGACAGCAGGAGCAGATGCTTATACATTCACTTGGGAAGGTCATCTCAAAGAAGGTGAACTGAAGTTCACCTGTGACAGGAAGAGCGACTGGATGGGTGCCTGGTTTATGGCATCAGAAGGCGGTAAGGCTCCTTCAGGTGAGATTGAGCAGATGCTTTTCATAGATAAGTCAAGTGACTGGTGCAAGAACCAGTATCTGGAGATCGGTATAGGTGACCTTGATTACAAGTGGAATATCACTGAGGCAGGCACGTATGTCATCACTCTTGACCAACTGAAGGAAACAGTATCTATCGTTAAGAAATAATTGTGAAAAGGTTATTATATCCGATAGCCGTGGTTATTCTCGCTGTGTCCTGCGGAAAAGATCCGCAGGACGGCGGGATTCCTGGTGTTAAGCCGGGACCTGGCGAAACAAACAGCGTGACTGATGTAATTGCCGTTCAGTCAGACATCACAGTAGATCTCAAGACAGACAAGGCCATTTATGCGCCGGGAGAAGAAATTACATTCACTGGTAATATCCCTTCTGACGCAAGGATCAGATACCGTCATCTGGGAGAGACCATCCACGAGCACTCCGCCTCCGGGGACCGATGGACCTGGACTGCTCCTTCTGCTGATGGCCAGGGCTATATGGTGGAAGTCTATCGTCAGAGGGATGAGAAGACCGATCTTGTGCTCGGAACCATCGCAGTGGATGTGTCAAGCGACTGGACAATGTTCCCTCGGTATGGCTTCGTGGGTGATTTCGGCAAGGACAAGCTCGCAGATGGTGTTATCGAGGCTGAGATGGAGTTCCTGAACCGCTGCCATATCAATGGAGTGCAGTTCTATGACTGGCATAACAAGCACCATTGGCCTCTCGGAGGTACAATGGAGAAGTTGGAGGAGGTCTATAAGGATATCGCCAACCGTGATGTCTATAATGCAGCAGTGAAGAAGTATATAGATGTGCAGCACGGCTATGGAATGAAGGCAATGTTCTATAACCTTGCATTCGGTGCCCTTGATGATGCCCGTGAAGACGGAGTCAAGGAAGAATGGAGCCTGTATAAGAAAGCCGGTCGTGAGGATCAGGATGCTCATACGCTTCCAGGCGGATGGAAAAGCAGCATCTATCTCGTGGATCCGGGTAATGCCGAGTGGCAGAACTATCTGATCGAAAGAAACAAGGAGGTATATCACCACCTCGACTTCGACGGATTCCACATCGATCAGTTAGGCAGCCGAGGTACCCGTTATGACTGGAACGGAAAGCAGGTGGATCTTCCTGTGGGATATGCTTCATTCATCAATGCTATGAAGAAGGCACATCCGGACAAGAGGCTGGTATTCAATGCGGTCTCAAGTTACGGCTCGAACAGGATCGCCGGAACGGGCAATGTGGATTTCTGCTATAATGAGGTGTGGGGAAGCGAGGATCAGTTCAAGGATCTCTACACCATCATCAAGACCAATGATATGAACAGCAATCACAACCTCAAGAGTGTATTGGCTGCTTATATGAACTACGAGTGCAGTGGCGGGGAGTTCAATATCCCTGGAGTGCTTCTGACCGATGCCGTGATATTTGCCCTTGGCGGAGCTCATCTGGAACTTGGCGACCATATGCTTTGTCGTGAATATTTCCCGAGTCAGGATGTAAAGATGAGTCCTGCACTGAGGACTCTGATAGTGCGTTATTACGACTTTATGACTGCATACCAGAATCTTCTGCGTGGTGCAAGTTCGAAAGCAGAGATACAGGTGGAAGTGCTGAGCGAGGCTGCCAGGAAGGTGCCTTTCAACAATTGGCCTCCAAAAGAAGCATCGGTCACTACATATTCCAAGAAGATAGGGGACAGGACGGTAATTAATTTCTTGAACTTCAGAACGGTGGACAATCTCAACTGGAGAGATCTCAATGGTACCAGACCTGCTCCTGCCAAAGTGATCAAGTCACCGGTCAGGATCAGATATGAAGCAAAGGCGACCAAGGTGTGGGCAGCCTCTCCAGACCAGCACGCAGGTGCGGCGCAAGAACTTGCTTTCACACAGGAGAACGGCTATGTTTCCGTGGTTCTGCCTTCACTTGAGTATTGGACAATGCTTGTAATTGAATAGATATGCGAAAGGTCTTTATATTGATTTTCTGTCTCATCGCCCCTATGCTATATGCAGGCAATGTAACAGGAAACTGTATTTCATATACGCAGGACGGACGCTGTGTGAACTTCTCTCTTGAAGACGGTCCGGTGATACAGTTGAGGCTTTGCAGCCCCTCGGTAGTACGTGTGTGGTATTCTCCTGACGGGACATTGACCCGCCGCAACGGATCATTCGCTGTGGTGAATGAAGATCTTGAAGATATAGGGGAACTAATTGTAAATGAGCAGAATGCCTGCTATGAAATCTTTACGGACAAACTTCGTATCAGGGTGAACAAGGCTCCTTTCAACCTTCAGATCTTCGACAAGTGGCAGAAACTGCTTTTCAGCGATCATCTGGACAAGGGACATATAAGCGAGGGAACGAAGAAGATCGAGTATAAGTCACTTCGCCGTGACGAGCATTTCTTCGGCCTTGGCGAAAAGACCGGTAAACTTGACAGAAGGGGAGAGAGTTACAAGATGTGGAACAGTGACAAGCCTTGCTACAGCACGGTCGAGGATCCCCTCTATAAGAGCATACCGTTCTTTATGAGCAGTTATCGTTACGGAATCTTCCTTGACAACACGTATAAGACGGAGTTCAAGTTCGGAACGGAAAGTCGTGATTATTACAGTTTCGAGGTTCCGGATGGTGAGATGATATATTATTTTATCTTCGGAAAGGATTATAAGGAGATAATGACCCAGTATGTAGGCCTTACCGGCAAGCCTATTATGCCTCCTCGTTGGGCTATGGGCTTTGCTCAGTGCCGTGGCCTTCTGATCAGTGAGGACCTAACATACGAGATTGCCCGCGGTTATCGTGAAAGGGGTATTCCTTGCGATGTCATTTATCAGGATATCGGATGGACCCGGCATCTTCAGGATTTCGAGTGGAGGAAGCCTAACTACCGTAATCCCCGCAAGATGCTTTCCGACCTTGATTCTATGGGATTCAAGGTCATCCTTTCTCAGGATCCGGTGATTTCACAGGCCAACAGGAAGCAGTGGCAAGAGGCGGACAGTCTCGGCTATTTCGTGAAGGATGTGACTACGGGAAAGACATACGATATGCCTTGGCCTTGGGGCGGCAACTGCGGAGTGGTCGATTTCACTCTCCCTGAGGTTGCCGACTGGTGGGGAGAATACCAGCAGAAACCTCTTGATGATGGGGCTGCGGGATTCTGGACCGATATGGGTGAGCCTGCCTGGAGCAATGAGGAATCTCCTGAGCGTCTTGTGATGAAGCATCATCTGGGAATGCACGACGAGATCCATAATGTCTATGGCCTTACCTGGGACAAGGTGGTCACGGAACAGTTCAACAAACGCAACCCGGACAAGCGCATATTTCAGATGACCCGTGCAGCATACGCCGGACTTCAGAGATACACTTTCGGATGGACAGGTGACAGCGGATGTGCTGATGATGTAAACAAAGGCTGGGCTCAGATGGCTGGGCAGATACCTGTTCTTCTTTCTGCCGGACTGGGAGTGATACCGTTTACAACTACCGATATATCAGGGTATTGCGGTGATATCAAGGATTATCCTGCAATGGCGGAACTCTATACCCGCTGGCTTCAGTTGGGTGCGTTCAATCCTCTCAGCCGCATCCATCACGAGGGTAATAATGCTGTTGAGCCTTGGCTTTTCGGAGCAGAGGCGGAGCAGAATGCCAAGGCAGCGATTGAACTGAAATATACCCTTCTTCCGTATATCTATACATACGCTCGTGAAGCCCACGACCTAGGACTTCCTGTTATGCGTCCTATGGTTATGGAATTCCCTATGGATACGGAAACATATAGTCTGGATGCTCAGTTTATGTTCGGCGAGGAGATTCTTGTGGCTCCGGTAGTGAAAAAGAGTGCCCGTACGAAGAATCTCTATCTTCCGGAAGGATTGTGGATAGACTTCAATGACAAGAAGACGGAATACACGGGCGAGCAGTGGCTTACTGTGAATGCTCCTTTGAACATCATACCTATGTTCGTACGCAAGGGAAGCATCATTCCGCGTATGCCGGTGATGAATTACACCCGGGAGCATAAGGTATATCCTGTCACATTTGAGGTCTTCCCTGCCATTGAGGGAGAAAAGGCGGAATTCTCATTGTATGAGGATGATGGTGAGGATCTTGGTTATCTTCGTGGAGAATATCTCCGTACTCCTGTGTCCTGCTCTACTTCGGCTGATGGATATGAACTGGAGATAGGTGAGAGAGAGGGGAGTGTATATGAAATCGAAGGTGAGAGGAAACTCATCTTCAGGATTTACACTGACAGGCTTCCCAAGACAGTCCTTCTGGATGGTGTGAAGGCTAAGAAGGGCAAGGTCTGGACCGCAGACAGGAAAACAGGAGTCTGTGAATTCCGTTTGATTGATGATGGAATGAAACATATCATTAAATTTGTATTCTGATAGGAAAACAACACTATGATTATGAAGAAATATCTGTTTTTACTGCCTTTGGCTGTTCTTGTGTCTTGCCAGGAAAAAGCCATCTATGAGAATGATTCCTACAGTATGTATGCTGACAGGATCGTTCAGGGAGAATATACCGGTGTAGCCGAGTCTCCATACAGAATCGTTTCGAACCTCGACGGAGAAGAGTACATCTGGGAGAAGAAGAACGATCTGAGTGCCTATCCTGTTCTTGAGACTCCGTACCTGATCGAGGAGACTGCGTATAATATCGGAGTAGATGAGAGTGTGAATGCTGTCGAGCCTGACGGAACTCTCCGTACCGGAACAGAGTGGGGCGGAGTATGGACAAGAGATGTCAGTTACAGTATCATCCACAGTATGTCTTTCATACAGACGGAAGCGGCCAAGACCAGCCTTATGTGCAAGGTGAACTCCAAGGGCGAAATTGTTCAGGATACCGGTACGGGCGGAGCCTGGCCTTGCAGCACCGACCGTGAGATTTGGGTCGGAGCAGCCTGGGAGATATATAAGGTTACCGGCGATATGGAATGGCTCAAGACGGTGTATCCTATCGCGAAAAGGTCTCTCGAGGTGGATATGAGGACAGTCTTCGAAAAGGAGACCGGTCTGGTGAGAGGAGAGTCTTCATTCATTGACTGGAGAGAGCAGAGTTATCCTAAGTGGATGGAACCTGCTGATATTTATGATACCAAGTGCCTGGGTACCAATATGGTATTCTATATCGCCCTTACTTCTGCAGCAGAAATGGGACGTGTCCTCGGTGACGATGCTGCAGCGCAGTATTTCGAGGAGATGGCAACTGTAATCAAGGAGGGTATCAACGAGCATCTCTGGATGGATGATGCAGGATACTATGCCCAGTATCTTGGCGGTCGCACAGATGACCTTCTCTATACGAAGAGCGAAACACTCGGTGAGGCTCTGGCCATCCTCTGGGGCGTGGCGGAAGGAGAACGTGCAACCAGGCTCTCAGAATGTCTCCCTCTCGTGGATTATGGTGCTCCTGTATTCTGGCCTTGGATTGCCGATCAGCCTCCTTATCATAATCAGGCTGTATGGCCTTGGGTCCAGGCGTATTGGATTCACGCGTGTGCGAAGGCAGGAAACGAGCAGGGTGTGCTCCACGGAGTGGGTGCAGTATGGCGTGCGGTAATGATGTATGCTACAAATAAGGAGAATTATGTGGCTGATACAGGCAACTGGAGGGGAACCGAGATCAATTCAAGCAATATGCTCTGGTGCCTTGCAGGTAATATCAGCATCACATTCAAGCTCCTGATGGGTATGAACTTCGAAGCCGACCGTATCGTTTTCGCTCCTGTGGTGCCGGAGAATCTTAAGGCAGAAAGGACAATAAGGAATTTCCGTTACAGAAACGCCACCCTTGATGTCACTGTGTCCGGCTATGGCGACAGCATCAGGAACTTCAGGCTCGACGGTCAGAAGATGTCGGAAGCGGCAGTACCCGGAAATCTTGATGGACATCATACTGTCGAAATAGAGATGTCGAATTCGTTCAGGAAAGATCTCGGTGTGAACTATCAGCCTGCTTGCTGGACTCCTCTTATGCCGGTGGTGACTATGGCGGATGGCAGACTTTCTTGGGAGCCGGTCGAGGATGCAGTTATCTACAACGTCTATGCTGGCGGTGAACTTGTTGCCGGAGCCACTTCGACAGAGATCATCATTGAGGACGGCTGGAAGGGCGATATTCAGGTGGTGGCGGTTGCAGCTGACGGTACTCCGTCATTCCCGTCAGAGCCTATCAATATAAGCGAAAAGATATACAGGAAATTCCCTGAAACAATGCTTACGAAGAAGAATGGCAAGGAGTTCAGCATTACAGTAGATATTCCTGAGGCAGGAGAATGGTCACTCAGCTGGAATTATGCCAATGGCACAGGCCCTGTCAATACCGACAACAATTGTGGTATTAGAATGCTTTATGTGGACGGGGAAAGATGCGGAATCAATATCTTCCCTCATAGAGGAACTGATGACTGGGATAACTGGGGATGGACCATTCCGGAAAAAATGACTCTTTCCAAGGGCACTCACACATTCACCCTTAAGTATGAGTCTGATGCGGATAATATGGACTTCCATATCAATGATTTCAAGATCAGGGAACTCTGTCTGATTGCAGGATAATCCTTTTCTGATAGAAGTATATTTTTTATATTTGTCCCATAATCAATATGATTGTGGGACATTTTCTATATTCTATGAAGCATTTATTTACACTCCTTGCCTTGATTCTGTCGTTTTCGGCAGTCGATGCTCAGACAGCAGGATACGAGTCACGGCGCCCTGCCCCTCAGGAGAGGCTTTTTGTCTCCCCGGCGGTCGAGGCCAAGATCGATGAAGTCACCGCTCTGCTGACGAATGACAGACTGAGATTGATGTTTGCCAACTGTTTTCCGAATACACTGGACACGACGGTACATCCGGCAGGTGAATATGACACATTTGTCTATACGGGTGATATCGCGGCTATGTGGCTGAGGGATTCGGGTGCTCAGGTCTGGCCATATCTTTCTTTGGTCAATGAGGATGAGGCCCTGCGCAAGATGATTGCCGGGGTGATTGTCCGTCAGTTCAGATGCATCTGCCTTGATCCATACGCCAATGCATTCTACAAGGAGCCTGACAAGGAAGGGTACTGGAAGTCGGACTATACTGATATGAAGCCTGGCATCCACGAGAGGAAATGGGAGATAGATTCGCATTGCTATCCTATAAGGCTTGCATACGAATATTGGAAGATCACCGGGGATGATTCCGTCTTTTCCGAAATCTGGCTTGAGTCCATTCAATTGACCCTTCAGACTTTCCGTGAGCAGCAGCGCAAGAATGGTGTCGGCCCTTATACATTTATGCGCCAGACACACGCCGCATACGATACCCTTCCGAACTACGGCAAGGGCACACCTGTCAATCCTGTGGGACTGATAGTATCCTCGTTCCGCCCTTCCGATGATGCCACCACTTTCCAGTTTCTGGTTCCTTCGAACTTCTTTGCTGTGACTTCGCTCAGGAAGGCGGCTGAAATCCTTGAGACTGTCAATGGACGCAAAGACCTTGCAGACCAATGCATTGAACTTGCCGCTGAGGTCGAGGAAGCATTGAAGAAGTATGCGACATACGATCATCCGGAATTCGGAACCATCTATGCATACGAGGTGGACGGCTTCGGCAACCGTATGCTTATGGATGATGCCAATGTTCCGAGCCTTCTGGCTATGCCTTATCTTGGTGATGTGGACTTAAACGATCCTATATATCAGAACACACGCCGCTTCGTGTGGAGCGGAAGCAATCCGTATTTCTTCAGGGGAACGGCCGGAGAGGGCATAGGCGGTCCTCACGTAGGTTATGATATGGCCTGGCCTATGAGCATTATGATGAAGGCATTCACAAGTCAGGATGATGCCGAGATCAAATGGTGCATAGAACTCCTTATGACTACAGATGCCGGTACCGGATTTATGCACGAGTCTTTCGATGTGAATGATCCTCAGCACTTTACACGCGAATGGTTCGCTTGGCAGAACGGCCTTTTCGGAGAACTGATCCTGAAGATCATTGCTGATGGCAGACTTGAATTGTTGAACAGTATAAATATATGAATATGAAAAGAATTCTAGTACTTCTTATGCTGGCGGCTCCTCTGGCAGCAAACGCCCAACTTTCCAACGATGATGTTCATAAATATGACCATCTCAATCAGTCGCAATACCGTACCGAGATCAATATCCCGGGTTTCGACGGCTACCAGACCCTCAAATGCGATTTTCATATCCACACTGTCTTTTCGGACGGTTCAGTATGGCCTTCGGTGAGGGTGCAGGAGGCCTGGACAGAAGGTCTGGATGCCATTGCCATAACCGATCACATCGAATACCGTCCTTTCAAAGATATAGTGCAGGCCGATCTTAACGAGTCTTACAATATTGCGCGTAGAGAAGGTGACAGATGCGGTCTCATAGTAATAAAAGGCACAGAAATCACGCGTAGCAAGCCTTTGGGGCACCTTAATGCTCTTTTCATCACTGATGCAAATGTAATGGATGTCGAGGATCCGCTTCAGGCGGTCGATATTGCAGATGCCCAGGGGGCATATATAATATGGAACCATCCCGGCTGGCCTGACAATAAATCCACTTTCTATCCTGTTCACGGTGAACTCATCAAGGCCGGAAAGATAGATGCATACGAAGCATATAATTATATGGAATCATATCCGCTTACCTTCGACTGGTATGCTGAGTACGGGATTGCACCTATGGCCAACACCGACATACACGGTCTCATTGCTATGGACTATGACTGTGGCGACGGATGGATGCGCCCGATGACCCTCGTCTTTGCAACCGGACGTACCGAGGCTGCCTTGAGGGAAGCCCTTGAAGCGAAGCGTACCCTTGCATTCTTCCAGGGCAATCTTGTCGGTGACAAGGAATATCTTTCAAAACTTGTCGGTGCATCTCTCAAGACCCGCACCGTAGGAGACAGACTTGAAGTGACCAATGTTTCGGACATAACATATAGTATGACCCAGGGAGATGCACTTTATGTTTTTCCTGCCGGCAAGACCGTCCTCATCAAGACTCCTCAGGGTGAATTCACTGTCCAGAACTGCCTCTGGGGCAACGGAAAACATCTTACATATATGTTCCAGTAACCGTTTGAACTTCAGTGATTTACTAATTATGCCTGCTGCATTTGTGCAGCAGGCATAATTAGTAAATCATTGATATACAGCCGGATGCGTGGCATCTCAATTATCGGATGCGGCTACATCTGCAACGGTTCCTCCGACGAAACGAATCAGGTCGGCAGGAGAGATTTCCAATTGAAGACCGCGGACTCCGGCGCTGACATATATGGTCTCGAAATCCAGGGCTGTGGAATGAAAGAAAGTAGGGAAATGCTTCTTCATTCCGATGGGGGAGCACCCGCCTCTGATATATCCAGTGACTCCGAGAAGTTCTTTCATAGCGATCATCTCCACTTTTTTGTTGCCGGAGGCTTTTGCCAGAGACTTCAGATTGACCTCGGCATCTCCAGGGACGACGCAGACAATATGTCCGGTCTTGTCTCCGTGCAGAACAAGAGTTTTGAATACCCGGGCTATGTCTTGCCCGAGGCTGTCAGCAACGTGATGCGCCGCCAGATCATTTTCGTCAAATTCGTACGGAATGAGTTTATATGCAATGCCCGCCTTGTCCAGCAGCCGGGCCGCGTTCGTCTTTTCTATTTTCTTTGCCATAACGGGGGCAAAGATAGATAGAAATTCCCTAACATAAAACCTGCTGACGCGTAAGTTGTTGACTGATAGCATCTTATTGGAAATGCCTGCTGCATAGATGTAGCAGGCATTTTAAGTAATGCATTGATTGATAGTGCTTTGCGTGCCACTGTTTGTCTGATTTCCAGGATATGGATCACATCTGAGTCCATATAGGGAAAATAATCAGATAATATAATAAAAAGCGATTGTATATATAGAAACAAACGTATGTAGGAGTTTTACTGGTGCGGTTACAGATAATACCTTTGCGCCCGGTTTTAAAAAAAGGATATTTATGACAAACTGGTTATTAATCGGCGGTATGATGCTTCTTGTTTTTATCGCCAAATGCATCAAGGAACTTATTGATGTGCGTGCAATGGGAAGAATGGTACCCCAGGAAAGAAAGACTGTAATTGAAAAGAGAAATTTCTATGATAATCACGCTTGATCCTCTGCGGATCAGGGATTTTAGAGCCACAGACGGCTTCTTCTCAGTGCTTTAGTATCGCTCAGCAGACGGATGAATTCCTCGGTTGAGCGTTTTCTGTATCTGTTGGCACAGAAATGGAGACAGCCTTCCATATTACACTCTGCGTCATCTATTTCTATGGTTACCAGCCCGTTATGTTCCAGGATGACAGTTTCGGAGAGCACTGTCACATAGTTGCTTCTGCCCAGCAGGTTCAGGATAGTGTTCACCTCATTTGCTTCCATTGCAACTTTGAGGTTGAGATTTCTTTCAGCGATGATGCTGTCGAATGTACTCCTTGCCTGAAGTCCTATGCTTGGAAGCACCAGATCATATTCTTCAAGGTCTGCGAGTCTCACGAATTCCTTGCGTGTAAGAGGATGATCCTCACGTACTATGATACAGAGTTTGTTATCGAAAAGGATGTGAGATTCTACATTGTCATACTTCTCTGAAGAACGGAAGGATAAGGCAAAATCAAGTTCGCCGTCAGACACGAGTTCCATCAGTTCCATTACGTTCTTGTAGCAGATATTGATAGTGACATCGGGGAACTCTTTCTTGAATGCCAGCACGCTTTCAGTCAGTATGGATCCGAAACTATATGTCACTCCTATGTTCAGCACACCTCTGCAACCTTGCGCCAGATCCATAATCTTGGCTTTGTTGTCGTCAGCCTCGGCTAGTGTCTTCTTTGCTCCTTCGAGGAAGGTCTCGCCTGCTTCTGTGAGTGAGACTTTATGATTGTTTCTGAAGAAAAGAGCCATATCCAATTCATCCTCAAGTTGCTTAATCTGCTGAGACAAAGTACTTTGAGTTATGAACAACGCTTTCGCAGCCTTGGAAAAACTGAGCAGTTCGGCTGTTTTGACGAAATATTTCAACTGACGCAATTCCATACCACTATCAATTTCGGATGCAAAAATAGGATTATTTAATACAAAAAAGCCCTTTCTGATATTGATTTATCCTATCGCGACAATCGGAAATAACAATCATAACGGTTTCGCTTCCTTTTCAAGCGGCAATACCTTTGCGCCGATTTTTAAATCTGATTAGGATATGTTCAAGATTTTCAACGGTATCCATCTTGTGGAAGCCTATCACGAGTGGAAAAAGCAAAGGCGTGACGATAAGATAATGTCGCGTATGATCAAACTGGCGATAGCGGTCGCTGTTCTTATATTATTATGGTGTCTGCCATCTTCAGTCTATGGAATCGACGGACTGGGAGTCATCCAACAGAGAGTCATTGCTATCTTCGGTTTTGCCATCCTTATGTGGGTGTTCGAGGCAATCCCGGCCTGGACCACTTCAATGGCAGTTGTCGGACTGCTTCTGTTCGCTACCTCAAACAGCAGTTTCTGGTTTTTTGAGAGCGGACTGAGTGAGGCTGATCTTGCTACGCAGGTTTCGTACAAGGATATCCTTCATTGCTTCGCTGACCCTATAATTATGCTCTTCATCGGAGGATTCATCCTCGCGATTGCAGCGACAAAAAGCGGTCTGGACGTGACTCTGGCGAGGATTCTCCTCAAACCTTTCGGAAAGCAGTCCCGTTTTGTGCTTCTGGGATTCATTCTGGTGACAGCCGTATTCTCAATGTTCCTCAGCAACACTGCAACGGCGGCAATGATGCTTACATTCCTCACTCCGGTTCTCAGGTCTCTTCCAGCAGACGGTAAGGGAAAGATTGCTCTGGCACTCTCTATTCCGATTGCTGCGAATGTCGGAGGTATGGCTACCCCTATCGGAACACCTCCGAATGCCATCGCCCTGAAGTATCTCAACGAGGTGCTCGGTATGGAGATCGGATTCGGTCAGTGGACCTCATTTATGCTTCCATACGTCATCGTGATTATGGTGATTGCGTGGCTTCTTCTCCTGAAGATGTTCCCGTTCAAGCAGAAGACAATCGAACTCAAGATCGAAGGCGAGACGAAGAAGGATTGGAAATCCATCGTCGTATATGTGACTTTTGCCCTGACCATCCTTATGTGGATGCTTGACAAGGTGACAGGAGTGAACTCCAATGTGGTGGCAATGTTCCCTGTGGTCATCTTCTGTGTGACAGGAATCATCACCAAGAAGGATCTTGAGGAAATCAGTTGGAGCGTTCTCTGGATGGTTGCCGGTGGTTTTGCCCTCGGTGTGGCTCTTCAGAATACAGGTCTCGCACAGCAACTCATCGCAGCAATCCCATTCGGATCCTGGTCGCCTGCAGTTGTAATCATAGGCTCAGGTCTGATCTGCTACGTGATGGCAAACTTCATTTCGCACACGGCTACAGCCAACCTCCTTGTGCCAATCCTTGCACTTGCTGGAGGAGCGATGAAGGATCTGCTTGCTCCAATGGGTGGTGTATCGACCCTTCTTATCGGAGTTGCTATCGCATCATCACTTGCAATGGTACTCCCAATCAGTACACCTCCTAATGCCATCGCTCACGCTACAGGTATGATCGAGCAGAAGGATATGGTGAAGACCGGTGTCATAATGGGAGTGATAGGACTCGTCCTGGGATATTCTATGCTGATGTTCCTTGGAATGAACGGACTCATTTAATCTGAACCGAATATATAGCAAAACAATGTTGTGAAACATTGTAAGTACCCAAATTGTTTGAGGCTGACCCGATCGGGCCAGCCTCATTTTTATTCCCTGTCTCCACCATCTCCTCAGGGAATTGCCAGTCCTAAAGATTGTAAAGGTCAAATCTGAATATCTGTTCAGCAGGAGCCGGAGATTTCTGAATGAACATCAGCATATATATAGGCATATATATGCGCTTGTCGTCTATGTGGAGATTGTCGTTAGTCAGAATGTATGCGAAGTCTATATTATAGTCACGGTTGCCCAGGACATTGGTCAGTGCACTGTGCCTTTCATAATCCTTTCCGGACTTGACCTCGATAGGAATGACTTTCCCGTTCTGAGCGATGACAAAATCCAGTTCACCCTGTTTCTTGCTGTTGAAGTAATGCAACTCGTGGTCATCTCCTCCGAAACCGTGGCAATGCAACTCCTGGGCGACGAGGTTTTCATATATGGCACCGTAATTCTGCTTTATCTCTCCCTGAAGCAGTTGCAACTGGATTCCGGAAGCATACTGACAAGTCAGGAGTCCTACGTCATTCTGGAACAGTTTGAACAGATTCCTCAGTTCATTCAGTTTGAATGAAAAGGTCGGTTCCTGAATGTTCAGCGCCGGAATCGCAGCACCTGCGTTCTTAAGCCATATAAAACTGTTTTCATATCGTGAGAAACGAGCGTGTTCATTGAGGTTCTTCAGAATGAAGCGCTTGTTCTTGGCATCGAGTTCAGATGGTATCAGATTGAATATTTCATTTATCTCAAGTTTTCTGTCTTTATCATACTGACTTATGTCCCACTTATACATATCCAGTATTTCCTTCTGTTTCTCTTCCACGACATTCAGGTCATTCGTGTCAACGTATGCCTGAACCGCTGCCGGCATACCTCCCACAACGAGATACAGATGGATCATTCTTATCAAGGCCGCGTGGATTATTTCGTCCACAGGAATTCTCTTCTCAAACGACTCTGCTACCCTTGCGATGACCTCATCGGAAAGCCCCAGGCATCGTGAGAACTCCTCAATATCCAGCGGGAAGACCTCTTTGACAGCCATATATCCGACAGGGACACTTTCAATTCCCTTCATCTCAACACCGAGCAGGCTGCCGCTCAATGCATATCTGCAACTTCCTTCATCTACGAGAAACTTTATCCAGGTGATGACCTCAGGACATTTCTGAACCTCGTCGAAGAATATCATTGTGTCTGGCAATGATGTCTTCTTCTTGGTATGAGCAGAAATGCGCAACAATACATCCTTGGCATTCTGTGAACCTTTGAAGATGCCCCGTGCCGAGTCATCTTCATAGAAGTTTATCTCGATCAGATTCATCTTCTTTTTTCTTGCATATTCCCTTATGGCAGAAGTCTTACCGACCTGTCTTGCACCTTTGAGAAGCAATGCCGACTTATTGTTTGCGTAATGCCTTTCAATATATTTGTCAAGTTTTCTCGCTAGCATAGTATTACATTTTCACATCAGTCAGCATAAAGGATTTTACATTTTTCCAGTGCGATATCCCAATAAAACTGACATTTTTCCAATGCAAATTTAGAAAGAATTTACATTTTTCCAAGAAAAGTATCATTCCCCGATCTCCACCATTTCCTCGGGGACATTGAATTCCTTGCCTTTGCTGCGGCGGACGCCGATGCTTATGACCTGGCGTGCCGAGGTGGTGATGCTCTGGCCGTTGTCCTGGAGTTTGGTGATGCCTTTGTTGTATTCCACACTGACAGCCTTGAGTTTGCGTCCGAGTTCGGCATACGAATCATAGAAGGAAGCCACGCGGTCGATCATATTCTGGGCTGCGGCAGTGATCTTCTGAGTGTTTGTGTCGTGCTGGAACTTGTTCCAGGTCAACTGCATAATCTTCAGGAAAGGCATAATCGTCTGTTCGGTAGCGATGAGCACTCCCTTCTTATATGCCTCCTGCCAAAGCATCGGGTCGGCCTCCAGAGCCACCCGGAAAGCCATATCGCGCGGCATAAACATAAGCACATAGTCGGCGAATGAACGGGCGATCTTCTTTGCATATTCCTTTCTTGCCAGTTCGTCAATATGCTTGCGGACGCTTCTTATATGCCTGTCAAGGGCAGAGGCCTTTTCCTCTTCGGACGAGGCGTTCATATAATCGACAAATGCTGTGAGCGAAACCTTGGAATCCACTATAAGGTCCTTCTGCTCAAGTCCTTCCTTGAAGTGGAACACGAAGTCAGGGCGGCTCAGATCATCATTTGCCGCTTCCCTTGAATAATGCTTTCCGGACTCCAAGCCTTCTCCGGCGAGGATCGCCTCAAGAAAATTCTCCCCGAAGCATCCCTGCACCTTAGGCCTGCCGGTCAGAGCCTCCGAAAGAGTATCTGCCTTCCTGCCCACGTCACTGGTCTTTTCCTGCATATCCTTTACAGCCTGCTTCAGTTGTTCCGAGAGTTTTGCAGTGGTCTCTATATGTGAAGATGCATTATCCTTCATCGCCTTTTCCATAGCCGTGATGCTCTCCTTCAGAGGTTTCAGGATACCGTCCATCGAACTCTGGTTCTCGTCTGAAAGTTCCTTCTCCCTTTTGCGCAGGAGTTTCTCTGTCTCTGCCGTCATACTGGCCACGACCGTTTCCTTCATCTGAGCAAGGGCTTTTTCATAATTGTTCTGTGCCTGAAGTGTCATTTTTCCCATATCGGTGATGCGCCTTAGATGCAGTTCTTCCTGCGCCTGCATACGTGTCTTGAAATGTCCTCTTGTGATGAACCAGGTGCATAATGCCGTGATCAAGGCCACCACGGCCGCCGTTATGATGATTGTCTCCATATCCATAAACCTTCGTATAAACTCTTACGAAATTATAAAATGTTACGGAATACAGCAAAATTTCTTACCTTTACATCTTGAACTTACATATACTATGGGTAACAATGCTTTGAAAATATTCTATGCGGTGTTTATGGCGCTGATGCTGGTAGCGCTCACCGTGTTTATGATAATACATATACGCGCCGGACTTGACGGGCAGAATGCCAAGATTCTGCTTGCCGGTTATATTCTCCTGATAATCTGGGCTGCAGGTCGTCTCTTCACTCTGATAAAGAATATTTTGCGTAAATAATGCCGGTTGTCTCCCCCCATACCAGACTTGCGACGATAGAGGACCTGTTCCGCTTGAACTACAGGCCCTTGTGTATGTTTGCCCTGCACTATCTCCAGGATGCGGATCTTGTGGAGGATGTGGTGCAGGAGTGCTTTACCGTGCTGTGGGAGAAACTGGAGCAGGGAGCAGATGTTGCCAATAGAAAAGCCTATCTTTATATGGCTGTGCGCAACAGATGTCTTGACCATCTGCGCCGCAAGGGCTTGCCGACAGAGTCTCTGAAGCCATACGATACGTACGGAATCATTGACGACGATGATGCTGAGGAGCGTTCCGTAATGGAGGCAAAACTCTGGACAGCAATAGATTCGCTCCCTGAGAAATGCCGTCAGGTCTTTCTGATGAGCAAGCGTGACGGACTTAAATATGAAGAGATAGCCGAAGAACTCGGCTTGTCCGTCAATACGGTGAGGAATCAGATAAGCAAGGCTCTGAATGTGCTGAAGAACGGAGCCGCGAAACTTTATTCATTTATTTTGGGATTTTTTTAGAAACAGAATAGTACTATTTTTCCGGTGGGTCGTCTTAAAGATGAAAAACCTGAATCTTGATCGATTGTTATGTCACATTCAGAAGACAGACATCTTGACTTTGTGCTGAAACATTATCAGCCCGGCAAGTTCGATACGCAGAAGGCGATCGGACGCTTCAAGGATGCAAACGGTATCAGGCCTCTGCCTCGCAGACGATGGAATACCGTCATCTGGGGTATGTCTGCTGTGGCTGTGCTCCTGCTGGGAGTATTTCTGTTTATGCACAGCGATTACAGAAGATGGACAGAGGTCACTGCAGACACATCGGTGCAGACATATACATTGCCTGACAGTACTGTCGTGACTCTCGCCCCGGGAGCCGTCTTGAGTTATCGCAGCGACAGCCGCAAGGTTAAGATGAGCGGAAAGGTCTTTTTCGATGTCACCAGAGATGAGAACAGACCGTTCGAGGTAGAGGCCGGAGATGCTTTTGTAAGGGTGCTCGGAACAGAATTTATGGTTAATGACATCGATGGGCCACAGGGAGAAAAGCCCGTAAAGGTCTATGTCGCAGAGGGCAAGGTGCTGTTTGCCAAAGACTCTGAATCGGAGGGACTGATCCTTACTCAGGGAATGGGTGCGACCCTCGAAGAAGGAGCAGCCGTGCCTGTATTTGACGAGAAGGCCGACATCAATGACATTGCCTGGCAGAGGGGGACGTTTATCTTCGATGATACACCTCTGAAAGAAGTTCTTACCTGTCTGTCCGAGTATTACAAGGTTTCATTCGTTGCTGATGATCTTTCAAAAAGACTCAGCGGCGAGTTCTATACCGATGATCTTGACCTTATCATCACCCTTATCGAGGCGGCTCTGGATGTGAACATAATCAAGCGATAGGATTCCCCAAACACTTGACAATGCGACACGTACTATCAATATTGGCAACCATCATCCTGATGGCCGTTCAGACTGTTGCGGAGCCTGTTTCCCTGCAGGCGCGTTCATCCCGTGACGGGACAATGACTGTCAGAAGCCAGATGGAAATCCTTCACGATATTTTCGGAGTGAACTTCGTTTATGACTCGTCCCTCGACCTCGATATCCCCTATAGAGGCGAGCCGATGAAGGTTCTGGCTGACCATTCCGACGGTCGGGAATCCCTGGAATCCTGTCTGGAATTCCTCTTCAAGGACACCGGCATCAGTTATGAAATCAACCGTAAGTACATAGTCCTGACAAAGATAGATTCGAAGAAGAAGCCGAAGGACTACACGATCTTCATACAAGAGCAGAAGGATACTCTGGACGAATCACGTATCACGGCTTATATAGACCGCCGCCACAATGCGACCCAGACCGGCCTGCAGAGAATTGACGGCAGCCGTTTCAAGAAAGGATTTGCATTTCTCGGGTCGCCTGACCTGATCAAGGAGGTCCAGAGTCTTTCGGGAGTATCCGGCGGTAATGAACTTCTTTCCGGAATGTATGTCCACGGCGGTGACGGTACCGACAACCTCTTCCTTCTCGATGGAGTTCCCCTTTATCAGGTTAGTCATCTTGCCGGACTGATATCTTCCTTCAATACGGAAGTTGTTGACAATCTGGACTTTTACAAGAGCGGTTTCCCTGCGCGTTATGGTGGCAAGACATCTTCTGTAGTTGACATCACCACCAAGCCCGGCGATATGAACGAGTACCGCGGCTCATTCAATATAGGCCTTCTCAACGGAGGACTTCAGTTCGAAGGTCCCATCGTCAAGGGAAAGACTTCGTTCAACCTGGCTGTAAGGCGCAGTTGGTTCGATGTCCTGACAGTTCCATACAATATCATAGCAAATCTTATGCTTCCGTACGGTGAGTCCGGAAAGGTTCAATATGCTATGACCGACTTCAATGCATCTGTCACCCATCTTTTCGACAAGGACAGCCGACTGTCGCTAAATGTATATGCCGGCTCGGACTATCTGAGGTACAAATGGACCGATCTGCAGGTGAAATATTGGGAAGGAGTGCGTCATACGGGAGATACCGGATTCGATGTCAATGTCCGTTGGGGCAATATGCTGACAAGTCTCAATTGGAAGAAGAAGTTCTCGGATGACCTGCACCTGAATACGGTGCTTTATTATGTGCGTTCCAATACGGATGTAGGGATCTTCAATGATATGTGGGAGGTGAGCGGATATAACTCCCTGTATATCGAAGACGTGGATATTTCGGAAAGGAATTATTCGAGACTTCACGATCTAGGTGCAAAGGCTGAACTGGACTGGATTCCTTCCGGATATCATCATATCAATACCGGTGTATCATACGTGGGGCATCTGTTCCGTCCGGTGAGGGAAATAAGAATGGTTACAAAGCAGAATGATGAGGTTGTTTTTTGGGATGATGATTCATACTCAGTGAGTTACAACGCTTCCGAGGCCTCTGTGTATGCAGCAGACGAGATAAGCCTGTCAAACTGGTTCAAGGCAAACATCGGTTTGAGATATACCTTTTTCGGGCAGGGTGACTTCGTCAATCATTCGATCGAACCGCGTGCGGCGTTCCGCTTCCAACTAGGTCAGAGAACGGCTCTGAAAATGTCATATACGGAAATGAATCAGGCGGTTCATCTTCTCCGTGCACATTATCTTGATATCCCTATGACATCCTGGATGCCTTCTACAGACTATGTGCCCCCAATGAAGTCGAGGCAGGCCGCCCTGGGATTATATGTCGATCTTCCCCACAATATAAACCTGAATGTGGAGGGCTACTACAAGACTATGCATAATATGTACGAATACAGTGGCACAGACGGAATATATCCGGATCTTGAGAACTGGGAGATTGAGGTGATGCGAGGAAAGGGGCGTTCGTATGGAGCAGAGGTGGAATTGAGATGGAGGACAGATAAGATGGATGTCGCGGCATATTATACATTGTCTTGGACGGAGCGTTTCTTCGAGGGAATATGGCACGACTGGTATCCGGCCCGTAATGACAACCGTCACAAGTTCACCATCAATGCTACCCGCCGTTTCAGCGACAGGTTCGAGATGTATGCGTGCTGGAACTATCATACGGGTGACAGGATGACCGTACCTACCCAGATCGTCGGTGGACAAGTGTATTATACCAGCCCGTACAATTATAAGATGGCTGATTATCATCGTCTTGATATCGGGTTCAATTTCCGCAAGACCACAAAGCGCGGCAACGAAAGTGTCTGGAACCTGAGCCTTTACAATGCCTACTGCAGGATGAATCCTATGTTCACTATGCTGGATCATTACAGGACGGACTATAAGGAACCGGCCAGGTACGAGACAGTTTTCAAGGAACTGGCGGCGATTCCTATCATTCCATCATTCAATTACACCCTCAGATTTTAGACTATGAAAAGATACATTTATATCGCAGCAGTCCTCCTTGCAGTTTCCTGCGAAAAGGAGGTTGACTTTCCGGCTGATGAGACCGGAAGGATATATGTGGAAGCCATATTGGGGGAGAATGCAGGAAACAGGATCAATCTGATCGTAAGCCAGCCGGCTTTTGGGTCAGAAGATACTTCTGCAGAGGATATTGCACTGAATCTCAAGGCAGATGGAGAGACTGTGGCCATTGTCAGGGATTTGGATTATGTTCCGGATGTCGAGGGAGGAATATCATATCTTGTGCAGGAAGGTTTTCAACCCGGACAGACACTCGAACTTGAAGCGCAATCAAGTGATTTGCCATCTGTGCGGGCTGTTACTACGGTTCCTGCTCCTATCCCGGAGGTGAAACTTACGCATAGGGAAGTCCTCACATACAAGGATAATGAACCCGGACAGACGATGAACAGCCTGGTGACACTTCTTGAGTTTCATCTTTTGATTGATGAAAAACCGGATAAGGATGAGTATTTCGGCATACAGATATGCAGAAGGACAGTCTATGATACTGTGGGCACTGTTCCTGGGCTGGTATGGAAATCATATAAGGACAGGTCGGGAATAGAAGAGTATGATGATCTTTATGCTGATGCTGGCCGCGGGGAAGGTAACGCAATATCATCGGAAAAGAAGGAGATGTTTGTCTTATATGACGGGGGAGAAATGATGGTGATTCCCGCAGAGGCGGAGGGTGAAGGTGCTGCAGTCAATGCATACGTATATCCGACGAAGAACAGACTGGTAAATGCCAGTTATGGAGGAAAGGATAATTACGAGATATATGAAGTGTATGAGTATAATGTACGTCTGTACAGATTGTCTCCTGAAATGTTCCGTTGTCTGAAGGGCAGATACATAATCAATAATTCGAGGGTACCGATCCATCTGGGTTTCAGCCCTGTTACATATACATATACAAACGTCAAAGGCGGGCTCGGAATATTCGGGGCAGTCTCAGAATATGAGTCCGGCTGGTTTAGAATAAGGGGTTATGAGGAAAAGTGGAATATATAGTGTCTTTATATGTCTTGTGGTTCTCTCATCCTGCGAAAAGGTGTGGGTGGAGGATCTTCAGGAGAAGGCATTGGATACAATCAGGGGAATATATGAGATTGAGTCGGCCGTATGGGAAGGTGCGGATCCCATCGATATCGACGGAGATGGAAACGCTTCTTATGATTACAAGGAAGAATGTGACAGGATAACTGTGGGCTGGTGTCCGGAGCATATTGTCAGCAACAAGTCAGGCCGTCTGTATATTCCTTACATAGTAGATGAGGGTGATGACTGGGAAGGCTATCCTTTGCTAGGTATGCATACCCGTGAATACCGGTTCAAGTTAGAGGCTGTGGTAGAAAATGGTGAATCACGTCTTGAGTTTGTGCTTCCAGAGCAGAACAGCGTATTCGTTCATTCTGGCTATGGGGAGATTACTCTCAGGACAGAGGTTACATTCACGACACTGATCAGCCCGGATCAGACAAAGGAATTCACCGGCCCCGTACTATTTAAATTCATAAGGACTGAATACACATCTGGAGAATAAATTATGAAACGAACTTTGCAATATGCTTTTATTCTGCTTCTTGCTTTTGTGCTCCCGTCTCTTGCGCATACGCAGGCGGCGGTGAGGACGGACGGGGATATGACCCTGAAATCGCAGATGGAAGTGCTCCACAAGCACTTCGGAATCAACTTTGTCTATGATTCGTCGCTTGACCTCGACATCCCCTACAGAGGCGAGCCGATGAGTCAGGTACTTAAAAAGTCTTCACTTGAAGAATGCCTTGCAATGCTGTTCCTTGGCACGGAGATCAGGTTTGAAATCAATCGTAAATATATAGTCCTGACCAAAGGGAAAAAGAAGCCCAGGGACTATACCATCTTCATCGAAGAACAGCGTGACACCATCAATGAGTCGGTCGTAACGGCTCTTAGAGATCCTCAGAGAAATGCTACGCAGACTGGACTCAAAAGGCTTGACAGCAGGAAACTTAATTCGGGTTTTGCTCTGTTCAGCACTCCAGATGTGATAAAGACCCTCCAGATGATGCCCGGAGTGGCTTCCGGTACGGAACTTCTTTCCGGGATGTACGTCCACGGTGGTGATGGTACGGACAATCTTTTTCTTCTTGATGGGGTGCCCATATATCAGGTCAGCCATCTTCTGGGACTGTTCTCGTCTTTCAATACCGATGTGATCAGAAACATCGATTTCTACAAGAGTGGTTTTCCTGCCCGTTTCGGCTCGAAACTTTCTTCTGTTGTGGATGTGACCACTAAAGACGGTGATTTCAACGATTTCCACGGTACGTTCGCCATCGGCCTCATTGACGGAAGAATGCAGTTGGAGGGGCCTTTATGGAAGGGTAAGACCTCATTCAATGTGGGACTCAGGAGGACCTGGACAGAGACTTTGACCATACCGATCCTGGCCATATTGAACAAAGCCAACAGGCCGGATAAGACGAACCTCAGATATGCTTTTTCTGACCTGAACGCCAGAATTACGCATAAGTTCAGCGAGACAAACAGGCTTTCGGCCAATTTCTACACAGGAAGGGATGTTTTTCAATATCTTGGTGACAGTGTGAATGATTACACTGATCAGGAGGGCATTTATCATAAGGAGAGAAGCATAATCGATATGGGTATCGCCTGGGGCAATGTCCTTGGTTCGCTGAACTGGGATTATAAAATGAATGACCGCATCCGGATGAGGAACATAGCATATTACAGCGGATCTCTTTCCAACCTGCATTTCTTTGTCCAGGATGTAAAGCAGGATGAGGAAAGCATTAAAGTCGGAGAATACAATAATTCAAATGTCCACAACATAGGCATAAAATCCGACTTTCTGCACAATCTGCATCCCGGACACAGACTCAGATACGGCGCAACCGTGCAATATCATCTCTATCTGCCCAATTCCACGGCCAAGACTGAGGCAGTGATCGACAATATTTCCTATTCACGGATCGCATACGCTGATTCCTTGAGATATGGTACTGTCGAGGCTGCTGTATATGCCGAAGATGAGATGACTCTTACAGATGCCTTTTCCTTGAATGCAGGTCTCCGCTACACTCTGAATGCTACGGGAGGAAAGGTCTGGCATTCGCTGGAGCCTCGTCTGGCAATGAAATATTCCTTCAATGACAAGATGACGGTAAAGGCTTCTTATACAGAGATGAGCCAGCCTTCTCATCTGATATCGTCTCTGTATCTTGATCTTCCGACAAACGCCTGGCTGCCATCGACGGCAAATGTGCGTCCGTCGCGTTCCAGAGAGGTTGCAGCCGGAATATATACCGATCTTGCTCACAACCTTCATCTCAATGTGGAAGGATGGTACAAGCATCTGTATCATCTCCTGGAATATGCCGGAGCATACAATATATTTCCTCCTCTGACGGGATGGGAGAGTTGTTACAAGGCAGGTTCCGGACGTTCCTGGGGTGCTGAATTGGATTTCGGCTATGATGATGGAAGGACAGAGGCCAATATATATTATACCCTTTCCTGGAGCCAGAGGAAGTTCGACGACTTCTATCACGGATGGTATCGTGACAGAAACGACAATCGTCATAAACTCACCATAATGGCAAAGCATAGATTCGGAAAGCGTTTTGAAATCTATGGAGCCTGGAACTGGCATAGCGGCAACAGGGTGACGATGGCTACACATAATTTCGAAGATGACAGGTTTTCATACGTCTATACTGAGCCGAATAATGTGAAACTTCCTGATTATCATAGACTTGATGTGGGTATGAACTTCGTGAAGAATACAAAGCGCGGCAATACAAGCATCTGGAACCTCAGCATATATAATGCATATTGCAGAACCAATCCGATCACTGCCACGGATTACAGTCCTATGCTTGACGGAAAGGTCATAGCCCATTATGGCGAGGCTGTGGGAATCATCCCGATCGTGCCTACTTTCAGTTACACCCTTAAATTCTGAGAAATGATGAAAAAATATATATTGATGCTTTTCTCGTCGGTCTGCGTATCCTGTATGTCGGTCTTTGATCTGAAACTGGATGATGAGCCTGTTATCTGTCTCGAGTCTTTCCCTGGAGTCGAGGACGTGGTGGTGTTTTCGCTCAGGCCTGCCTATTCGATGTCCAATAGTCCGACAAAGCCGGAATTCAGGCCGGAAATCGTCTTTACCGTCAACGGGGAGACCGTGCCGGTGGTTCAGAATACTGATTTCTGTGTCCGTGGAGAATATCCTGAAGATTGTTATATCGCTGATTACAAGCCCGTTCCTGGTGACAGAATGAGCATACGGGTCTCATCAGAAGGTTTCAGACCGATAAGTGCCCGGACAAGTATTCCTGAGCCGTTCCCCGACAGGAAGATAGATTACAGGTCGGAAGTGGTGGGTGAAAGAGAGTATTGCATTCTTTATGTGACCTTTGAAGATGATGCAGACACGGACTTTACGTACGGGATGCAGGTGCATAATGAACTGCTGACACACTTTTCTGAAGGTAAGAAAGAAATCACTTACGTCCGGTATGCCGGCGAGCAGATTGCTGATGATTACAACATCGCTCCTATGTCTCTTGACGGTATCAGACTATGTTTTGACGGGTGGAGAATGTCAGATTATGCAAATGTAGCCTGCTGGAGCGACGATAATTTCAATGGCAGGCAAAAGACCATCTCGATGACGGTAAGGGCATATCAGTATGACGAGATTTCTGCTTATGATTCATTTTTCGTCCGTGAATATGAAAGAGAACTGTATGATGAGGAGTACAATGTGGTCGGGAAATGCAATGTGCAGGAAAGAAACAAACTAATCCTTTATACGATGACCGATGAATTCTACAAATACTCGTTGGCCAAGGAAAGTGCCAGAGAAAATGCCGGTTTCTTCGCAGGTATTGCACCTTCCAATTTCTGCTATTCCAACGTCGAAGGCGGATACGGAGTCTTTGCCGGAGTATATTGTGAGCATACGGATTGGATCACCCCGGAATTCATTGAAAACAACAGATGAATATGAAAAGAACGCTTTTTGTCGTGTTTGCGGCACTTTACATATTGAGCGGATGTGAGTATCATCCCTATTACGACGGTCAGAAATTTCGCCTTTACAGCAGCGAATACGGCCTTTTCGAGACTGATGGTGCGCATATATATGTGCCTCTGTACAGTGAAGAAGCCTACGTTTTCGAGTGTTATGGAGGAAAGGGTCAGCATCATACCGTAGAAATTGCGGATCCGGATATTCTTGGATATTCATATATTGAGAGTGCCGTGGATCAGCGACCTTTCGAGAGTCCGGGCATAGTTCCGGCCGGTATTTCGCTTCAACCTCAGAAATATGGTGACACGTCAATGACGATTGCCGATGAGGATACAGGAGAATCTATTATGATCAATGTACATATCTGCGAGGCAGCCAAAGCAATACAGGTCTATGAAGGGTGCAACACGTTCGAGACCAATACCGTCCTGTCATTCAGGTATGCTGCCCAGGATGATATAGTGCATTTCTGCCGCGGGAACGTCAGCAGAAGGGAACTGGAGTATATTGCAGAGGGGAAATATGAATTTGTGGATATAGATGGCCTTCTTCATCTGCAACTGACCTATCCGGCCGACGAGGAAGGTAAATTGTCTGCATCAGGGAAGGACACCGTGAAACTATATCAGATCCAATATAGAGATGGCTATTCCTATGCCCCGGAGTCTATGATGATTATGCTCAATATGCAGGCCTATCCTATTCAGACGCGCTCAGCGTATAATATAGTCGAGCCTGGAAATTATCATACGAGATTCCGGTTCGTCGATGTCACGGATATCGATCCTTCTACCCTGGATCAAATAGACGGGGATATGGAGATTTTCTATGCCTACAGTGCCGAAATGATACCCTGGATTCTTGAACAATAAAAGATCCAAGGCTGTACAGTAAGGCGGCATTGGCTCCCGAAAAGGGAGGGCACCCACGATAGTGGGGAGGACCGCCGGCTGTACAGCCTTGGATCTTTTATGTATTTGATGGATATTATCTGTACTGAGCGAACTCGATATCCTTAGCAGCCCTTGCAGCAAGTTTCTCGCAAGCCTTTACAGCCTCGAGGTTAGTTGCAACAGCAGATGCATTGCCCTGACGTGCAGCAGCAACAGCGCGGAGATATGCAGCCTGAGGGCACTCGCACTTGAGAGCGGCAGCAGGAGCGTTGTTTCCGTTGAGGAGAGCAACGAGAGCGGCATTGTAACCATCCTTGCCTGCAAGTTTTGCAGCAGCATCCTTGTAGTTTCCATTAAGAACATCGATCACAGCCATATTCTCCTTTGCAGTCTCAGTGCCTGCAGCAGCGAAATATCTGTTAGCCTGAGCATACTCACCCTCACGGAGAGCGATTACACCCATTGCGTTGTTCCAGTCAGCATCCTGCTCGCACTTGTCAAGAGCCCTCTTAGCCTTTCCGTTCTCGTCCATATTGAGATAAACGACTGCGAGGTTGTACTGTGCAGCGTTGCTGTTGAACTTGTCAGCAGCCTTCTTATAGAGTTCAGCCTTCTGCTCGTTCTCCTTTACGAGAGTAGCGGCACGGAGGAGTGCAGTCTCGTCAAGAACGTCGATGTTCTCCTCGATGAGTTGGAGAAGTTCTGCGTTGGTGTAGTTCTGATACTCTACGTTAGCGATGAATCTTGCACGACGGAGTTCAGGAAGAACCTCTTTTGCAAGAGTCTTGAAGATAGATGACATATTCTTGATCTCCTTCTCGCGGACAGCAGGATCGCTGTACATAGAAAGAACGCGGATGATGAGTTCCTTGTCCTCGATGTCAGAAGCAGCAACAAGTTCCTGGAAGCCTTCCCAGTCCTCAGCGATGCTTGATACATTTACCGGACCCTCAACCTCGTGCTTCTTTGTCACCTTGCCGAAAGCCTTCTCTGCAGAAGCAGAACGCTTGTCTGAAAGTTTTGCATTCTCGTCTTCCTTACCGTCTGGTGAAGCGTATGCAACGATGTCAGTACCTACGAGAGTCTTGCGCTCGTTAGCCTTGATCTCGTCGAGAGCAGCCTGGAAGTCCTTGATTGACTGTGACTTGAGTTGGCTGTTTCTTACATTTGCACTGTTGATCTGATAAAGGATCTGACCCTCTGCAGTCTGCTTGATGATCTCCTGGTAGCCGTCAGCCTTAAGATCCAACTTACCCTTCTGGCAAACGAGCATATAAGTGGTGTTTGCTCCGTCAGCAACCTTTCTTGTAGGGAGGTCGGCATACTTTGCCTTGTGGCTTACTGTACCGCGAAGTTCGAGGTAGCACTTCTCCATACCTGGAACATACTGGAACTTCACTTTCTTGGTAACGGTTGCGCCCTCTGAAGGAACTACTTCGAAGTTGTCCTTTACCTTCTCGCCCTGGAACATAAATGACTCCATAGCAACTTCTCCACCTTCGTAAACGATGACAGGGACTACCTCGAGGATAGCCTTAGGATGGAAATAATCCTCAGGATAAGTAACGGTAACGTCAGCATTGATTTCTCCGCCGACAACCTCAAGGACAGCCGGATTGCACTTTACAATGACATTCTCAGCCATCTTTGCCATCTTTTCTGGTGAGCCGCAGGAAACGGCTGCGATGCCGAGAACGGCAACAGACAGTAATTTAGCGATTTTCTTCATTTCTATTGTTTTTATTTGGTTTTGGTTTGCATAATGATTCTTTTGCTTACACAAAAGGGCATAATCCTCGCAAAGATAATCATATTTTTATATTTTTGTGAGAAGCAGTAACATATTTTCAACCCTTTTCGTAACTTTGTCCCGTTATGACGAATCAGGAACTTCAAAGTTTAAAGAATAAATATGATATAATCGGCAACGACCCGGCTCTCAACCGTGCGCTTGAAGTGGCTGTCGCTGTTGCTCCGACCGATATCACTGTGCTTGTTACAGGAGAAAGCGGTGTCGGTAAGGAAAACATACCTCGCATAATTCATCAGAACAGTCCACGCAGGAGAGGAAAATATTTCGCTATAAATTGCGGAGCCATTCCGGAAGGAACGATCGACTCGGAACTCTTCGGACACGAGAAGGGTTCGTTTACCGGTGCCCACGAGATGCGTCGTGGCTATTTTGAAGAGGCAGACGGAGGTACCATATTCCTTGATGAGATCGGTGAACTTCCGATGGCATCGCAGGCCAAACTTCTCAGGGTGCTTCAGTCCGGAGAATTCATAAGGGTGGGTTCTTCCAAAGTGCTCAAGACTGATGTAAGGGTCATTGCGGCGACAAATGTGAACCTTTTCCACGCTGTGTCCAAGGGAAAATTCCGCGAAGACCTCTATTACAGACTTAATGCTGTCAATATAATTATGCCGTCGCTGCGGGAACGTCCGGGTGATATCAATCTGCTTTTCCGTAAATTTGCATCTGACTTTTCTGCCAGATATGGATTCAGCAAGGTGTCTCTTACTGAAGATGCTTCCATTCTTCTCAGAAAATACAGGTGGCCGGGCAATATCAGGCAACTCAAGAATGTAGCCGAGACCATTTCCGCCCTTGAATCCGGAAGAATGTCGCCAGGTTCCGACAAATGCGTGATTGATGTGGATGTGCTTGCGCGCTATATCCCGAGGGAAGAGCCGAACCTCCTGCCTGCCGCTCCGTCCCATCAGGAATCGCCGGAGAGTTCTGCGGAAAGAGAGGCTATAATACGTTCCATTTTCCAACTCAAGCAGGATGTGGAATATCTTAAGGATATAGTGACGAAGGCAGGACTGACCAGAAGTTCGGCTCCCGCTATCGCACCTCCTGAATCATCTCAGATGTCAGTGCATCAGGAGGCTCCGAAGGATGTGTATGAATATGATGATCCCGAGGATCAGGAATACGATGTCCAGGAGCCGGAGGATATGTCCATAAAGACATCGAATATGGAACTCATAGCCAAGGTTCTTGAAAAGCACGGGGGGAACCGCAAGGCGGCTGCTGCTGAACTTGGCATTTCGGAAAGGACTCTGTACAGAAAGATAAAGAATTTGAAATGATGACAACAAAAAGAACAATATGGGCAAGCATCTGTGCGGCGCTTGCATTGGTGGCTGCGATGCCTCTGCTTCAGTCCTGCGGTATATATTCGTTCACAGGAACATCGATTCAGCCAGATGTCAAGACCGTGACAGTCAATTACTTCGAGTACCTGGCTCCGAAGGTGAATCCGTCTCTCAGCAATATGCTTACAGAGGCTATGCAGGAGAAATTCATCAAACTCACGAAACTCGAACTCGTGGATATTGACGGAGACCTTGAAATCATAGGCGCGGTGACCGGATATGATGTCAAGGCTACAGCCATCACAGCCAATGAACAGGCTGCGCAGAACCGCCTGACAGTGACGGTTAAGATTGAATTCATAAACAGGAAATATCCTGAGGAAAGCCAACAGAACAAGTCTTTCTCGGCATATCAGGATTTCGATGCGTCACAGTCTCTTGATGCGGTTGAGGCTACTCTCTGCGAGGATATCGTGGAGCAGTTGTGCGAGGATATTTTCAACGGTACGGTTGCTAACTGGTAATATGAGCGGATATATTGACATAAAGAAACTTACGCTTGACGAACTTACAGGTGTGGTCAATCTGTACCCTTGGTTCGGAGGTGCGAGGAAGGAACTTTGCGAAAGGATGAGCAGAATGGGCAGTTGGGGGGAATCCCAGTATGCCGATGCCGCTCTGTATATCGGAGCAAGGGGCAAACTCTCGGATATGATGCGCTCTTCGCGTAAAGAGGACTGGACGGATGCCGATGTTGAAGAACTCCTGAAGTCCTATATTGTGGAGCAGGAGGCGGCGACACCTGCAGTCTCCGGTGCAAAGCGCAAAGTGTATGCCGGGGTGGGTGACTATTTCTCACAGGATGAGTATGAGAAGGTGCGCAGGACAGATGATAATGTGTTCTCACGTTATGCAGCCAAGGCAAGGCAGGGAAAGACTTCGGCGGAGGAAGGAACGGAGGTCGAATTTGACATATATACCGAAACTCTGGCCCGGATTTATCTCGAACAAGGCTATCCGGAGCAGGCAAAAAGCATTTATTCCAAACTAATTTTGGCATATCCAGAAAAAAATGCTTACTTTGCAGCCCTTATTCAAAAAATTGACGAATTAAATCAGTATTAACGATATGAACGTACTTTTTACAGTTTTGACAGTGCTTGTGCTTATCGCAAGCGTTCTCATTACACTCATCGTGCTTCTCCAGAACGGAAAGGGAGGCGGACTCGCAAGCAACTTCACAGCAGGTAACCAGACTTTCGGTGTACGCCAGACAGCCGATATCCTTGAGAAGATCACTTGGGGACTTGTAATCTTCATCTTCGTGCTTTCAGTGGCTACAACATTCTCTCTCGGCAACAAGGGAGCAGAGGTTGATTATACTGAAAAACTCGAGACTGAGGCTGCTGCTCCTGTATTCCCAGAGGCAGTTCAGGAGGCTCCTGCAGTATCTGCAGAGACTCCGGCAGAGACTCCTGCTGAGTAATTGAGCCGCTTGTCCGGCTGACATTTTGTCAGCAGTACAGGATTGGAATACATTTTGACCTATAGCCGTCTGTTCTTCGGATCAGACGGCTTATTGTGCATTCTGCAGTCCGGAGAAGTATGAAAGAAAATTTTAAAACGGACAAATATGGCAGAAAACAAGTTTGAAAACCTCAGCAGGTTTGCTGTCAATCTTAATGAAAGGGCAGCGCAAGGAAAACTCGACCCTGTGATCGGCAGGGATGAGGAAATCAGAAGAGTCCTTCAGATCCTCAGCAGAAGGACCAAGAACAATCCGATATTGGTGGGTGAACCGGGAGTGGGCAAGACTGCGATATCGGAAGGAATCGCACAGAAGATTGTTGATGGAGATGTTCCGGAGAATCTCAAAAGCAGGAAAATATACTCTCTTGATCTGGGAGCCCTTATTGCAGGAGCGAAATATCAAGGTGAGTTTGAGGAAAGGCTCAAAGGTGTCGTCAAAGAAGTGGTTGACAGTGAGGGAGAAGTGATCCTTTTCATTGACGAGATCCATACTCTTGTCGGTGCCGGAAGAACATCTGGGGCGATGGATGCTTCCAATATCCTCAAACCTGCTCTTGCGCGAGGTGAACTCAGGACAATCGGCTCCACCACCCTCGATGAGTATCAGAAATATTTCGAGGCGGACAAGGCTCTTGAACGCCGTTTCCAGATGGTGATGGTGGATGAGCCGTCCCCGGCCGCTTCCATTTCCATAATGCGAGGACTCAAGGAAAGATATGAGAACCATCATAAGGTGCGTATAGAGGACGATGCCCTCATAGCAGCCGTGGAACTTTCTCACAGATACATCACGAACCGTTTCCTTCCGGACAAGGCCATAGACCTTGTGGATGAAGCAGCATCCAAACTACGTCTGGAGATGAATTCCGTGCCGGAGCCTATTGCGGAACTTGACAGCCGCATCCGTCAGTTGGAGATAGAAAGAGAGGCTATCAAGCGCGAAGGCGTGTCTCTGAAAATGGATAAGATAAAGGAAGAACTGAAGTCGCTTAATGCCGAAAGGGATGATCTGCGTCGCCGTTGGGATGAGGAGAAGGGCATTCTGTCCGAACTTCAGATCCAGCGTCAGAAGATGGAAGACTATAAGATAGAGGCACATAATGCGGAGCGTGCAGGAGATTATGGCAAGGTGGCAGAGATCCGCTACGGCAAGATGGCCGAGGCTCAGAAGAAGATAGATGAACTTACTGTCCGTCAGGCTTCCATAAAGAATCCTATCATCACAGAGGCTGTCACTCCGGAGGACATCGCGGAGGTTGTTGCGAAATGGACGGGTATTCCGGTACGCAGGATGCTTGAGAGCGAGAGGGAAAAACTGCTTCGTATGGAGGCCGAACTTCACAAGAGGGTTGTAGGGCAGAATATGGCCATCGAGGCCGTCGCTGATGCAGTCCGTCGTTCCCGTGCAGGACTGCAGAATGAGAAACGTCCGATCGGATCCTTCCTCTTTATGGGTACGACCGGAGTAGGAAAGACAGAACTGGCCAAGGCTTTGGCTGAGTTCCTTTTCAATGACGAGAATATGATGACCCGTATCGATATGAGCGAATATCAGGAGCGTCATTCGGTAAGTCGTCTTGTAGGAGCGCCTCCGGGATATGTAGGCTATGATGAGGGAGGACAATTGACCGAAGCCGTACGTCGCAAGCCTTATTCGGTGGTGCTTCTGGACGAGATAGAGAAGGCTCATCCTGATGTGTTCAACACCCTTCTGCAGGTACTGGACGATGGCCGTCTGACCGACAATAAAGGCCGCACCGTGGATTTCAAGAATACAATCCTCATTATGACCTCCAATGTCGGTGCCGACATCATCCAGAGTTATATGGAACGACTCCCCGTGGAATCTGTCATTCCGAGCGAGAGAAGCGAGTCGAGTGAATCTCTTCGCCAGAGTATGCTTGCAGAATGTCGTTCCGAAGTTCTCGAGGTACTCAAGAGGACAGTCCGTCCGGAGTTCCTCAACAGAATAGATGAGGTGATAATGTTCGAGCCTCTCTCCCAGACCGATATCCGTGACATCCTCAGGATGCAGATGCGCGATCTTCAGGAGAAACTCTCTGAAAACGGAGTCTCCGTCGAGTTCACATCCGGCTTCGAGGAATATATGAGCACCAAGGGATATGAGCCGGCATACGGAGCCCGTCCGATCAAAAGACTTATGCAGAAGGAACTCATCAATATCCTCGCAAAGTCCATCCTCGACGGCCGTGTCCACCGCGACTCCACCATCCTCATCGATGTCCTCGACGGGCAGATCGTTGTGAGTGACAAGTAATCCCCTGTGCGTCAGCGTCTTACGTAAAATGCCTGCTGTAAATCTACAGCAGGCATTTTACGTAAGTCTATGAGTGATAGGCGGTTACTTGTTTTTCACGCAGCGTACTGATGCTCCGGAGAGGAAGTTACCGTAGGCAACTGAAACCTTCTCGTTGGAAGCATTGTAAAGAGGCATAAAATAGTGATACTGGACATTTTTGAGACTGCCGTCTTCATTGGTTGTAGCCTGATGCAATGACGAGCCGATTACGTATGACATTACGCCATATATGTCATTGTAGTTGGTCACCATATACGAGCCCTTGGCTGTAGTGTTGGTCTTGTTTCTTGCACTAGCGAATTGCCAAGGCCAGCCAGCCTCAGTGAGGGCTGCGATGCTTGCACCTTTGATTGTTGCGTCGTAGTATGGTGCAGCAGTATTGACCAATGCGCTGTTCGAACTATGTCCGACAAGACCTGTCATCTCTGCAACGGTAGGGATATGCCAACCGGTAGGGCAGATACCCTGGCAGCCTTCGAATGTGCCGGCATTTTCTGCAGTGATCGACTCTACGCCGAATGCTGTTGCTGCATCATAAAGAAGTCCGAGAGTCTCGGCGAGTGCAGGATCTGCAACCTTCTCTGCATTTGCTGCAGGGTACCAGATGCCGGCATCCTCTACAGGATCGCTTGACACTGTACGACCGCGTGGGATGAAACGCAGGTTCTCTGCCATCCAGGTATTTCCGTCTGCGAGTTTTACAGTCTTGTACTCAACTCCATCATACACGAAATATCCTTCATATTCTGTGAACTCTACAGGAAGTTCCTCAATTGTGCCTTCACCGTCGAATCCTATCTCACCCTCGTCAGTCCAGTTCTCGATCTCTCCCGATGCGCTTACAATCATATTGTCCTGAATCAGACGCGCGTTGATGCTGTACTGACCGCCAGACTTGAGGGTCATTTCTGCGAGTGGCTGGGTGATCTTCTTGCCGTTGGAGAGATTAACAATGATTTCGAGTTTTGCTTTGTCAGGAATGACGATGGCCTGCCATACCTTTCCTGCTGTGGCTTCGTATGCCTTGATCAGAGGCTCGGCTTCAATTACAATGTCAGTATATTTAGTCAATGCCATTTCTGAAATGTCAAGTCCGGTAACCAGACGGCATCCTCCGATTTCAACTCCTGTCACCTCTGCGCCAGACTGATTGTCAATATTTATCACAAGTTTGGTCATCAGATGCTTGAAGACCATTGTGATGGCATTTGGAGTAGGGAGAACTCCCTTCTTGACTGCAGCCATAAGATCGGCTTTTGCTATGCCGTCAGTCTGGTCTTCAACAACGAAATATGCTGTCGGAGTACCATTTGCATTATACGGATAATATGCATATACATCAGCCTCGGAATAAGCGTCAGCATACCATTTGAGGTCGCCTGAGAATACTGTTCCGTCGAAAGTTAGGGCTGCATTGTCTGCGTATGCCTCTGCTCCGTTCACTTTGGTCATTGTGAATCCGATCTTGTCACCGTTTTCAAAGTTGACTTCAGTGGCCTTTGTGATGACAGGCTCCACCTGCACCTTTCCCGGAGTCGAAACAGGCTCTGCAGTCTTGTGGCAGGCTGAGATGGCGAGTGCTGCTAGTGCTAATGTGATGTAACGTTTCATAATATTGTATTTTTAAAATTCATATCCTATTCCTAATGCTGCTGTAAAGCGATTCTTTCCGGTGATACTGATGAGATTGAATCCTCTGACCCATTCACCTTCCGCTCTGAAATAGATCCCGTTGCGGAGATTATTCCTGACTGACAGTCCCGTTTCCAGATAAGATGCGGTGCGGAATTCCATCTGACGCTCGTACCATTCCTGCAGTCTGAAAGGGGTGGTCTGCACACCGCTCTGCTCGTTGACAATCCTTTCTGATTCCTTCACCGATCCGTCTCCGTAAGCGATTTCCACTCCGATATCGAACCGGCCTGTATGTACGGTGGCATCTGCGTATGCCTTCCAGTTCAATATATTTTGGCTATACAGATATGGATACATCTGAGATGAAAGACTTCTTTCCCATCTGAAATCAGCCCCGGCTCTTAATTCAATGATATCTGTAACGTATTCATATTCAGGAGATATGGCTGAGTATGCCTTGGAAAGTATTCTGTTGCTTCCGTGATAATGAACTGTTGTTACTCCGTTTTCGGACACTTTCTCAAGAATACTTTCGTCCATTCCCAGAGTCTTGTGTGAGAGTTTGATTCTTGCATAGTGTGTGGAACGGATTCCTTTATGTCTGTAGCCGATCTGTCCGTTCACTTCCTGTCCGGGGAATCGGAACCATAGGTATTCCTTTTCTCCGACAGTTCCCTGTGTATGGAGATATTCCGCTTCTGCGAAAAGACCCTTGTACTGTATCTGCAGAGCCGCTCCATTGTTGAAATCTTTTACAGGGAACCCGTTCACGCCTGGTTCGGAAAGATGGAGTCCGCTACCGCTCCAAACTGAATACACACCGTACATCATACCCTTATCGAGAAATGCATAATATGATGATTCGGCCGTACCCACCTGTTCTGCCTTTACGTTTTCGCTTGTCTTGCGGAAGATATAATTTGCTCCGAAAGCGAAATCACCGGAATGATACATAAATCCCGGAGCAATGGTCATATCCAGTTTCCAGTTGGTGTGTCTGAGGTCTTTTCTCTTCGACATATTGGCTGACTTGAAGTCCATAGATGCCCCTATCCTCCAATTATCGGACAGGTCGAATGAAAGGCCTCCGTCGAACGAATATGTCTGAAGAGTCTTGCGTCCTGGGGTGAATTCCAGCACATCCACCGGATAGAAGCCCGGGTCGATGAACATAGATCCGCACATTCCGTATCCTTCTGTCTGGTCGAATGAGAATGATCCTTTCAGTGAAATCCTCTCAAGATGTCTGATGCTGGCCGTGGCTGCTCCTGCGCTCCATCCTTTCTCCGCCTGCCAGGTGTCACGGAACTCCCCGGTCTCGTATTTTCCGTAAGCCTCTGCGTATGAACGCGATACGCTATCCTGGCGTATGCCGGTGACATTACGTGACTCATTCCAGAAATTATCTCTGACGATTCTTTCGTATCTCTGACCGTAAGCAGTCAGCCCGAAGAGCGTCAGGCATAGAGCGAATATGTATCCTGCCTTATTCATTGAGCGACTGTTTTTCGGTTTCATAGAAATCATTGAGGGAATTGTTGGTGTCTGTCAGCACTTCATATCCCGCGGCGGCACTTGCCGTCTCGTCCCGGTGTCTCATCAGACTCCTGCCCATATATATATCGGTCTGAAGCACATAGCCTGCATCCAGAGAAGGAGGAAGCCTCTTGGAATTGTTTGCCGATCGTGCATCGAACACCTCCATTGCGTCATAAACCCATTCGTATGGGATTTTTACCACATTGTCTATGCTGCTTCCGGGAACAGGGGTTATGTTGTCAGGTATATTGACGAATTCCTGCATAGCAATACCGCGGGCCTTCCATATCACAAGGGTCGGAGAACTTATGGATAATGTATATGCATTCGCCTTTCCGGTCTTTATCACGACATCGATGATCCTGTCGTCGGAGATGAGGTCTCCAGGAGCAGGGTGGTACATCGTGTTCCAGAAATATGTCTGGTTGTAGCAAACGAAATAATCAGGTTTGTTGAGGTTCACTGATAACGGGAACTGCGCCTTGTGGTCTATGGCACCTCTCAGGCAGATAACGGCATCCTCTCCTGGCTGGAGAGGGAAGTCGTCACCGTCCCCAGGGAACTGCCATACGGCTTGGATAACAGGGAGGAAATCAGGGAAAAGGCTTTCTCCTGTCGCAGGATCCTTCGATACCCAAGGGTTTGCTCCCGTGGCATTGTTCGGTGACAGGGTTCCGAAGCACAGGCTGTCGAGATACTGCACGTTGTAGTCGTTGTTGTGCAGGATGAAATACTGGTCACCTTGGTAATCTCCTTCCAGAGGCAGTTTCTTGCATCCTCCGCAGTATAGTTCCTTAATGACGATAGAGCCGGCTTTCGAGTATGATAGAGGCAGTCTGAGACTTAGGTCGGTGCCGGAAAGCACCACTTTGTCAGCAGCACCGTTGAATACGTCGGATCCGTTGCGGCCACTTAAGTTGATTCTGTACAGACCGTCCGGAAGAAGCAGGGTGAAACTTCCTGAAGCGTCGGTACTGGCAGCATATTTATGGCCGGTATTGACCTCCTCTACAAGAGCATCCGAGCCTTCAAGATTGAATCCCTCATATCCTTCCGGATATTGGGCGATGACAATGAGATTGTGCAGAGAGCCCTTGTACGGATCGGAATCTCTGATGTCTGCACAGGATGCTGCTGTCAATAAAACCAATATGTATAATATTCTCTTCATTTCTTATTATTTAGATATCCCGACTCTCTTCGTTCGCTCGAGATGACAAACTGTCGAGATCCCCGATCAGGTCGGGGATGACGCTGTTAAAATTTCAGTCTGCAGGTCAGTCCGTAGTAGAATGTCGGGGTAAAGATTGCTCCTACTCCAGTCGCCATTGATACGACGTATGGCCTTGAATTGGTGAAGTTGTTTGCAAAGAACGATAGTGAGACGTGATCTCCTATCTCCTTGGTAATGCTTAGGTTAGCGGACATATATGCTCCGTATCCATCCTGTGCGAAAGTATATGCATTGGCAGATTTGAGGATGAGATTGGCGAAAGCCGGATCGGCAGCCTCGGCATCGGTGAACGGATGTACATTCCCATCCAGATCCATATATGATACAGGGCGGATGGCCGTATAGGAATTGTCCTGATATATGTTTCCTCCCGTAGGAGTCTTGTCTGTTTCGCTGACTGTATATGCGTAGTCTTTACCGTTGTACTGCGAAAGATTGCGGCTACGGCGCAGGAGAGTCATTTCCAGGCGGCAGGTGATGATGAGACGCACTTGCGGTATATGCGTTATGGCCGTGAGGTTGGCGTCGAGATTATGTGTCACTTTTCCGTTGGAAACGGAGTTGTTGCCAGTGCCGTTTGCGTATATTCCGACAAATTGATAAGAGCGGTTGGCCAATGATGTGTGGGACCATCCGTTCAGATAATATGCCGCCAATTGCTCGTTGATGTATCGGGTGAATGTATAGGAAGCATCCAGACGGAAGCGGGTTCTTATCGGCTTTATTTCAGGGAAATCTGCGACCAATTCCACTCCGCCTCTCTTCACGTCGGCACCGTTGTTCTGCTTCGGCGATCTGGCAAAGGTCCTGTCTGTCACCTTCACGTCCATCTGCGTCCAGTAGTCATCGTCGCTTCCTCGCAGATACAGGAGGCCTGTCTGATTATCTATCTTTATCTGAGGATCGGATGGCATAACGAAGCCTTCAGGACGTTGGAGTATATTGTATGAATATGGTTCATATACGTCGATGAAGTTGTACGGATCCTTGGTCACATTGTAGAATCCTGTGAGGGAAAGTTTGGTTCCGAGGATATCCATTTCGACGGCAATTTCGGAATTGCTCTGTCTCTGCCAACGCAAAGAAGGATTATATGCCATCGTATATGGCTGAGTATAATATATATACGTAGTCTGGTCTCCGTGAGGAAATCCGAAAGTCTGTATGTCGCGGTACTCCTGTTTAGGATATAGGATGTAATATGAAGGAAGTTTTTCGGTGATGCCCCATCCTCCTCTGATAGCAAAGCCATCGGCCAGTTCCCACCTTGCGTTGAATCTTGGGGAAAGGGTGGTTTTGTTATTGTACAGCGAGTTCCTGATGAATACATTCTCCATTCTCAGACCGGCTGTGAGTTCAAGTTTTGTCGAAGCGACAGGCACAGTAAGATGCTCCTCAGCATAAACTGAAAGATTGTGCATAAACGGATAATCGGTATATGGTCTTGGCCTGTATCCGTTGGCAGCAAGGGCAGGATCCTGATAATATTCGCCTTTTCCCACATTTCCGCTTGCCTTCCATTGTACTCCTGCCTTCAGTGAACTTTTTACTTTATCCCATCGCTTGTGCCAATTGTATTTCAGCGATGCTGCCGCATCCAGTTCCTTGGAATCAACGATTTTGTCAGAGAAGAAGGTTAGCGGCAGCCTGTCGGCGATGAAATATCCCTCCAGTTCGGAATGCACTGCCGGCTGATTGGATGCGTAAGATTCGTATTTGTGATGATGGTGCAGATTGTCGTTGAAGTTGACCGAAGCGTCGAATTCCATATTCGTGATCCAGGATCTGTTCAGGAGCCAGGTGAGGGATGCATTGCCTCGGAATGCATTGGCACGCTCCTTTTCGTATTCGCCTGTGAATGCATCAGGATCGTCCTTGGAGTTCATTCCACCAATGTTTCCTGTCAGTCCGGCCTCGAATCTCAAGACTTTTGCAAAGGTGTTGCTGTAGCCGGCGGTTATGCCTGTCCTGGTGTATGATTCGTATGGAGACACCAGTCTGCTTACAGCACGAGCCCATTCAGCACTGATGTTCAGCACTCCGTTATCTTCCTTGAGATTGATGCCTTTTGATACGGATGTCTGGTATGTGCGCGGATTCACTGAAAAAGTCAGATTCACAGGGGTTCGGCCTTTTCTTGTGTTTATCTTCACAATTCCGCTGCCCAGATCTCCATATTCTGCCGAAGGCACTCCTGTTATTACTTCAATGGATTCGATGTTTTCGACGGCTACGCTCCTTGTGTCGATACCTTGCATTTCTCCGAAAGAAGCATTGTTCCCGATTCGCACTCCATCCACTTCCACGGCTGTTCCGAATGAGGCATTGCCGTTGGCCAGGCCACCGTCACGGATAGAGAACGTGTTTTCGGAAGTAAGGTCGGGATTGACAGTCTTGCCTCCGGGTAGAAGAGCGGCCACATCAGTCATATTCGACAACTGAAGGTGGTTGAGTGCATCTCGTCCGAGGCTATGCGTGGTTCCGAGTCCATCCTTTGCCTTTTGTGCTGTCACCACCACTTCATCCAATGCAAGCGAGTTCTCGTAAAGTCTGATTTCCAGTCCTTCAATATCCTTGTTCACATCGATTTCGACGGTAATGCTCATATATCCCAGACAAGATGCTTCCAAGTCATATTTCCCTTGCTGGACATTCTCAAATGAGAACTCTCCCTCTGCATCAGCAACGGCCCAAAGATAGTCATCTCCTATCCTGACTACGGCACCGATGACCGGATTGTCGGATCCGGCCTCCATAATTCTGCCACTGATCGACCGGTTCTGCGCCTGAGCACAGATGGCAGCAAGTAACAAAACGGATGTTGTCAGGAATTTACGCATATTCTGAATAAGATTACAGCCTGCAAAGTTATAGTACTCTGCAGGCTTGATAAATACCTATTTGTGGCTATTTTTCTTCGATAGTCTTACCGTGATCTGCAGCAACGGCAGCCTTCCATTTGTCGGTGTAGCCAGGTTGGGTTATCTTGTCAGGAATGCAGTCGGTGTGTCCGTTGGTCACAAAACTTCCGTCTTCATTCTGAGCCTTCACATTACCGTCGATATACTTTATGAGAAGGAGTTGCTCCAATGCTACCCATTTGTCGAATATCTTCTGAGCATTGTCAACAGAGAATGCTGTAAGATATGCGCGCACGTCGGTATATGGATCGACAACAATTCTTTTCCTGTCGTTGCGACGTATCATTCTGCGCGGCTTGATACGGGCTTCTTCGTAAAGTTTCAGGGCTTCTTCATCGGCCTTTGCTACCGCTTCTGTCATAGATGCTTCCCAAGCGTCTATTTCTGCATCCACTGTCGGGAACATTATGTTGTATGCCTTGTAGCAGGCATTTGCAACGCGGTTGGTCATCCAGAATGCCGATGTAGGGGAATATGTTATCATATTTCCGTTGCCAACGCGGAAACTCTCAGGAATCTCTGTCGTGCAGGTATAAACGGGGGTGAGGTATGATGTTGCGGCATCGTCACAACCGAACCAGATAACGCCGCCTATCACGTCAGGGAGCCATCCTCTAGACTGTCCTACGAACCAGAATCCGGTCTGCTGTGTAGCAATGGCTCTTTCGTTGATATATTTCTTGCCTTCATATTCGAAGCCCATAGGTCTCCAACGGTATGGGAGAGCATTTCCGCCCGCTCCGATATCCTTAGTCATATCCATAGGAGTGCCCTCATAATGGTCGCGCATAACGTCGGCTACATTTTTCATAGATATCTTGCGTGCAGGCTTTACGAAAAGAGGGAATCTCTTGGTCTTGTCCCATCCCATAGCATAGTCGATAAAGTCGTATGCATCCTGAGTCACCTCATTGCCGTTTTCGTCCAGATAGGTGAACTTTCCGTCACAGAGGATATTGAATGCCGACCACGCACGTGCCTCGCATCCTCTCATTCCGCTGAAATCAAGTGGTGCGTATGCGTCGCAGAAACTGAAATCCTTGTCTTCACCGCAGAAATATCCTTTTTCACGTGCGAATGTGATTACGTCCGGAGCATAAAGACAGTTTTCCGGATCATCAAGAGGGAATGTGCTGATGCGCGCCTGATTGGCGTGAGCGCAGATGTATCCGTCCGGAACCCTGCGTGCAACCCATACGATACCTTTGTTGTCCGGTCCTTTTCCGATAAGATCCATCACCCACACCTCTTCCTTGTCGGCGATCGAGAATGATTCTCCGCTTGAATAATAACCGTAGGTGTTTGCAAGATCGACTATCACCTTTATAGCCTCACGGGCTGTCCTTGCCCTTTCAAGAGCAACATATATAAGTGATCCGTAGTCCATTATTCCTGTCGAGTCCCAGAGTTCGCTGCGTCCTCCGTATGTGGTCTCCGCAATGATCAACTGACACTCGTTCATATTGCCTACTCTCTGGTAAGTCCTTGCGATCTGAGGTATTTCACCGAGATATTTACCTGTATCCCATTCATTTATCTTCCTCATATCACCTTCATTCCATACTCCTGCCGGAGCATAGTATAGTTCTCCGTAGAGTTGGTGGGAGTCCGCTGCGTATGATACCATATTCGATCCGTCCACGCTTGCTCCTTTTGTCACGAGGACATTGGTGCAGGCGTCACTTTCGATGCCGGCCGAAAGGGCTGCGGCAATCATAATGATGATTGCTGTTGAAAGTCTTCTCATTTTGTACTTTTATTATAATTAACTACTTTTGTGACGTTTTTCTATTGCAAAACTATAAAATTTTCATCAGATATGAAATTGAAAATCTGCCTGCTTGCAGTTTTTACCGCTCTTTTCGTAGTGATCCCTGCTTCCGCTCAGCAGAAGCAGGAACAGCCTGATATTTTCGAACAGGCTGAGATGGAGGCGGACAGACTTCAGAGAATCCTCGATCTGGAGGACTGGCAGGCGTTTTATGTGGATTCCACCCTCAAGCACGATTTCCCTGCAATGATGGCCGATTATGAGGAACTCAGGAATTCGAAGGTGTCCAACACATCTATGTATATAGCAGTGCAGGACAAGTGGATGGAGCAGATAGATGCCACCTATAAGAAGATATTCACTGAAGAACAGTGGGCTGCTTACCTGAAGCAGGGTGCAGGAAAGGCTCAGAAGGCTCGTGCAAAGCGCAGAGCCAAGGCTGAGGGAAAATAATTGTCATCCTGAGCGAAGCGAAGGATCTAAATCAGATATAATGGATTTTTTAGAAGTTATAGAGAAAAGGCATAGTGTCAGGAAGTATGCTGACAGGCCTGTAGAAAAGGAAGTACTGGATGCCATAGTGAGAGTGGCTCAGACTGCTCCTTCGTCGAGGAACAGCAAGAGTTCGGCTTTTATGATTGTGGAAGACAGGGATACTCTTGATGCTCTGGCACAGATGAGGGACTATGGTTCTGCGCTTCTGAATGGTGCCCAGGCGGCGATAGTGGTGCTCGGAGATGAGACCAAGACCGATCTTTGGGTGGATAATTGCGCGATTTCCGCTACATTTGTGCAATTGGCTGTGACTGCTATGGATCTGGTGAGTTGTTGGGTGCATTGCAACGGCCGCCCGCGTCTGAAGGCTGAACCTGATGGTGCCAAGGCTGAGGACTATGTACGCGAACTTCTCGGCATCAAAGAGGGTTTGTGTCCTTATTGTGTCATTGCCATCGGATATCCGGTAGAGGAATAGTGTACATATTTTTTATGTGCGCCCTTGGACAATGTGAATAGTTAATTGATATTGATATAGAAGTATAAAGTTAAAAAATATGAGAGAAAAAATTGAGGCCTTGATGGCCGAAATTGCGACTTTGTCCTGCAAGAGCGAGCAGGAGATCGAGCAGGCGCGTGTGCGTCTCCTTGGAAAGAAAGGAGAAATTACTGCCCTTTTTGATGAATTCAGGACAGTGGCACCTGAACTCAAGAGAGAATTCGGACAGAAACTGAACGTACTTAAGAATACAGCGGCAGCCAAGATAGAGGAACTTAAGGAGGCGGCAGCAGAAGCACCAGAAGCAGGGGCGGCTTCATTTGACTATACAATGCCTGGAGACCCTGTACAATTGGGTTCTCGTCATCCGGTGTCTATTGCGCGTGAGGAGATTGTGAGCATCTTCCGCAAATTCGGCTACGATGTGGCCGAAGGCCCTGAAGTTGAGGATGACTGGCACGTATTCGAAGCCTTGAACTTCCCTCCGGAGCACCCGGCACGCGAGATGCAGGATACATTCTTCATCAGTGACAGTGACAATCCGGTTCTTCTCCGCACCCACACTTCTTCTGTGCAGGTACGTGCGATGGAGAAGATGCCTCTCCCGATACGTATCGTATGTCCGGGTCGTGTGTTCAGAAATGAAGCGATTTCTGCTCGTGCACATTGCATTTTCCATCAGGTTGAGGGACTGTATATCGATGAGAATGTGACATTTGCGGATATGAAGCAGGCTATCCTCCTCTTTGCACGCGAAATGTTCGGTGCTCAGAGCCAGATCCGTATGCGCCCTTCATATTTTCCGTTCACAGAGCCTTCTGCCGAGATCGATGTGAGTTGTAATATCTGCGGCGGAAAGGGATGCAATGTCTGCAAGGGAACAGGCTGGCTCGAGATTATGGGTTGCGGAATGGTGGATCCGAATGTTCTTGAGGCATCCGGCATCGACAGCAAGAAATACAGCGGTTTCGCATTCGGAATGGGTGTGGAGCGTATCGCGATGCTTAAATGGCAGGTCCGTGACCTTCGCAACTACTTCGAAAACGACCTCCGTTTCCTGAAAGAGTTCGAGACATCACTCTAGAAAAAACTCCAAGGCTGTACTGCAAGGCGGCATTGGCTCCCGAAAAGGGAGGGCACCCACGATAGTGGGGAGGACCGCCGGCTGTACAGCCTTGGAGTTTTTCTGTATAGGTGTTATGCAAGAAGTTTCTTTACGAGGGTGGATATCAGACGTCCTTCTGCAAGTCCTGCAAGTTTCTTTGTCGCCACACCCATCACCTTACCCATATCCGATGGTTTTGTTGCTCCGACCTCTGCAATGATGGCCTTGAGTTGTTCCTCGACTTCTGATTCTGAAAGTTGCTTTGGAAGATATACCTCCATTGCAGATGCTTCAGCAAGTTCATTCTCAGCAAGTTCAGGACGGCCGGCATCATTATATTGCTGGGCGCTTTCCTTACGTTGTTTCACGAGTTTCTGGATCAGTTTGACGATTCCTGCATCATCTATTTCTCCGGTTGCGCCTTCTGCTGTCTTGGCAAGCATAATTGCGGCCTTGATGGCTCTGAGTGAGGCCAGACGCACGGTTTCTTTCGCTTTCATTGCCGATACCATATCGGCTTGTATTCTTTTCTCGAGTTCCATAATAAATCTGTTTATCGGTATTTTTCGTATTCCGGCATAGCGATGCCTGAGATGAAATCCTTGAATTTCTTATCGTCCTTAGGACATATCACCAAAGCATCTTCGGTGTCTATGACCATAAAGTCGGAAAGTCCCTTTACGGCGATGAGTTTTTTCTTGCCAGGCGAGACGATCAGGTTGCCCCTCGCATTTTCCAGCAGCGTCTTTTCGGCGCTTATGGCATTATCTGATATATCCTTCGGTATGTAGTTGTATAGCGATTCCCAGGTGCCGATGTCCTGCCATCCGAATTTCGCCGGGTATATCCACGCCCTGTCGGTCTTTTCCATAACTCCGTATCCCAGAGAAATGTTAGGGCATCCTGTATATGCTCTCTGAATGAATTCGGCTTCGATTCGGGAGCCGATGGCAGCCTCCCATCCGGCGAACTGCGCGGTGATTGCCGGAGTATGCCTTTCCATTTCTTTGCAGATGGTCTGTGCCCTCCATAGGAATATTCCTGCATTCCATAGGAATTCTCCGGTGCCGATGAACACTTCTGCAAGATTCCTGTCGGGCTTTTCCGTGAATGTCTTGATCTGAAGCGGTTCGTTCGACCTGTATGCCTCCCTGCCTCCGTATGCCTGTACATAACCATAATTGGTGTCCGGTCTGGTCGGGATGATTCCGAGAGTCATAAGTACGTCATTTTCGCTTATGTATCTGAATGCATTGCAGATTGTCTCGGAAAACAGGTCGTCGTTATCTATGATGTGGTCTGACGGAAGGATTGCCACCAGGGCGTCGGGATTCCTCTTAAGGAGGACGTATGTCGAATATGCCACTGCAGGTGCGGTGTTCCTGCTGTAAGGCTCGAGAACAAGATTTTCCGGAGCGAGTTCCGGGATCTGCTCTCTTACCAGTTCCTTATACTTGTCTGCTGTGACGATGAGGATGTTGTCAGAAGGCACAATCTTCAGACATCTTTCGTATGTTTGTCGGATAAATGTCTTACCGGTCTCTGCCACGTCCAGAAACTGCTTCGGATGGGCAGTCTTGCTGATGGGCCAGAATCTTGTACCGGCTCCACCGGCCATAATCACGCAATATCGGTTGTCTGTGTTCATATAATGTGGTTTTTTATACATATATAGGTATATAGGCCTGCGGAAACCATTCTGTTGTGAAATTCTCACCTTTGAATGTCACTGCAACTATGTCAAAATGGCATTCGTGGTTTCCGTAAGGAAGGCCTTTCCTGCTGTTGAGAAAGCCCAGGGCAGCCCTGGTTATGCGTTTCTGCTTGCCTTTGTCCACATTGCACTGTGGCGGTGCCTGTATGCTGTCTCTGCGGGTCTTTACTTCCACAAAATGTATTCCAGAGGGGTCGAGAGATATTATATCGATCTCAAGATGACTTGCCCTCCAGTTCCTTTCCAGTATTATGTGTCCCATATCCTGCAGAAGTCTGCAGGCAATATCTTCTCCTGTACGTCCTAAATTTCGTCTGTGATTTCCTTCACTCTCCATTCTCCCTCCTCCTTTTGTACAGCAGCCTTTCTTTTCAGGATATTTCCTTCTGCCTCAATCGTGTAATACACTGTCCTTGCCTCACCTTCCTTGCCGGTCTTTTCAATATTTATGGCCGATCCGGAAAGAAGCGAGGATGCAATGGCAAGTGCGCTGCTGTCCTGCCTCTGCAATGTCTCCCAGGTCCGTATGTAATTTTCTATATATTCCTTCATCGATGTGGTGTCGCAGAGGCTCCTTGCTTTATCGAAATCGCCTCCTGCAATGGCTCTGTTGAATGCTTCTACGACTTCTGACGGTCCCATTTCCACACTATCTCCTTCTTTGCATCCGGTTCCTATGAGAAATGCGAAGGCTGCAGATGCTCCCAGGAATATTCCTGCGATGAATGCTTTTTTATATATCGTTTTCATTTCATTCGAAATTGACAATTGTTACTCCCGTTCCGCCGAACTGTATATGTTCGTCTCTTACGCTTGCCACTCCGGGCATAGTCCTTATCAGTTTCTGGAGTTCGTCACGCAGCACTCCTGTGCCTTTGCCGTGTATGATCCTGACACTTGACACTCCGAGCATAATCGCATCATCGACATATCTCGTCACTTTTTCCACGGCATCGTTGAGCCTTTCGCCTCTGACATCCATTTCTGTGCTGAAATTGAGTTTCCTTTCACTTATCGAAGAGTCATATCTTACTGCGGCAACAGGTCTGGCGGTTTCTTTTACTGCGCTCTTGAACTCGTTCGATGTGATTCTTTCCACTTTATCCAGAGGCATTTTGCTGCTGATGTTGCCTATTACCACGACAACAGCCTTCGAAGATACCTTGGCCACTTCTCCGACCATACCGTTCTCCTTCACGCGTACTTTTTCTCCCGCTTTAAGCGGCGCGGAACGGAAAGCCTCTATCCTTTCTTTCTCAGCCTGCTGCTCCATCATTTCCTGCACGACCTTGTCATCGGCTTTCTTTGCCTTCCTTTGTTTCTGTCGTTCCTTGCGGGCATCCAACTGCTTGATCTTGCGCTCTATGTAATCGTCCTTCTCCTTCTGTTCCTTCTCTTTCTTTGCCGCCAGAATGGACATAAAGTCCTGAAGTTCCTTTCTCGCTTCCTGGGTTTCTTCCTTTGATGCCTGGGATTCTCTGATGGTCCTGATGGTGTTCTCCACCTGTTTGTTGGCACCTTTTATGATTTCTTCCGCTTCTTTCTTTGCCTCATCCAGAATGTCCTTCTTCAGTTGCTTGATCTGCTGGAGTTCCTTCTGGTACTTGTCGGTGATATTCTCAAGCGTTTTGTCTGTATGCTTGATACGCTCGAGTTTCTCATCCAGAGCCTTCCTGTTGCGCGCAATCTTGCGCAGGTTTCTCTCGATGCCCACGAACTCTTCACCTGCACGGCTTTCCGCATCCTTTATGATGTTTTCGGGAAGTCCCATCTTGCGTGCAAGTTCGAATGCGAATGAATTGCCGGGCAGTCCCATTTCAAGTTTGAAGAGCGGTGCTATGTTCTTTACATCGAACATCATTGCTCCGTTGAGCACTCCGGTGTCAGGCGAGGCGTATAGTTTCAGATTGGTATAGTGAGTGGTGATCACACCGTATGTTCCTCTTTGATCCAATTCGCTCAAAATAGCCTCGGCGATGGCTCCTCCGGCGGCAGGCTCTGTACCTGAACCGAATTCGTCGATCAGCACAAGGGTCTTTTCGTCTGCCTTTGCAAGCATATCCTTCATATTGCCGAGGAATGAACTGTAGGTGCTGAGGTCATTGTCGATGGACTGGTCATCTCCTATGTCAACCATTATTCTGTCGAATACAAGCATTTCCGATGTCTCTGATGTCGGAATGAGCATTCCCCACTGGAACATATACTGGAGAAGTCCGACGGTCTTCAGACATACAGACTTTCCACCGGCATTAGGACCCGAAATAAGCAGGATATGCTTTTCTGGAGTGAGACTCGCCGTCAGAGGTACTATTTCCTTCTTTTCCTTCCGAAGGGCTCTTTCCAGAAGAGGATGCCTTGCTTTCCGGAGATTCATCTGGCCGTCTTCGGATATGACAGGCATTCCGGCGATGAGGTCAAGGGCTATCTGAGCCTTGGCCATAATGAAATCTATCTCACCGAGATATTTTGCGGCATTGAGCAGATCTGGGATGTACGGTCGCAGAAAGTCAGTGAATTCCAGCAGGATGCGCAGGATTTCCCTTTGTTCGGAAAATTTGAGTTCCTTGATCTGATTGTCCAGTTCCACCACTTCGGCAGGCTCGATGAATGCCGTCTTTCCTGTGGCTGACTCGTCATAAATGAATCCTGGAATCCTCTTTTTGTTGGCTGCACTGACTGGTATGAGCATCTTCCCGTCGCGGATGGATACTCCTGCATCGCTATCGACTATGCCCTCTTCCTGTGCCTTCTTCAAAATGGCGTTCATACGACGGGATATGGTTCCTTCCTTTTCCCGAAGCGTCTTCCTTATCTCGTAGAGTGCGTCCGATGCTGTATCCTTCACGTCTCCGTAACGGTCCAGAATCAGATCTATCCTTCTCTGCACTTCCGGGAAATTGAGGATGCGCGAACTCATCCTCTTGAGGTTGGGATATACTCCGTCCTTTATCCCATCGAAAAATGATGTGACCTTCCGGAGAGTATCCAGCATAGTCTTGAGTTTGCGTAGCGAGAGGAGGTCTATTGCTGCGGAACTTGTCTCAAGAGGTTTGAGGAAATCTATGCAGTCTATGAAGCCTCCTGACGGGAAACTATCCTCAAACATCATAATGAGGCGCATTTCATCAGTCAGGAGAAGTCTCTTGCGGATATGCGACGGGTTGGTGGAAAAGGTTTCTGTTGCGGTCCTTTCCACAGCGTATGATGTGGAGCATCTGTCAGAAATGAGATTCCTTATCCTGTCGAATCCTATCTTCTGCTCCAGTCTTCTGTCTATTGTTCTCTTTTTCTCTTCCAAGTCTTTCTCTCCTATATGACGTCACAACCCTCGCGGGCCTGTGACGGCTATTCCTCTCCTAAAGCAGTGTTCAGGAGAAGTTTCAATTCGTTGATGTTGCGGATAGGAGTTACTGTGCCTCCCTTTACAAAAGATATCTGACCTGTCTCTTCCGATACTACTATCGCGTCGGCATCTGTCTCTTCGGTCACACCGATGGCTGCTTTATGTCTCATTCCGTAGTTGGCCGGGATGTTGCTCCTTTCTGTTATAGGCAGCGTACATCTTGCGGCTGCAATGCGTCCTCCTGAAATGACAAGTGCTCCGTCGTGAAGAGGAGAATTCTTGAAGAAAAGATTCATTATCAGGCGACGGTGGATAGCAGCGTCAATACGGTCGCCGGTACTGATGATTTCTTCAAGTGATGCCTTGTGTGCTATTACGATCAAGGCTCCTGTCTTGTCCTCCGACATACGGCGGCAGGCTTCGGTCAGGTCGTTCACGGCATTGCTTCCGGTAATGTTGGCACTCTTGCGGTTCTTTCCGAGAATCTTGTCCAGTATGGCTTTCCCTTGTCTGCTGTTCATATATCTGCTTCCGAGTCTCATAAGGAATTTCCTGATCTCGGGCTGGAATATCACGATGACAGCGATAAGTCCCACATCCAGAACAGTTTCCATAATGTTGGTCATCAGTCTCATATTGAAGGCTGAAACGATGACCCTGATCACGTAGAGTGATATTATGGCCACAAATATGCTCATTGCGGAAGTGCCTCTGATCCACCTGAATACGATGTAGATCAGAAGGGCGAGGAGCAGGATGTCCAGGATGTCGGCAAGCGACAGTTGAAGGAAACCGAAAATAGCCAGTATCATATACCTTTATATATATCCGCGCAAAGATACTCATAATTTGTATTTGTTGCTCCGTTATTGAGAAATATCTTGGAAACAGTTTCTATATTTGCGTCAATTAAAACTACCGGAAGATGAAAAAGATATTTGCAGTTATTGTTGTCCTTGTTTCGATGATGTTCGAGGCAGGGGCGGTCCTCAGACCTGACATTAAGTACGGTCCGTGGGTACAGAATGTCGGTGAGACTGAATTTACTGTTTTGTGGACTTCCCAGGAGAAGGTTTTTGCCTGGGTGGAGGTGGCTCCTGATGATGGTACCGCATTTGAAAGTTGCGTTCGTCCGAGATTTTATCAGACAGTTGCGGGAAGGCGTGTGGCAGGGAAGGATCATTGTGTGAGGGTGTCCGGACTGGAGCCTGGAAAAGGCTACAGATACCGTATTTACGGCAAGGTGGTCGAGGATGACGGTGATGCATACGCTACGCGTTTCGGTCCGACAGGCAGAATCTCCATAAAAGGGAATGGTGTCATCAGAACCTTTGACCACAATGCGTCCCGATGCAGATTTGTAATGGTGAATGACATACACGGAGATGATGAACGTTATCGTACTCTGACTGAGGGCGTCAATGCTGATGATGTCGATTTCCTTCTTATGAACGGAGATATGGTTTCTTATATCACCGACATAGATACTACGCTTGCACACGTGTTCGGTGCCATCCCGGATCTTATTTCTGACGTGCCCTCTGTGTGGGTGAGAGGCAATCACGAGACAAGAGGCCGTGAATTCTTCCTGCTGCAGAAGTATGTTCCGACTCCGACAGGCGAACCGTATTACCTTTTCCGTCAGGGACCTGTGGCCTTCCTTGTTCTTGATGCCGGCGAAGACAAGCCTGATGCAAGTGTGGAGTATTCAGGGACGGCCGATTATGATACCTATCGTCAGTGTGAACTCGACTGGCTGAAGCAGGCTGTGAAGGATCCTCTGTTTGCCGAGGCTCCTGTAAAGGTGGCTCTGATGCATATTCCGGCCATTTTGAGGACTGACAGTTGGTATGGGCAGAAATGGGTGAATACGCATTTTGTTCCTGTGCTCAATGAGGCCGGTGTGGATATTCTTCTTAGCGGACATCATCATACGCATATCTATGTCGAGGCAGGAGAGTGCGGGAATGAGTTTCCTATCCTTGCGAACGACGATACGGACCGTCTTGAATTCGAAGCGGACACAAACGGTTATGTGATACGTACATACAATGTTGATGGCAAGGAAACCTCCGCTTATGCATTTCCGTCAGGTGGCGAAAAAAGTTATTAACAATTTTTTCGCGTAAAATATTGAAAATAAAGATATTATTCGTATATTTGCAGCCCGCAAAAATGTAAAGCGGGATGTAAAGTATTTATAATCAATTAATTAAACAAACCAATGCCTGGATTAATTGGAAAGAAAATCGGAATGACTTCCGTTTTCGGTGCCGACGGTAAGAATATACCGTGCACCGTTATTGAGGCTGGTCCGTGTGTTGTTACGCAGATTCGTACAGTAGAGAAAGATGGTTATGCCGCTGTACAGCTTGCCTATGACGAAATTTCGGAAAAGCACGCCAGCAAGGCTCTCAAGGGTCACTTTGAAAAGGCAGGAACCACTCCTAAGCGCAAACTTGTCGAGTTCAAGGCAGATTTCGCTCAGGATCTCAAACTCGGCGACACTCTTACAGTGGCTGACATCTTCGAGGGTGTTCAGTTCGTGGATGTTGTCGGAACATCAAAAGGTAAGGGTTTCCAGGGTGTTGTAAAGCGTCACGGCTTTGCCGGTGTAGGCGGACAGACTCACGGTCAGCACAACCGTCTCCGTCACCCGGGTTCACTCGGTGCATCTTCTTGGCCTTCACGCGTATTCAAGGGAATGCGTATGGCCGGTCATATGGGCAACGCTCGTGTGACTGTGTTCAACCTCGAGGTTATCAAGGTTATGCCAGAGAACAACCTTATCGTAGTAAAGGGCTCTGTACCAGGAGCCAAGGGTTCATATGTAATCGTGGAGGACTAAGTTATGGAGTTGTCAGTTTACAAAATCGACGGTACTGTTGCAAAGACAGTGACTCTCAACGAGGAGATTTTCGGTATCACACCGAACGACCACGCTATCTATCTTGACGTAAAGCAGTATCTTGCAAACCAGCGTCAGGGAACAGCAAAGTCAAAAGACCGCAGCGAGATTGCGTACAGCACTAAGAAACTTATCCGCCAGAAGGGTTCAGGTGGCGCACGTCACGGTTCTCTCAAGGCTGGTATTTATGTAGGTGGTGGACGCGTATTCGGTCCTCAGCCACGTTGCTACCGCAAGAAACTCAATAAGAAACTCAAGCAACTTGCAAGATTCTCTGCTCTTTCTTACAAGGCACAGGAGAATGCAATCACAATGGTTGAGCCATTTGTAATGGAAGCACCAAAGACCAAGGAGTTCATCCAGATCCTTAAGAACATCAAGGCTGGAAGCAGAAAGGTTCTTTTCGTTCTTCCTGAGAATTCTTCAAATATTTACCTTTCGTCTCGTAACCTTCCTGAGGTTAAGGTGATCACTGTTGACGAAATCAACACTTACGCGATTATGAATTCTAATTCACTCGTACTTGTTGACGGCGTTCAGGAAATCCTTGCATCAAGAATCAGACGATAAACCGATTGAGAGATGGGAATTATAATTAAGCCAATAGTAACTGAGAAGTTGACGGTTCAGGGCGAAAAGTTGAACCGTTACGGATTTATTGTTGACCGCGAGGCCAACAAACTTCAGATCAAGGCTGCGGTTGAGCAGTTGTATAATGTGACAGTTGCAGATGTTAACACTGTCAACTATCACGGAAAGAGAAAGGCTCGTTATACCAAGGCTGGTATGCTCAAGGGTCGCACAAACCACTTCAAGAAGGCGTATGTGACACTTGCTGGCGAGGATAAGATTGATTTTTACGCAAACATTTAAGGTAATTGAGCAATGGCAGTAAGAAAATTCAAACCGGTAACTCCCGGACAGAGAAATAAGGTAATCAGTGCTTTTGACGACATTACCGCAAAGAGACCTGAGAAGTCACTCCTCGAGCCACTCAAGAAGTCAGGCGGACGTAACAATCAGGGTAAGATGACAATGCGTTATATCGGTGGCGGTCACAAGAGAATGTATCGCGTGATCGACTTCCTTCGCGACAAGGATGAGTGCACTGCAAAGGTTATGACGATCGAGTACGATCCAAACCGTAGCGCCCGTATCGCATTGGTACAATATACAGATGGTGAAAAGAGATACATCATCGCTCCTAACGGACTGAAGGTAGGACAGGAAATCGCTTCAGGTGCAGGTGTTGCTCCTGAGGTTGGTAACACTCTTCCTCTTGCAGAGATTCCGCTCGGTACACTTGTTCACAATATTGAACTTCGTCCTGGTCAGGGCGCTGCTATGGCACGTTCTGCAGGAACATACGCTCAACTCGCTGCTCGTGAGGGCAACCACGCTATCCTCCGTCTCCCTTCAGGTGAGACCAGAATGGTGCTCGTGACTTGCCGCGCGACAGTAGGAACAGTATCGAATCCAGATCACAATTTGGAGTCACACGGAAAGGCTGGACGCAGAAGATGGCTTGGTCGCAGACCTCGCAACCGTGGTGTTGTTATGAACCCGGTAGATCACCCTATGGGTGGTGGTGAAGGTCGTGCATCAGGAGGACATCCACGTTCACGCAAGGGTCTGCCTGCTAAGGGCTATAAGACTCGTAATCCAAAGGCGACTTCAAACAAGTTTATCATTGAAAGAAGGAAAAAATAACGGAATAAATTAAGAGATTATGAGTCGTTCATTAAGAAAAGGTCCTTATATTCAGGAAGCCCTTGAAAAAAGAATTCTTGCTATGAATGAGGGTAG
>JAGAIM010000102.1 GCA_017626555.1 Bacteroidales bacterium
CAAGGGATACGTCAACAGGAACCGCGGACTGGATTGCGAGTTCAGCGGAGATACCATCTGTACGATTCATGAGGAGTGGATACCAGGGAATGTGGAAATGCAGTACATGCCTTTCTGGATAGACGATGACTTCGAGCAGATCGTTGCTACAAGCCTCGGATATGTGGACTGCGGGACCGATAAGGAAAAGTTTTACTCAAACATATAAACCATTTACAATTAGAGATATGAATAAGTTCAATTCAATCAATTGTGTCGAACTTCAGGGAAGGGCAGGCACAGTACGGATAAGTCCGGCAATCGGATCGATCGCAGCAAACTTCAGTCTGATGACGGAGCATACGGTCATCTCCGTGGAAGGCAAGATGCTCGTTGAAACCACGTGGCATAATGTTCTGGCAGTGGAAGGCGACGATGTGCATCTTGAAGGGATTACAAGAGGATCTCTCGTTCATCTGACTGGTAGGCTGCGAACAGTCAGATATACGGCTGCGGACGGAGGGGAAAGGACGTTCACTGAAGTGGTCGCAGATTCACTCAAGGTATTGGAAATGTAGAACCGGGCGGGACATCCCGCCCATAACAGATAACAAGATGAAACATTATAGGATTGATGAGCAGAGAAAGCACTTGTGGAGAGAGAGCATGAGGGATATCATCGAGCAATCTGACGCCGTGAAGGAACGGGCCCATGACCTGATAGCGGATATGCTGAAAGAGACAGGATCGGAATTGGAACTTGTTGAAGATGCATTCTGTTATGTCTTTGACGATAGGATGGAAGCCCATGAAAAGCGTATCCATTCTGTCAAGTATGCCAGAGGAAGCCTTTCAATCGTCTATGAAGAAGACTACGACGAACTCCTTGAACTTGACGAGAAGTCCGGACTGGTGGAGTTTGATGAGGTCGAGCTTGCAGAGGCGGTAAGTTACGTTTTGGCTGGCAGCACAGAGTAAGGGACAAAGCACTCATATATTATAGGGAACGGATCTCATCAAATGAGTATTGATTTGCACTCATTGCAGGAGGCGATGACTTGAACACGAGAGAATTATAATTGCTGTCTTATGTTTGGTGAAAATTTTGTTCTGAACGAAATAATTCATAACTTTGTAAACAAATTTGATGACACATTATGAGATATTCAATTGAGAACATAAAGGGAATGCATCCTGGCGCCCTTATAAAGCATGAACTTATCAAGATGAAGATGAGCCAGAGGCAGTTTGCGGCGAAAATCGGCGAGCACTGGCAGATCCTCAATGCTGTCATCAACCAGAAGAGAGGTATCAGCCTTACAACGGCGTTGAAGATCGAGAGGGAGTTCGGATATGACGAAGGTTTCCTTCTTATCATGCAGGTTTACTATGATATCGAGAAAGATAAGCAGAAAGATATAGGCAAGTCTCTGTCCGGTATTCCTGATGTAAGGCGCATCCTTTTCTGGGATACGGATTTTGATAAGATAGATTGGGCTGCTTCGAGGGAATCGGTTATTACACGAATACTTGAGAGAGGCAGCGATGCGGAAAAGGCTGAGATTGCCAGATACTATGGCGTACCTGTTGATTCGCTTAAGGATTATGCTTTCAAGTCATCTTACAAGTATAATGGAAAACAAAACTGACATGCTTCATTACAACACTGTCCTTCCAATTCTTAAAGAGGTTCTCCTCCGTTTGTCTTCAAAGCCAGAATTGAAAGACTTCAGGCTTGTTGGAGGAACGAACCTAAGTCTTCGCTTTGGCCATCGAATGTCAGACGACATAGATTACTTTACCCCTCAGGAGTATGGCACCGTGGATTTTGAAGCAATGTTCCGGATGCTCCGCGAAGAATTCGATTACATAG
>JAGAIM010000103.1 GCA_017626555.1 Bacteroidales bacterium
AAACATCCTGAATGAAAAGGAAATCCAGCTGTGCTGTCTCCTCAAGGCCAACTTCTCCACCAAGGAAATCAGCGTAGTGACCCAGCAGTCCGTCCGAACAGTCTACCAGCGCAAGAGCACCATCCGTCAGACCCTTGAGATGCCGGAAGGAGAGGACATCGCATCATTCCTGACAACTTAATCCTTCTTGGTAAGCCATTCCCAGATAGGGATAACTTGGATTGTATATCCGTCTTCTTCTATGACCTCGCTTTCGTGATCTGTAATCAGGAAGAGATTGTCACACTTTGTTGCTTTGGCTCCTGCTATGCATCCTTTGATCTCACGCTTCCTGGTTTTCTCGTTTGAAATGTCATAACTAACCTGATAAACTGCAAGCGTCTTGTTGCCGTCACATACCACAAAATCTGCCTCCGCACTTCTGCCTTGGTAATAATAGATATCGTTTTCAGTTCCTGCTTTTCTTCGCAGCAGTTCCAGATAAACGATGGTTTCTAATCTCCAGCCCAAGTTCTCGCCGGAGAAAGCATTCTCGCGTTTGTCCATAAAGGCAACATCGATGGCATACGATTTATCATTTCTTGCTCGTTCCCTGCTTCTTGAAGAGAACTTGCTTATGGTTGAGATCAGGTATGTCTGATTCAGGTACATAAGATAATTGCCGAGAGTACGCTCGCTATTAATGCCGATTATGTTTTGGAGGGTGTCCTTCACGATAAGTGTAGGTGTCTCATTCAGGATATGATGGGCAAGCCTCTTCAAAGCATCTATATTACGTATTTTGTAGCGTTTCCTGATGTCCTGACTGATGATATTGTCTATAAGCGTGCTGATATATTCCTTAGGATTTTCTTCTCCTGATATCAATTCCGGGAAACCTCCCTGGCGGAAATACTCTTCGTATGCTTTGGACAGCAAGCCTTTGTTCTTAGTGGTAAGTCTTGTATATTCTACATCCTTAATCGAGCACCAATCCTTGAAGGAGAATGGAAACAACTCGATCTTGTGATGACGTCCGGTAAGGTGCGTAGCCAATTCGGTACTCAAGAGTTTTGCGTTGCTTCCGGTAATGATGATATGTATCCTCTGCCTTAACAGACGGTTTACAAACAATGGCCATCCGTCGATATTCTGAATTTCATCCAAAAACAGATAGTCAAATTTGCCATAGATTTTATATAGTGTCTGAAGAACATTGTCAAGATCTTGCGTCTCCAATTCCTCTAGACGCTCGTCGTCAAAGTTAGCATAGGCATAATGCACACCAGCTTTTCTAAGCGCGTTGAAGCAAAGAGTGGACTTACCGCTTCTTCTGACACCGATAACAACTTGTGCAAGTTTGCTTTTCAGGTTTATAAGGTCTTCTTCAGGGCGATGTATCAACACTTCTCCTTCGAGGGCTTCAAGTTCATCCTGCTGCTCAAGCAATACTTTCTCTATATCTGAAATTTTCATACCTATGCATTGTTATAATCTATGTGCAAATATAACATTTTATTTGTGTAATACGGATAAATGACATATTTTTTATTTGTCGAATACGGATAATGTGCAAATATTACAACCTTTTAGTACGGATAATTGTCAATTGTTGTCAATAAAACTCCGGCCAGAAGATTCACGTCCTCTGACCGGAAAGGTATTTATGTTTAACCTGAGATAATTTTACTCTTTTTTTAACGCTTTCGCCGGATCAGTGTGAGCAGCACGCAATGTCTGCCAAAGAACAGCACACAAGGATATTTCCAGAGATATAAGTACTGCCACAACCGGAATCCACCACCAATCTTCTATCCTATATGTAAATCGTCGCAGGTACAACTGAGCAGCCCAGACAGCAAGAGGGACTCCTATTACGCTTGCGGTCAGAACCATTGCCATATAGTTGCTTACATATCTTACAGTCTCGCTTCCTACGGTTCCTCCATATACCTTGCGCACAGCAATGTCCTTCGACTGACCTTCAGAGAAGTATGTACTCATCGCCACGAGTCCAAGAAGCGAAATCATCACTGCCAGCAACATAAATATCTCAATAAGCCTCATCTGGTTACGGGTGTCCTTCTGTACGGTATTGGAGATATATTCATCAACAAAGTCGCACATATACGGCTCGACATACATTCCGAAAGTTTCCTGTGACCATTTTGAATAGACATCCAT
>JAGAIM010000104.1 GCA_017626555.1 Bacteroidales bacterium
CTTGAAGCCCAAAGAAGTAAAATTAAGTTCAGCCCCAATAGGAACTGTCAAAGTAAAGTTTCCGTCAAGGTCTGTGACAGTACCGTTAGTGGAATTGCCGTTTTCTATAACAGCCGCTCCGACAATCGGTTCTCCGTCAGCCTTTGAAACCACGTTACCCTTTACTGCCAGCGTTTGAGCCTGAGCAATCGTACACAAAAATAAGAACAGAAGTGTACTCCAAAGCGTTTGTTTCATTCTTCTAATTGTTTTAGATTATTAATTATAGTTTGTTACCAAACAGCACGACAGGCCATTCGATGATGCAAAAGTATCTGCATTCGAATAACAATTATGAAAAGAATGTTACGAAAAATGAAAGATTTGTTACTTCATTATTTTTTTCGCGAACGCGTATCATTCGGATTTTCACCGAAATACTCTTTGTAACATTTGGTGAAATAACTTGGAGACGTGAAGCCTACCTGATATGTGATTTCCGCAATGGTCAGGTCGGTTGATGCAAGAAGTTGCTGTGCTGACTTGAGCCTTGTGATACGTATTATTTCTATAGGAGTGTAGTTAGTCAGGTTCTTGATCTTCCTGTAAAGTTGGACGCGACTCATACCGAAAAGCGATCCAAGAGTCTCGACGGAGAGTTCGGAATCATCCAGACGCTGGGATATGGCCTTCTTGAATTCAGCCACGAAATCCTTGTCGGTCTTGCTTACATTTTCTTCTGAAAGAGAGATTCCGTCTCCGAATACAGACTTGATCCTCTTTCGGTTTTCGATAAGAGACTTTACCTGGGCTATAAGTACCCTCGAGTTGAAAGGCTTGGCCATATATGCATCAGCACCGCAGTTAAGACCGGAAACCCTCTGCTCATCAAGAGAGCAGGCAGTCAGCATCAGTACAGGTATATGCGATGTATTCACCTCATTCTTCAGCCTCCTGCAGCATTCAAGGCCGTCGATGCCAGGCATCATCACATCGCAGATGATCAGATCAGGGATATTATACATAGCGGATTGTATGCCGCTTGTACCGTTAGCCGCTTCAATGACGGTGTATTCATCACAGAACAGGGATCCGACCAAGGTACGGACATCCGGATTATCATCAATGACAAGTATGGTGCTTTGGAATTCTTCCTTGTTTTCATCAGAAGAAATATCTCCCAGTTCAGACACCACGCGCTCGCCGGAAATAAGATTGACCGGCTCGGAAAGAGCACCTTCTACAGGAGTTACAGGCAATGTAACAGTAAATACAGTGCCCTTCTTCTGGGTACTTTCCACCTCGATTGTTCCTCCCTGCATATCTACAAAGGTCTTTACCAAGGCAAGGCCGATGCCGCTTCCTCCCGAATGGGATGAATCGATCTGATAGAAACGCTCGAAAATATGTTGAATATACTCAGGAGAAATACCGGAGCCACTGTTGGTGATGGTGAATCTGTGCCAGTCGTTCCCATCAATGCTCAAGCGGGTGAGTTGAACGTTAATCGTACCGTTTTCAGGGGTGAACTTGAAAGCGTTGGCCATAAGATTGAAGAATATTCTCTCGGTCTTTTCTCCGTCAAGCATATTCGAATAATCGAATTCTTCATCCTTCACGAAAGAGACGTGGATATGTTTCTTGAATGCAAGGAGTGAAAAGGCCTCCATCCATTTGTCCATACATTCGGCCAGATTGAGGCCGGCAAGATTCAAGGTCGCTTTTCCGTTCTCATATTTGCGGAAGTCAAGTATCTGATTGACAAGGCGCAGAAGAACGTTAACGTTCTTGTCTGCAATATGCACAAGTTTCTTTTCCTTTTCATCAAGATTATCAGAAACCTTGAGTTGCTCGATGGGATCGGCGATCAATGTTAGCGGAGTCCTGAAATCGTGGCTCACATTGGTAAAGAACATCAGTTTTGCGTGTGTAGCCTCTTCAAGTTCGTGATTGAGGACAAGAAGTTGCCGACGCTGTTCTTCAAGGGTTTCTTTCTGATCATTAAGTCTCTTGTTAAGTATATTCATCTGCTTAAGTGCCCGATACAATATCAGGATCAGTCCCGTCAGGATGATAAGAAAGAATATAATCACATAAAGAAGCGTCGTCTGAATGGAATGGCGTTCCCAATATACTGTTACCTCCTGCCTTAGGGTTTCTATCATATTCACCTGATGCTGTATCTCATTAGACAAGTTGTTCATCAACTGAGCATTCGATTTCTCTATCAAAGCAGTCTCAAGTATGGTAGTTCTGGAAAATGACCTGCTTTGCAAAATCTTAAGCGCAGTCTGGATAACCACATCTCCACCGGTAGGATACAGAATGGAAGCATCCATTCGCCCGCTTATGATAGCCTCTACTCCGAGGCCTTCTCCAGTCAGAGCATCAACACCTATGAACATTATTTCATTGCCAGGGTAGAGTTTTTCAGCCGCACGCCAGGCTCCATCTGCCATAGGGTCGTTCTGTGCTACTATCATCTTGACATCAGGATGAATCCTCAGAAGGGAATCAGTGATACTGCAGGCAAGTTCGCTGCTCCAGGCGGCATCCACCGAGGCCACAATTTCGACTCCGGCATCACCAAGACCCTCTATGAATCCTTCGTGTCGTTCCATCGCCGGTGTCGATCCGGTAAGACCCTTTATTTCAATCACTTTGTCACCAGAGCGAAGGTTTCCAGCCACATACTGGCCCTGCATATATCCTATCTGTACATTGTCAGCGCTGATGAATGCAGTATATTTATCACCTGTGACATTTCTATCGACTACTACGACCGGTATTCCGGCATCAAAAGCCTCATCGACTGCTGGAGTCACCTCTCCTGCCTCGTTTGGAGATACTATAAGAAGATCGACCTTCTTGTCAATGAAATAGGCAATGTCTTCCTTCTGCTTGCGGCTGTCATCATTTGCGGAGCGTATCTCAAGAGATATTTCGTGGCTGAGCATCGCCTCTCTCTGCATTTCCGCATTCATCTTGTCTCGCCACTCATCCTGGCTGCACTGCGAAACACCTACATTGAATATTTCATCATCACCATAACTGCACGAAATCAGAAGAAGGGCAACTGTAAAAACAGATAATAAATCAGAAAACTTCATATCATTCAAAGTTCAGATAATTATGAGAATATTTCATATTCAGAAATCATTTCCTCGATTTCATCAACATCATCCTCATCCAGCATAATGGATCCGTCACAGAAATATCCTGTCAGATAATCCTCCAATATTTCTATTGAGCCGACTCTGTCTGGATCCAGATAGGTTTTCAGGTTTTCCACTCTCTGCCGTACAGAGGCGACTCCGTGGCGGACAAGTTTCTCCACAGGTGGCCTTATCGCCTTTTCCAATGCCTCAAAATCAGTATCATAGAGCAGAGTGCCGTGTACTACGCTCCGATCCGGCATCTGGTGGAAGGCATTTCCGCTAATCTTCCGTCCATCTACAAGAATATCGTTTCTTCCGGATTTTTCTGCGGAAAGACCGAGCGAGCGAAGACATAAAGTCAGAGAGGTCAGGTATTTCTCAAATACTTCAGCGACATCACCTCTGCGTGAAACAAAGGAAATCATTATATTGCCCATATCGGAATACACACATCCTCCCCCGCTCTTTCTTCTGACCACCTTCACGTCGTGCTGACGGCAATAATCCAGATTGACCTCTGCTTCAAGATCCTGATTTCTGCCTATTATGACGGTAGGAGCCACCCTCCATACGAAGAAAGCCTCATCCTCAATTGACCTCGCCACGAATTCCTCCATAGCGAGATAGAAAGCAAGGCTTCTCTCTTCATTATCAGGCAATACAATGTTTTTCATACCACCGGAAGTTTATTCCGTCCAATCCTTGAACGCATCCATAATCACCGTAGGGCGGCCATCCTCTGTAAAAGCGCCCAACTTATACTGAGAAGGCTTGCATTCGGGCTCCCAATAGAATACGCCTTTGCATCTTCCTTCTGTATCATTTATGGATTCGCGTATCACCCTGGCCAACTGCCGGCGACCTTCTTCCAGAACTTCAGGACGGGACTCATCCACCAGGAAGCCGGTCTCTACAATCATAACATCACATCCGAATTTATTTCCCACATAGCGGATATTCTCTATGCAATCTGTAATCGTCGTCTCTGCATCATCACGGTATCCCCCGTCCATCGCCCAATATGGGTAAAGTGACATTCCTATCATATCCCATTTCGCTCCCCCATCTTTCAGAACACCGAGATTCCAGTCGTAGAGTTCACGATCGAATCCATTGTCGAGATGTACCATCACAACAGCCTCAGGGAATACACTCTTGCAAGCGTCATATCCTGCAGCAAAGAGTCCGGCATACTGTTCAGGATTGTGCTCAGCGTGCCCCATAGACTCGGTAATGATAGTATTTCCGTTCTCATCAAGCACAGGCCATCCCATTTCATTCGACTTAACACTCCATAAGAAACCGTTACGGGTCTCATTGCCCACCTGTATCCATTTCGGAGTCACATCGTTTGACTTCAAAAGTTGAAGAACCTCGACCGTATGCGCTGCAAGATCGGCCTTCATCTGTTCATAACTATGACCGCTCCAGGATGCCGGTATATTCTGTTTTGCTGGATCGGCCCACCAGTCGCTGTAATGGAAATCCACAAGAATCTCCATTCCCAGTTCCTTCGCTCTGAGGCACTTGACCAGAAGATCCTCTTTGCTGCACCATCCTCCGTGAGCAGAAGGATCGACCCATACTCTGAGACGTACGGCATTCAGTCCAAGTTCCTTCATAAGGGCAGTGCACTCCCTCTCCTGGCCGGACGCATTGAAGAATTTATAGCCGCGAGCCTCATACTCCGTTGCCCAACTGATGTCGGCACCAAGCCAGAACACATTTTCTTCTGAAGATTTATCCTGACAGGCAGTCAGACTCAAGATGATTGCCGAAAGGGCTGAAAATAGGAGATTACGTTTCATAATATCTGTTCTTTCCCGTAAAAATAAGATTTTTCCGTAAAACTTTCAAGCAACGGCATCAAATATGTCAATGAGCAAGCAATAAGATAATAACATCAGTATGGGACTTGATAATTCAAACAAGAAGATCCGCCCTTCGCTGAATATGAAGAGCATCTTCAGATGTATGATGGAGGGAGGATACTATCCCACTTACGAGAAAACGCACATTCTCTTCGAAATTGACGACAATGTAGCAGTGGTGGAATATGAAGAGGGAATCCTTTCGGTCAGACTCTTCTTCACTATTGACGAGGAGGCATACGATCTTTTCCTCGAAGCGTCAAATGCCGCTATGCTGGAGACATTCATAGTCAAACCCGCATTGATGGACAATATGAAGAATATTATGTTCAGTTGTGAGATGATGTGCGATAATGTCAGGGAATTCAGAAAATTCTTCCCACGCGCAATAGAATATCTGACAGAGGCTCTTACTGTACACAAGGCTGAAATGAAACGTCTGATAATAGCAGAAAATGTGTCCTCTGCAGCCATTTCGGCGACAGAGGACACATTCATATCATCTTCAAAGAGGCTTAAGCCCTTATCATAATTATTTCAGTTCCTTCGGAAGTGTTCGACCAAGCAGGATGACTCCAAGCACTGCTGAGACAACGGAACCTACAAGCACTCCAAGTTTCGCCTGAGCGAGAAGTGCCGCGCCGTCTGCGCCAAGACCTGCGTAAGAGAGATCCGCGATGAACATAGACACTGTGAATCCGATACCACAGACTACGCAGACACTGGCAAATGCTTTCCAGGTTGTGTTGGCAGGCAACTTCACGATATTCATCTTGATAGCAATCCAAGAGAATGAGAACACACCTACGAACTTGCCGACTACAAGTCCGACCATAACTGCGAGTCCGACTCCTGAGAAGAGGCTTCCCACGCTCATCTGCGACAAATCAATACCTGCATTGGCGAAGGCGAAGAGCGGAATGATGAAATAATTGATCAGTCCGTGAAGATTGTCCTCAAGATCCTGCAGCGGACTTATCATCTTGTCGGCAGCAGATTCTATACTCTTGAGAGTGTGTATCTGAGAGTTCGTAAGCACGATTGTATTGTGACGGTCATCAATATCGATCACAGGGAACTTTGCCACATTCTCACGGATACGCTCCAGATAATGTCCGGTACCCTTTCTGAGAGTCGCAGGAATACAGAATGCCGTAATCACACCTGCAATGGTAGAGTGGATTCCTGAATTGAGCATAAAGAACCAGAGCACGAGTCCGATAAGGACATAGAAGAACTTCGCCCTGCACTTCATCATATTTCCGATCACCATCACAACCACACAGACTGCAGACAGTATAAGGAACATAAAATCTATATCAGACGAATAGAAAAGCGCTATCACAATGATTCCGCCAAGGTCATCTGCCACAGCAAGGGCTGCGAGGAAGACCTTCAATCCAACCGGCACTCTCTTGCTGAATACAGAAAGAACACCGAGAGAAAAGGCGATATCTGTTGCCATCGGAATGGCGAGACCTCTCTGCATCGCGGCATCACCCGGACATACGAGCCAGAAGATGAGGACAGGTACAGCCATACCTCCGCAGGCTCCGATTATAGGAAGCAGTGCTTTTTCACGGGTTGAAAGTTCTCCTACGAGAATCTCACGTTTGATTTCCAGACCGACTGAAAGGAAGAAGATCGCCATCAGGAAATCATTGATCACCTGACCTAATGTCATCGTATGACCACCGTGGCTGAAGAAATTGAAATTTCCGAGAGAAAGACTGACAGGATTCTGCCAAAGTGAAAAATACCAGTCCTTCACTCCCGGGATGTTGGCACATACGAGAGCCAGGATCGTAAAGAAAATGAGTATGACACTCGAGTTTACGTACTTCTTGAAAGTACTGATAAAACTGTAGTTGGTAATAGTGGTTGCAGGCATAATTCCGCTAATTTTAATGAATATTTAACTTGCTATTCTGCAAAACGGCCGCAAATGTAGGCATTTTTTTCATTCGTTGTCCGAAAATATCAATTAATTTGTCTGATTGTACAATAAAGGCTGTCATTACCAAAAGAGTGTTTGAGAAAAGCACTAAATTTGCAGATAACCTGATTATAAAAACATACTATGACTACCGAAGCGATCGCTACACTTTCCATCCTGCTGATATGCTGGATCGTGCTGATACTCATAGATGCCGCCGTTAGCGGAGTTCTATATTTTATTCTCGGCATTTCTTTCCGTAAGACATTCCTATACGGACTTGTTTCGCTATGCATTCCGCCTGTTGCTATGGCGTATGGAGCATTGATTGAGAGAAACATATTTCAGATAAAAGAAGTGGAAATCGTTTCGGAAGACCTTCCTGAGGCTTTTGACGGATATAAGGTAGTGCATATATCAGACATTCACGCACGTTCTTTCGAAAGCAGACACAACTCGCTGCACAGAGCCGTGGAAAAGATCAACGGCCTCGATGCAGACATAATAGCATTCACCGGCGACCTCATCACGATGTCCTCGTCTGAAATTGACAGTATCAGCCATATTCTAAGCACGATGAAGGCTGAAGACGGCATCATATCGGTACTGGGAAACCACGACTATTGCATATATGCAGATCCTCGTGAGGCCGGTTCTGAGAAAGACGATGTCAGGAATGTCATCGAAAAGGAAATGGCTATGGGCTGGGACATTCTGCTCAACGAGAACCGCAGGATTGCCAGAGGGAATGACACCATTGCTGTAATCGGTGTTGAAAATACATCACCATCGAAACATTTCCCATCCAAAGGCAATCTGGCCAAGGCATCGGAGGGAACGGAAGGACTCTTCAGGATCTTGCTTTCCCACGACCCGATGCATTGGGAAATGGAAATTCTTGGGAAAGACTATCCTTTAACCCTTTCCGGGCATACCCACGCAATGCAATTCTCTCTATTGGGATGGTCTCCGAGCAGATATATGTTCAAGCAATACAGAGGATTATATACGGAAAATGACCAGCATCTCTATATAAACATAGGGCTGGGAGAAACCATCGTCCCAGCCCGTATAGGTACAATTCCGGAAATCACGCTCATCACATTGAAAAGCGGATCCTGACCCATTATCCCATTATATATTTTCCTATCTTCGGAATGCTCCGGACAGCCACAGAGATAGCGGATACCGCTATGAACGCTATTACTGTGGATAAAAGAATCTCGACCGGTGTAGTCCAGAATCCAAGCAATCCGTCATTTCCCGATCCTAGCCAGTTCCTTACAGCACCAGCCACAGGTACAAGCACGAGCAAATGAGACAGATAGATGCCATATCCGGCTTTTGAGACAGGAAGAAGAACTTTCTTATAGAAGCCTCCTTCGCTCTTTATCTTCCTGAAAATCAATATCCACGCAATGGTCATAAGGACGACACCTATGGTATCGTTACACCAGGTAGTTTCCCAATAAACCGCATCATTGATAATTCCAGACGCAGGAAAAATCCCTCCGGAAGTCTCATATACTCTTCTGAGAAATCCTCCGAATGTAATCGCGAATCCTCCCAGCCAGGCAGGCAAGGCAACAGCAAGAGTCTTTCCCCAGGAAAGTTCACCGACGAATTTACGGAAATAAAGTCCAAGCAGGAGATAGCCGATGAACCCGCTCATATAATAGAAAAGTCCATATCCGTTCCAACTGGCCTCTCCCCATAGAGGATAAAGTGCCTGACGTGGTATGCCTGTCGGTCCATACGCGAATGCAAGCGGCTCAGATGATACCCAGTCACGGATTAGCGGAATGAAGGTAGTGAAAAGCCAGATGGCAAGATATACCTGAAGTTCCTTCTTTCCGACCTTTTCCGCCCAAGGAGAAAGAAGAGGCATTATCAGATATACTCCTATAAGCATATAAACAAACCAAAGATGGCCTGCAGAATAATTGAAATTCAACAACAGACTCTTGAAATTCTCGACAGGTTCTCCCCAGACAAAAGCATATACGGCCAGCCAGACAACAAAAGGGATAAGTATCCTGACTGCTCTTCTTCTGAAGAATTCCCCTGTCTCATAGTGGAGCGGGAACTGCAGGAAACTCGATGCAACAACAAAAAGCGGCACGCAGGCACGCACGAAGGAATCAAAGAAAGATGACCAGAAAGCATCTGCACTGTTAAGAATCAAGGATCCATCTCCGCCAAGATAAAACGGCTCTGTACTATGCACAAGAATCACCATAAAGCAGGCAGCGACGCGCATCCAGTCGATCCATATTTCTCTCTTGGGAGAAGTGGTTGAAATAGCGTTTTCCATAGATATCAGATATTTACATATAATTTTGCAAGGTAGTCATAATGCTCGCCCTCAGCAATCAATTCAGCAGAAAAACCGTTTTCCTCCGCATAGAAGGCAAGGGTCTCAAAATCGACATAAAGCCAGTCGAAAGGTTCGCCCTTCACTCCTTTATATTCCATCTGATAGTCCAGAAGACCATAATAGTCGTCTGCAAGATCTATCATAAGGCTTCCATCCTCCTCCTCAAAAAGATAGCGCAGATCGCTGGAATCAATGAGCAGGCTTCCTCCCGGAGAGAGCAGTTGTCTTATTCTGGCAAAGAAAGCAGACATATTTTCAAGTGTTCCGATGATGCCTGTGCCATTCATAAGCATCAGAATGGTATCGAATTTATCTGTAAAGGACTCGTCATAAAGATTGACATTGCGTGCATCAACTCCTCTGCGTTTCATAACCTCCACAGAAAGTGGCGATATATCGATGGCCACAGCCTCTTTTCCCATTGTCTGCAAGGCAATGCTATGGCATCCGCTACCTGCTCCGACATCCAGAATCCTTCCCTGAGCCTCCTCCAGGGCAATCTTTTCAAGTTCCGGCATATCATCGAAACTGCGGAAGAGATCTTCTGTCGGGATTTCATCATCTTCAAACATTGAAGAGTGAACTATCAGTGTATCTGCCTCACCTTTAAGGTAATAATCATATATTGCCGCACCCATAGGGTCTGCACCGGCATTCAGTAAAGATTTGTCCATAATTGTACAAAATTACAACTTTTCATCGGAAAAACCATTGCCGGAATCTGCTAAGGTACAATTATGGATATCCGAGACCAGAACGACTTAACATAAATCATATATGAAAGTACTTATAGTATGCAATAATGCCTTCTCGAAGGGCAACGGCCTGCACACTGTGATGCAGTCATTGATCCCCAGACTAAGGAATGCCGGCATAGATGTCCGGCTTATGTCAGTCTCGAACGAAGATTCCCAAGGTCCGCAACCTGAATATCCCCTTGAACACTTCAAAGTGCCGCTGTTCGACTCACTTATATCAAATCACAGTTATGGATTTGCCAAGATTGATGAGAAGATGATAGATGAAGCCGTCAGATGGGCTGATATCATCCATCTGCAGGAAGGTTTTCCTTTGGAATCAAGAGTAGCACGTACCGCCAGCAAAGCAGGAAAAAGCATCGTGGGCACATTCCATATTTACAGCCAGAATATTCTCGCCAACGCACTGATAAGCGACAAGGACAACTTCCTTAATTATATATTGATGTATATCTGGAGAACTGGGACATACGACTACTGCAGCGACATCCACTGCCCGACCGAGACTGTCAGACAACATCTTCTAGAAAACGGATTCAAAGCACGTATGACCGTGATTTCCAATGGAATAGAAATCCCGGAAACATCCATAAAGGCTGCCATTCCTCAAAGAGACCCCATTATCCTCTTATGTATAGGAAGATTCGCTCACGAAAAGTCCCAGATGACCCTGATCGAGGCAATGAGATATTCCCGTCACGCAGGAAGCATACAACTTCACTTTGCAGGTAAAGGACCGTTGCTTGACAAATATGTCAAGGCTTCCGGGCAACTGCTTGAAGAAGGAATATTGACTCATCCGAGTATTTTCGGATTCTATTCCGAAGAGCAATTGAAGGAACTGGCCAGAATGGCCTACCTCAACATTCATTGCGCCACAGTGGAAGTCGAAGGACTGTCCTGTCTTGAGGCGATCAGAGAAGGAGCCGTACCACTGATTGCAACCGGGCATCTTGCCGCCACATCCCAGTTCGCTCTGGATGAAAGAAGCCTCTTTCCAGAGCAGGATGCGAAGGCTTTGGCCCAAAAGATAGACTGGTGGATCGAGCATCCGGAAGAAAGGCTCAGAATGGGGCAGGTCTATGCCGATTCCGCACGTAAATACAACATAGAAGGCTCAATCGCAGAAATAATAGAAATGTATCGGAATGCATTGGCATCATAGTCAAGATAGCGTCAGTATCGTTCCATTTTCATAATACGCGAAGATATCTTTGGTAAAATAATTCAAACTCCCTATCTTTATATCAAAATACGAAATATGGGATTATTCAAAGATATCGGGACCTTGTTCAAGGCCACAGTTAACATAGCCGGGTACATCGACACAGAAGCGGCTGAAAAAGCAATCAGAGGCAACATCTATTTCAGAGGGCCGAATGCCTGGATCCTCGCCATTGCAACGATCATAGCCTCAATAGGTCTGAATGTCAATTCCATTCCTGTTGTGATCGGCGCGATGCTCATATCTCCTCTGATGGGTCCGATATTCGGCCTGGGTCTCGGACTCGGAGTCAACGATATGACCCTGCTCAAATCTTCAGGAAAGAATCTGCTTGTGATGGTCTGCATAAGCCTTGCAGCATCTTTCCTGTATTTTCTTATCACCCCGCTCAGCCTGAGCAATCCGACCGAACTCCTGGCCAGAACCAATCCTACGATATATGATGTACTCATAGCGCTATTCGGAGGATTCGCTGGTATTCTGGAGCAATGCAGAAAAGAAAAAGGAACGGTATTTTCCGGAGTCGCCATTGCCACTGCACTGATGCCGCCTCTTTGTACGGCAGGTTTCGGGCTGGCAAGCGGCAACCTCGGATACTTTCTCGGAGCACTGTATCTTTTCTTCATCAACTGTCTGTTCATAATGCTCGCGACATACATCAGCGTAAAGTACTTCAGATTCAGGCAGACAGAATACGAAGACCAGGCGACGGGACGAAAGACAAAGAGAATAAGTTCCATACTGATCATCCTTTTCATCGTTCCAAGTATCTGGTCGGCCGTCACCCTCATCAGGCAGAACAATTTCGAAGAGAATGCCGCTGCATTCATTGAGCAGAGCAAGACATACAGCAGAAGCATCATATACGACTACCGGATCGACCATACGGACGGATCCGTGATAGAGTTGTTCTTTACCGGAGACCCTCTTGACGAAAAGACCAAGGAAACCATCCGCAAGGCCGCTGAAGAATATGGAATAAAAGAAAGCCAACTCATCATCAACGACCACACATACAACAACGACACAAACGACATCGAACTCGTCAAGGGAATCTATGACAAAATGGATGAGGAAATAGCCAAGCGTGATGAAGAGATCAGAAGACTGAAGGAAGAACTCAGGGCATCAAAAGGAGCAGACATTCCTTATTCCCAGATCGTCAGGGAAATGAAGAGCAACTATCCGTCTATAGAAGAGGTGCACATAACTCACGGAGCAGGTGTCACTGCCGATTCACTCCAGGTGAACGAATCTATGATAGTACTTGTGACCTCATCCGCAAGGCTTTCAGAAGAAGATTCGACCAGACTCATCGATTGGCTCAAGATACGTCTTGACTCCGATTCAGCAAAACTGATACTGACCAATTGAACTATATTATGAAAACCTTTCACATCATCATCACCGGCCTGTGCTTAGCCACAGCGGTTTCCTGCTCGCAACAGAAGAATGCAGCAGAGGAAGGCGGCAATGCCGTCATCGAGAACATTATGTCACGCAGGAGTATCAGAAGTTACAAGGACTGCAGTGTCGGGAGAGACACGCTGCAGACCATTCTGGAATGCGGCATAAACGCTCCGAATGGTATGAACAAGCAATCCTGGGAAGTGAGAGTGGTTGACAATCCTGATGTGATGAACAAGATTATCAGCCTGATGGAGGACGGGAATCCCGAGGCTAAGCCGGGGATGGTCAAAGGATGTTTCAGGGACGCTCCTGTAATGATTTTCATTGCAAATGATCCGTCATACGACTGCTCACCGATCGACTGCGGACTTCTGTCGGAAAATATAATGCTTTCCGGATGGTCCCTCGGCGTAGGATCTGTTTGCCTGGGAAGCCCTATAAGATTTTTGAAGAACGCTCCTGAAGCCTTGAAGGTACTGGACTTCAGCGAAGGATACACACCTATCATCTGCATAGGTATGGGATATCCTGCCGAGAGTCCGGAAGCAAAGCCAAGAGACTTCAGCAAAGTCCGCTTTGTAGAATAAAAGGCAACCTATACCCATAAAGCCAATCGGTGAGACAGGATTCCTGAGTTTCCTGTCTCACCGATTGGTTTTATCACATAAATTTAACTTTTCAGATATCGGTGATACATAAAACACCATTATTTTGTCACACCGGTTTTGAAACACTGTTTTTCTGCAACTATTATGTTGGAGGAATAGTCAAAATTCATATATTTGTCTGACTTTCATACATTTCAGATGTGAGATGTGCTGAGGGAGTGAAGAGAAAGAATGTGTTAAGACAAATGTTATGAAAAAGACTTATCATTTATGCCTTTCGGCAGGGGAAGAGGTTATGTTCCGTGACCTCGAAGACTACAACAGAGGGTTCAACTGTTTTGCTCTTGCACTTCACAAAACAGGTTCGGTTGGAATCGTAGAATCATTTATGGCCACCCACTGTCATCTGATGGCAGAAACAGAAGACCCGGAAGGTTTGATGTACAATTTCCGGATGCCCTATTCCAAACTGTTCAATCACAAGTACGACAGAAAGGGAAAGTTGGGTGAGAAGCATCATTTCCAGATGGAGATTGTCGGGTTTAATCATAAGATTGCAGCAGTATGCTATACGTTAAGGAATCCCGTGCATCACGGAGTCGTACCGATTCCATACGCTTATCCACATTCAACTGCAAACTCGATTTTCAGAAAAGAGATGGGTAAAGATGCAGATCACAAACTTCTGCCCCAAAAAGCATTTTATCGATACATAGGAAGAAGAGCCTGTTATCCGGATTCATACAAAATGGACGTTAACGGTCTGCTTGTCAGAGAGAGTGTTCTGGATATTCCTCAGGTAGAGAATCTGTTCGGAACTCCACGAGCATTCGACTACTATATGGGAAGAAAGACCAGTGAGGAATGGATGAAGGAGCAATTGAGGGACAACAACAATCGTCCTCCCGTGACTTTGGAAAATATTGAACATCGGATTCAACTTCATAGTCTCACTCAAATGCTATCGTATGAAAATGGAAAGGCTGATTATAGAAAGATGTCCGATAGTGACTTATGCCATATAGTGGACTATGAGATTCTTCCTGAACTAGGCAAACGATCTGTATATCAACTCAGCCAAAGTGAAAAACGTAGAATTGCCGAAATACTTTACAAGCGTTTCCGGGCCGGAGAGTCTCAGATAAAACGATGTATGGCAATGGTGTATTAGCGGTGTAACAAGAAACAAACTATTTATGTATCACCGATACCGAAAAAGATTATTTATGAATAAAATCTAAATCGGTGAGACAGGATTCCGGAGTTTCTTGTCTCACCGATTCAATTTCGGATCATTTGAGGATGTCGGCTACGGCCTTCATATCGACTTTGTCTTTCCTGTATGCCTGAGGGAAGGACAGACCGTCTCCAAGCAACTCAAAATCCATCGACTTGGCATACTCGTTGAGTTGACGGACACTGGCTCCCGCCCAGGTGTATGAACCGAAGGCATAGAAACGGCGTCCTTTTATAAGACGTGCCTGTAGAGCCTTCATAAAAGTTTCTGCCGGAGGAAAAATTCCGTTGTTGTAAGTCGGTGATCCGACCACTATCGTATCATACTTGAACACATCACGCAAGGCACCGGAAAGGCCAAGTTCACCGGCATTGTTTCCCGCAAGATCGTGAATGGCGTATGGTACGCCGAGGGATTCAAGTTCCATTGCCAGGGCATCTGCAGCCGCTGCTGTGTTTCCATACATTGAAGCGTATGCGATGCATACTCCCCTTTCCACTTCATAACGGCTCATCTTGTCATACAAAGCGACGACAGACTGAATATTCCTCTCCCATACCGGGCCGTGAGTACTGCATATCCTCTTGATATCGAGGGCACTCAGTTTCTTCAATGCAGTCTGAACCGGATTACCGTACTTTCCTACGATGCAGGCATAATAGCGCATCATTTCCTCACGGAATATCTCAAATGTATCTTCATCATCAACCGGATTCCCATCTACAGCCCCGAATGTACCGAAAGCATCACCAGAGAATACAGTCCCTTCCTCCTCAAGAAAGGTGACCATCGTTTCCGGCCAATGTACCATCGGTGCCATATAGAAACGCAGGCTGCATCCACCCAGACTGACACTCTCTGCCTCCGCTACAATCTGCACTCTTTCCTCTGGAACATTGTGATATCCTTTGAGCATAGGAAGTGTCTTTGCATTTGCCAGGATCACCAGCGACGGATACATCTCGAGCATATACGATATCAAGGACGAATGATCCGGCTCCATATGATTGACCACCAGATAGTCTATCGCCCTGTCTCCTATCGCTTCATTTACATTTCCGATGAACTCCTCTTCAAATCCGCTCTCTACCGTATCGATCAGAGCGACCTTCTGATCCACAACAAGATACGAATTATAACTCACTCCCAGCGGAAGAGGCCACAGGCCTTCAAACATAACCTTATCGTCATCGTTGACACCAACATAGAATATTCTTTCACTTATCTTCTTCATCACATCTTTGTTACTTTAATTACACACAAGAAGACTCCCGACCATCCATCGGGAGTCTCCATAAAATATCATCAGATCTATTCAGTTGCAACAGCCAGTGGAGAAGGGACATTATATACTCTTGTCGCCAACTCCTTGTCAAGCATATACATACCGTACTTGTTGCCCTCCACAGCCTCGAAAGCATCTATCATCTCCCTTGCAGACTCTTCTTCCTCCACCTGCTCGTCAATGAACCAATTCAGACGGTTGATCGAAGCGTAGTCACGGTCTTCAGTTGCAATAGCAGCAAGATTATTGATCAGAGCAGTCACCTTCTTCTCGTGCTGAAGTGTCTGCTTGAACATATCAAGTACCGAATCCCACGAAGAAGGCACTTCCTCTATAGGGAGAAGTTCCACCTTTGCATCACGGGAGTTGAGATAGTTCATAAATATACGGGCGTGTGCCTGTTCTTCCTGGAACTGCACATAGAACCAGTTTGCTACTCCTTTGTGTCCCTTAGCCTCAGCATCAAGCGACATTGCAAGATAAAGATAAGCAGACCACAACTCAGCATTGATCTGAGCATTGATGGCATTGTGTAAGTTATTGCTGATCATAATCATATCCTTTTAAATGTGAATATAGGATTTTATTTTTAACAATTCTAAATTAATATACTGCAAATATAGTGAAAGAATCCCAAATACCAAAGTTTTTTTCTATATTTGCGAACATAAAAGGCATTTATCGGAATGAGCATCAAGACAATTTCTATAAATATCGGCAAGGCATTGCTTATCAATGCCTTATTTATGTTTATAGCGATTCTTATATCACTATATGAGGGAGGAGACTCCGGATTGACACCTCTGACGATAAGTTTTTGCGTGACATTCATCACCGGAATGTTTCCATTCATATTCGTAAAAGGCAAACAAGAAACATCACTGGCATCCGGATACCTGACAATCGTACTGTCCTGGCTGCTTTCGTTTATATTCGGAATGCTTCCATACGTATTGTGGGGAGGAGAATTCACTTTGATAAATGCCTGGTTTGAAAGCGTGTCAGGCTATACAACCACAGGCTCAACAATTCTGAATGACATCGAATCACTCCCCAAGAGTATTCTCTTCTGGAGGTCCTCGACACATTTCATAGGTGGACTGGGAGTGATTGTATTCCTTCTTATGATCATTCCGGACAACAATCCTGCAAAACTTAAACTCACCCATCTCGAATTTTCAGCACTTTCAAAGGAGGGATACAAATACAAGTCCGGAACAACTGCAAAAGTTATGATTACAGTATATGCAGGACTTGCCCTTACAGAAAGTCTCCTTCTATGGGCGGCAGGAATGTCTCTGTTCGATGCTGTAAACCACGCATTCAGTACTGTCGCGACAGGTGGCTTCAGCACAAGGAACACCTCGATTATGTACTATGACTCTATAGCCATTGATATAATAATAACAGTATTTATGGCATTGTCGGCAATGCATTTCGGAGTCATATTCGCCACTTTTGCCCAAAGATCGTTGAAACCGCTGAAAAATCCTGTCACCAGATATTATTTAAGCGTCATTGCCATATTCAGCATAATCATCACCTTGTCTCTAAAGTTTCAAGGCGGCTATGATTCCTGGGGAAACGCTCTGCTGGACTCCACATTCCAGACCGTCAGTTATATTACAACAACCGGATTCGGACAGGCAGATAACGCATTATGGCCATTGCTGGCAAATACGATACTTCTTTTCGCCGCATTCCATTGCGGATGTTCCGGATCCACAACCGGAGGTATCAAAGCCGACCGAATGTACATATCACTCAAGGTAATATACAACGACTTCAAGAAAAGACTGCACCCGAGTTCACTATTCAGGACAAAAGTAGGCAGCAGGGTGCTCGGGGACGAAACCATATCCTCGGTATTTCTTTATATCGTTCTGTATATATTCATTACGCTTTTATCATTCATCATTATTCTTATCTGCGGAGTCGATATCGGAGATGCATTTTCCGGCACCGTAGCATCAATTGGAAATGTCGGTCCGGGTACAGGGTCTATCGGAACAATGGGCAATTATGCGGCAATGCCGGCAGTGGTCAAGTTCGTATTCACTATAGATATGTTCTTCGGCCGTGTTGAAATCTTCCCTATCCTTATCGTTATTTCTATGTTTTTCAAAAGATCCAAATGACACCCTGCATAGCCATAATCGAAAGGAATACCCTCTGTTCCATAGCCTTGAGAAACATTCTTTGGGAAGTGTTCGACAATGTGGAAGTCCATCTGTACAATACGATGGATCAGTTCATACGAGATTCCAACAGGCATTTCATACATTTCTTTGTAAACGACGATATCCTTTTCAGAAACATTGACGAATTCATAACCTTAAGGAAGCAGACAACCGTATTGACAGAAGGTTCAGGAAGGAGGTTTGAAGATTTCAACATACTCGACATCTCGATGAGCGAGAGTGAAATCAAAAGCAGGATCCTCCGGACGCAACTTGTAAGCAAATATGAATATCCGGACGAAAAGAAAGGGCGCAGACAGGATAACTTCCTTTCCTCAAGAGAGAAGGAAGTTCTTAAACTTATGATCAAAGGTCTGATAAACAAAGAGATAGCAGAGGCTCTGAAAGTATCTGTCACAACAGTAATATTCCATAGAAACAACATCTGCGAAAAACTTCAGACCCGGTCGATCGGGAAACTGACGATTTTCGCAGTGCTGTCGGGAATCATCGATATCAATGAAATCTAGATCTTCATCTTGAGTTTTCTGAGTTTGGAGAGGTCGGATGAACCGCCGTAATAGATGATGTATTCACCCGGACCGCCTTCCATATTACCCGTCTCAGGATTGAAAAGGTCGATATCTTCAGGCGAGAGCGTTATCTCAACCACAGCCTTCTTTCTTGCCTTGATATTGACTCTCTTGAATCCTCTCAGGCTCATCACAGGCCCATCAACATCGTCAACCCTCTTTATATAGACCTGAACCACCTCATCTCCATCTATGCGACTGACATTCTTCACTGGAATTCTCAGCACGCCGTCACGAAGCCTTGCCCTTCTGTACTTGAACTTACTGTAACTCAGACCGTGACCGAACGGGAAGAGAGGCTTGCCCTTGAAATAACGATAGGTATGTCCTGCCATATCATAGTCTCCGAAATCAGGCAGGTCGGCATCGGAGGCATAGAATGTCACAGGGAGCCTTCCTGCAGGATTATAGTCCCCGAAAAGGACATCAGCCACCGCCTGGCCTCCGCACTGACCGCCATACCACCCCTGAAGGATCGCATCGCAGTTCTCCGCTTCCGGAGCAAGAGCCACTGCCGATCCTGAAAGATGAACGAATATTATCGGCTTACCGGTCTTGCCAAGTTCGGCTATATATCTCCTCTGGGTCTCCGGCAGTTCGATCGACGTTCTGTCACCGCCCTTGAAGCCCTTGAAATTGACTCTCATCTCTTCTCCTTCAAGTTTAGGAGAAAGGCCTCCGACAAAGATTATGGCATCCACATCATCAAACATCGCCATATCCATTGATGAAGCCTCGGCACCGCCGGCTCTTGAAAGAGCCTCATCGTGATAATTGCCTTCGGTCTCGCTATAACTTCCCTCATCCAAAGACTTCTCTGCTATTTCACATCCTTTTGCATAGACGACATTCTCTGCACCCACCTTCGCGGTAAGGCCTTCAAGGACGGTGACGGTCTTGCGCGGGATACCATTATAGTTGCCCCACATAACAAGCGAATCTGCCGCATTAGGGCCGACAACAGCATATCTGGCATTCCGGTCCAACGGCAAAATATTATTCCTGTTCTGAAGAAGAGTCATTGTCTCACGCGCCATCTTGAGTGCCAGATCGTTATGTTCGTCACAAGCAAGCAGGTCACGTGAAACGCCGTTCCATACCACGGAAGATTCCGGATCCATTTCACCAAGTTCGAAACGGGCTCTGAGAATCCTGAAGACCGCCCTGTCAAGGTCTGCATCGGTCACCTTGCCATCCTTGTAAGCCTGGATCAGGGACGGATATGAACTGCCGCACTCGAGATCTGCTCCGCTTCGTACCGAAAAGGCTGATGCAGCCGCAGGATCGTCCGGGAATATATTGTGGCATCCTTCTTCGTGAAAGTCACGCACAGCCCAGCAGTCTGTGACCACTATGCCGTCAAACCCCCACTGTTCGCGGAGAATTTTGATCAGCAATTTGTCATTTCCGCAGCAAGGCTTTCCCTCGTATGCATTGTACGCACACATAACCTCCTTGACATCAGTGGTTTTCACCAGGCGCTCGAATGCATAGAGATAAGTCTCGTTAAGGTCACGCCACGACACTTCCTCTACATTGAAGATGTGGCGTTCATACTCCGGACCGCTGTGGATGGCGAAATGCTTGAGGCAGGCGTGCAATTTATCATACTGCTGGGTGGTATCACCCTGAAGGCCGTTCACCACAGCACGTCCCATAACAGTCATCAGGTAAGGGTCTTCTCCGTATGTTTCCTGTCCCCTTCCCCAACGAGGATCGCGGAAAATATTGATGTTAGGTGTCCATACAGTGAGGCCACGATACTGACCTGCATCCCCTCCTTCACGTGCGGTGCTGAATTTTATTCTCTGCTCCGTCGAAGCCACATCAAATACCTCCTGCAGAAGAAGATCGTTCCAACTGGCAGCCATACCGATGGCCTGTGGGAATACAGTAGCCAGGCCGTTGCGAGCAGAACCGTGCAGTGCCTCGTTCCACCAATTGTACGGCCTGATGCCAAACTCCGGAATAGCAGGAGACTGATAATTCATCAGGGAAATCTTCTGCTCCGTGGAGAGTCTTTCAAGCAGGTCACGAGCCCTTTCATCCGGACTGAACTGAGGATTCTGATAAGGGTAATTCTGAGAAAAGGCTGTCACAGTAGCCAGCAATGAAATGATTATGAACAGCAGTCGTTTCATAGATTTAGATTTATGATTTTTCTCAAATTTAGAAAATTAATCCCATATATTTGCAACATAAAGAGAAAACCATCGTCATATAGGTGAAAACGAAACTTGATGAAAGACACTATTGACATAGAAAAAGTATATGACACCCACTCCCGACGGCTGTATAACATCAGTTTGAGGATTACAGGGAACGGGGCAGATGCTGAGGAAATAATGCACGACAGTCTTCTCCAATACTGGAAATTCCGGAACAAAGAGCAGATCAGAGACCTCCCCAGATGGCTTACAAGCATCTGCATCAGAAAATCCATCGACAGGCTCAGAGAGAGAAGCCGATGGAATGATTTTCTGGAAGATTACGAAGATCCGGCCCTTGAAGAGGCTCCTGAAGAAGAAGGGGAATATACAGTTGCAGTCGTTCTGAAGGCATTATGCAGACTACCTGACCATTACAGGGCAATCGTATCCCTACATCTGTTCGAAGGATTTGATTATCAGGAAATTGCCCAATTGACAGGGAGCAAGGAAAGTACTGTAAGAAGTCTGTTTATGCGAGGCAGGAAACTATTGGCGGAAACTATAAAGCACATCAGGATATGAGCGGAATAGAGAAATATATAAGGGAAAACATCGAAGATTTCGATGCTTATCCGGTACCGGAAGGCAGCAGGGAGGCCTTTATGAAAAAGGTAAAGGCTGAAAGAAGCAGAGGCGGATTGAGGACAATTCTAGTAACAATCTCATCGATGGCGGCTGCGGCTGCAATTGCATTCCTCCTTGCACCAGGCAGTCTGGCGCACGACATAGAGAAGCAGCACAGGAAACTGGCTTCAAAGGAAACGGAGATTCTGACATTGATAGCCGAAACATCCCCGGAGAATCTTGAGAGTGTGATGAATACCATCAGGGCTGTAACCTCCGAGGCGGTTCCTTTTGAAGAACAACTGCCGGAAGAAATGGTGGGAAAAAGCAGGAAACAGATCCTAAAGGAATACTATGACATCAAATACAAGGCACTGGAAACAATACTTGAACAATATACAGAAACATATTAAAACGGACAGATTATGAAAAAGTTATTATTGACAATCGCAACCGCTGCATTATCATTTCTTGCCCTGAGCGCAGAGGAAAAGACAAAGGTTTATGAATTCGGTGACATCACTAGACTCGAGGTAAGTTTCCTGTATGAAGTCCATATCACAGAGGGCACTTCAGGAAAGGTCACAGTAGTCTATGAAAGTGATTATGAGAAGCATCTAAGGGTGAAGTACCGTGAAAGCGATTCACACCTCCTGCTGCATCTGAATGATATTCCGAAAAAGTTCAAGAGAGGAGATCAGCCTCACATCAACGTATATATAGAAATGGATCGCATTGATGCAATAACATTGATGGGAGCCGGTAAGGCGTTTTTTGACGGCGAGTTCACAAGCGGGAATCTGCGCATAGATATGTCCGGTGCCTCCGGGCTATCCGGTCTTGAAGTGGAAGGGGCCAATCTTAATATGAACTGTTCAGGAGCCGTCAAGACAGGAATAACCGGTAACTTTGAAAGAAGTGTCAACATCGAAATGAGCGGTGCAGCCGCAGGAAGGCTGAATATAAACACTCCCGAACTTAATGGAGAACTAAGCGGGGCCTGTTCATTGGCCTACGAGGGAGATGCGGATGACTGTGAGTTCGAATGTTCGGGAGCCTGCAAATTGGAACTAAGCGGCAGAGGGAAGCGACTCGATCTGGAAGGCTCGGGTGCCTGCAGATTGAACACAAGGTATTTCGCGGCAGATGAGGTAGCACTGGAGTTGAGCGGAGCCAGCAGAGCAGAAGCCTATGCCGGGAAAGTCCTGAGATATGATGTCTCAAGAACCTGCAAACTGACTTATTTCGGAGATCCGAAACTGGTCAATCTCAGCAATGATGACAATGTAGTCAAGGGATATTAGTCCTCGTGCCTGCGGAGGGAGAAGAAGAACTGAAGTCCTCCCCACTGACGGTTGATCACGCGAATGTCGCCTCCGTGGAACTTGACGGCATTCTTCACTATGGAAAGTCCGAGGCCGGATCCGCCTACATCGCGGGTACGGCCTTCTTCTATGCGGTAGAATCGTTCGAATATATTATCCAGATGTTCTGACGGAACACCTTCTCCAGTATCGTAATAGGTGAGATAGCAGAATTTCTCGATGACACTATAACATTCCAGATGAATGACTATATCGTTTCCCGCATATTTGAGGCTATTCTCGACCAGATTTCTGATGATTGTATAAACCAATGTCTTGTTACCTGTAAGAACTGTACCAGGACTAAGCATATTCTCCACCTGAATTTTCTGAGCAACAATCCGGTCTCGGAATTCTTCAAAGACTTCGTTTGCAACGTCGTACAGATCGATATTTTCCTTCTGAAACTTAGACGATTTCTCCTCCATCTTGCTGATAAGTGCCATATCCGTGATAAGTTCAGCAAGACGAAGTGTCTGATTATAAGCCTTTTCAATAAAATCCTGTTTCCTTTCAGGAGCCATATCCGGACAAGCGATCAGCGTTTCGAGATATCCCCTTATCGTAGTCACCGGGGTACGCAATTCGTGCGCTATATTGCTCGTCATCTGTTTCTTGAGTTTGCTTTTCTGCCTTGCTTCCGCTTCTGAGACCTTCTTGTGTACTCTCCAATAGATAATTCCTGCCAGGACAGCCATAACCACTCCTGCAAGTATGTATAACCAAAGATATTTCATCACTCAGCACAATTGAACACATAGCCATAGCCAGTGCGGTTTGTAAGGTAATTCTTGCAGGAACCGAGTTTGCTCCTTATTCTGGCGATATGTACATCGACAGTTCGATCAAGGACGTATGGTGCGTCTTTCCACAATTCATCGATTATATTCTCACGGGAGAATATCTGTCCGGGGTGAGAGGCCAATAACAGAAGAACCTCAAACTCCTTCTTGGAGAAAGCAACAGGTTCTCCGTTGACATAGACCATCTTACGTTCCTTGTCGATCCTGATCTCACCTATATGAATCATATCTGATGTTTCCGATACGCTGGCTGTTCTTTTCAAGACAGCCTTTACTCTGGCTATGACCTCCTGTATGGAAAAGGGTTTCGGAATATAGTCATCCCCACCGGCTGAGAAACCGGCAAGAAGATCGTCAGGATCAGTCCTGGCTGTAAGAAAAATAATCGGAATCTCGTTATGGTGTTCATTCCTGAGCACTTCTGCCATACGGAGGCCTGACATTCCTCCCATCATAACATCAAGCAGTATCAGACAATGGTCGGAAGACAACATCTCCAGGGCCTCCTCTGCGGAAGAGGCACAATCCACCTTATAACCGGCATTCTCAAGATTGAACTGAAGGATTTCCCTTATGCCAGCCTCATCGTCAACAATCATCAACTTCTTTTCCATATCAAATCTATTGTTACGCAAATGTAACAAAAACTTAACACAAAACATTAGGCAGATCCGGAAAATCGGTTTACCTTTGCACACGAGTTGATCAGAGAATCATTCTCAGGTTCTCACAACTTATTGGTTATTAGTTTTAGTGTTATTAATTATGTGGTTAGTATGAGGTTCCCCGCGGGATGCGGCGAGCCTTATTTGTTTTACCCCACCCCCGAAGAAATACTTAAAAAGAACCACCGCTCCTCTCGCAGGCCACGGTGGTATATGAAGTCTTTCATTTTTTAAGTCCGGATATATGAAATTATCCGATTACCTTGTGTGTTCCGCAAAATTCGTTATTATTCAGATTATTACAAAGTGCAGTTTCCGCTAATAAATAAGCACAATCCGGCTATGTGTAAAAAAAGTGCTATATTTGTCGGGAAAACGAACAATTATGGGTACTTACACATTCAGAGAATACGGACAGGATAGGATAAAAATATACGAAATCAACGGGGAAATAAACCTCAAAGCCCCCATCAGGGCACACAATTATCATCTGATATTGCTCACGTCAGGTGAAATCACTGTGGATATCAATTTCAGAGTATTTGAGATGAAACCGCATTCCACACTGCATATTTCCTCAGGTGAGATCATAAAACAATTATATGTTTCTAAAGAAATCTATGGTTTCCACATAGTCTTCAGTCCCGGATTCCAGACTGAAATCCGCACTACCCGCAAATCACCTATCAGCATCCAGTTGAAAAAGGAATTTCCATATCAGGAATTTTCAGATACAGAATATTCATTTCTTGAATCATCCGTATTCAAACTTATCAGATATATCAAAGATACCGGGCATCACTACCAACCGATAGTGATAAAGAACGAGGTGCACAACCTGCTCCTGGACATATCAGACAAGCGTAGAAAAGAACACACTGGACTCAACACCAATGCCGGTCATCAGGAGATGATCAGAGAGCGTTTCCGTAATCTGGTGGAAGGAAACAGCGACCGCCAGCATAACGTGAACTGGTATGCCGAGGCAATGAGGATATCGCCTGACTATCTCTCAAAGATCATAAGGGAATACGACGGTACTTCAGCCAGAGTATGGATCAATAGAGCCATCATCAGAAAGGCGGAGTTTCTTATGCGCCAGTCAGACCTGACCTTGAAGGAAATCAGCAGCAGACTCAACTTCCCGGATCAGTCAGGATTCGGAAGATTCTTTAAAAGCAATACCGGTAAATCGCCTAAGGAATTCAGGCAAGAATTGTATGATCAAGAAGGATCTTCACTCCCATAACAATCAGAATGACACCGCCAGCAAGTTCAGCCTTTGACTTGTAACGGTTGCCGAACACATTGCCGATATATACTCCTGCAGCAGAGAAGATTGCGGTGGTGAATCCTATCATTAAGACTGCAGTCCATATATTTACTTTAAGGAATGCGAAGGAAACACCTATTGCAAGAGCATCTATACTTGTCGCCACCGCCATTGCAAGCATAGTCCTGAACGAGAAATCAGGATCGACAGTGCAGCATTCCTCTTTACCGGATGCTTCTTTCAACATATTGCCACCGATGACCGCAAGAAGAACAAATGCAATCCAATGATCGACAGTTGAAACGAAATCCGCAAAACTCACTCCGAGAAAATAGCCTGCAAGCGGCATAAGAGCCTGAAAACCACCGAACCACAAGGCCGTGAGTCCGGCCTGTGAAGGACGGACCTTACAGATGGACAGTCCTTTGCAGACCGAGACTGCAAAAGCATCCATCGACACACCGACAGCAATTACAAGAAGTTCCCAAAATCCCATAAGTTTAGAATTCCACAGTAAGTTGTCCGAGATTCAGGCCCCACTTCCAGTTCTGAACCACAATGACATCTTTACCATCAAGGTCCTTGACCATCTGTTTCTTATGCAGAAGGGTATGCGAATGTCCACCTACTATAAGATCGACATTACGTGTCCTGGAAGCAAGATCCTTATCCTGTCCATAGCCGAGGTGCGAAAGACAGATAACCATATCACAATTCTTATCGTTCTTAAGGAAAGCGGCGAGTCGATTGACAACTCCGACAGGATCCATATATTCAAGATCATCGGCAATATCACGATCCACAACCTCCATTATATCTGTCAGCAGACCTATTACGGCTATCTTCTTACCTGCCTTTCTCACAATTGTATATGGCTTGACAAGATTTTCCAGAGGCGTTCCTTCGAAATCATAATTGGCGCATACGACATTGCTCTTGAGATTCTTAAGGCGACGGGCAAGTTCCGGAATACCGTTATCGAACTCGTGATTGCCAAGAGTGACGACATCAAATTCAAGAGCATTCAGAACATCGATTTCAATATTTCCCCCAAGTTCGGTGAAATAAGAGGTACCCTGACTGAAATCGCCGGCGTGAAGAAGAAGGACATTCCTCTTTCCGTCTGCACACCTGATGCTATCGATACAGGCAGCCTGCTCTATCACGCCTCCCCTTCCGGCATATTCCCCCGAGCGCTGCGGGTCGATATGGCTGTGAGTATCATTAAGATGAAGTATGGTCAGATTCTGCGCACCCAGCGCAAATGAAGCCAATGCAGCAAGCGTTGCCGCTAATACACGTTTCATCATCTTCTATCCTCCATATCTTTTATCAAGACACGTCCGTCCTTACTGTAACTTATAGGTCTGCCTGCCTCTGTCTCCGAATATACATACTCAAGAACCGCATCAATAATATCTTCATCCTCAAATACAGTGATGGAAACAGCATTCTGCCCAAGATTCAGACCATCACCGCCTGCAAGAAGGAAGGATATCGTGGCAAGCCCATAAATCTTTTCATCATCTATCGGCTTTCCCCCGATCTCCGCAGAAACGAGTCTGCCGCCTTCAGCCACGACTCTGACTCCTCCAAGCACCTGGAAACGTCCTGCTGCCATTTCTTCAAGAATCTGCCTTATCTGTTTTCCGGTATGCTCGACATAAACGAGTTGGTTCTTGAAAGGAAACATAGATAACATATCATCAAGGATGATGTCACCCTGAGGCATATCGACACGGATACCTCCGAAATTGGCAATGCCTACATCCACTTTCTTCCCGGCAAGTTTCTCTGTCCTGGCCATCAACAGATCGACGAACCAATCTGACAAAGCGCTTTCCGGATACTCCACAGACATAGCCTCAGATGAATATCCGATGACATCCTTTACCCTGGACATATCAGGTTGGGCATCAATAACAATACCTGCTACCTTGGCAACGGATGACTTCCGGGCATACTTCTTACCATTAGGAGCGATATATATCCCTTTTTCGAATACACCCAAAGCCTCAGCGACATTATCCTTGGACGGGGAGATACATCCTGTTCTGCTCCCGTCCATAGCGATATGTTTCCATTCATATTCCTGCGAGTGCGCTTCAGTCATAATCGCAACCAAAGCCACAAGCATCATAAGTCTTTTCATAATCAGTTCTGTCTGAGCCATTTCCAAAGGTCCTTGAAAGTAGTCTTCTTGCCAAACATAAGAATTCCGATCTTATATATCTTGGCAGAAGCCCATCCGCAGAGAACGAATGTGGCAACGAGAAGGGCTATTGACAAGGCCAGTTCCCATCCCGGAACACCGAACGGTATCCTCGCCAGCATCACTATCGGCGACGTGAAAGGAATCATCGAGCCCCACCATACAACAGGGCTGTCAGGTGCATTGAAAGCATATAATGCGATGAAGAAAGCAAGAAGAAGAGGGATGGTCACAGGCATCTGCAACTGATTGGTATCTGCCTCGTTCTCCACCGCAGATCCGATAGCCGCGAAGAAAGACGCATAGAGAAGATATCCGAGTGCAAAATAAATGATGAATGCAAGAACCATCTGCGCCCAATTGATATCTCTAAGAGTACTGAGAACGGCACCAAGGCCTTCCTCCTCCTGCATTGCCTGAGTCATTTCTGCAACATCCACTCCACCCATCTGAGCCGTCATATCCATCATCTGCTCAGTCTGAGCCGGATCTCCCATAATGGAATCAAAGCCCACAAAAGCCGAGAATCCGCCGACAAGCACAAGTGTAAGCACAATCCACAGGAAGAACTGAGTAAGTGCCACACAGGCAACTCCAATGATCTTTCCGAACATAAGTTCCGTCGCCTTGACAGAAGATACCAGCACCTCGACAACACGGCTGGCCTTCTCTTCGATGACGCTTTGCATAACCATTCCTGAGAACATTGCAATGAACATATAGATGATGATTGAAAGAATCATCGAAATGATCATATACACTTCTGATGAAGTGATCTTTTCCTCTCCAGACTCGTCAAGGGTATATGTCGCTATCGACACATCAGCCTTCACATCCTCCAGGATCTGCTTCAGATCGGATATCTCGTATTGAGCAAGACGATAGTCCTCGACGGCATCATTTACCTTCGAACGTACCCCTTCCTTCAATTCCATACTGAGAGGCTTCTCCGAATATGAAGCCACGGTCACAGTCCTTTCGAGAGAATCTATCGGAGATATCACAACAAGGACATCAAGACCGAGTTCCTCGAATTTGACCTTCATACTATCGACAGGTTCAGCAGAATAATCGGTATAATCAACAGCCTCGTCATCAACAAGATACGGCATAACAATACCTGATTGATCGACCACAGCGACCTTCTTTCCGCTGTCCTTTGCCATAAACATAATCACACTTGGGAGTATGCACATAGCAGCAAAGAATATCGGTACAAGGAAAGTGGTGAGAAGGAAAGACTTCTTCTTTACACGGGTCAGATATTCACGTGAAATTATTGTAGAAATATTTCTGAGTTTCATACGCTATGCCTCCTCTGTTACAAGTTTAATGAATATATCGTTCATTCTAGGAACCAGTTCCTTGAAAGAATTTACTGTCACATTCTGAGCAATTATCTCCTTAAGAGCACGATTACCGTCAGTATCACCTTCCAGAGCCAGAACAGCAGTATGACGGCCGGCATCATCCTGATCGGAAAGAACGCTGAACACGCCCGGTACAGAATCCAGATGGCCTCCTGTATAGATAAGTTCAACATTATTGTTTCCATACTTGTGACGGATCTCGTCAACTCCTCCAGTGATGACTACGCGAGATTTGTTGATAAGAGCGATATTGTCACAAAGTTCCTCCACAGACTCCATATTATGGGTAGAAAGTATGATTGTCGCACCTTCCTGCTTTAGCCTGAGGATTTCCTCACGGATGATCTGTGCATTCACAGGGTCAAATCCGGAAAACGGCTCATCCAAAATAAGAAGCGAAGGCTTGTGAACCACCGTCGTGATGAACTGCACCTTCTGAGCCATACCCTTTGAAAGTTCCTCCACCTTCTTGTTCCACCAACTCTCAATTCCGAATCTTACAAACCATTTCTTAAGTTCCTGCGCAGCCTCTCTCGAACTCATACCCTTCAGACGGGCAAAATACATCGCCTGCTCTCCGACTTTCATCTTACGATACAGTCCGCGCTCTTCTGGAAGATATCCGATCTTCTCAACATCATCCTGAGTGATAGGACGGCCGTCAAACAGCACCTCTCCCCCATTAGGGATGGTAATCCTGTTTATAATACGTATAAGAGTGGTCTTGCCGGCACCGTTTGGACCTAGCAAGCCGAAAATCTTTCCTTCCGGAATGTCAACCGAAACCTTGTCAAGAGCCACCTTTTCACCGAAACTCTTGCATACATTCTTACATTGAATCAATCCCATATATTATAAATTTAAAATTCTTGCAGTCAGTTCAACCATCAATTCTGCGGGAGAGGCCTCTCCGACATCTCCGCCCTTTCCCTTGAAGTCATAATCTTTCAGCAATGCAATCACGGCCATACACTTCCTGACCGGATAATTCCTCACAGCAGTGTCATACTCGCTGAAGAAATAAGGATTAACCCCAAGAACCTTCGCCTTCACATCATTTGCCGGACGCGGATTCTTCTGCAGAAGGGCTCCATACTTCAATACCTTATAAAAATAGGCAAACATCGCGCTGACAGCCATAGGCATCGCAAATTTAGCCGACGAACCTATATATGCCGCAACACGTAAAGCCTTTGCCGAATCCTTATATGCCAAAAGTTTGTTGAGTTCGAAAATACTGAACTGACGGCTTATGCCCACATTCTTCTCTATATCCTCCGCACTGACCTCTCTAACATCCTCAGGAAGATTCTTCAACATCTTCTCTGTCTCAATAGCAATCTTGTTCAGATCAGTGCCGGCGTGCTCTGCAAGAAGAGCAGCAGCATCAGGCGCTATCTTCAAGCCTCTGTTCTGATAGAACATCGAGATCCATTTAGGCATCTCATAGTCTCTTAATGCCTGGGAATCCACGACAACACCGACCTTGGCCACAGTCTTATACAGCGACTTCCTCTTATCTGCCGATGCACCGTGCATAGCAAGAACGAGAACAGTGGATTCAAGAGGCTTCTGGCAATAGACCGCCAACTCCTCTATACCCTTCATCATTTGAGCCTCCTTCACGACAACCAGTTGACGCTCGGCAAACATAGGATAACGTCTCGCAGCAGTGATGATGGCCTCAGCATTCACATCCGCGCCATAACAGACTGTCTGATTGAAATCCCTCTCGCTCTCATCGAGGCAATATTCCATTATCGCATCGCAGACCATATCAACATAATACGGTTCATCGCCCATCAGGAGATAGACGGGCTTGAATACCCCGTTGCGAGCATCCCTTACGATTTCCCTGCAAAGGGAATCTGTCTCTGTAAATCCTTTTGCCATAAGTTTGCAAATATAAGAATATTTCATCAAATCACATCAATGAGCGAATTCAGAAGCAGCCTTAAAGCCTGAAAACGAGCGAAATAATTCACTTTCTAAAAATTTTTCAAAATAAAATTGCTGATTCAGAAATTATTATATACCTTTGCCGCTTGTAATTCACACCACACTACACCACACTAAATTTGATAATCACAATCAACATTTATAACATTATGATCAAAAACACATTCAACTACGAATCTCCCGAAGTTAAAGTAACGGAGATTATGGCAGAGGGAGTGCTCTGTCAGTCAGGAGAAGCCGGTGGAGCCGGAAGTTTCGAATTATACGAAGAAATAGATTGGTAAAACTGTAAAATAGGAAACATTATGAAAAGATTATATTCATACGTATTTGCAGCGATTGCCATTCTTTCCGCTGCTTCTTGCCAAAAGGAAATAGCAAATATGCCAGAAACGGAGAACAATGCCGAAGCATTCACTTTCGTTGCTGAGCGTGAAGTATCAACTAAAACTGTTCTCGTTGACGAAGTCAAGACTTACTGGACACCTGGTGACGTAGTTTCAGCATTCGACAGCAACGGAAAAGCAAAAGAATTCAGCGCTTGGAATGTAGCGAATCCAAGTGAGGCACTTGCAGAAAACTCAGCAGCAGCATTCTTCTACTGCCCATCATTCTCTATTCCACAAGACCTTACCATACACGCTATTTATCCAGCAAAGGAAGGCGCTACTCTTGGCGCAGATGGTGTTATAGGAATCCTCAGAATCGCTGGCACGCAGACTGCTGTAGCAGGTAGTTTCGATCCAACTTGTGCGGTAGCCTACGCAAAAGGCATTGTTGAAAGCCCAACAACTCCTCCAACTCTTACCTTCACAAATATTCACTCACTCGTAAAGTTCACAATCGGTGGTGACAAAGCACCAGAAAAGGTTGTACTCACAAACGGTGGACAGAGAAATATTGCCGGTCAGTTTACATATAATACAACAACTGGAGCGATTGGCCAGAATCCTGATATGGGAGCAAAGGTTATCAATCTTACACCAGCAGAAGGCGAGTCATTCGTTGTTGGCGAGACATATTACATTGCAGTTATAGGTGGTGGAAACTTTGCAGACATAACTCTTGCTTTTGACGACACAGTAGTAAAGACAGTTGCAGGTGCCAAATATGCCAATAAGAATGTAAATAATAACTTCTTGAACCAAATCATTAACTTTGGTACTGTACAGTTCCCAGTAGAAGAGCCAGAACCAGAGCCAGTTGAAACACCATTCGACCTCGACCGCGTAGCAGCATACTATTCAAACGGAACATCTGCTTGGTGCAGTTTCATCCCAGGTATCTCAAACCGCACGATGGCTTCAGACGGAAAGTATGTATATCTCCAGTCATCTGAGGGTACTCCAAAGATTTATGCAGTTGAGGTAGCATCTCTCCTTGCCGGAGCAGAGACACCGACCTATAAAGCCCTCTCTACAACTAATATTAGCGGTGGAACACACGCAGTATCTACTCTACGATGCATTCCTAACGAGGCCGGCGACCCTATTCTCATAGCGACTAATCTCGCTGTTAACGAAAACGAAAACCTCAACATATATGCATATCCAAATGGCACAGACGCAGATCCAGTTCTCTTCCACGCATACAGATGGGACGGAGTCGCTAATGTATCTGATTGGAGAAGATACGGTGACAGAATTTCTGTATCAGGAACTTGGCAGAACGGTTCTATTTGGGTAGCATCTCAGAACGGCACAAAAGTTATGGCATTCCATATTGAAAATGGTGCGACAGATGCTTCTAAGAGAGAGTACTGTTGGTTCGACACTTTTGCAGGAGGTTTGGCTGAGGCAACAATTTATCCTGGTGGTAAAGAGGCAATTGTAACAACATCAACAACGGCTGGTTTCTGGACTCCAAATGCCAATGGAGAAAAGCATAATGGTGGCAACTGGCCTAAGTGGGATGCTGTGAAACAAGTATCTGCTCTCAATGGAGCATTCAGTTTCCAATTCTTCTCATTCGATGGAAAGGACTATATTGCATACGTACAACTTAAAGATAATACACACGCAAACCTCGTTGTTGTAGAAGATAAGGGTAGTTTTGAGGCTTCACTTACTTCAACTAAACTATTCGAACTTCCTCTTTATGAGGGTGACGCAGCGTCTTGTGCAGCAGGAAACACATACGGTGACTGTGCTATAGTTACTATCAACGAGAAGCCTCATATCGTAGCAATGATGCAGGGTGGTGGACTCTCAATTTTCGAGATCAAGTCTAAATAATCACTCCTAATACACAATATTAGTCAAAGAACACCGGCTCACCGGTGTTCTTTTTTTGGTATCAGCCCAACTTGAACTGCCACGACGCAAACGTAATACTCGCTATATCAGCGTAACAAAATCAGAATCTATCAATAAGTAATCCAGCACTTCAATCTGCTACCATAACTATCAGTAGCAATCTGTGGCAATTGGCACCCGTACTATATTTTATGCACTTGCCTGACATAAAAAAAGTTAAACGAGGATAAAAAAAAGAAAAAGTTTACATTAAAAAAGACAAAACATTGAATGTGAGTATTGAAATTTCTTGATTTTTTGCTCAATTTTGTCAGCAAGGGAGAGAGCATAGCACATAGCATATAAGTTTTTAATGGCCGTACCGGCTTATGTTTAACCTCAAACAAAATTTATATGCTAAAAGAGTTCAGATATGCAGACCTGCTTGACGATGACGTTTTCAAGTTGGTTTTCGGACGGGAGTCCAGCAAGGAAGTAATGATCGAGTTCTTAAATCTTGTTATAGATGACAGAATAATCATTGATCTTGACTTTATGGACAAGGAAATGAAGACGGTGGATCGTGACAAGAAGAATTCCACCTACGATATGTTCTGCAGGACTGATGACGGATCAAGGATCATAGTAGAAGTTCAAAGACGCAAACAGCCGTTCTATCCGGAAAGAGCGCTATACTATTCGACTTTCCAGATACAGAATCAAGTCGATGCAGGTGCAAGCAACTATGATTTCCTACCTGTTTATGTTATCAACATCTTGAATTTCAATTTAGATGTAAACAAAGGGAATCCAGAAGTGAAGACAATTTACAGGCTGTATGAGAGAAATGCTCATACCAGCCTGACCGACAGACTTACTTTTATTTTTATTGAATTAAGAAAATTCGATAAAACAATCAGCGAATTGACTGGCAACATACTTGAAGGTATATACTTTTGTCTGAAACATATATCGTCATTGACAGAGCGTCCGGAAAGTCTCAGACACGATATTTTCAGGAAAATATTTGAAGTGTCGGAATTAATGAATATGGATTCGGCTATACGCCAAAAAGTAATTGAAAAAATGACTACTGAAAGAGATTTAAAGAATCAGATGGACTGGGCACTAAAAGAAGCCATCGAAGAAGGTCTGGCAGAAGGAATAGCAAAAGGAAGGGTAGAAGGAAGGGCAGAAGGAAGGGCAGAAGGAATAAATGAAACCAGATTAGAAATAGCGAAAAGAATGCTTAATAAGGGAATGCCGGAAGAAGAAGTCGCAGATATTACAGCACTGACGCTTGAGGAACTACGAAGACTATAAAATAAGCCGCATACCCGGAAGGATATGCGGCCATCTTGATCAAGTCTGAATCTTATTCTGCTCTTTTCTCTTTTTCTTTAACAAGTTTCTCTTTGAGAATGTCGGCGCAGTCAACCACTGCGTCTTCGAAGGTCTTCGCATTCTTCTCTACCACGATTGTACGACCTGGAATGCCGACCTGAACCTTAACGTTCTTGTTTTCGTGGTCTGGAAGCAATGAAAGCGCAATATCCACTCCTGTTACTGCATCGTAGAACTTCTCGATACGAGAGAACTTCTTGTCAATAAAGTCCAACAGTTTCTGATCTGCATTGAACTTGATGCTCTGTACTCTAATCTCCATTTTTACCTCCGTTTTTTGCCCTTGGGTGGGCTGATTTATAAATAGTCTTCAGCCGGGCGATATTGCTATGGGTATAGACCTGGGTTGCCGCCAATGAAGAATGTCCGAGCAGTTCCTTTATGGAATTGATCGGCGTCTCTTCATTGAGCAGTTCAGTCGCAAGAGAGTGGCGTAGGACGTGCGGAGATTTCCTTCCTGTTATGCCCTTGATACCACCAAGCCCGCTCTTCACTGCCCTGTCAACATATCCAGGATAAAGTCCCTTACCTTTATATGTGACCAGAAGCGGCTCTTTCAAAGACCTTTTCCCACCGCACACCGTCTCAACTGCTTCCAAATATAAGGAAATTTCTTTACATAATGAAGAGATGAGCGGAATTTCTCGCATTTTATCTCCTTTTCCCTTTACTTTGACAAGATTTCTGCCAAAATCGATATCTCCCACTCTCAATGCAATCAATTCTGCCCTTCTTATTCCGAGTCCATACAGAAGCGATATGATAAGTCGTGAAAGACGCTCGTCATACAAAGTCTTTCCGCTTGCCGTATTCCAATTTTCCTTGAAGGGCTCCAACTCCACCTCATCCAATATATAGGATGTCTTCTCGAAGTATGCTTCCATCGACTCCTTCCTGAAATAAACAGGAAGCCTCTTTTCTTGTTTGGGCTTAGGCACAAGACGCACAGGATTGGATTCAAGATATCCGTTTCTGACCAGATAACGGCAGAAGCCGCTCAAAGCGGAAAGATGGAGCCCTATCGTACTCGCAGCAAGTCCTGATTCAAGAAGAGTAGCCTCATATTGACGGATTTCAGAACGATTCAGAGAAGAAACCAGTTCTGCATCAGACACATCTTCGTCATTATGCACAACACGGACATAATTACGCAGGACATCCCCATAAATACTGACTGTCCGCGCGGAATAGCGACGGACACCACCGATATATCCGATATATTTATCTATCAGGGTCATCTGACTGGAAACATTCCCATTTCTGCAGCCTTTGCGCGCATAAGAGCATCAGCGGCTTCAAAGGTATTTTCAATATCGCCGTCAAGTATGGCATTCTTGACATACTCCTTCAATTGTCCGATGATATTGCACGGCTCGATACCGAAAAGTTCCATAACATAATCTCCGGTAATAGGATTCTTGAAGTTTCGGATTGCATCCTTCGCCTCCACCTCAACCAGTTTAGTCTTTACAAGTTCGAAATTCGAGTGAAGACGAGCCACTTTACGAGGATTCTTGGAGGTGATGTCGGCATTGCAGAGCAACATAAGGTCATCAATATCATTGCCTGCATCGAAGAGAAGCCTGCGGACCGCAGAATCTGTCACCTCTTCTGTAACCAGAGCAATAGGCCTGAGATGAAGTCCGACAAGTTTCTGCACATATTTCATTTTCTCGTTAAGAGGCATCTTGAGTCCCTGGAATATCTTCGGAATCCATCTGGCGCCAACCACTTCGTGACCGTGGAAAGTCCATCCCAACGACGGGTCGTATCTCTTTGTGGCAGGCTTCGCAATATCGTGAAGCAATGCAGCCCAACGAAGCCACACGTTAGGCTCCGTACGTACTTTCTCCACCTCCTGACCATCTTCATAGACAAAATCTTTCAGACGACCTTCGGCTATGGCTTCCATTTCCAATGCCGCGACATTATCCAGAACCTCAAGTGTATGGGAAAAATTTTCCTTATGCCCTTTACCCTCAACCGTCTCCACGCCTTTGAGTTTGGAAAGTTGCGGAAGAACATAATCGAGAAGCCCGGTCTCATCAAGAAGACGGAATCCGATGGAAGGACGTGGCGTCACCAGTATCTTGTTCAGTTCCTCCACTATCCTCTCTTTGGACAGAATTTCCATACGATGTCTGTTACGTCTTATCGACTCCATAGATTCCGGAACAATGGTAAATATCTGGGTACCGGTGGTAAGTTTTGTAGCAAAACGAATCGCACGTACCATTCTCAAAGGATCGTCACTATATGTTGCATCCGGATCTAGAGGAGTACGGATTATTCCGGCGGCAAGATCGCGTATGCCTCCGAAAGGGTCCACCAGCGCTCCGAAATCATCTTTCTGCAGGCTGAAAGCCATCGCATTGATAGTGAAGTCCCTCCTCAACTGATCATCTTCCAATGTACCGTCCTCGACTATCGGCTTGCGCGAGTCACGACGGTATGATTCCTTACGTGCCCCTACAAACTCCACTTCTATCCCCTTGTACTTCAGCATAGCGGTACCAAAGTTCTTGAATACTGACACATTGCTATGCACCTTCTCCCCTACTGCCTCTGCCAGTTCGATTCCACTGCCCTCTACGACAATGTCAATATCCTTGCTCGGACGGCCGAGAAAACAGTCACGGACATAACCGCCGATGACAAAAGCACGTACGCCTTTCTCTGCCGCCACATCGGAAACTATGGAAAATATCTTATGGTCAAGAAAACCTTGTGTTATTGTTGCTGACATATCATTTCGTTATAGGTGGGTAATGTATTGATGAACTCGAAGCCTTCACCTTGTCTGCGACAGATGAACATTCTGGTTCCGTTGGTTATGATCATATAGCGTACATTCAGAACGATATTGTATCTTATAGCCTGATCCAGTACTTCCTGAGTAATAGCCACTTCCGGCCTTTTGCACTCGACTACGGCAAGAGGCTTCGCAGATCGGTCATATATAAGGATATCCGCCCTGAACTGCTTTCCTCCCAAACGGAAGCCCACCTCGCTCATCATAAGATGCATCGGCACCTGCATCTGCCCGGCCAATAAACGGATACACCATTGCCTCACCTGTTCTTCCGGCGTGAGCGCCACCTCCTTCTTACGAAGAGGATCCCATATAGTGCGACCGTTGTCCATTATCTTCGTTCAAGTAACTTGCAAATATAGTCAAAAGTTTGAAGATTATCATCCTATCCGCCACGGTGGCACGCAAGTCACTATCCCACAGTCGCTTACGCAAGATGCCTGCTGCATATATGCAGCAGGCATCTAAAGCAAAGCCCTGAACAGCAACGAGTTAGGTGCCACCACTCGGAAAAATGAAAGAGTTTCGTAACTTTGCAGTCTAAATCAGAGTCTATGGCAAAAGGTAGAAACAGGAATGACGATCTGGAGATAATATATGAAGACCAGTGGCTCATCGTGGCGGATAAGCCGAGCGGTCTCCTGACTATGTCAACCGGGAAACAGGGGGAAGACACGGCATATTCAAGACTTTATGACTATGCCGGCAGGATATTCATAGTACACAGATTGGATCGCGATACCTCAGGACTGATCGTGTTTGCCAAGGATCAAGACACTAAAGTTTCGCTTCAGGAGAATTGGGACGAGGCCGTGAAGGAAAGGAAATACATTGCGATTCTGGAAGGGAGCATAGATGATGATGAAGGATGGATAGAAACCTGGCTTTATGAAAACAAGAAGTCTCTGAAGGTACATTGCTATGCTTTGGAAAAGGGCGATGATCCATCTAAGCCGCCAAGAAAAGACTGGCAATATGCCTCGACGCACTGCCGCACATTAAAAAGAGGACTCATTGACGGCCAGGACTATACGATGGTTGAGTGCAGTCTTGAAACAGGAAGGAAGAATCAGATCAGGGTACATTCTCAGTGGATAGGCCATCCTGTGGCCGGCGACCGTAAATACGATGCACGTACCAATCCTCTGGGACGGCTTGCATTACACGCTCGGACTCTTTCTTTCATTCACCCTTGGACAGGAAAGATTATGAAGTTCACATCCGCAATTCCGGGATCATTCAGACTTAAGATGCTTCCTGATGCAAGATAGTTCCTTTGCAGCAGTAGCAGCCCAGTCCAGTTCCGCCGATATTTCACGTTGAGTCGGATTCTCCAACAGACTTACCACCAAAGATGCCATTTCCTCCACAAAGTTCTCTCCAAGAGGTACGACCATATCTCTACCGATGACTTCCGGAATGCCACCCACATCGGATCCGACAACGGATGCGCCACATTTTATTGCTTCAGCCCCCACCATACCGAGACCTTCATTTATACTTGGGAGAATAAGTACATCAACGCAATTCAGCATAGAAGGCATATATTCGGGATCTACATTCCCCCATAAACGGACATCTATGTCACGGTCGGCCTTCATTGCTTTCTCCACCGCAGAATGAAGTTTGCCATCACCTATGATCCAAAACTTCAGGCTCCCTTTATATATAGCACGTATGGAATGGAAGATAGGTTGGAGGGCAGTTACATTCTTCACGGCGACTATGCTGCCGGCAAAAGCGACAACTTTGTCTTGAGGTAAAAGTCCGAACTTTTGTCTGAAATTATCCCTCACTACATCAGGGTAACGAACAAAAGTATCAGAAACACCATTATACAATACTTCTTTAGCAACATCTCCTGTGATTCTTCCTGAATATTCGAGAAGTGCTTTGCTCACAAAGAAATTGCAGGACGCCGTTTTCATAATCCTAACGGTATCACTCATAATCAGCGGATTACGCCAAGGATGAGTATGAATATCCGAGCCGTGCCAAGTCACATAGAAAGGCGTTCCATACCTTTGGAATGCCTCCATTGCGAAAAGACCTCCAGTGAACGAGTGGGCAATGATACAGTCATAGCCTTCAAGCAGACCAATGTTTCTTTCCATAAAACGGCTGAAGAAAAATGGTCTGCGATGCAATTTATTTACGATGATATGATCCATTATGGAGAAATCATACCAGAGGATACGGTACCGGCACCCTTCTATATTGACATTCTCCTCATCAGGAACGACAGGAGTATGACGGACACGACGAGTAAATGCCGTATCACGGCTATGAATGCAGAATGCGTCTATCGTAAATTCACCGGTATCAAGAAGATGCTTTATACGATTGTGCACTGCATTGAAAAGCCCCTTCCTGTCAAAAGGGCTGCTCTCGAATATTACGGCTGTTCTAAGCATAGAAAGGATACAAAATCATTGATACTGAACGATAGACCAGAAGAGAAAGTCGCACATTCCCTATTTTGTACAGAAGGGTATTTATGACCTGTCCAGGAACTTTTCGTTCAAACACGCGCAACCTGTCATCTCTCTCAAGAAGTGAATAGAGAGTCTTCAACGAAGATTCCGAAAGAAGATCAGTGCGACATTTGAGGAAGGTTCTCAATATCCTCATAATATCGAAACAGACAATATCGTTATGATATATCTTCTGCAGTGATGATGCTTCAGGATACTTGTCCATAAGATGCAAGAGAGCCTCGGCACATAAAGGAACGACATCGTACAGTTGAGCCAGACGGTGCAGCGTCGTCTTTCCTCCGCTCAAAGTACCCGGACGCCGGAAATATTGATATACAGGCACATCTACTGTTGCTCCCGATGTAATATGACCTAAAAACTCATATATGAAAAGTTTATCTTCTGCGTATGAAAGGCTTTCGTCAAAACGTAGGGTATGTTTTTTTATGATGGAAAGCCGGTAAAGTTTCGCCCAAGGACCGCGATACAATTCTCCGCTGTCAAGAACAGTTGCAGAAAAGAAATCCTGAACATTTCCGGAAGGGAAAGAAACTGTAGCAGGAGGACATATTGAAGCATAAAGTATCTCATCCTGATATATATCGAATCCCCCCACTACAAGATCCGGAGAACCCGCTGTTGCATCAGCCAAAGCCTTGAGCGCACCGGGAGCAAGAATATCATCTGAATCTATGAATGTCACATATTCTCCTTGAGCAAGAGCGATTCCTGCATTCCTGGCTGAACTTACACCTCCGTTAGATTTGTGTATGGTTCTGAAACGCGAGTCGGTGGATGATAGCCGGTCACAGATCAAAGGCGACGAATCAGTGCTTCCGTCATCAACAAGAATCACCTCGTATGATGTCATATCCTGCTTCAGAATGCCCGCAACACAAGCATCCAGATATTCTTCGGAATTATATACAGGTATGATTATGCTTACCTTGACTTTATCCATATCATCTTGATTTCAATGCCGACTGCAGAAAGTCGAGTGATTTCTTCCTTAATTCTTCCAACCTGGTATCTATGCCGCTCCAATCTATACCGGAAATGTAATATTCACCATCGTCGTCCGGATCTATCCCCTGCACCATCCTGTCTTCCAACCCGAAATCCTGCAGCAGAGAATGTATTCTTGACATTCCACGGTTCACATTGCCCAAAGCGAGGAACGGCTTATGCATCAGTATGCACAGTACACAGCCGTGGAAAGAGTCTGTCACGACAAATTCAGCATCCGCAAAACAGGAAAGCCACTGTTGGATAGAAGGAACGACACGTTTCTTCAACGGTATTTTAGGGTTACGATCCTGAACAACAGCATCATAGACATCCGTTGCTACCCACTTCCTGACTCTATCCAGGACAGCGAGTTTGGACTGGTCTGAGTCAAGTATATACGAAAGTACCTTGCCCTTGCAAGGACGGCTTTCCGACTCGGAGACTAGACTTATGTACCTGTCGGCCTGGAGCAGCATAACCGGATCAAGAACGTGGGCTGCATCTTCACGGTCAAACCACTCGTCACATATTTCCACCGCACTTGATTCTCTTACTGAAACAGCATTGAAACGTTGCAGGAGGAGAGAGCAATTATGGAGTTGTTCGTATGAATATTCCAATTGATCAGTTCCAAACGACGCGGCGTATGAAATCCTTCTGACATTCCACTTCTTTGCAAAACGCAGAAAGGCATCCTCTATATTACCGAAATACTTCGGTCTCCAAACCTGGTCACTGCCCACAACAAATGCATCATACTCGCCTATCCTTATCTCAGAATAATCATTCACAATACGAGGAGCAATATTGTTCTGCACAAACGGAGAAAGCCTTGAAGAAACGTATGGGAATTCCTTGAGGATACGTTTCTCGCGGAACACCTCAGGTCTTTTACCGCCTGGAGTCAGGTTGAGAACTATCCTTTTCAGATAGATAAGCGGCATCTTCCACGAAGGAGGAAGCACAATCTTGCACTTCCTGTCAATCACTTCGGCTGAATGCCCCATTGACTCTATGGTCTGTTTCAGAGCGTAGGCCTGCAGAATGCCGCCGTAATTCGTATGAAGCGGCAAGGTGATTATTGCTATCTTCATTTCTTCCTCATTATAATATTTGAAACATAGCCCCTCAGTCTTTTATAAAAGGAATCGTGGCGGACAAATCCCTCCATATACCATATAATATCCTTTGCAGAATGGTGTCCACGGAAAAAATCCTGACGCCTTTCCGGCACAATAAGATCAGCAGCAAAACCACCGTTTCTCTTCATTGCAAGACCAGCATCAACCTTCCTCATATCCACACCGGAGGCTTTCAATGCTGATAGTCCTTTATCCGTATTTGCTAATACCAACGACACCCCTTTGTCATCATCAAACTCAGGAGAGGCCTCTGCAACATTCCACAAATCGGCAAGAGTCAGGTCACTGCCGCTCCGTCCGTTACGGAAACGACACTGATAACACGATGGCCTCAGACTCATATCCTGCAGAAACAGAAGCATATACGGATCTTTCTGATGCCATACAGCGACTTCACGATCTTCGAAGCACACGACCATCTCATACTTCCGCCAGCCACCACGCTTATCCCTGAAACACACGTCCCTGACAGGTGAGCCATATCTGTCCTGCAATGCTTTTACATATTTCTCCCACAGCCCCGGACTCGGTACCCCGTGACAAGCACAGTCTGCAGTCAGCAGCCCGTCATAATCACGTCCCAAATAAGAATTCAAACCTGCTACCTGGCAAGGTGTTCCGGAAAAAAGGACTTTTTTTCCTGATTCAAGATGACCCTTCACTTCCTCAAACACCGAGTACAGATCACTCTGGACATACTTTGACCCCCTCATCCTGCAGACTTCCTTCATATCAATCGCTTCCGAATGACCGACTGTGAGATCAGGATTCATTACAGCCCCGAATACCGCTCCATCATTCTCAATAACCTTTTCTGCCAGAACCGGGAAAACTCCCCCGGATGAACTTCCTCCTGCATATTCTTCACTCCTTGCCGCAAAGGCCTCCAATGGGAAAGATGGTTCAAGCGGGTTAAGCACCGGACATATCCTCTCGCACTTTCCACAGGAAATACAGATATCCGGATTTGCAACAGGATAGTCGAATCCCTCTCTGTCACGGCGCAGAACAATGCACTGTACGGGACAGATATTCACGCAAGCCGAACATCCGGTACACAGGGACTTATCTGTAATCCTTATCATTCCGCCTCCTTATTCAATATAAATGACATCATCATCCTTCTTTCATTCCTGCGACATCCCACAAACAATACTGAAAGTGCAGCCGACACAACGCATACAAACGCACTCACACAGAATCCCGCAAATCCGTATGGCAGAATTCGGGTTATAGCCAAAGGAATGACTATGGCACATACAGCGACTGTAAGTACATTCAGATACACCCTCAGAAAGAAATCCTTTGGGGAAAGTCCTACCATACCCTTCAGTAGAGCCAAACGCGCTGCAAGGCATATCTGCGATATGACAATCGACACAGCCACTGTACTCTCCGCAGGGGCACCTGTCTTGAGGAAGATATAGGCAACGGGAATATTCAAAAGTTGAAGTCCGCCCACAATTATCTGATAATTACGGATTTTCCCAGTTGCCAGTTGGGCTGTTATGAGAGAATTCGAAAGAGATTCACTCAAAGCGAACACCAGGAAAAGACGCACAAACGCCGCCGAATGCGAAGGGACATCCTTAAGCCATAACTCCAGAATATATTCAGTATTGAACAGAAGCGGAAGTGCAATCATAAAAAGCAGATAGAAGGACATACGCGAGGATTTGCTCACCAATGACAACATATAGTCTCTGTCACCCGATGCGTATGACTTTGTTATCTGAGGATTGACCGCAGTCATAAAGTTAGTAACGAATCCTTGCACGGCACTGTTAAGTTGGACTGCGACTCCCCTGGCCGCATTCATAGCAGTACCGAAAAACAGGTTCACGAGAATATTGCCACCCTGATCCCTGAGCACACCTGAGGTCACTCCGATGAAGTTCCATCCTGCAAACGAGAACATTTCCTTGACCAAAGGTTTGTCAAAGACCGGACGATAACGGCATTCGGCAAAATGAAGCCTGCAATATATTCCGTAAGCCATACGGACTATCAGGACTGCTACAGCCATCAGAGCCGAATAGAAAACAAGTCTATCAAACGGAGAATGTACAATCAGAAGAGCGACACCTAATCTGAGCAGGCCGTCCATAATTCCTATATATGCGTATGCCGACATCTTCTCGTGAGCCGTTATCGATGCCATCTGGGGGACGCTCATCAGATTGATGACAAAAGAAAGTATGGAAAAATGCAGAACCCAAAGGGCTGACGGAATCCTGTCAGGAGCAATCGTCATTTCGTTTCTGATGAACCATATACCTACAGGCTCTGCCACCGCTGCAACTATTATAGAAAGGATTATCTGGATCGTTACTGCTGTAGAATATACCTTGTTCATACGAGCCTCGCTCCCCTTGCCCATCTCAAAGGTTATGAACCGCGACACAGCCGAATTCAGAGCACCCGAGATTACGGCAAACATAGCCACAACTCCCCCTACGACATTATATATCCCGTAATCATTTTCTCCTAACGCACTCAGAACGATCCTTGATGTATATAGGCCAACCAGCATAAGAAAGAACATCCTGACATAAAGCATCAGGGTATTCCTTGCTATTCTCCTGCTTTTCTGTTCATTACCTGTTTCCATCGGCCGGCCCCATATAGAAAAGCAAATTTAATAAAATAATAGGGATTTTATGCACTTTATGATAAAAAGACGATTTAAGATAATTTCTTTTGGTAATGTCGGGGATAATGATTAATTTAGTCGGCGAATATGAACACTAAACACTAAGCAGATATGGTAAGATATTGTGTAATGTGGAAGTTCAAGCCATCAGATAGCAAGACTTCCAAAGAACTCGCTGAAGACGTCAAGGAAAAATATGAGTCCCTCTTGGGACTCGTGCCAGGTCTTAAAAGCATCGAAGTAGGAGTAAACCGTAACGAAGGAAAAACATCATACGATGCAGTGATGCTTGCAGACTTCGACAGTTGGGAGGCACTCGCAACTTATAAGGCAGATACCTTGAGGGGCAACGTTATAGAATACGTTAAGACTATTGCGGAAGTTCGCGCTAAAGTCGAGTACGAAAGATAGGATTATAATCCTTAAAGAAAGGGTCTCCGCGGAGACCCTTATTTTATGCCCTTATACCATTGACAATCAGCGACTTCACATCTTCCCTCCTATTATCGAGATATTCTTTTCTTAGATTGGAATCACACTCGCCGCTTGCAAAACCTTTCGGAGCCACGATGAAAGAGGAAATTGTAAGAGACATTATATTCATCAGAAGATCTATCGCTCTCATCCTGCGGATACGCCCAGCAGCAATTTCTTCCTCCACCATACTTTCAAATCGATTGAACGCACTGCTGCGGCTTTCATTCCTGAGGTAACGGTCACGAAACTTATCCCACCTCCCGGGATGCATTATGAGTTCGTTGACAATGAAAGGCGCAAGACGTTCATCGAGTTCAAGAATTCCGAAATAAAAATCTATAACATTCCTTATTCGCTCTATGAAATCGATCGATTCATCCAGCGGAGCATCCAGATACTCCACCACCTGCTCGACCTTAGGCGAAAAAACGTCCCAGAACAACTTTTCCTTGGTTCTGAAATAATAATGTATCAACGCCTGGTTACACCCTACAGCCTTGGCAATCTCCGTAGTAGAAGTGCCACTGAATCCCTTTTCGAGAAAAAGGCGTTCTGCAACCCACAGTATTCTCTTTTCGATATTCTGATTTCTTTCCATCGTGCAGCATCTTTGCGCACAAATATAACATTATTTATCAGATTTCCTGTCAATCCAAAGCCATAAGCGCCACATAAGCCATCCCCAGGCTAAAAAAAGAACGACGTGCATCCAGACAGGCGTCTTTGCTTTGAACGCATCTTGATCTACGATCTTTTCAAACTCCGGAATATCCACATAATAATAAGCACCACCGCCAAAATCGTAACCTTCCACAAGACCTAAGCGGTTTATCATTATATATGCAGCCATCACAATGACAGTCACCGCCATTATGACGGTGACTATCCTGAATATTCTTTTTTTATCAATCATTTTGATGCTGCCTCCGCTTCTACAAAATCGACAGCCGGTTCTTCTGCAGCCGGAGCCGGTGCCGCAGCCTCCTTCTTTGCCTTTATCTTGTCCTCTTTATGAGTAAAGGTCTTGATATCAGGCTGAGGGAAAATCTTTCCTGAAAGAAGAAGCCATACGACAGCAAATGTCAGAATTATATTGAAGGTCTGTCCGATAATATAAAGCCACAGCACCTTGCCGCCCTGCATACTCTTTGCGATCTGTTTGAAGTTGGTATCAAGACCGATGGATGTGAATGCAAGTACAAAAGCCCAGTCCTTATACTGTCCGAGTACTTTGTTGATTGCACCTGTCTTCTCCGCTCCGACAGCCGGCACAAAAATTACCGACGCTACAATAGAAGCGACGATGAAACCAAGAATGAACTTAGGGAACCTGTTCCAGATTTCTACCGCACCGACCTCAGACTTTCCTGTCTTGTCGATCTTTCTGGCAAAGAAGATGGCTACAAAGAAAGCGATGAATCCGATGAGGATGTTCTGGATCATCTTGACAAGAGATGCCACCTGTTCCGCTTCAGGACCAAGCGCGCTTCCGGCCAGAACAACGGCACCAGTTGAATCGACCGTTCCACCGATAAGTGCTCCACCCATTATCTGTCCCATTCCTGTCCATTCTATGATCATTGGCTCAAACACCATCATAAGGATAGTGAAGATTATTGAGATGGAAATAGCCACTGACAGATCCTCTTTCTTTGCTCCGGATGCAGCTCCGGTCGCAATGGCTGCAGAGGTTCCGCAGACTGATGTAGCCGCAGAAAGAGTTATGAGAAGAGGTTTGTTTGTTATTTTCAACACTCTGTTTCCGAACCACCACATAAAGAGGATGACAATAGGAGTCACACCCCAGGCAATTCCCAGACCATACAGTCCGAACTTGGCAATATTTGAAAACAGCACAGAGAATCCAAAGACCACAAGACCGGTCTTGATATAAAATTCAGTACGGATCGCAGGTTTGAGCCAATTTGGCACTCCTACTGTATTTGAGATGAAAAGTCCGATCAGAAGAGCCCAGAAAGCCCATTCGAGATAGCGTTTGAGAGTAAACTCCGCACTGACCATACGCACTATTACTGCGATGGCGAACAGGAGAAGGAACGCCGGTATGAACTTCTTAAGTTTCTCTCCTTGAAGTTTTACAGCAGTTCCGAACAGCACGCCAAGAATCAGAACAGTTCGAAGGCATTTGCTCCAAAATGTCCAGGAGCCAAGTTGTTCCAACAGCGGGACCACCTTGGCAGCATCCTTTTCAGCAAGTGTCTCGCCGACAGTCCAGGTCTTGAAACTCAATGCTGAAAAGTCAAACCATCCGGTCAGAACAGCAACACATCCTATAGCAATAATGATTACTCCGATCCATACAGACAGCCAATCTTCTGTGCGGATGAGGTTGGAAATTTTACGGTTATTATTCATAAGGTTATGGTTTTGTACAGTATTTAATAGGTTATTAAATCAATTACAAAATAAGTGATTATTTATCTAAAATGCAAACAAATGGAATGAATGACTATCTTTGCAGTCAATTTGGAAAACACATCATTATGATTATAAGACCTGAAGATTTGGAGATAAGCCACCTCGAGAGTTTCAAAGGTGGAGAAAAGCATCTGGAAGCCAGAATGTTCTTTGATGGAACAAACAGAATACTGACACGTGCAAGGCTCATCCCCGGTGCATCGATCGGAATGCATACGCATAGCGACAGTTGCGAGGTAATATTCATCCTGGAAGGCTGCGGCAGCATCCTTGAAGACGGCACAAAAAAAGCAGTACAAGCCGGTGACTGCCTGTACTGCCCTAAAGACGGATCGCATAGCCTTGTAAATGACTCAGAATCAGATCTCGTATTCTGCGCTGTAGTCCCAAGGCAATAACACTATCCCTGATATTTCTTTGTATGCTCTGCAATGAGGTCGGCATCATCAAAATAGTCGATCTTCATTGCTTTGCGCACATCAGCAAGAGTCTTTGCCGCCTCAGCGCGCGCAGCCTCCGATCCCTTACGAAGGATTTCATAGACCTGAGGAATGTTCTGCTCATAGTGCTTTCTCCTCTCTCGCATAGGCTGGAGGAATTCTTCCATAATATTGAAGAGGAACTTCTTGCTGGTGCCGTCTCCCAAACCGCCACGACGATAATGTTCCTTCATTTCGTCTAGATTGGCATACTCAGGAAGGTATTTTGCAAAATGTCCGTCATTGCTGAATGCATCAAGATATGTAAATACCACATTTCCTTCCACGTGGCCAGGATCAGTGATCTGAAGATGTTCAGGATCGGTGAACATACTGTTCACTTTCTTCTTTATATCTTTTGAGGTATCTGACAGATAGATGCAGTTGCCAAGGGACTTGCTCATCTTCGCTTTACCATCTGTACCCGGCAGACGACAGCAGGTAACATTTTCAGGAAGCACCATTTCAGGAACCACCAGGGTCTCGCCATATACAGCATTGAACTTATGCACGATTTCGCGAGTCTGTTCGATCATCGGCGCCTGATCGACTCCGACCGGCACTGTAGTGGCACGGAAGGCAGTAATATCAGATGCCTGACTTATAGGATATGTAAAGAATCCTACAGGAATACCCTTTCTGTTCAGGTTCTCATCGTCCTCACAGTCGGAAAAGCCCCTCAATTGGATCTCCTGCTTCACTGTAGGGTTACGCTGGAGTCTCTGGACTGTTACAAGGTTCATATAATAGAACGCAAGTTCACAGAGTTCGGGAACCTGGGACTGGATGAAAATTGTCACCTTCTCAGGATCGAGACCTGCAGAAAGATAATCCAATGCAACCTCAATGATGTTCTGACGTATCTTTTCAGGATTATCCGCATTGTCAGTCAAAGCCTGAGCATCTGCAATCATTATAAATATCTTCTCATATTCTCCTGAATCCTGAAGTTCTACCCTTCTCTTGAGAGATCCCACATAATGGCCGAGATGAAGTTTTCCGGTCGGGCGGTCGCCTGTCAAAATTACTTTTCCCATATTCCTTTTCAATTTTTGACTTTGTTATAGGTGATTTCACCACAAATATCTGACAAATATAACAATCTTTTCGAAGATTCCTCTATTTGGATCGGATTCAAAGCCGTTTTTTATATCTTTGCTGCGTTAACTAAAACCTGTTTAAAGATGAAAAAGATTTTATTTTCCCTTATTATGATGCTTATGCCGCTTGCTGCAGCATTCGCTCAAGACGTTGTCGGCAAATGGAAACTTGACGACGGATCTGCAATTGTAGAAGTCTATAAGAACGGTGACGTATATAACGGAAAGATCGTATGGCTTAAGAATCCGACTGAGGCAGACGGCTCTCCTGCAGTTGACAGCAACAATCCGGACAAGGCACTGCGCAGCCGCCAACTCATAGGCCTAAATATGCTCAGCGGCCTCAAGAAAAGCGGCAGCGAGTATTCTGCCGGCAAGATTTATGACCCGGGTAACGGAAAGACATACAATTGCTCGATGAAGGTGGAGGGAGACGTACTCAAGGTTCGCGGTTCCCTTGACAAGAAAGGCCTTATCGGTAGAACAATGGACTGGTTCCGCGTCAAATAACGTCACCACCGAAACATCTGATTATCACAGATTTACGTAATATGCCTGCTGTCGGATTACAGCAGGCATATTTCATAACGCGCTAAGGCTCAACGGAATACGAGCCACCATTATTCTGAATATTGATCTTTTGCGAGAACTATCCTGTATAGATTGCAGCCGATCAGATTACCAAGAACGATGCATACATATACTCCGATGATCTGCAGAGCATTTGCCTTCCAGAATGCAACCGGCACACACAGATAATAGAAGGCATCAGCGACACAGTGGGTAAATCCGCAAACAATGAAGAGCGGCACGCCGAAAAGAAGAGGAAGATACTGCTTCTGACGGGCGAACTGCACTGCTGTGGTCATTATGAAACCACATCCTATACCCAAAAGACCGCATCTTAGAGCACCTGTACGAAGACGTAGTTCGAGAATATTCTGGGCAGCCTCCTGAATATGGAGCGGAGTTACACGCGAAAGAAGTGCAGCACATAGACATCCGAGGATATTACCCAAAAGTATCAGGAAAAGTTCCCCGATTTCGTTCTTATTTATAAATCCCGCAGTACCCGTGTAAAGTTTCAGTTTATATCCGACCACGGTAAGAAGTCCGAAAGAAAAGAGGACGGCTCCGAAGAGAGATCCGTATGCCTCAGACTGCACACCGGAAGCAAGGAAGCCGAAACCTGCGGTACCGATAGCAATGCCTGCAAATATAGATGAACGCAATAATCTGATCATAAAGGAGTGGTTAAATCGGGTGCAAATATACATCATTTCAAAGAATTGAGAAAAGTCTAAGACCCACACTCTACGTCTATTATAGTCAGTACACCAGTCTCTACCCTGAACTTCACATTCAAATCGCAGAATGACAGGCCATAGACCCTCTGAGGATCATCGTGGTATGACGGACGTGGATCAAGCCTGAGCACATCCAGCAAGGCCGGTATCACGGATCTGTCTGGAATTACAGACGAAAGTTCTGAAGGGAAAACAACTTTGAGCGAACGCTCTTCAAGAGAATCGACATAGCCGCAAACTGCTTCCGGACGCGAATCCGCATACTTTATATAAGGTTTTATATCGTATATTGGAGTCCCGTCCATCAGATCGGCTCCTCTGACTGTGATGACCGGACCCATATCTGTCGAAAGATCTATGTTTTCAATTGCAACACAAGAAAGTCCGAGAGGATTGGGTCTGTAAGGCGAACGGGTGGCAAAAACACCTATATTCGTATTTCCACCAAGTCGCGGAGGGCGGACAGTCGGTTGCCACTTACCCGTATTTCTATTGGCAGAGAATTCCCAGATCAGCCATATATGTGAGAAACCCTCAAGTCCCCTTAACGCATCAGGATTACGATATTCAGGTTGAAAAACAATTCTGGCACGAAGATTTTTTGCGAGGCCGCTCTGACGTGGGACACCGAACTTTTCGGGAAACTCTGTCCTTATATATGCGATAGGTCGTATATCCATATTTTCAAAAAAAAATAAATAAATCAAAGGAATCTGGAAATCTCGGTCTGATACTTCCTCGAGATCGGGATGCTTTCAAAGCCCTCCGGCTTGAGATCAGCGACAATTAGTCCCGCGGAATCCCTATGTATCATTTTAATATATGCCGGATTGATGAAATATGACCTATGGCAGCGAAGAAGTCCTCTTTTGAAAAGCACATCTTCAAGAGCGCGCATAGAGGAACGGAGAATGAACTTGCGATTCTTCCCTTGATCAAGATAATGTATCTGAACATAATTATCCTCCGATCTGATATATACCACTGCCTCCGGGGCAATGACAAGGCGTAGTTTCTTATACTCATCATAGAAGCGTATCAACGAGTTGTCCTCAGCAGGAATGGTTTCTTCATTCTCCCTTGAATAGAGTTCAAGTGCAAGCCATAGAAAACCGTAAGGAAAGATTCCTGTCGCCGCCATCATCACCACCGAAGAACCTGCAATATCAAAAAAGAGCAGTTTTTCATCGGAAATAAGAACTATATAAAGCGATGCAAAGAGGGATGCGACTATAGTCTCTGCAAGATACCACAGAAGGTATGCGGTTCTGGTTACATCCCTGTACCTTCCTATGAGATACAGCCATCCTCTGGTAATGGAAACGGATACAAGAACGATACAGAACAGTATCGATACATTGAATGCAAACGATGCATTGTCCATCTGCAGAATGCTGTAAACTCCGTAAGGTTTATAATAGACTATAAACACCAGAAAGAAAATCGGGACAATGAGGGAATGCAGTATCGTTGCCGCTCCAGAAAGAAGTACATTATTTACTTTCGCCATATTTTCATACCTGAATTAACCGGGACAAAGATAACAAAACTTTGTCAAACTCCCCTAAATATCGACTTTTATACCTAAATAAAGGCATTAACCACTTTATCTTTACCCCCACGACATATTTTGGTCAATCAAGATTCCCGAATATAATTTTGCCGCCGAAAAACATTTTACAGATGTCAAGATTATTAATGAACACATTTATTACAATTATGTTACTGACTTCGATCATCATCCTGATACTCTGCCTGAAGAAGATCAGAAATGACGCTTCCAGTATTCAGGAGGTCAGGAATCAAAAAAAGTGATTATGAAACAGATTTACAAACGTATGCAGAAGATGAGGGAGAAATATGTTGACACCCTCGCCAAACTATACGATTATTCAACAACTGTATATTCGAAGAAACAATATACGCAATGGTATGATACGAAAGAAGGAGGATATACCTACGGGACGTTCAAGAGCAAGTGTGATACGCTTTCAAAACTGATGACGCAGTATGGAATAGGAGCCGGGGACAAGGTGGCCATATTCTCACAGAGTATGCCGAACTGGTCGGTTGCTTTTTTCGCGACAGTTTCATTCGGCAGGATTTCCATTCCCATATTGCCAGACAGTTCTGAAAACGAAGTCACTAACATAATGAACCATTCCGAAAGCAAGGTTCTTTTCGTATCACAAAGACTTGCAGGCAAGGTCAGCCAGGAAATCAGAGACAGGATGACTCTTCTGATCGACCTTGACACTCTGGAAGTCCTGAAAGCAGACGATATGCAATTCACCTGCGACGGTCGTACGGCAAATCCGACCCCTGATGACATCGCAACCATAATCTACACATCAGGAACTACAGGATGCGCAAAAGGAGTAGTCTTGAGTCACAGGAACCTGACATCGAATGTAATCACTTGTTACCATTCCTGCAAAAGGACAGAGAAAGACAGGTGGCTGTCCATCCTTCCGATGGCGCATACCCTGGAAATGACTCTTGGAATGCTCTATCCGATGTACACTGGATCAACAGTATATTATCTACCAAAGCCTCCTGTAGCATCATTGCTGATGAAGGCTATGAAGATAGTAAAGCCTACCACTATGCTCACTGTCCCGATGATAATAGAAAAGGTGTATAAAGGCAGCGTGCTGCCTACTATCAGGAACAGCCGTACACTCACCTGGATGAACAAGAATATGAACGGACTTATGTGCCGCATCATAGGTATGAAATTGAAGAAGACATTCGGCGGCCATATATCATTCTATGGAATCGGTGGAGCGAAACTTGACCCCGAAGTGGAGAATTTCCTTCTCAAGGCACGGTTCCCATACGCAATAGGCTACGGGCTCACTGAGACATCTCCTCTGCTCGGATACGCTATGCACGGATGGAGAGCCGTAGGGTCTTTCGGATACCCGGTATATAACGTAAGGCTCAAACTTCACAATGTCAATCCTGAGACAGGAGAAGGAGAGGTAGTAGCAAAAGGCCCGAATGTTATGCTGGGATATTACAAGGATCCGGAGCGTACGAAGAAGGTTTTCACAGAGGACGGGTGGTTCAGAACCAGCGACATAGCCGTTCAAGATGAAAAAGGAAGGTTCTTCATCAAGGGAAGAAACAGCAATATGATCCTGGGGCCGTCAGGAGAGAACATATATCCCGAAGAGATCGAGAATGTGCTCAACAATATCGATGGTGTGAGTGAATCCATTGTGGTTGAGCGCAACGGCCGTCTGGTGGCGCTTGTCCAGCCTGCCGAGAATTACATAGACTGGAACAAGGAAGGCGAAGACAAGATATATCAGAAAATTGACGAGTGGAAGGAACGTATCATCAAAATCACTAACAGAAACGTGAACAGGTCATCTCAGGTAAGTTCTGTGGAGATAATGAAAGAACCGTTTGAGAAGACTGCAACCCAGAAAATACGTCGTTTCAAATACAAGGATTCAGCCCCTACTCTAGAAGAGGAAAAACAGTCCTGATATACTTTCATTTTCGCTACGAATTTACTACTTTTGTCAAAACAAACCTTGTCTGGAGCATTTATCCGGACAAGGTTTGCCGGACAAGTAGATGAATATGAAAAGGACTTTACTCATTTTATCCTCATTGCTGATGCTATGCGCATCAGCGTCAGCCCAGGAAGCCCCTCTCTGGCTAAGAAAGAGCGACATTTCTCCCGATGGATCCAAGATTGTCTTCAATTATAAAGGCAACGTCTATGTGGTCGCCGCAGATGGCGGACAGGCAAGACAGATAACCTCCAACAGTGCATACGACACCGATCCGATGTGGAGCCGTGACGGGAAATGCATCATATTCAGTTCTTTCAGGAACAAAAGCAAGGACATATACAAAGTTGCCGCAGAAGGCGGTGTTCCTCAAAGACTGACCACCCATCCTGGCAATGAAACTCCTATGGCTGTACTCGAAGACGGAAGTATTCTGTTTTCAGCGAACATTCAGCAGGATGCCTTATACGGAGGTTTCCCTGACAATGCCCAATTATATCGTGTCAGTGCAGACGGAGGTAAATGCGGAATGGTCACATCACTTCCGGTCTCAGCCCTCAGCATCAATGCCAATGGCGAAATCCTTTATGAAGATTACAAAGGATATGAAGACCCTTTACGCAAGCATCACACATCTTCTGTCACCAGGGATATATGGCTGTACAAGCCATCTTCAGACGGTCCTGTCAGCATAAATGCAGAAGGCACCTTCACAAAACTCTCCACATTCAAAGGTGAGGACCGTAACCCTGTCTTTGCAGCAGACGGCAGGACATTCTACTATATCAGCGAGCAGGACGGCACACTGAATATTTTCAAAAGCAGCATTGACACTCCTTCAGAATCCAAACAGATAACATTCCACAAAGGCAATCCTGTACGTTATCTTTCGGTTTCCGACAACGGGACTCTGTGTTATTCATACGACGGAGAATTATATACACTAAAAAATGACGGAGAACCGTCCAAGGTGCAGATCAGTCTGTTGGCTGACCAGCAGGAAATGCCGGTTTATGAAAGGACTTTTTCATCTGGAGTTTCCGATATGGCAGTATCCCCTGACGGCAAGGAGATTGCCATCATTCTCAGAGGCGATGTCTATGTCACCTCCGTCGATTACAAAACTACCAAGAGAGTGACCAATACACCTCAGCAGGAAAGAGATCTATGCTTCTCCCCTGACGGAAGGACAATTTACTACTCAGCAGAGAGAAACGGCCACTGGGGCATCTGGGAGAGCACACTCGCAGACAAGGATGAGAAACGCTTCACATACGCCGTGAACCTGAAAGAGAAACTTGTGACAAAAGAGGGAGATACCTGTTTCCAGCCTCAGATTTCCCCTGACGGCGAGAAGTTGGCATATCTGAAAGACAGGACAGCAATCGCTGTTATGGATCTTGGAAACGGCAAGGAAAAGATTGTTCTCGACAAAAGCATCAACTACTCATACACTGACGGAGACCAGAGTTTCTGCTGGAGTCCTGACAGCCGGTACATCCTTTGCAACTATCAGGCAAACGGAGGATGGAACAATGAGGATGTCGCTGTGATAGACATAGAAAGCGGCAATATCATCGACCTGACAGAAAGCGGATACAGCGACGGTGGATTCAGATGGGCTATGAAAGGCAATGCTATGACCTGGACATCCGACAAGGCAGGATACCGCAGTCACGGAAGTTGGGGCGCTGAGAGAGACATATACATTATGTTTTTCAACGGCAGGAAATATGCGGAATTCCTGAGAGATAAGGAAGATCAGGAAGTTGCCGCTCTGACGGGAAGCGAAAGCGACAGGAAGCAGGGAAAGAAGAAAGAGGCCAAAGACAGCACGAAAACAGATAGAAAGGCTGAAAGACTTTCGCTTGATTTTCAAGACAGAAAGGACAGAGTCGTCAGACTTACACGTTTCTCAGGACGCTTGGGAGACCATTATCTTACACAGGACGGCAAGAAACTCTTCTATATGACGAGATTGGAGAAGAGTACCGACCTTTGTATTATGAATATGGAAGACAAGAGCATCAAGGTGGTGGCCAAAGGAGTCAGAGGCTCGATTCATCCGACTGCGGACGATAAACACTTCTTTGTTCATACAGGCAGCGGAATATCAAAGATAGCGGTTTCCAACGGTGCCAGAGAAAACATTTCTTTCAGCGGAGAGTTCGAATACAGACCTGCGGAAGAAAGGGAATATATATTCGAACATATCTGGAAACAGGTCAACGAGAAATTCTATGACCCATCCATCCACGGTATAGACTGGGCCGGATACAGAGAGACGTACAGGAAATTCCTGCCTCACATCGACAACAACTTCGATTTTCAGGAAATGCTCTCTGAAATGCTTGGAGAACTCAACGGATCGCATACAGGAGCAAGATATCAATACAGATCGGGGCTTACTATGGGATCATTGGGAGTTCTTTACGACAATGATTATGATGGCGATGGCATCAGGATTGCAGAAGTACTGAAGGGAGGCGTTCTCTACATCGCCGATCCTGAGATCAAAGCCGGTGATATGATCACTGCCATCAACGGAGTGGAAATCAAGGCTGGAGACAATTGGTTCGACCATCTGAGACAGCAGGCCGGTAAAAAGATACAGGTAACTGTAAGGAAAAAAGGAAGAAAGGCTGAAAACCTCTACATCGAGCCGGGATATACTGATTATGTGCAGATGTATGAAAGATGGGTACGTCAGCGCGAGGATATGGTCAGAGAACTCTCGGGAGGCAGAGTCGGCTATGTACACGTCAAGGGAATGGATTCGGAGAGTTTCAGAAAGGTATATTCCGATCTTCTCGGCAAATACAGGACCTGTGATGCTGTAATCGTTGATACAAGACATAATGGCGGAGGCTGGCTCCACGATGATCTCGCGACCCTTCTTGACGGTACCGGATACATAAGATTCGAGCCACGCGGTCAATATATAGGCACTGAACCATATAACAAATGGACCAAACCGTCTTGTGTCCTCATCGGCGAAGACAATTACTCCGATGCCTGTGGCTTCCCATACGTTTACAAGACATTGGGAATCGGTAAACTTATAGGAGCGCCTGTACCGGGAACTATGACTGCCGTATGGTGGGAGAATCAGATCGACGCAAGCCTTGTCTTCGGCATACCGCAGGTAGGAGCAATAGCGGTCAAGGAAGGAAGATATCTTGAAAATATGCAGATAGAACCAGATATTCCTGTATATAACGACCCGGCATCCGTTCTTCGCGGAGAGGACAAGCAACTTGAAGCCGCAGTTGCAGAAATGATGAAGAGCATTACTGAATAATAACATACAGAACAATATATGGATAGTAAAATCGTAATTATCCCTACCTACAACGAGAAAGAGAATATTGAAAAGATAATCAGAGCCGTATTCGGTCTTGAAGGAAACTATAGCATTCTGGTGATTGAAGACGGTTCCCCTGACGGCACGGCAGCGATTGTGAAGCAACTTCAGGATGAATTTCCTGACCGTCTGTTTATGATAGAAAGAAAGGGCAAACTCGGGCTTGGCACCGCTTATATAACCGGTTTCAAATGGTCCATAGAGCACAAGTTCGACTATATCTTTGAAATGGATGCCGACTTCTCACACAATCCTGAAGACCTTCCGAGGCTCTATAGTGCCTGCAGGGAAGGTGCTGACCTGGCCATAGGATCTAGATATTGCAACGGTATCAGCGTCATCAACTGGCCTATAGGCAGGGTGATTATGTCATACTATGCTTCAGTATATGTACGTACTGTGCTGGGAATGAAGGTATTCGACACCACAGCCGGATTCAAATGCTACAGAAGAAGAGTGCTCGAGACAATCGATCTTGATAAGGTAAGGATGAAAGGATATGGCTTCCAGATTGAGATGAAGTATTCCACATATAAACTGGGCTTCAACATACAGGAGGTTCCGATCATATTTGTTGACAGAAAGGAAGGAACTTCAAAGATGAGCAGCGGAATATTCGGAGAAGCCTTCTGGGGAGTTATGAAACTGAAAATGAGAAAAATCAGACCAAAACAGGCATAATTATGACCATTCTTCACAAAGCGACAATAGTAACCGGAGACAAAGAGGCTGCCGGCAGTGTAATAATCGATGGAGGAATAATAACCGATGTCCTGTATTCCGATGCACCGGACTATGACTTCAGGATCGGGAAGATTCTGAAAGATACCCCTGAAGCAGACGTATGGAATCTGGAAGGGAAGCACATTATGGCAGGAGGTATCGATGCACACGTACATTTCCGTGAGCCTGGGCTTACCCACAAAGCGGATATGCAGACAGAGTCGATTGCAGCCGCAGCAGGTGGTGTCACTTCAGTATTCGATATGCCCAACACCAACCCCGCCACCACCTCTGCAGAGGCCCTCAAGGCTAAGATCGCTATGGCAGAAGGTCGTGTAACGGGTAAGATCGGTTTCCATATAGGAGCGACGAATGACAACATCGACGCGCTTATTGCACTTGCAGGAAAAGGTGACGCTGAATCCGGCCTGAAACCAGAAGATATCGCCGGCATCAAAGTTTTTATGGGCTCCTCTACCGGAAATATGCTCGTTGACAATGGAGACACTCTGGAAAGGCTGTTTGCCATTAAAGGAAAGCCGATACTTGTACACTGTGAAGATGAGACTACCATAAAGGAGAATCTTGCTGCAGCAACGGCAAAATACGGCGAAGACATACCATTTGCAGAGCACGAACACATACGCAGCAGAAAAGCCTGCATAAAATCAAGCATAAAGGCTCTCGAACTTGCCATAAAATATGGCACCAGACTGGTTCTATGCCACATTTCCACCAAGGAAGAAATAGAAATGGCGAGAGCAGCAAAAATCAGCAACCTGGATATTACGACAGAGACTTCCTGCAATTATCTGTGGTTCTGCAACAATGATTATGGCCGTCTAGGAAGCAGGGTGAAATGCAATCCTGCCATCAAGACTGCCGACGACAGAGACGCATTGCGCAAAGCACTTGCCGACGGACTCATTGACACGATCGGCTCCGACCACGCACCTCATCTTTTGTCAGAAAAGGAAGGTAAATATACAAAAGTCCCTTCCGGTCTACCTTCAATCCAGCAAAGTCTGCCTGTGCTTCTGACTATAGCAGATGAAGAAGGCATTCCACTCACCAGGATAGCATCCGTATTCTCAGAGAAAGCATCCGACATATATGGCTTGAAACGAGGAAAAATCAAACCGGGTTACGATGCTGACCTGGTCATATTCGACTACACAAAAGAATTTACCGTAAAAGCCGAAGATCAGTTAAGTAAATGCGGATGGACCCCGTATGAAGGAGAGACCTTGAAAGGAGTCATCGAATATGTACTGATCGACGGGAAACAGGTAGAATTCTGAAAACAAGACGGACACATCTCCCCATAACAACCCACTACTAACCACATTATTATGGCACCGAAAGTCCAGCCCAGCAAAGTACTGATATACATAGCCTCAGTATTTGCAATAACCTTATGGGGAATGTCCTATATATGGACAGACAAACTAATTGCCCTTGGAATACCGATATTCTATTTCGTATTCGTAAGGATACTTCTTGCCGGCATCATTCTGTTCCTGTTCAACACAGCATACGCCAGGATCAAAAGGATTCAAAGACAAGACTGGCCTAAATTCCTGCTTCTGGCATTCTTTGAGCCATTCATATATTTCATCTGTGAGACCTACGGCCTGAAACTCACCGGCTCGCCGACATTGAGTGCTATGGTGATTGCAACAATCCCTATTTTCTCCATAGGAGCAGGAATCATATTCTTCAAAGAAAAGGTAAGTTTCATCAACATCATAGGAGTACTGGCAACACTTATAGGAATAGTTATGGTCGCAATGGCCAAGGGAGAACTTGGAGAAAACTTTATATGGGGTGTGGTCCTGCTGCTTATCGCCGTAGTTTCAGAAGTAGGGCACGCCTCCATAACCAAAAGTCTGTCAGGCAATTACTCAAGCCAGATCATCGTTATGTACCAGTTCCTCATAGGTTCTGTGTATCTGTTGCCGATGTTCCTTTGGAAAGGGCTTGACGGTTTCAGCATCGAAACCCACTTCAGTCCGGAAGTGTGGTATCCTATCATCTGCCTGGCCGTTCTTTGTTCAAGCCTCGCCTTCTCACTCTGGGTCAGCACCATCAAGAACCTCGGAGTCGCCAAATCCAGCATTTTCTCTGCCCTCATCCCTGTAGCCGCAGCCATCATAGCCTGGATCCTCGGCCACGAACTCCTCAACTCCCGCCAATGGACCGGCATAATAATCTCCTCCCTTGGCGTCATCCTTTCTCAATATACGATCAAGAAGAGATAGTTCTTTCAGGAGATCTTATTTTATATATGACTAAAAGCGGTGTGACAAGAATTTACCTTTTCTTTGCGCACCGCTCCCAGTTTCGTCCTTTGAAACTACTATTTCATCACCGGTGCGCCAAATTTCTATCACTTCTTAGCGCACCAGTTAAAGGCAATATCAGTAAAAACAGATGACGATATTAGCCTCACCAGAACCTTGACTTTGAGTCTGATTTTACTGTTTTTAATAAGTTCCAGTGAATTTGTGACCAGAGATGTTCACTAGAACTTCCAAGCACTAGAACTGCGTATCAATTCACTCACTTGTTCTGTGAATCACTTCACTCAATCACTAGAACTACGGATAAGACAAAGCCTGCTGTGAGCGAGCGAAGCATATCCATACGCTTCTGCGGAGCGAGCCACAGCAGACTTTGTCTTATCCTCAAGCATTCTCTGTACCGTGGAAGCACCGAAGCACCTGGAGCGATAAACCAGCGAAAGTGCGAGAGATACAGCCAAACACCGATATACAGTCAAACACCTACCACGGATGGTAATCTATGAATAAGGCCGCTGTGACTTAACAGGATGCCCCGTGACCGGGCGAAGCATTTCTCTTTTTTCTGCTTCGCCCGACACGGGGCATCCGACTATTTCAATCTGAATCAGCACAAATCACTTCACCAGCCTCTATGAACCAGTGCAAGTGAAGATTATAAACCAGTTCTAGTGAAGATTATGGCCACAAGCCTCACTAGAACCTTGACTTTGAGTCTGATTTTGCTGTTTTTAATAAGTTCCAGTGAATTTATGACCCGAAATGTTCACTAGAACTGCCAAGCACTCGAACTGCTAATCAATTCACTCACTTGTTCTGCGGATCACTTCTCTCAATCTCTAGAACTGCGGATAAGACAAAGCCTGCTGTGAGCGAGCGAAGCATATCCATACGCTTCTGCGGAGCGAGCCACAGCAGACTTTGTCGTTTCCCCAAGCATTCTCTGTACCGTGGAAGCACCGAAGCACCTGGAGCGATAAACCAGCGTAAGTGCGAGAGATGCAGTCAAACACCTGAAATCACTTCATCAGCCTCAAACCGATGCGTCCTCGGTCGAGATCGACCGAAACGACTGTGACCTTGATGTGCTGATGGAGTTTGAGAATCTTGGACGGATCGACAAGTCCTTTGACTCCCATCTGAGAAATATGGATAAGACCGTTCTGCTTGATTCCGATATCAACGAAGGCACCGAAGGCTGTGATATTGGTCACGATGCCCGGAAGTTCCATACCGGTATGGAGATCTTCTATACTATGGATATCGTGCGCAAACTCAAAGTCCTGAACAGACTCACGCGGATCACGTCCCGGCTTGCGGAGTTCCTGGATAATATCACTGATGGTCGGTAATCCGAAACGCTCATCAACATAGCGAGAAGGATCGATTCTGCCGCATAAATCAGCATTGCCGACAAGTTCCCCTGTAGTGACAGACAGATCGCGAGCCATACGGTCAACTATATGATATGCCTCCGGATGGACTGCAGAATTGTCCAGCGGATTATCAGCCCCCTGGATACGGAGGAATCCAGCACACTGTTCAAAGGCCTTGTCCCCCAGCCTATTGACCTTCAAAAGATCACGACGCGAATTATAAGCACCGTGCTCGGAACGATACTCAACAATATTATCAGCCAGAGCCGGTCCGATACCGGACACATAACTCAAAAGATAACTGCTGGCTGTGTTCAGATTGACTCCGACATTATTCACACAACTCTCCACAGTATTGTCCAGAGTCTCCTTAAGAAGATTCTGATCCACATCGTGCTGATACTGCCCCACTCCCAAAGACTTGGGATCTATCTTCACAAGTTCTGCTAAAGGATCCATCAGACGACGGCCTATGGACACCGCGCCACGTACAGTCACATCATAATCAGGAAATTCCTCACGGGCAACATCTGAAGCGGAATATATGGAAGCACCATCCTCGCTCACGGTAAAGACACGAGTCCCTTCGGGAAGAGGAACACGCTTGATGAATTCTTCCGTCTCACGGCTTGCAGTACCATTGCCGATGGCTATGACTTCCACACCATATCTGGCAACCATAGCCGAAACTGCCTGGATTGCCTTGACCTTCTCATTTGCAGGCGGATGAGGGAAAATAGCCTCATTATGCAGCAGATTGCCCTGCTCATCCAGACATACCACCTTGCATCCTGTCCTGAATCCCGGATCAATCGCCAGAACCCTTTTCTGTCCCACAGGGGGAGCAAGGAGAAGTTGACGGAGATTCTCTCCGAATATCCTGATGGATTCGATATCTGCCTTTTCCTTGGCTTCCTTCAGAACTTCATTGGAAATTGAAGGCTCAAGCAGACGCTTGAATGCATCATCAAACGCCAGATGGATCTGCTCGGCAAGAGGAGCAGCCGGATAACGCCTCTCCTGACAGAAATCATAATATATCTTCTTGCCGCATTTCTCGGCATCTGCATCAATCCTGACATTGATGAATCCCTCATCCTCAGCACGGAGAATAGCCAGAAGACGATGAGGTGCGATCCGCTCAAGCGATTCGGAATAATCAAAATACGAGCGATACTTCATAGCCTCCTGCCCGACTGCCTTTTTCGTAGCCTTAGTCACAATACGGCGCGTCTTGAAAATCTGGCGCAGTGTCTCACGCACAGAAGCAGTCTCGCTGAGGCGCTCGGCAATGATATCGCGGGCACCGGCAAGAGCATCCTCAACGCTTGAGACCTTGTCTCCTACATATTTTCGTGCTTCCGGAACAGGATCGATCAAGGACACATCATACATTTTGTCGGCAAGAGGCTCAAGACCTGCCTCCTTGGCTGCTGTAGCACGAGTGCGCCGTTTTGGTTTGAAAGGAAGATACAGATCCTCGATTTCCCTGGATTCCACGCTGTTCTCGATCTTCGAACGAAGATCGGAAGTCAGTCCTCCGGCCTGCTCGATCGTCTCCAGAATAGTAGCCTTACGCTTTTCCATCTCAGCAAAGACATCACTCCAATGACGTATCTCTGCAACCGCCACCTCATCCAAGCCTCCGGTACGCTCTTTACGGTAACGGCTCACAAATGGAATTGTTGCTCCTTCCTCAAAAAGTTTTGCACAATTCTCCACCTGCCACTCCTTCACCTGAAGCAGTCTGGCAATATGCTCGATATATATATTCTTCATTTCGGATTATAATCAGTCGTGTGACACCTGTTTCAACTGGTCCCTGTAAGCCGAGAAGATCTTCGACTTGGATACGAAGCCCACATACGTTCTGTCAGCCTCCACCACAGGCAGATTCCAGGCCTCGGTCTGCTCGAACTTCCTCATTACGCTGTCCATCTTCTCATCGATATAGACATACGCAGGAGCAGACTTCATATAATTATAAACGTGAGTGGTATCATACTGTTCAGTCTTGAACATTTCCCTACGTATATCCTCCAAAGAGACGAAGCCCTGGAAATGATGCTTCGAATCCACCACAGGGAATATGTTCCTCTTCGACTCAGCCACCACAGAGACAAGTTCTCCCAGTGTAGCGTCTATCCTGATAGTCTTGAAATCGGATTCGATCAAATCGCCAGTCTTCAGAAGAGTCAGCACAGCCTGGTCGCTGTCGTGGGTAAGAAGTTCACCTTTCTTTGCTATTCGCTTGGTGTAGATGGAATAAGGCTCCACCATCCTCGTAGCAGCGTATGATATTGTCGAGGTAAGAATGAGAGGTATAAGAAGTTCATATCCTCCGGTCATATCTGCAATCAGGAAGATCGCCGTCATCGGAGCCTGCATCACCCCAGCCATCAGCCCGGCCATTCCCACGAGGACGAAATTCTGTTCCGGCACCAATCCCGATCCGGCAATCAGATTGATTGTACGCGATAATACAAATCCAGCGATCGCACCGATGAAAAGCGTAGGTCCGAAAGTTCCGCCGACTCCCCCTCCTGCATTCGTAAAGGACATCGAGAAAACTTTCAGAAGAAGAACCAGAAGAAAGAATACCGGCACAAGCCAGGCCTTGCGCAGAAAGAAAGCAAGAATGGTCTGTCCCTCAAGGTCTATCGTACCGCCGTTAAGGAGTTCGTGAAGATGCTCATATCCTTCTCCGAAAAGAGGCGGAAAAAGGAAGATGAGAAGACCCAGGCAGGAAGCGGATATAGCCCATCTTACGAAAGGCTTTCTGATGCTCTTTATCTTATCCTCAAGCCAAAGAGTCATTCGCGTAAAATACACCGAGCACGCCGCGCAGAACAGTCCCAGAAGAATGTAGAAAGGGATATTGTGCATCGCAAACGGAGATATCGTGCATTCGAAAGGAGGCTTGTCTCCCAGGAAGATATATGATATTACCGTCGCCGATATAGTCGATAGAAGCAGAGGCAGAATCGATGTCATCGAGATATTGAACAGAAGAATCTCCAATGTAAAAAGAACTCCCGCCAGAGGAGCCTTGAAGATTCCGGCCACCGCTCCTGCTGCTCCGCATCCGAGAAGAATAGTCATATTCTTGTATGACAATCCCATATATCGGGCTACATTGGATCCGATTGCCGCACCTGTATATACTATCGGAGCCTCAGCACCGACCGAACCTCCGAAACCGATGGTGACTGATGATGCCAGCATAGATGACCACATATTGTGCGGACGTATCTTCGACTCGTTTTTTGATACAGCCTGCAGCACCTTTGTGACTCCGTGTCCGATATTGTCCTTTACGATATATTTGACAAAGAGCATCGCAATGAGCATACCTAAGCCAGGATATATCAGGAAGAGGAAATTATATGCTTCTCCGTCAAACCAGGATGTAAGGGAATGATGGATATATTCGATCGAGAGTTTCAGAAGTACGGCCGCCACACCGCAGCATATACCGACAAACAGAGAGAGAATGATCATTACATCCCTCTCCGGCAGTTTCTTCAGCAGACGACGAAGAAAAGCGATTACACCGTTTACTGCGGATCCGTTTTTCATTTACAAAAAAGTCAAACTTTACAAAGGTAACAAATTTTCCCTTTCAAGCACAAAAAAGAGCCGGCCGGAAAATCCCGGCCGGCCCGATATCGTACAATATTCAATTATTCACCATCAACAGGATCATCATCACCGTTAGAGTATTGCGAGATGTTGTCATCCGGAAGACTATCGCCTTCATTTCCTTCTGAATCATCTCCGTCATCGCCATCAAGCCAACGCTCCAGATCCTCTGCATCGTCAGTCTTAACCTTGATCTTCACAAGATAGATAGCATCAGGAATCTCCACGGTCACTGCATAGAAATTCGTACCGTCCGGCTTGTCATACTTCACTAAATCCGGGAAATAATCGCTATATCCTTTTGGATATTTTTCTGCAAATGCGGCTGCCAGTTCCTCTGACATATTCTCATAACTACATACCGCTCTCCTCTTTGGTGTTGTTGCCATATCTGTCTTATCTAAATTTCAGTTAGTTTTGAAATACGGTGCAATTGTAGGACATTTTTTTCAATTGAGCAACACTGAATGGACTTTTTTATTAAAAACATTTACTTTCCACGACGGAAGAAGAAGGATTTCTGTTCTTTCTTGCGTTCCACATCACGTTCCACAAACACCTTTTCCAGATTTTTAGGATCCAGACCTGTGTAAAACATAACGGAAGAAGTTGTCATAGGAGTCGGAGTGAAGTCCTGCACCTGATCCATATAGAGACCCTGCAGGGCAGGTTTACGAGCCAGACGCTGCATCTCGCGCATACCGCAGCCGGGATGTCCGGATATGAAATACGGAACCAGTTCACATTTGCGTCCGCTGCTCCTTACAAGATTGTCAAACTCTATCCTGAGACGTTCAAAAAGCGCAAACGAAGGTTTTGCCATCAGTTTCAGGACAGAATCCTCCGTATGTTCCGGAGCCACCTTAAGACGTCCTGAAGTATGTTCAAGAACAAGTTCCTTGAAATATGGATATGAGGTCTCATCAACAAAACCCTTTTCATTCAGGAATAGGTCATATCTGATTCCGCTGCCGATATATGCGTGACGTATTCCTTTGACTGAAGCGATCCGCTTATAGAGTTTGAGAAGCCTTTCGTGCGAACGGTCCATATTCTTGCAAGGACTCGGGAAAAGGCAGGATTTCCTCCGGCATTTCTGACACAGTTCAGCGTCCTTTCCACGCATTCCGTACATATTTGCCGTAGGAGCCCCTACATCGGAAATATTCCCGGCAAAGCCCGGCAGTGCATTCAGTTCCTTGATCTCCTTGATGATCGAATCCTCGCTTCTGGACTGTATGAATTTGCCCTGATGTGCCGCAATAGTACAGAAATTACATCCTCCGAAGCAGCCGCGGTGGGTATTTATGGAGAATTTTATCATCTCGAAAGCCGGAATATGCTTGCCTTTGTAACGCGGATGCGGCAGTTTTGTAAAAGGAAGATCCCAGAACGAATCCATTTCTTCCTGAGTTGCCGGAGGCCAGGTAGGATTTATCTGCACATAGCCCTTCCCCACAGGTTCCACCAGCACAGGAGGATTCATCATATTGGCGTAGGTCTCTATGACGTGGAAATTTTCGGCGAATGCAACTTTATCCTTGCAACAGCGTTCGTAGGAATTGAGAATGACCGCTTCCTTTGTCCGGCATCGCCCGTCCATATAGAAGGCCAGTTGAGGTATCTTCCTGATATCGTTAAGATTACGTCCGGACTCAATCGCTTTGGTGAACTCCAGCATAGTCCTCTCTCCCATTCCATAGCACAGCCAATCGGCGCCGCTATCGACAAGTATCGATGGCTTCAGCGAATCCTGCCAGTAGTCATAATGAGTGACGCGCCTCAGAGAGGCCTCTATACCACCGATAACCACCGGTATCTCAGGATAAATCTCCTTCAGGATCTTCGTATAGACAGTCACAGCATAGTCCGGCCTCTGACCGGCTTTTCCCTCCGGAGTATAGGCATCATCGGAACGAAGACGCTTTGCGGCCGTATAATGATTGACCATTGAATCCATTGCCCCGCTGTTCACACCGAAATAGAGCCTTGGAGCACCTAGTTTGCGGAAATCACGCAGATCATCACGCCAGTTAGGCTGGGGTACGACAGCCACCCTGTAACCGTGTTTCTGCAGCCATCTGGCTATCACCGCCGTACCGAACGAGGGATGATCGATGAATGCACCACCGGTAAACAAGATCACATCAATGTAATCCCAGCCTAACGCTTTGACCTCCTTGGCAGAGGTCGGAATCATATAAGAACATACTTCTGTCATAACCTGACAAAAGTAGTCATTATTTTCAATAGTTCTCCTTCATCGGCTCGAAATATGCCTGAGGGAAGAGACAAGCAGGGCAAGTCTTTGGCGCAGCCTCGGCTTCAACTATATATCCGCAGTTGCGGCACTGCCACCAGATCTTACCGTCACGCTTGAAGAAATCACCATCCGACATACGGCTCAAAAGTTTGAGATAACGGCGCTCGTGTTCTGCCTCAACCTTTGCGATATTGCGGAATGTTGCCGCAATGGCTGGAAATCCTTCCGCCGAAGCAACCTCAGCGAACTCTTTGTAGAGTACATCCCACTCTTCATTCTCACCTTTTGCAGCAGCAAGAAGATTCTCTGCTGTAGTTCCGATCACTCCTGCCGGATAGGTCGCTGTAATCTCAAGGTCACCACCCTCGAGGAAATTGAAGAATCTCTTAGCGTGCTCCCTTTCCTGCTCTGCAGTTTCCATAAAGACTCCTGCTATCTGCTCATAACCCTCCTTCCTTGCTACTTCTGCAAAAAAAGTATATCTGCTTCTTGCCTGACTCTCTCCAGCAAAAGACTTGAGGAGGTTCTGTTCTGTTTTTGTTCCTTTAACGCTGTTCATATCAATAATATTTAATTGTTTATTCCATTTACGAAGGCAAAGATAAAAACAATTTTTTAATTTTGAAATATTATAAATTAAAATTTACAAAAAAGATACCTGAAGAAAACAAAAGCGGATCCGAAATGTATCCGGATCCGCTATAATCATACATTTAATCGCATTTACATTCTCTCCGGAAGATTGATTCCAAGGATCGACATTGCCTTGCAAAGAACCTTGGCAATTGTCTCCACAAGTACCAGACGATACTGGAGCAATGCCTGATTCTCCTCACGAAGTATAGGAGTATCGTGGTAATACTGGTTGAACTCTTTGGCAAGTTCGTATGCAAAATTTGCTATGACTGCAGGCGAATGAGCCGCACCAGCCTCAGCAACCTTAGCAGGGAATGTATTGAGAATCTTTATGATACGCACCTCCTTAGGGGTAAGTTCAGAATCAGGCTTCACTGCATCAACGGTATGAGCCACTCCCTTCTCATCCGCCTTGCGCAGGATAGATTTGATACGCGCGTGGGTATATTGGATGAAAGGACCAGTATTGCCGTTGAAGTCAATAGATTCCTTAGGATCGAAGAGCATTGTCTTGCGTGGATCCACCTTAAGGATGAAATATTTGAGGGCACCGAGGCTGATCATCTTGAAAAGAGCGTCCTGCTCCTCTTCTGAAAGATTATCGATCTTTCCAAGTTCGAGGGAGGTCTCCTTAGCGGTATTGTACATATCAGCAATAAGGTCGTCGGCATCGACAACAGTTCCTTCACGAGACTTCATCTTGCCTTCAGGAAGTTCCACCATTCCGTATGAAAGGTGATATATGCTGTCCGCCCAATCAAATCCAAGTTTGCCAAGAATAAGTTTGAGAACCTGGAAATGGTAGTTCTGCTCGTTTCCTACCACATAAATATGCTCATCAAGACTATATTCAGCAAAACGCTGCTCTGCAGTTCCGAGATCCTGGGTCATATACACGGATGTGCCATCGCCACGAAGGAGGAGTTTCCTGTCAAGTCCGTCTGCAGTAAGGTCACACCAAACGGAACCGTCCTCCTGTTTTTCGAAAATGCCAGCCTCGAGGCCTTTCTGAACGAGTGCTTTTCCGAAAAGGTAGGTCTGAGACTCATAATATGTCCTGTCGAAGTTGATTCCCAAGTCGTTATAAGTCTTGTCAAAGCCTTCGTAAACCCAGCCGTTCATTGTCTTCCAGAGTTCCACTACCTCCGCATCACCGTTCTCCCATTTGAAGAGCATCTCCTGCGCAGCCTTGAGTGAAGGAGCATTCTTCTCTGCCTCTTCCTTGCTCATACCGCCTGCAACCAGTTCATCAACCTCCTTCTTGTAGAGATTGTTGAAAGCCACATAGTAGTCACCCACAAGATGGTCGCCCTTCTTTCCGCTCGACTGAGGAGTCTCGCCGTTTCCGAGCACCTTCCAGGCATACATAGACTTGCAGATATGGATACCACGGTCATTTACAAGGTTGACCTTCATCACATTATGTCCGCACACCTCGAGAAGTCTGGCAACAGACCATCCGAGAAGATTGTTGCGGATATGTCCAAGGTGAAGCGGTTTGTTTGTATTCGGAGAAGAGTACTCCACCATAATGGTCTTTCCTGTAGGCTCCAGTTGTCCGAAATCTTCTGCTGCAGCAATCTCAGCAAACACATTGTTCCAATAAACTTCAGAGAACGAGAGATTGAGGAATCCCTTTACAGTGTTATATGCCGAAATCTCCGGCACATTGACCTTAAGCCACTCTCCGATGGCATTTCCTGTATTCTCGGGAGTGGTCTTGGATATTTTCAAAAGAGGGAAAACCACTAATGTATAGTCACCCTCGAACTCTTTACGAGTCACCTGCACCTGAAGTTGCGCCTCAGGTATCTCAACGCCGTAAAGCGCCTGAATTGCTTCAGACGCTTTAGTTATGATGAATTTTTCTGGAGTCATTATCCTAAATAGCTTTTCAAAAGTTTGCTTCTTGAGTTGTTCTTGAGTTTGCGGATCGCCTTCTCCTTGATCTGACGGACGCGCTCACGGGTAAGTCCGAAACGCTCTCCGATCTCTTCCAGAGTCATTTCCTGGCAACCGATGCCGAAGAATGACTTGATGATTTCCCTTTCGCGAGTCGCAAGAGTAGAAAGCGCTCTCTCGATCTCCTTATTGAGAGATTCGTTCACCAATCCACGGTCTGCACTTGGAGAATCGTTGTTTACAAGCACATCCAGAAGGCTGTTGTCCTCTCCCTCTACGAACGGAGCATCCACAGATACGTGCCTTCCCGAAACCCTGAGAGTATCAGCGATCTTGTCCTTAGGCACATCTATCATCTCGGAAAGTTCCTCGCTCGAAGGCATTCTCTCATTCTCCTGCTCGAACTTTGACAGAGCCTTGTTGATCTTATTGAGAGATCCCACCTGGTTCAGAGGAAGGCGTACGATTCTGGACTGTTCAGCCAGAGCCTGAAGGATTGACTGACGGATCCACCATACAGCGTATGAAATGAACTTGAATCCTCTTGTCTCATCAAATTTCTCTGCTGCCTTTATAAGACCGAGATTGCCTTCATTGATAAGGTCCGGAAGGCTGAGTCCCTGATTCTGGTACTGCTTTGCAACAGAAACCACGAAACGAAGGTTCGCTCTTGTCAGTTTCTCCAGCGCCTGCTGGTCTCCCTTGCGGATCCTCTGGGCGAGTTCCACCTCTTCCTCCACCGTGATGAGTTCTTCCCTACCGATCTCCTGAAGATACTTGTCAAGTGACGCACTCTCACGATTGGTAATCGATTTTGTAATCTTTAACTGTCTCATTAAATATAATTTAAGCCTGTTTCTTTTCCTACAGACCGAAGCCGAAATATCCTGTTCTGCCCGAAGGAGTGATACCCTCGATAAACACCGTCCTCTTCGACTTCTTCACTGCATCTATGACATCCTGAGGAGTCTTCACCGGATGGTCGTTAATATATTGGATTATGAATCCTTCCACTGCTCCGGCCTCCATCAGTTTGCCTGGTCCCAGTTCCACGATCTCCACACCGCTCTTCAAGCCGTACTTAGCCAGAGTCTCTTCCGATGCCGCCTTTATTGATGACCCGTAGAATGCCACAGAGCCATCGTCTGCTACTGTACCGTTCTCCTGAGCCGTTCCTTTGAAAATCACATCGAAAGTCATCTCCTTACCGTCACGGATGACAGTCACCTTTGCCTCGTCACCCGGAGAATATCTGCTGACCGTCTCCTGAACGGACGCAGTGCCTTTGATCTGTGTGGAATCGATAGCGATCAGTACGTCTCCGGCCTTGATTCCAGCCTTGTCTGCCGCTCCGCTTTCCGAAACCTCGCTAATATATACGCCGTTTCTAGAAGAAAGTTTCATTTCTTCTGCGATTTTATCATCGATAGGCCCCATCGTTATGCCCAGAACTGCCCTCTTTACACTTCCGTAATCCATCAGGTCGTAAGCGATCTTCTTTACGATATTGACAGGGACAGCAAATGAATAGCCTGTATATGATCCTGTCTGCGAATATATGGCAGTGTTTATGCCCACCAGGTTTCCTGCTCTGTCAACGAGAGCACCACCACTGTTGCCGGGATTGACAGCAGCATCGGTCTGGATGAATGATTCGACCTTGAATTCTCCTGTGTAGTTAGGCATCGAACGGCCTTTGGCACTGACGATTCCCGCTGTAATCGTCGAGCGAAGGTCGTACGGAGAGCCTATGGCAATGACCCATTCTCCAAGACGGAGTTTGTCGGAGTCGCCGAAAGGAATTATCGGCAGACCGGTTGCATCTATCTTCAGCAGAGCCACATCAGTTGCCGGATCGGTTCCCACAAGAGTCGCCGGGTATGTCTGATTATTGTTCAGAGTGACCTCAATCTTGCTGGCACCATCTATAACGTGGTTATTTGTAACGATATAGCCATCTTCACGGATTATTACTCCCGAGCCGCTTCCCACCTTTTCACGCTGCTGTGGAGATCCTTGCGGGAATCCGAAGAAATAGTCGAAAATCGAATTCGGAGCCTGCGGCTGGGTCTGGGTAGAAGTCACCTTCACATATACGACAGCATCGACAGCAGATTCGGCTGCGTATGTAAAATCCGGCCAATTCTCGTGTGACAGATTGACAGTCCTGAACTGCGATCCGTCAATGCTCTGCACCACCGGAATCTGGTTCTTTGTCATAGCGTTTACGACAGCATAAGCCGTCAGCCCTCCGACTGCTGCGGAAAGCAAAGCGATTAGAATACCTCTTTTCATATTTATGTCCTGTAAATAATTTTTGTACAAATCTATATTTATGCGCAGTTTTTGCTGACAATCTAGCAGCATTTGTTATCACCGGGGTGAAAAAATCAAAAAATATGCCAATGGCTCGGAAAAATTTTCTATATTTGTTCACTTAATATGCCGTATTATATATAGGCGCAAAATGAAATAATATAAACACTATAAATTATGAAACTAATCATTTCAAGTTCAGAACTGTTAAGAGGAGTAATGGCTGTAGCCAAGGCAATTCCGGCAAAGTCGCCACTCCCGATTCTTGAAAACTTCCTGTTCGACCTCAAGGGCAATACGCTTGAGATCACCGCATCTGATTCGGAGTTGACACTCAAGACTCAGATCGAAACTGAAAGTACAGCCGAAGAAGGAAGAATCGCTGTTCCGGCAAAACATATGATGGATCTCCTCAAGGAACTTCCTGACCAGCCTCTGACAATCAGCACCTCAAGCGACAGTTCGTTCGTATGCAGTTGGGCAAGCGGAGAGTCAACTCTGCCATATTTCCCTGCTGAGGACTATCCTGCAATCACAGGCACTGACGACACTGCTGTCACACTCCAGTTCCCTGCTCAAAGCCTCGTTGACGGCATTTCAAGCACAATCTATGCTACCGCTGACGACGAGATCCGTCCGGCAATGAACGGTATATTCTTCGACATCGACCTCTCATCGACAACCCTCGTAGCATCAGACTCACACAAACTTATATGCTACACTACCGCTGACGTGAAGGCATCCGAGAAGGCATCTTTCATTCTTCACAAGAAGCCTGCTGCCATCCTCAAGTCTATCATCGGCAAAGATGCGGAGACTGTCGATATTGCATTCGACTCAAAGAATGCTGTTTTCAAGTTCGGAAACACAATGGTGATCTGCCGTCTGGTAGTAGGCAAATACCCTAAGTACCGTGACGTAATCCCTCAGAACAACTCCAACATCCTGAGGATCAACAGAGTACAACTCCTCAACACTGTAAGACGCGTATCAGTCTGCTCCAACAAGGCTTCGAACCATATCAAATTCGACCTCAAGAGCGGCAGCCTTATGATTTCTGCCCAGGATCTCGGCTTCTCAATCGCAGCACACGAAACAATGCAGTGCCAGTATGACGGAGAGGATCTCACAATCGGTTTCAAGTCTCCGTTCATAATTGAAATCCTTTCAAATATGACCTGTGGCGAACTCGTTATGAAGTTCCTCGACAGCAAGCGCGCAGCACTCATCGTTCCAGCCGAAGAGGAGGAAGAAAGCGAAAAGATCTGCGGTATCATTATGCCTATTATGATCAGTTAGTTATGGAACTGAATCTAGAGAGACCATTGCTGTTTTTCGACATCGAAAGTACCGGCCTTAACATCGCGTCGGATTCGATCATCGAACTCAGTTTCGTCAAGATTCTGCCCGGAGGAGAACAATGGGTCAAGACCTGGCGTGTCAGACCTTGGGACTATGAGGCTCAGTGCCAGAGACCGATCAATCCTTCTGCTCAGGCTGTGCACGGAATATCTGCAGAAGACCTTGTAGGCTGCCCTACATTCTATCAGATTGCCGACGAAGTGACAGAATGGCTTACAGGAAGCGACCTTGCAGGCTTCAATTCTGCCAAATTCGACCTGCCGATGCTTGCAGAAGAGATTGAACGCGTACGCAGATATACCGACAAGCAGCCGTCAATCGATCTCCACTCTATGAAAATGGTGGATGTGCAGAACATATTCCACGCTATGGAGCCCAGGACATTGAAAGCGGCCTATCTGTTCTACTGCGGACGCGAACTTGAGAACGCCCACGCAGCAGAAGCAGACACCCTTGCCACATACGAAGTGCTCAAAGGACAACTTGACAGGTACTCCGGCGATCCGCGCATTGAAAACAATGTCGATAAACTTGCGAAATTCTCCACCAAACAACGTACGGTTGACTATGCCGGACGACTTATCCTCAATGACAAGGACGAGCCGGTGGTAAGTTTCGGAAAGCATAAGGGTAAGACTGCGCGTGAGGTCTATTTCAACGAGCCATCATATTTTGCCTGGATTGACAACGGCGATTTCACATTGGACACGAAACGCCAGTTCGCAAGGCTTAAGGCTCAGTATGAAGCCGAGAAAAAGGCCGCAGCAGCAGAAAAGAAGAAGGCCACCACGTTTGTGCCACGCACTAAAGGCTATACTCCTTTTGAAGAACTGGGCAGCCTATTTTCACAAGAAGAACAACAATGAACATTATAGTAAAATCATACGGAAGCGGATTATGCTATTGCCGCCCGGACACGACTTGGGAGAGGGAGAACAAGGATTTCTACTCTCCCGAGTGCGTTAATGAACTGCATTGGGCTCCGATTGTCTTTGTCAGAATCTGCAAGGCCGGCAAATGTATCGGACAGAAATTCGCATCAAGATATTATGATGCCTTCAATTTCGGTGCACTCCTGTATTGTCATACGCCAGAGTCATCAGAGATTGCCTTCACTTCCTGTACAGACCATTCTTCACTCCTGCCGGCTCCGCTCTATAATCCGGTAGTGCTGGAGAATGATGACAATATATATGAAGTGAGAAAGAACGGCGAGACTATTTTCAGCAGCCACGGTCCGGATGCCGTATCAGACAGCGCATCATTTAAGGCACTGATCGAGGATGCTGTATGCAGGGCATCCAGGTTAACTTCACTGAGGATAGGAGATTTCTTAGCCATCGAACTTGCACCAAAATCGATTCTCGCGTCACGTGAGGAAGGTGAAATAAACTTTAAGGCAACATATTGTGAGAACGAATCATTCGATATGAAACTTATTTTCTGAGACATTGGCATTTGATTTGGAAATGAAGGTTTCCGTGAATTGGAATAAACGGACCTTATATATAAATTTCCAAATCAATCCCCAATGGACAAGAAATTCAATCCCCACAGGCTGACAGCCGAAAACGGCAGGCCTATCGCAGACAATCAGAACATCCAGACGGCAGGTCGTCCAGGCCCTGTCACAATGCAGGATCCTTGGTTCACCGAAAAACTCGCTCATTTCGACAGGGAGGTCATTCCTGAGAGACGTATGCACGCAAAGGGAGCGGGAGCATACGGCACATTCACAGTTACAAACGACATCACCCGCTGGACAAGGGCATCTATATTCGCCGAAGTCGGCAAAAAGACGGAGTGCTTTGTCCGGTTCTCCACTGTGGCTGGAGAAAGAGGAGCCGCTGATGCAGAAAGAGACATCCGCGGATTTGCGATGAAATTCTACACAGACACAGGCAACTGGGATCTTGTCGGCAACAACACTCCGGTATTCTTTCTGAGAGATCCTCTTAAATTTCCCGACCTCAACCACGCCATCAAACGTGATCCGCGCACTGGTATGAGGAGCGCCACCAGCAACTGGGATTTCTGGACACTTCTGCCGGAAGCCCTGCATCAGGTGACCATAACTATGAGTCCGAGAGGTATTCCATTGTCATACAGACATATGCACGGTTTCGGAAGTCACACCTACAGTTTTATAAATGCAGATAACAAACGCACCTGGGTAAAGTTCCATCTCCAGACTCTTCAAGGCATAAAGAATCTGACCGATGAAGAGGCTGAAGCGGTGATCGCAAAAGACAGAGAATCACACCAGAGGGATCTTTTCGAAGCAATCGAACGCGGAGACTATCCTAGATGGAAGATGCAGATCCAACTTATGACCGAAGAAGAAGCAAAGGAATACAGGATCAATCCATTCGACCTGACCAAGGTATGGTACCACAAGGACTTCCCTCTTATGGATGTAGGAATCCTTGAATTGAACAGAAATCCGGAAAATTTCTTTGCAGAAGTAGAACAGGCTGCATTCAATCCGATGAACATAATCGACGGAATAGGGTTCTCACCTGACAAGATGCTTCAAGGCCGTCTGTTTTCTTACGGAGATGCGCAGAGGTATCGCCTAGGGGTCAATCATCACCTTATTCCGGTCAACAGGCCAAGATGCCCTTTTCATTCTTACCACAGAGATGGTCAGATGCGTACGGACGGTAATTATGGCAGAACCATATCATACGAACCGAACAGTTTTGGTGAATGGGCTGATTCACCGCAGTTGAAGGAGCCATCTCTTGACGGCGGACCGGCATACAACTATGATGAAAGGGAATTTGACAGCGACTACTTCACCCAGCCGGGAATGCTATGGAGGCTTATGAGTCGGGAAGATCAGAAAATCACCTGCGAAAACACAGCAAGAGCAATGGGAGATGCCGAAGTATTCATCAAGCAAAGGCATATCAGGAATTGCTATAAGGCAGATCCTGAATATGGGGCTGGAGTGGCATTGGCACTAGGTTTGGATCTGAATGAAGCGATGATTGCCAGCGACCCTGCTGACAGACACGAATTTTATTACTAAATTTGCGCAAAGCAAAATAACTGATATGAAAACTTTAAAGACCATTACACTGGCCATCGTGGCCATAATGATGCTTGCAGCCTGTGGGAATGCAGGAGCGCAGAATGATAAGAAGGCAGATAAGACACAGAAAGCAGTGAAGGAACTAAATGCTGAAAGTTTCAGCGAAAAGGTCTATGATATGAATTCGGAAGAGTTGGTTTTCCTTGGAGACAAACCGGTGATAGTCGATTTCACTGCCAGTTGGTGCGGTCCGTGCCAGAGAATCGCCCCTATTCTTGAGGAACTCGCTGTAGAATATGATGGAAAAATCATCATCTACAAAGTTGACATCGACAAGGAAAGAGGACTTGCACAGAGTTTCAACGTAAGTTCCATCCCGGCGATCCTCTATATTCCTGCAAACGGCAATGAGCCGGTTATGACGATCGGAGCAAGAGGAAAGGAAAAATTCAAGGAAGAGATTGCAACCTTCCTTATGTAAAAATAGAAAAAGGATATCGCTTGATATCCTTTTTTTGAGCCACCTATGGGATTCGAACCCACGACCTTCGCGTTACGAATGCGATGCTCTACCGACTAAGCTAAAGTGGCAACCGAAACTCCTTCTTTCGAAGGGACTGCAAATATAGATATTTTTCCATAAATTTGCATCTGAATAATTCAACTTTCGCATTTGCATAACTTGAGCAATAATCAATGCTTACTATGGAAAAGAATTCGGCTGACATTATTATAATAGGCGGAGGAGCCGCAGGACTTATGGCTGCAGCAGGTGCGGCTGGTAAATTTGCGGAAGATGGCAGGGCTGCAAAGGTACTTGTGCTGGAAAAGATGCCAAGGCCAGGCAGAAAAATAATGATTACCGGCAAGGGACGGTGCAATTTCACCAACGTGAAGCCCTGGAACGAATTCAGCAGCCATATTCATCCGAAACCCAATTTCCTGAAGCATTCGTTCTACAATCTCACTTCCGAAGGAATGATCGATTTTATCGAACGGAACGGCACTGAGACTGTCGTGGAACGCGGTGACCGTGCATTTCCCGTATCCCATCTGGCATCTGATATCGTGGACGCTTTGGTACGTGCGGCAGAAAATGCAGGTGCACAGATTAACTGTGGTAAAGAAGTCAAGGAAATCTCCAAGAATGAAGGACGATTCACAATCAGATGTACTGACGGCTCGGAATACAACTGCCTAAAACTCATCATCTGCACAGGCGGACTCTCATACCAGAAGACCGGCTCCACAGGAGACGGATACAGATGGGCCAGCATTTTCGGCCACAACGTAAAACCCCTCTTCCCTTCCCTCACTGCCATTGTTCCACGCGGTTACAAGACAGATGCGCCTGCCGGAGATTTGAAAGGGCACATAAACCGTAACACCCCGCTCAGCGAAACCGGTGAAAGCCTCTGCGGCAACCAACTCAAGAACGTAAGTCTCAGCCTCTATATTGACGGCAACCTCGCACAGGAAGAATTCGGTGACCTCGACTTCACCGATGGCGGCATCGAAGGCCCTATAGGATTCAAGGTCAGCCGCAGATGCGTCAATGCCATCACCAACGGTTCCAAGGCCTCGGTGATCATCGACCTGAAACCTGCCGTAGAACCGGAAGATCTCACAGTCCGCATCGGCTGTCTATGGAACGAAATATCCAAGGATAAAAAGACTGCCAACAAACTCTACAAGGACAGATTCAGGATACTTCTTACCAAGGTACTGCCGATGTCTCTCATCCCGGCATTCACCAAACTGAACCCTGGAGCAGACCACAAGACACTTCCCAAGATCCTCAAGAACTGGAAATTCGACATTGCCGGCTTCGTAGGTTATGAAAGATGCGTCATCACAGCCGGCGGCATAAGTCTCGATGAAATCACAGCCAAGTCCCTGGAATCCAAACTCATACCAGGACTTTACTTTGCCGGCGAAATCCTCGATCTTGACGCAGACACAGGCGGTTACAACTTGCAGACCGCTTTCTCCACCGGATATCTTGCCGGCATTTCTGCGGCTAAATAACTCCCGAGCCTATCATTTCGTCGCCGTCATACCAGGCAGCGAACTGACCGGGGGTTATTCCTCGCTGAGGGGAGTCGAATAGGATATACAGACCGTTTGAACGCATTATGACAGTGGCATCCTGCAGAGGCTGGCGGTAACGGATGCGCACACGATAGCGCCTGACCTCACCAGGGGTCATAGCCAGATCAGGACGTATCCAGTGAATTTCAGAAGGATCGATCCTCAGGCAACTGCGCGAAAGCCCCTTATGAGTGTGTCCCTCTCCCACATATATTATATTTCGTGGGATGTCTGTCCCGATGACGAATACGGAATCCTTATGGCCACCGATATTAAGTCCCTTACGCTGCCCTATCGTATAGAACTGAGCGCCATCGTGTCTGCCCACTATCTTTCCGTAGGGATTCTCCTTATATCTGGTCTTCTTTATATGCTTGCGGCCGCTGCGGTATGTCTCTGTCTCAAAGCGTATGTCATAATCAACAGGCTGCGACAGGCGGAACAACTGTCCGTCAGAAAGAGAGGACAACTTATCCTCATCAAAAGGACATCCTCCGGATATAACAGGTACAGCCTTGTCTTCTGAAATATAGTCAGTAATCAGTTTGACATCTGCACCTCCATCCTTCAGTATGGATGCAAGGGTATCCCTTACAAACGCATATTGCTCATTATCAGCATAATATGCATCATAAACCTCAACAACATCGCCCTCACAAGGCTTCAATTTCTGCTGGAGGAACGTAGGAAGATCGACCTTTCCCACAAAGCATATTCCCTGAGAATCCTTTTTGTCGGCAGATGGAAGATCGGCCTCGTGAGCCAGTCTGCGTACTTCAGGCTTGACTATGTCACCTATCGGGAACATCGCCTGAGAAAGTTGATCCTGTGAAAGTTGGCAGAGGAAATAACTCTGATCCTTATTGGAATCGGTTCCGGCAAGAAGACGGTATATCTTCTGTCCATCCTCGGTTTCAAACGTCTCCTTACGGCAATAATGTCCTGTAGCCACATAGTCTGCTCCCAGATTCTTTGCACACTTAAGAAAAGCATCGAACTTTATTTCCCTGTTACACAGAACATCCGGGTTGGGAGTACGTCCTTTCTCATACTCGTCGAACATATAGTCAACAACCCTCCGTCTGTATTCCTTGCTCAAATCAACGAAATAGAAAGGGATACCGATCTTACGTGCCACCATCTCCGCCACAAAACGATCTTCCTCCCACTCACAGTCGCCGTGTAAAGTAGTGGATGCATCGTGCCAGTTCTGCATAAAGAGCGCGAAAACATCATAGGCCTGCTGCTTGAGCAAAAGAGCCGCCACACTGGAATCCACACCTCCGGAAAGTCCTATACAAACCTTAATCTGCGCGTTATCTGCCATATTATGAGACATTTTCAAAAAATGTATTATATTTGTAGAGTCTGCAAATATAACTTAATTGCATTTTTATGACAAGTAAAGAAATAAAAATCGCCTATCTGGAATATGAATCGATCGACCAGTTGGACAACAGGGACCGCGAACTCGCTGAAGCCGCAATAGAAGCGACAAAAGGTTCATACGCCCCATATTCCGGATTCAATGTAGGTGCAGCCGTTCGTCTGGACACTGGAGAGACAATAAAGGGCTCGAATCAGGAAAACGCAGCCTACCCTTCAGGAATATGTGCAGAAAGGACAGCAATGTTCTATGCATCAGCCACTTATCCAGAAAACGCAATCGAAGCCATAGCCATTGCAGCAAGTCAGAACGGCATACTGTGCGATACTCCGGCCACTCCTTGCGGAGCCTGCAGACAGGTAATGGCTCAATACCAGACAAAAGGAGGCAGACAGATGGAGATTATTCTTGTAGGGGGTAAAAAAATCTGGAAATTCGATAAGGTGGACGATCTGCTTCCGCTGATTTTCGACAGTATCTGATCCACGTCACGTATATATACGAAAAAAGGGAAAGCGATATACATCGCACCGCTACGACCTCCTACCCTTGCTGCGGTCAAGCCCTGGGGGAATTCAGAGGGAGCTGGTCGTGTATGACTTTCCCGGATGCAAAGGTAGTGATTTTTTCTTGACGTGCAAAAATCTTTTGACTTTTTGCCTATATGCTTCCCCATTGGCATAATATCTGATATACCTTGTAGCAATCCGGCGTTTCAAACGTCTGATATTATAAAACGACTAAACGAACATACAAATGAAACGAATCCTTACTCTGCTGTGCCTTACAGTAGCGGCACTTCCATTGTTTGCGCAAAGGACTATCTCGTATGATATGATCCAGCGCAACCGCAATCTCAAAGTAAAACTCACTCTCGTTGATTCCAAGACATCCGAACCGATAAGTTGGGCATCGGTATATCTGATCCCGGACAGAGACACCACAATCACACATTTTGCCCTTTCTGACGACAAAGGAGACGTTCTCATCGAAGAAGTCCCTACCGGAAAATACGAACTGAATGCTGAAATGATCGGCTATCTGCCATATAAGAAGGTTTATACGTTCAAAGGATGGGAATATGATGCCGGTATAATAAAGATGGAAGAGAATCCGGAATATATCGACGCTGCGACTGTATCGGCAGTCGGGAATGCCATTACTATCAAGAAAGATACGATCGAATTCAACGCATCGTCATTCAAGGTGGGAGAAAACGCTATGCTGGAAGACCTGATCAAGAAGATGCCTGGAATGGAAGTGAGTGATGACGGAACGGTAACTCTGAACGGAGAAAAGATCGACAAGATCACCGTGGGCGGAAAGACTTTCTTTTTCAACGACCCCACTGCGGCCTTGAAGAACCTTCCTGCCAAAATCGTTGACAAGATCAAGGTGGTGGACAAGACAAAGGATGAAGCAGAAGTCAAAGGCATCGTGACCAAAGACGATAAGGAGAAGGTGATGGATGTGGAATTGAAGGAAGAGTTCACCAAAGGATGGTATGGAAACGCCAGACTTGGAGCAGGCTCCACCCTCACTCCTAAGACTGATGATAATCTAATAGATGACAGAGGACTCCTTTACAACGGCAATGCAATGGTGACTGGCTACACGGAAAAGGATCAGATAGTTTTCATAGGTAATGCCTACAATGCACTGGAACCGGGAGCCGGGACTGTGACCTATTATACTGGTAATGAAGATCCTGACCAGGATTTCAACAGCATCGGCGGACTTGACAGAAATGCCAAGGCCGGAATCAATTACAATACTGAAAGGATAAAAGGTACTGAAACAAATCTATCTGTAACTTACGACAATAATGGCAAAATCTCAAGCCAGAAATCATTCAGAACCACATTTCAGCCGGACAGTCCCGATATATTCACCGACAGGGCACATAATGCCCGAGGAACGCAGAACAAAGTTGGAGGCACAGTAAACATTCAGTCTAAAAAGAACGACAAATATCACTTTAATTTCAGGCAGACGGCCGGCTTCGGCACTGAAAGCATTGCATCAGAAAATGCATCAACAACTAGAAACGCCTCTGACACACTCAACAGATCGATATCATCCTCATCGTCATCCGCAAGAAAATTCGATGCTGAGGGATTGCTTTACGGAGGATTCAAGAAACTGGGAAAGGAAAGAAGAACCCTTTCGGCCGCATTCTTTTATAATTTCAACAATACCGACAAAGATATACTTGAATTATCTGAAGTCAGTCTGAAAGGACAGAATACAGTAAAAAACCTTACATACGATGCGGACAGGAAGAGATATTCCCTTAACGGCTCCATTTCATATAGTGAGCCGATAGGTGAAAGATGGACAATGCAGGCTGGTGTAGGTACGGTGTATTCCGTTTCTGAATACTCAAAGAATGCCAGCAATCCGGACGGCACTCGAAACGATTACTACTCATCGGTTTCCGATAGTTATTATACCGAAAATATAGGAACCGTATTGGGACAATGGAAGAATGACACATCAAGCATACAGTTCGGACTCAGAGCCAGTCTTATAAAGAATGAAGTTAGAGCCGAATCCTTAGGGATAAAGACAGTGACCGGCAGGGATGAATGGCTGTTCAACTGGTCACCGTTCGTTAGTTACCAATACGAAAAGAACACAACCAACATTTATGCAGGATATTACGGATTCGCAGGGCAACCGTCATCCTCAATGCTCAATCCTGTGCTCGACATATCGGATCCGATACAGATAAGTGCAGGTAACATCTATCTCAGACCTTCATACGACCACGGTCTGTATTCATCGTTCACAACCAACAACAGAGAGACATTCTCATTCCTCAATGTATTTGTCAATGCATCATTGACCACAAGAAGTACGGTATATGCAAGTTGGACCGACAGCGACGGAATCAGATATGCTGTGCCTGTGAATTCTGAAAAGCCTCAAAGTTCCGGAGCCGTTTACACATCATACAACAGACCGTTCGGAAAGGACAGGAAGTTCACATTTACAGCATCAGGGCGCATAACATATTCAAACTCTTACAGTTACCAGGCTACTTCCCGTCACGAAGGTCTGGACATACAGTCTTTCGACTATAATGAATTTATGAAAGATTTCTGGGGTGATGCAAACGGCAACCGCTTCTACAGCGGAGAGAGCGGATTTGCAGAAAGCCGCACCGGCACTGCAGACTGGGGGCTTTCAGCAAGTCTGAAATACAGCATCGACAAACTGGATATCACTGCAGGAGGATCAACATCCAACAAAATCACAAAATATTCACTCGATCCTTCAGCCGATATGAATACCTGGAACAGCAGAGTATATGCGAACATACTCTTCCAACCGGGTAAAGGATGGGAAATCGGTAGCGATCTTGCCTATCGTTTCTACAACGGATACAGCACCGGATTCGGCACACCTGAGTGGATGTGGAATATGAGCATCAGCAAAAGCATCAAGGGAGTGACTCTGAGCCTTAAGGCAGAGGATATCCTCAACCAGACAAGAAGTCTGAACCGGATCATATCCGGAGAATACAAAGAAGACGTATATAGTAATGTACTTGGCAGATTCTTCCTATTCAGCGTGTCCTTCAACTTCGGAAAGATGAACTCGAAGAAGAACAGCAACGTGGAAAACGCAATGTGGAATATGATGTAGTGGTACTTTTTCACTATATTTGCGTCATATAGGAAAACATATAAACTCAATCATACTGATAATGAAACGAATATTGACAATCATCCTTGCTATTGCAGCCTTGGTTGCCTGCAATCCTGACAACGACAAACTGGAGTTCAATCCTTCGCAACTCCCTGGTACGAAATGGGAAGGCGAACTGAAATTATATGAAGGAAACCGCCTGGAGAGCGCATCTACTGTGACACTCCGGTTCGACACCGCAGACTCAGGAGAATTTTTCCAGAAAAGAAGCGGATCAGGCAACAAAGAGAATTACAGATTCTCTTATACAGCGAAAAACAATATGCTGTCTTTCGACTGCCCAGTCATCAGCGGCTCCTGGAGCGTATCAGACTATAATTCCCAGACGATGAAACTTACTTTGGAACCATCAAAGAACGGTGTAATGGTTCTTTCCGTAAAATAGATCATTCGGCAGTATAAAACTCGATTATGCGGGCGATGGCTCTCTGACATACAGGGCAGAAACCATCGGCCGCATTTGTTTTCATACGGCAATCAGGGAATGGTCTGTACACGCCCTTTGACTGATATCCTCCTCCTTCATATACACCAAGGAATGTTTCCTCAGATGTCCCGTCTGCAATATGTTTCCATATATCTCCTTCAGGCTGTGGGGTCGGAATTGAAATGAACTGAGGCAGCATATCATCCCATTTCGATGAAAAGTCAAACAAAGTAGTAATATTCTGCTCCCAAGGCTCACATTCAGGATAATAATATTCAACGAACTGATCGTCATAATAATATTCATCCGCAAGGCCGGCAAAACTATGGCCGAATTCGTGAACTACCACAGGCTCGAACGAAGGATGATGAGCGGTAGTCAAAGTATAGGAGTTGAATATTCCTCCGCCACCGTAAGTATCTGTATTCGCGAGTATTACAATATGTTCATACGGTATCCCACAAAGGGCATCGTGCATTTGTCTAAGCCTGAGCGTAGTCAGATACCTGTCCATATAGAATGTATTGAAATGAGATCCAAGCGCAGTTTCCTTCCATACGCCTTCACCCGGTACACTGACCCCGCTCTCGTTCGAAGGCAGAGCAACTGCTACAAAATTGAATCTGTCAGAATACCTGTCAAATGGTTTATGAGCAAGGATGGCATCTATAGCCTTTTTAGCGTCATCATAGAAAACATCCGCTTCAGAGGCAGTATATCCCTCAGCCACGACAGCCACATCGATCTTGTCTGCAGGATCTCCGCTTTTCAGGATATATCTGTGAGGAGCCAGATCGGGATTGATTTGTCTGATGAGTATGTCCTCCGGATCGACAAGATGACTGAAAGAGGCGGAAACATTGCCTTTGAAATCATAAAGTTCGACATTGACGACTGCCGGTCCGGAAGGCATAGGCAGAAGGAATACATTCTCGAACGCCCTGCGCAGACGCGTAGCCTCTTCCGTTGTCTGCCATTCCTGGAAAAGAGTCGAAAAACTATGACGATACAAGACACGGCCAGTAGCAGCAGCAGTCATACATATCTGCCCGTTGCCCCTGACCGGAACATTATCCATATTGCATCTGCGTCCGGCCCATCCGTCAAAGCAGGACATCTCATCCAGAGCAATTTCCTGCGTCTTGTCAGTCCCGGAAAATATATAGTCCACCCTGAGAGTCTTGTCCTGAGCCATCAGCCCGAATGCCGATAGCATAAAGCATATAATCAAAAACCTTCTCATAACTGCAATCGCTAATTTCCTATGTATCATCCAATTAACTCATCTGCGTGCTCCCCATAGTGAGGCACGTAATATTCATAACAGACTCACTGCCAGCGGATTAGGCTCTGCACTAAATCCTGGCAGCGCAGTTGATTCCATCAAGAGCCGACGACACGATTCCACCGGCATACCCGGCCCCCTCGCCACAAGGATAAAGTCCCGGTACCTGAATATGCTCCAGAGTCTCCGGGTCACGAGGTATGCGCACCGGTGAGGAAGTACGGGACTCTACTCCAAGAAGAAGAGCATCATTGGTATAATAACCACGCATCTTCTTGTTACCGATCTCAGGAAAGGCATATTTCAGCCTCAATGAAACGTGCTCGGGTAGAAGTTCGTGAAGAGGGGCATTTGCCGCTCCCGGATGATATGATGTCTGAGGGAGTCCTGTAGAAGGGATACGTCTGCAGAAGTCCATCATCCTCTGTGCCGGAGCCTTCAGTGAACCTGTGTATTCGAACATTTTCCTTTCCACATCCTTCTGGAACTGAAGCAGTGCCAAAGGACCGTGCTGAGCATATTCCGGGAAATCCTCCGGCTCGATCTGAACGACCACTCCGGAATTCGCCCACTTGGAGTTGCGCTGTGAATTGGACATTCCGTTAAGGACAAGTTCTCCTTCCGCAGTGGCAGCCGGCACCAGTATTCCTCCGGGACACATACAGAACGAGAATACTCCCCTGCCTTCGATCTGCGTCACAAAAGAGTATTCGGCGGTAGGCATAAAAGGTTGATACTTACCGTGATACTGTATTTTATTAATCAATGACTGAGGATGTTCCACACGCACACCGAGGGCGAATCCCTTGGATTGTATTTCCCATCCCTTCCTGTCGAACATTTCATAAATATCACGTGCGGAGTGACCTGTCGCAAGGATGACCTTACGTGAAGAATAAATCTGACCGTCCGCAACCGTCACATCAAATGTGCCGTCTCCTTTCTTTGTTATATCAGTCACACGCGAATCAAAATGATACTCACCTCCGTGTTCCACTATGCATTTACGAATGTTCTCGACCACCAGTGGAAGCCTGTCGCTACCGATATGAGGGTGTGCATCAATCAATATGGAAGGATCGGCTCCGAACCTCACCAGTTGATGAAGCACTTCTCTGATATCTCCTCGCTTGGAAGACCGCGTATATAATTTTCCGTCAGAGAATGTACCTGCTCCTCCTTCTCCGAAACAATAGTTGGAATCAGGATTCACAACACCATCACGAGAGAGTTTGGCCATATCGAATTTCCTCTGATGAACATCCTTGCCCCTCTCCAGAACAACTGGTCTGAAGCCGTTCATCAGCAGTCTCAGCGACGCGAACATACCAGCAGGTCCTGCACCGATCACTATCACAGGCTCAGAACCGGACACATCCTTATATTCATCAAGGACATACTCAGCCATAACCTCGTCTGGCTTGTAAACTTCTATCCTGTAACGGTATAGAATATCGTTCCTGGCATCTATGGAACGACGCATTATACGATATCTTATCTGCTGCTTCATCTTAGGAGACACGCCAAGAGCCTTTACAGCCGCTGTCTGAATCTCATCTGATGTAAGTTCTTTTCCCAATTTGGAAGTTACTTCGATTTCTTTCATAATAATTATTATTCAGGTCCTCTTACAGGAGCGGACAACAGGAAGGTTTCAGAATTCTGCCAGACGACTGACAGGAGCCACATCAAGCGATGCACGTTCACCGTTCATATAGTGGAACCAACCGGCAATCGCTATCATTGCGGCATTGTCTGTGGTGAATTTGAACTCCGGAAGAAATGTAGTCCATCCCCTCTTGCGTCCTTCTTCCTCAATTCTTGCACGCAGACCGCTGTTTGCCGACACACCTCCTCCAATGGTTATCTGCTTGATACCGGTATGTTTTGCGGCCTTTATCAGTTTATCCATAAGGATATCTATCAGAGCCTTCTGGAAACTAGCACATATATCAGCCTTGTTCTTCTCCATAAAATCAGGATCGATAGCGATCTGGTCACGGACAAAATAAAGAAGAGAAGTCTTGATGCCGCTGAAACTGTAATCAAAGCCAGGGATATGCGGCTTTGAAAATTTATACTTCAACGGATCGCCTTCTTTGGCAAGTCTGTCAACGACAGGTCCTCCCGGATAACCCAGACCCATCATCTTCGAGCACTTGTCGAAGGCCTCACCTACCGCATCATCGATGGTCTGCCCGAGTATCTCATATTCAAGGGGACTGTTTACGCGCACGATCTGCGAATTGCCTCCAGAGACTAGAAGACACAGGTAAGGGAACTCCGGATGCCGATTGTCAGCATCATACTGCTTGATGAAATTTGCAAGTATATGTCCTTGAAGATGATTGACTTCCACCAATGGTTTATCCAATGCCAAAGACAATCCCTTGGCAAATGAGGTTCCGACCAGAAGCGACCCCAGCAGCCCAGGGCCTCTTGTAAAGGCAATGGCGGTTATATCCTCAGCCTTGATGCCGGCACGGGATATCGCCTCGCTCACCACCGGAACTATATTCAACTGATGCGCTCTGGAAGCAAGTTCGGGAATGACACCTCCATACGCCTTATGGACATCCTGGCTGGCCAGAACATTCGATAAAAGATATCCGTCTTTAATAACGGCTGCGGAAGTATCATCACAGGAAGATTCTATTCCTAATATTATATCTGCCATACAATTACATTTTCACAATCCTGTATCCACCGCGAACAAACGCAGGGACGGAAAGAAAGGCACACTATATGCTATCTTTCCGATGGCAAAAATACGGATTTTATTCGATATTTTTTATTAATTTTGCAAGTTGGACCATCAAATAGCAACAATTATCAAAAAGGCTCTGAAAATATTCTGGCTTACCGTCGTAGCAATCGCGGCTGTCCTGTTGGGCACGGCACTGATCATTCAGTTGCCGCAGACACAGACGTTCATAGTAGGAAAAGTCGTCGATAAACTCAACGAACGGCTGGATGCCGACATATCTTTCGAAAAGATACATTTCAGACCTTTCAAGACTCTGCTTTTAAAGAATGTAACGATCATTGACAGAAACCCCTCTTTCGATGCTTCCGATTCCTCCAAAGTACGGGTTGACACATTCTTCCGTGCGGAATACATCACTGCAGAATTCACCTTTGAAGGATTAGTCAGACAACAAGGCATCCATCTGGACGAGGCAGTCATTACAAATGCGCAGATGAACCTCGTACTTGAAGACAAACCGGATGCCGGTGACGGAGACACTTCCACAGACAATCTTTCAAGAATATTCAGGCTCAAGAAGCCGGAGACACCAAAGCGCAGCGAAAAGGAAATATTCCACATCAAGGACGTACAGATCAGGAATATGGGCTTTTCGATGAAAAATTACGGAGCCGACAAAATCCCTTACCACGGAGGCATAAACTGGGATGATCTCGATATCAAGGACATAAACATCACAGCAAACGAACTGCAATTCAAGGCCGGGATTATGTCCGGAACAGCAGAGCATCTTTCGTTCCGGGAAAAAAGCGGATACCGCACCGAATTTATGAGTGGAAGCGCTCGTGTCGGCAGGGGCAAGACAATCGTAGAACACTTGACTCTGGACGATCCCTGGTCTGAATTATATATGCCGCTATATATGATGAGTTATGAGAATGTCAAGGCTTTTTCTGACTTTATCAGTCGAGTGAAGATTGACGGAATCATAGACGACAGTACACTGGATTTCACGACATTGACATACTTTGCTCCGCAACTCAAGGGCAACAATCTCAGAGCACGGATTTCCGGAAAAGTTTCGGGATATGTCGATGACTTCGACATAATGAACCTTAATATCGCAACATATCCGGGAGGATTCTCCGGAAGAGTCAGCGGCAATATGAAAGGCATTCCGGACATTGAGAACACGAGCATAGATGCCAAAGTGAGCGGTTTGAACTTCACCACAGAAGGGCTCGGACGCTTCATGAGCGGATGGATGAGTGAAGGTGAGGCTGATTTCAGCAGATTTGCTAAGGGAATAATCTTTATGGCAGAAGCATCTGCTGCAGGAAAACTGGACAACCTTGACATCAATGCCGGCATCAATTCCTTCATCGGAAGCATCGCAGCCGACCTGAATATTTCGGGTATCATCTCAGAGAAGAATCCGCTAAGTATCAGAGGAAAGGCAAGAACAGACGATTTCGACATCGGTAGAGCTATAGGGTCAGACATATTGGGTCCTCTTACAATGAGTACTACCCTCAAGGCAAGCCTTGACAAACCTGCATCCGTCAGGATTGATTCTCTTAAGATCGACAGATTGAATTTCAACAGATATGATTATCAGAATATTATGGCTGTCGGATCATTATCCGGCAATATGTTCAACGGTACCATCATAGCCAGCGATCCGAATCTCAACGCCATTCTGCAAGGTGGCTTCGCATTATCGGCAAAAACCAACAATGCCCGATATCAGTTCTATGCAAATGTTTCATACGCCGACCTGAACGCTCTTAATATCGATAAAAGAGGAAAGTCCAGGCTCCACTTCAGGACAAATGCCAACTTCAGAAAGACCGGCAACGGAAACATTCTCGGCGACATCGATGTTGCTGATCTTACTGTCACAAACAGGGACAGCACTATGAACATCGGCAATATGAATCTCACTTCACTTAGCAGCGACGATGTGTATAAGATGAGGTTCAGATCCCAGTTTGCAGATGCAAGTTTCACCGGAACCGCACCTGTAACAAAATTTGCAAAGGATCTGATATCGCTGACTGCCAAGTGTGAAATTCCTGCTTTGTTTTCCAATCCGGGCAGCAGTTGGGACGGGAACAGTTATAATGTTGATATATGCACACACGACAGCAGAACCTTCCTTGCATTCATAATGCCCGGAGCATATATCCACAGCGGCACTCAGGTGCATCTGGGAATCGACAGCAACGGAAACCTTTCCTCATCGCTAAACTCTCAGAGAATAGCGCTGAAAGCCAATAACTTCCAACATCTGAAGGCAGAATTTGACAACAATGAAAGCACCTTCAAGGGAGAAATATCATCTTCAGAAGCAGAACTTGCCGGATTTGCCCTTAATGACAATCATCTTAAGTTCCTCGCTGACGACAACCATATCGGACTCAGTTATTCATACGACAACCACAGTGATATGGAAAACAGAGGTGAACTGGTTATCAACGGCAGCCTCTCCAGAGAAGATGATATACTTAATGTAGGCATTACCCTATTGCCATCGACTTTGTATTTCAACTCTGAAGAATGGAACATCCTGCCTTCAAATTTAAGGATCAGGGATAAAGACATCATCATCGACTCATTCGAAGCGGTGAACGGAGATCAGAGATTATACGCATACGGTAAGACCTCGCAGACCAGGACAGACACATTGACATTCGGCCTCGACAGATTCAATCTGGCTGCAATAGCCCCGATCGTGGGGCAGCAACTTGGCCTCAGAGGAATTGCTACCGGAAATGTAGAAATAACTTCTCCTGTCAATTCCAAAGGACTTCTTGCAGATATTTTATGCGATTCCACATTCATTGCAGGCGAGCCATTGGGAACTGTTACAATAGGAAGCACGTGGGATGAAGAATTTGAAAGATTCAACATTTCAGCAAGAAATCTCTACAACGGGAAGAAGAATCTCGATGCTTTTGCCCGATATACTCCAAAGACCAGGATGCTCGATGCCGATCTCATTCTGGACAGCCTCAACATAAAGTACGCAGAACCTTTTCTTACAGATGTATTCAGCGAGATGAGTGGATATATATCTGGAAATATCAATGCTGAAGGTCCGGTCAATATGCTGGAAATAAGCAGCAAGGGGACAAGGCTCGACGATGCAGTACTGAGAGTCGGCTTCACAAATGTTCCATACTATGCAGACGGTCTCTTCCACCTCAACGACACCGGTGTATATTTTGATGAAATAAGCATCAGGGACAGATATAACGGCACCGGTACCGTGGAAGGAAGCATAAACTGGTCGCAATTCAGGGATATAACATTCGACACAAGGATCAAAGTCAGAGACATCGAGGGCATTGACCTTGATGAGACTATGAGCAGCGATTTCTACGGCAATGTATATGGCACTGGAAATGTATCCATCACAGGCCCGATCAATTCGCTGACACTTACGGTGGATGCAGTAACAGCCAAGACCGGTCAGTTCCATATTCCTATGAGTGGAACTGCCACATCCAACGGAACGACAGATCTTCTCAAATTCAAAGAACCATCCAGAGAAGTTTATGTCGATCCATACGTAGCAATGATGGCACGTATGGACCGGGAGCACACAGGCAAAAGCGACCTGCTGGTGAAACTTAGGGTTGAGGCCTCTCCTAACGTGGAAGCATTTGTTGAAATAGACAAGGCCAGTGGAAATGTCCTCAGCGGTCAAGGCAACGGCTTGATCGAACTCGAAGTCGGAGAGGATCGTTTCAACATAAACGGAGATTACACGCTTACTGGAGGAAAGTACAATTTTTCCGCACTTGGACTTGTGAACAGGGTATTTGACATACAGAACGGAAGTTCGATCATTTTCAGTGGAGATATAATGCAGAGTACGCTTGACATCGAGGCAATCTACAATACAAAAGCATCACTATCCTCCCTTCTGTCAGACGAGTCGTCCGTAGCAAACAGGAGAAACGTGGAATGCGGAATAAGGATAACTGACAAACTCATCAACCCGAGACTGCAATTCTTCATTGAAGTTCCGGATCTGAACCCGATGATCAAATCCCGCGTTGAAAGCGCGTTGAGTACGGAAGACAAGGTGCAGAAGCAATTCCTCTCCCTCCTTCTCTCCAACAGTTTCCTCCCGGATGAACAGTCCGGCATTGTGAACAACTCATCATTGTTCTATTCGAACGTTACAGAGGCTATGGCCAACCAACTCAGCAATATACTGCACAAACTGGATATTCCGCTTGACCTAGGTCTCAAATACCAGCCAACCGAACAAGGCACGGACATATTTGATGTGGCTGTATCGACCCAGTTATTCAACAACAGAGTAGTAGTGAACGGCAATATAGGCAATAAACAATATGAAGGTGGCGGCACCCAGAACGATGTGGTCGGAGACTTGGACATCGAGATCAAACTGAATCGTTCTGGAGCATTCCGCCTCAATATCTTCTCTCATTCGGCTGACCAATATTCCAACTATCTGGACAATTCACAGAGAAACGGTGTCGGTCTTACATACCAGACAGAGTTCAACAGTTTCAGGCAATTCTTCAGGAATGTATTTGCCGGAAAGCAGAAGAGACAGGAGGCCAGACTTGCTGAACAGCAGGAAATGCTGAACGGAGAGAAAATTGAATTCAGTATTACTGGAGAAGACAAGAAAAAGACAGACAGGAAGAAAGATGACAGATAAGAAAGGCAGACTTTATCTCATCCCGTCACCATTGGGAGAGAACGATCCGGCTGAGGTGATACCTGGTCCGGTATTGGAATCATTACAACATTTCAGGACTTTTGTTGTTGAAGAAGTCAGGACAGCAAGAAGGTACCTTTCGAAAGCAGGTTTGAAAGGACGTATAGAAGGGCTTGAGTTCCTCGAACTTAACGAACATACCGATCAGTCCACTGTGGAAAGTTACATAAGTCTGTTCGACAATGGCAATGACGTTGCTCTGATTTCAGAAGCCGGACTACCGGCTGTTGCCGATCCGGGCGCTCAACTCGTCTCCCTTGCGCACAGACACGGGATAGAAGTGGTTCCTGCAGTGGGGCCATCCTCTCTTATGATGGCACTTATGGCATCCGGACTGAATGGCCAATCATTCGCGTTCTGCGGGTATATTCCGGCAAAGACAGAAGAAAGACGCAGCAGGCTCAGGACTCTTGAAAAAATTTCCGGACAATTGAAACAGACCCAGATACTTATAGAGACACCATACAGGAACGACTCCCTGTTTGCAGACATTCTATCAGTATGCGGAGCGACTACCAGAATATGCGTTGCGGCAAACATCACTATGCCTGATGCATATATCAAGACGAAACGGGTCAGCGAGTGGAAGAAGGAAGGACTCACTATAGGCAAAAGGCCTTGCGTATTTTTGATTTTAGCATAATATGGAAAACATCGGTGTAATCGAACTCGAGGGAATGGAGTTCAAGGCTTATCACGGTTGTCTGGAGCAGGAAAAGGTAAGAGGCAATGTATTCACTGTGGATTTCCGTGGTGAACTGGATCTTTCGGCTGCTGCAGAAAGCGATGACCTGAATGACACACTCAATTACGGAGAAATATATGAGATAGTATCAGACGAAATGTCCGTTCCGTCCGAACTTTTGGAGAATGTGGCCGGACGTATCGTCAAGGCTATAGAAAATCGCTTTCCTCAATTAGTGAGGTTTTCTGTCAGGGTATCGAAGAAAAGACCGCCGGTGAATGGGGTGACCCAGTGGTCAAGAGTAACATTGTTTCATAGATGAAAGTAAGGATAGCGTTTATCACGTTGGGGTGTAAGTTGAATTATGCTGAGACCTCGACATACGAAAGAGAACTTCTGAAAGAAGGATTCGAGGCTGTGCCGTGGAGCAAAGGTGCGGACGTTTTTCTCGTGAACACGTGTACGGTGACAGAGCATTCTGACAAGAAAAGCCGCAACATCATAAGGAAACTTCACAGGCAGAATCCGGAAGCGAAGATCTTTGTGACCGGATGTTATGCCCAACTCAAGAAGACCGAGATTGAAGCAATAGAAGGAGTGACATCCGTATTCGGAGCGACAGAAAAAAGCCGCATAGTTCCAACAATACTGGCAATGGTAAACAATCAGAGTATCGACGACATACAGTCACCGACATTCTTCCCTGCATATTCAAGTGGCGAAAGGACACGTTCATTTCTGAAGGTGCAGGACGGATGCGATTACAAATGTCATTACTGCACAGTACCATACGCACGCGGAGAAAGCCGCAACATACCGATATCCAGCATTATTCCTCAGGCTGAAGCCATTGCTGCTGAAGGCATAAAGGAAATTGTGCTTACCGGAGTGAATACTGGAGATTTCGGAAAATCTACGGGCGAAACATTCTTTGATCTCATCAAGGCTCTCAACGATGTAGAAGGAATAGAACGCTACAGGATTTCATCTATCGAGCCTAATCTTCTGACTGAAGAAATGATTGACTGGATAACTTCCGGCAGCAAATTCCTCCCTCATTACCATATCCCTCTCCAATCGGGATGCGATACTATTCTCAAAGAGATGGGCAGGAGGTACGACACTGCAGCATTTGCACGGAAGATACAATATATCAGGGAAAAGACAGAAGTGCCTGGAGGACCGAAGGTATTTTTCGGCATCGATGTGATTGTCGGATTCCCGGGAGAGACTGACGAACTGTTTATGGAGACCTACAATTTCCTGAAAGACACCGTGCGTCCAGCCTTCATACACATCTTCCCATATTCCCGCCGCTCCGGAACTCCTGCAGCAATAAGGAAGGATCAGGTGCAGGATTGCGTCAAGACCAAGAGAGTACAGATGCTGGAGTCCATTTGTGCGGAACTACATCAAGAATTCATTGATGCCAACAAAGGAGTTGCAGAGAAGGTTCTGTTCGAGAGTACCGACAGAAAAGGTATGATGGAAGGATATACAGGTAACTATATCAGGGTATCACGTCCATACGACCCGGAAATGATCGGAAAGATAGTCGATATCACAATATGAGCAAGGCAAAGTTGACATTTCTTGGCACCGGTACTTCTCAAGGAGTTCCGATGATAGGCTGCGGATGCGATGTCTGCCGCAGCCGGGATCCTCGTGACAAGAGGCTGAGAGCCAGCGCTTTCGTCGAATATGAAGGTATGCGGATACTGATAGATGCCGGCCCGGATTTCAGACAGCAGATGCTCAGGGCAGGGATATCTCATCTTGACGCAATCCTATTGACGCACAACCACAAGGATCACACAGGAGGTCTGGATGACATCAGGGCATTCAACTACCTCGAAAAGAGGGCATCAGAGATTTATTGCGAGAAATATGTTGAAGACTCTCTAAGACTGGAATATTCATACGCATTCGCAGAAAAGAAGTATCCCGGAGCCCCCGAATGGCACGTTCATAATATAGATGAAAATCCTTTCACACTTATGTGTGGCGGCCCGTACGAAGTGCTGTCCTGGGAACCAGGAAAGGGATATATCCACACTATGGCCGGAGAAAACGATCCTGTCAGAAAGGCCACGGTCATTCCCATCCGCGGAATGCACTACAAACTCCCTGTTCTCGGATATCGTTTCGGAAATATTGCGTATTGCACAGATATGAACTTCATCCCCGAAGAGGAATTTGCAAAACTCGAAGGGTTGGATCATTTTATCATAAACTGCGTAAAATACGGCAAGCATATCTCGCACTATTCTCTGGAAGAAGCAGTAGCGGTGGCTCAGCGCGTCGGAGCAAAACATTCCTGGCTTACCCACCTTTCACACCAACTTCCTACATACAACGAACTGGCCTCCGAACTTCCGGAAGGCATACTCCCCGCTTACGACGGCCTGGTGATTGAATAAATGCCCCGAGGCTGACTTCAAACACCCAATACAATATTGGCATCCAGATCAAGTTTACGACAGATCTCGCGTGACATCTAATTCATACATCCGCAATTTCAACACATCCTTCAAGGAGGGGTCTCCTAATGAGTAATTCTCGTCGGAATATTCTGCAGCCAATTCTGACAAAAGTTCAAGTTCAATTCTTGAAGGATCACTCAACGGAGCATCCTCTTTCACCAGAGGCAAAAGAAATTCAACTCTTGAAACCACCCAATCATATTGTTCCTTGTTTTTTATCTTAGCCATAATCAAATACTTTTGCAATCTATCTTGTCATAATCATTATATGTACCGATAAAGCGTATATATACAAAGCCGATTGAAAACTTTACTACGGCCACCAAACGATACTCATCACCTTTTATATTAAATACAAATCGTTCGTTCCCTACATAATCAACACTATTGAATGTATTCTTGATATCTGACAAACTGCGCCACTCACTCTTCCTCACAACCTTGCACCATACCTGTAAGGCCGTTTTAGAAGAAGGATTCCTTTCTGTAAACTCCTTCATAGCCTGTTCCGTAAATATCCTCATACTTATATACATACTGTAAATTAAAACACAAAAATTCTATAATTCAAAATTAAATTCCATATTTCAGGATACGCATATTTGCAACTGAATGTTCGAACATAATATCAAATTAAAGTTTTTCTCTTTTTTATGTTTTTTGAACTTTTCTTATCTCCTAAAATATTTAGTAAAACTCCTAAATTTATTAGGAGTTTTGTTTTTTCTTACTATATTTGCATTGTAAAATAAATTCAGACATTATGAAACTCACAATAAAGGAAGAAGAGATAATGAAGATCTTCTGGGAGCACGGAGAGATGTTCATCAGAGACATACTGAAATATATGCCGGAACCGAAACCGAACTACAACACCGTGGCTACCCAGGTCAAGTTCCTTGAAGACAAGGGTTTTCTGACAAGAAGGCCTGTCGCAAACACATTCATATATGTACCTGCCCGCACGGAGAAGGAATACAGCGGCGATACGATCGGCAATGTCGTTCGGCAGTATTATAACAACTCTTACGCGAGTGTCGTTTCTCAGTTCGTAGAAGAGGAAAAGATGGATCTGGACGAATTGAAGGCGCTTATTGCTGAAATCGAGAAGAGACGTAAATAGAATCATTATGAACGGACTTATAATATATATGATAAAGAGCAGCATATATATGACTGTGTTCCTGTCATTCTATATGCTGGTTATGAGGAAGACCACTTTCTTCAGGCTGAACCGCACCATCTTTATGGCTGCTACCATCCTCTGTCTGGTGCTTCCGCTTATAAGGATAGAGATGCCGGCTGACAGTTTTTCAATGACCCCGGTCTCATTCATTGAAGAGGCGATTTCGGCAGAACCGGAGACATTGAAGGCTGCAGCCATCGGAGCGGAAACAGAATGGAAAACACTGTTGCTCAGTATCATATACTTCGTGGGCTGTCTGGTATCATTGACTGCCGCAGTTGTATCATATATCAGAATGAACAGATTGATAAGATCAGCCAGGCAGGAGAGAATCGGCGACACGACAGTAAGAATCGTCGAGAGCGACATCCCGTCGTTCAGTTGGGGAAGACACATAGTGCTGAGCAGGGCGGACATCATCGAAAATCCAGCGATCCTGATTCACGAGAAGATGCACGTGGAATGCAGGCACTCCATCGATCTGATGATCTATACTGCGGCTACTGTATTCCAGTGGTTCAATCCTCTGGTATGGATCGCCCGAACCGAACTAAAGATGCTTCACGAATATGAAGCGGACGAACTTACAATCAACAAAGGCATCGATGCAACTCAATATCAACTGCTTCTGGTGAAGAAAGCTGTGGGAGTTAAACGCTTCCAATTGGCCAACGGCTTCAATCACTCGAAACTTAAAAACAGAATCACTATGATGCACAAGAACAAAACGAACAAATGGATGAGACTGGCTTATTTCCTCTGCATACCGGCTCTCATCGTAGCAATGGGCTCCTGCGCACAGAAGACCAATGCAGGCAACATCAGTAATCCGGATGCCCTCAGCATCGCTGGAGACGAGGCCTCAACAGACACATTGCAGTCTGATGTAGTTCCATTCCAGTTTGCGGATATAAAACCGAGTTTTAACGGGGGCGATGCCAACAAATTCAGCAAGTGGGTCAATGAAAATCTGAACTATCCGGAAAACTGCAAGAAAGAAGGAATATGCGGAAGAGTAACCCTCACATTCACAGTAACCGAGACCGGCAAGGTCACGGATGTCAAGGTACTCAGGGGCGTACACGAAGATCTCGACAAGGAAGCACTCAGAGTCGTAAGTTCGTCACCGGACTGGACCCCAGGAATGAAGGACGGGAAACCTGTCGCGATAACATATACCTTCCCTATAATCTTCCAGACTAAGAAGCCTGACACAGAAGCGGTTCCATTTCAGTCAGTGGAAACAAAACCGAGTTTTAACGGGGGCGATGCCAACGAATTCAGCAAGTGGGTCAATGAAAATCTGAACTATCCGGAAAACTGCAAGAAAGAAGGAATATGCGGAAGAGTAACCCTCACATTCACAGTAACCGAGACCGGCAAGGTTACGGATGTCAAGGTACTCAGGGGCGTACACGAAGATCTCGACAAGGAAGCACTTAGAGTCGTGAGTTCGTCACCGGACTGGACCCCGGGAATGAAGGACGGAAAACCTGTTCCTATAACCTTCACCTTCCCTGTGATCTTCCAGACTAAGAAGCCTGAGAAAGACGCGCAGTGATTATGAAACGAATCTTTGTCCTGACAGCGTTATATATACTGCTATGCTTTCCGTTGCGGGCCCAGACGGACAGCATCAGTTTCGATGTGCGCCAGTCACTGGAAAACGCCAGACAGTTACGGAGGCTCTGCAAGACCGACCAGGCAATAGATACTCTTATGGTAGCACTTCAGCACAACACCTCTGATATGGAGGTGTTGACTGAACTGGCCGAATGCCATACTTCGGCAGGCAATACGGAGGAGGCATACGGATGGTGGGTTATGCTTTCGACTATGCAGCCTGACAATCTATATTTCCAGATAGCCCAGGCCAGACTTCTCTACCGCGAAAAGGCATACGAAGAATGCATCAGGATCTGCCGTGGCATCACAGCAAGGGATACGATCCCCGATATCCTTGCTATGACCGCAGACGCCTACAGGCTCTCAGGCAAGGCTGATTCCGCCCTGGTATATTACAATGAATTCCTTCGGATAAAACCGCATCACGCCAGGACAATCAGCAAGAAAGCCGACATTCTTCTGGCTGCGAAGAAATATGACGAAGTACTGGAAATGACCGGACCTTTCCTTGAAGCGGAACCGGACAATATGACCGTACTTCCGATACACGGACTTGCACTGCACCTCAACAAGAAGTACAAGCCATCTCTGGAAGTCTTCGAGAAGCAACTGAGTCTGGGAGACAGCACTTACAGTGTGCGGTATTACCTTGGCCTGAATCACTTTATGCTTGACAATATCCTCCAGGCAGAAAGGGAGTTCGAAAAGGCCTATCAGTTGGACTCGTCAGATGTAATGCTCGTATATCAACTTGCAGAGACCAAGAGCAGACGAATATATGGGAGCAACGATGAAACGGAGCGGCTGTATGCAAAGGCTCTGAAGATGCTCGAGCCGAATCCTGTGATGATGCACAACATATACGGAAGCCGGGCAATGTCCTTCCACAAGTCGGAAGATTTCAGGACCGCCATAAAATATTACGAACTTAGTTATAGATACAACCCGAAGAATATATCCGCACTATCATCCATAGGCTACTGCTATGAAAGGCTGAAGGAATATGACGATGCATTGAAGTATTACGAACTATACCTCAAGAAAGGCCGCCCCGGCAGCAAGGGATACCAGTTCGTCGAGGAAAGCATAGCATATATCAAGCAGGAAAAATTTATGGAAGATATGCGGGCAGACTGAATGTATCTATAAAATTTGATTATCTTGATTCGAACTATCCGGAAAATCTGAATAACTGAAAAAATCCTCGAAAAGTTGCTTCTGGGCACCCAGGAACACGATATGATGATTCCCTATCGGTGCGGTAAGGAAATAATCCCGGCATACCCTGCCTCCGTCTCCATCGAGTTTCACTCTTATCTGAGTCCTGCACAGGCTGGATTCGCACAGGTTGCCGGTCAAGGCCGCTTCGCAACAGAAGATACGTGACATATCTCCCGCTACCTTCACTATCGTCGCCTGTCCTTCCGGCAACTCCCCTTTTATTGCGATTCCAAGGCCGGATTCGAAATGAGTGTCGAAAGAATAACTTCCCACCATATCCAGAGGTACAGTACAATGAGCCAGAACCATTTCTCCCTGTTCAGGATCAATACGCGAAGGATTGGCCTGGAATCCGCACTGCCCTGTAAGTGCCTTGCCTATCATCATCGTAACAAGTGCCGGAACATCACCCTCGCATCCCGCGGGCACTCCTTCCGCGTTGAGCATAGCCAAAGCAAGACAACCGGTATTCCCCACCGCATCAAGCAAATCGAAGCATCTGACAGTCAAGCCTTTCAGGTCATATCTGCGTACGATTCCCTTTAAAGCGGAATATATCCGGAATGACATTTCAGCACGGTCTTTCAGGAACGACGGAGCCTTGTCATTGAATTGACTCTTCACCTTATCTGCGAGATCAGAGGAAATGGACGGCTGACTAGATATCTCAGCAACCAATTCCTCGATTGGAACATCGATGAGATTTATTCCCAGAACGCTTTTGAGTCTGTCCTTGTCGGCGTTGCTGGAGATAAGCCAGTCGGAGGGTTTGCCTATGACTCCAACGTTGCTGTCAGCGAGTCTTTTCGCTGCTGAGACTACCTTGGCCAAAGTGGTGAGTCTGCCTGCTATATATGATATATTCCCGTGAAGGATTTCGCCACGACGACCCTGTTGATTCAGATAGGACATTATCTCCATCGACGCAGCAAGGGAGTTGCTACGGCCAGATGTCAACAGAACAATATTCCCCTTGAGTGAGGGAAACACTTTCTTGAAGATACCTTCCGTACCTCCGGTTCTGACAAATATGACCTCCAGGTCGTGCGTACCGTATGTTCCGAAGTCGGCTCCTTTATAGTCGAATCTGAAGTTGAGTTCACTTTCAATTTCCGCTATGAAACCAGCGGAAACTGCCTCCACAGACTTCTGGTCGTGAAGTGGAGAAGTTAAAGTATATAGTCCTATATTCATAAAAAAGGGTTGGTCGATAGGGTTAGCCTTCCTTTGACAAAGTTATATGTTTTTTACAATTTTGATTAACTTTGCCTTGGTATTCTGATGCTGAGAAATGATGAAAGTATTGATAACAGGAACATCTCAAGGAATAGGCAAGGCAATCGCAGAGCATTTCCTCGAAAAGGGGCACTGCGTCTATGGAATCGACAGGCAGCAGTCTGCGATCAAGGATAAATCTTACGTCCATTTCATCTGCGATATCAGGGATTACGACAACCTGCCTGAGATCGAAGATGTGGATATCCTGATCAATAATGCAGGCACGCAGAATGAAGAAGACATCGACATCAATCTGAAGGCTCTCATACGCATTACAGAAAAATACGGAGTCCAGAAAAATATAAAGTCAATACTCAACATCGGATCAGCAAGCGCACACACAGGCTCGGAATTTCCGGAATACTGTGCAAGCAAGGGAGGCGTTATGGCTTACACGAAGAATGTGGCATTGAGAGTATCCGAATATGGAGCAACCTGCAACAGCCTCGATCCGGGAGGAGTGCTTACCCCACTGAATGACTGCGTGGTCAACGATCCTGAATTATGGCAACAGATTATGGAACAGACCCCTCTGAAACGATGGGCTACAGCGGAAGAAATAGCCAGATGGGCATTTTTCCTCACCATAGAAAACTCGTTCTGCACCGGCCAGTGCATCGTTGTGGATGGAGGCGAATCGATAAACTATCGTTTCATCTGGAGCGACCCGAATTCTACGGATGCTCGCTAAGGCTCCATCAATAATCTTCTGGAGGCGGCACGGAGCCCTCATCTGTCAGATGTCTAAGGACGGATATATAATCCTCTGATGACGAGTCTGTTACAGAGCCAAACCGGAGAGTGACATCCTCCAGAGAGTACTTCCCTGCCTTTTCTTCATTTATGAAAGCAATCAGTCTGGCAGCCGTATCATCGGAAACGGCAGACTTTCTTTTTGCAGAGCGGCAGACATCGCAGGTTCCGCAGTCGGCACTATCTTTCTGTCCGAAATATTCAAGCAGATATGAACTTCTGCAGGCATCTTCTTCGCTGATATAATCAATCATCTTCTGCATCCTCTCAAGACTCGAATTCTTCAGGAGAGCATATCGTTCAGGATCGAGATTGACATTCTTTGGACGCAGCCTCTCGTGATGGAGGTAAAGAACCGTTGCGTGGTCGTTCGGAATATAACGGATTATATGCTCCAACGAAAGTTTGTACAGAAGTTGGCGAAGCATCGGCACGGTCACACCTATGCGTGAAGCAACATAATCCTCGTCTATAGGTACAGGATATGAGAAAAGACCGGTATATCTGCGCATAAGGACTTCGAGCAATCCGGCCATCGCGGGATCAGGTAACTCAATCTCATACAAGTCGTTGCGTTCAACTCTGACCTGCACCTTCGTCGATATGTCCACATCTTCCGACAAAGTCCAATGGCCGGTCCTTTCAATATAGACCATTGCATAATATGCAGACTGCCTCTGAAGTCCGAAATGACGGCAGAATCCGTCAAGGTCAAACTTCAACTGTCTGCCGGCACCTGCATCATACGGTATTTCATAGAATATATGCACCTTGTGATATATATCCTCAATATATTCTAAAGATGGGAACGATACAGAAGCGATCTGACGCAGGCGCTTGGTGTCCGCTGCATTCCATAGAAGAACTGCAAAACTTCTCTTTCCGTCACGTCCTCCCCTTCCGGCTTCCTGGAAATAAGCCTCCGGACTGTCCGGGACATCGAAGTGAACTACGAATCTGACATCCGGCTTGTCGATGCCCATACCGAAAGCATTCGTGCATACCATCACTCTTATCTTGCCCTTCTTCCACTGCTCCTGTCTGTCAGACCTCGAATCCGGCCCCAGACCAGCGTGATAGAATGATGCCGGGATACCGTTTGCATTAAGGAAGGCTGAGAGTTCCTCAGTCTTCTTCCTGCTGCGCACATATATTATTCCTGTACCTTGGACATTTGTACAGATGCTCAGGAGTTGTCCGAGTTTATCATCGCATCTGCGCACGATATATGAAAGATTCGGCCTTTCGAATCCGCTCTTTATCAAACACTTATCCCCGAAGCGCAATTTATCCATTATGTCATCGGCAACTTCGGGAGTTGCAGTCGCAGTCAACGCGATGACGGGCGCATCCACCAAGTCGCGGATCACGCCTATCTGAAGATAGTCCGGGCGGAAATCGTATCCCCATTGAGATATGCAATGTGCTTCATCTACTACTATGAAACTCACATTCATTTCCTTGACATAATTCCTGAAAAGAGGAGTTCCGAGCCTTTCCGGTGATAGATAAAGAAACTTGAAGTCGCCGTATGCGGCATTGTTGAATGCGAGTTCCACTTCCCGTCGTCCCATTCCGGCATTGACGCACAATGCCTTGATGCCGCGGTCGTTGAGATTCTGTACCTGATCCTTCATCAGAGCGATGAGAGGGGTGACGACAATTGCAATTCCTTCACGCATCAACGCCGGCACCTGGAAGCATACTGATTTTCCTCCACCGGTCGGGAGAATGGCCAGCACATCCCTTCCGTCCAAAGCAGCATTGACTATCTCCTCCTGCTTCGGTCGGAACGAATCATAACCCCAGTATTCCTTGAGTATATCCGACGGTGCCATATTGTCATTTCCTCGCATTACATATTCTCTGGTACGCCATATTGTCAGCATTACTGGACAAGGCATATAATATGCAGCAAATGTAGCGAAAATATTCACGGCAATGTTTGACGAATGCTAAAAAAATTATATTTTTGCAGGGATATACGGAATTTAGTTAAAACCTTAAATATTTTATAAGAAATTATGAGCACAATTGATTTGACCAAGTACGGTATTACCGACGTGAAGGAAATTCTTCACAACCCGTCTTATGAGGTTCTCTTCGCTGAGGAGACAGATCCAAGCCTCGAGGGATACGAGAAAGGCCAGTTGACAGAACTTGATACCATCAACGTAATGACAGGTATCTACACAGGACGTTCTCCTAAGGACAAATTCTTCGTAATGAACGAGGCAAGCAAGGACACTGTATGGTGGACTTCAGAGGAGTATAAGAATGACAACAAGCCTTGCTCAGAGGAAGCGTGGGCTGACCTCCGCGCAAAGGCTATCAAGCAGCTCAACACCGCAAAGAAACTTTATGTAGTTGATACATTCTGCGGTACAAACGAGGCTACACGTCTTAAGGTACGTTTCATTATGGAGGTTGCTTGGCAGGCACACTTCGTCAAGAATATGTTCATCCGCCCTACAGAAGAGGAACTCGCAAACTACGGCGAGCCTGATTTCGTATCTTTCAACGCTGCAAAGGCAAAGGTTGACAACTACAAGGAACTCGGACTCAACTCTGAGACTGCAACTGTATTCAACCTCAAGAGCAACGAGCAGGTTATCCTCAACACTTGGTACGGTGGTGAGATGAAGAAGGGTATCTTCTCTCTTATGAACTACTACAACCCTCTCAAGGGTATCGCTTCAATGCACTGTTCTGCAAACACAAATATGGAAGGAACAAGCACAGCGATCTTCTTCGGTCTTTCAGGTACAGGTAAGACTACCCTTTCTACAGACCCTAAGCGTCTGCTCATCGGTGACGACGAGCACGGCTGGGATGACGAGGGAGTATTCAACTACGAAGGCGGTTGCTATGCAAAGGTTATCAACCTCGACCCAGAGTCTGAGCCAGATATCTACAATGCAATCAAGAGAAACGCTCTCCTCGAGAACGTTACAGTTGATGCAAACGGTAAGATCGACTTCGCTGACAAGAGCGTGACTGAGAACACTCGCGTATCTTACCCTATCAACCACATCAACAACATCGCAGTTCCTTCAAAGGGTCCTCACGCTCAGCAGGTTATCTTCCTTTCTGCTGACGCATTCGGAGTTCTCCCTCCAGTATCTATCCTCACTCCTGAGCAGACTCAGTACTACTTCCTTTCAGGATTTACTGCAAAACTCGCAGGTACAGAGCGTGGTATCACTGAGCCTACTCCAACATTCTCTGCTTGCTTCGGTGCAGCATTCCTTTCACTTCACCCAACAAAGTATGGCGAGGAACTCGTAAAGAGAATGGAGAAGGTAGGTGCAAAGGCATATCTCGTGAACACAGGATGGAACGGAACCGGCAAGCGTATCTCTATCAAGGATACAAGAGGAATCATCGACGCTATCCTCGACGGTTCTATCGACAAGGCTCCTACCAAGACTATCCCTTACTTCAACTTCACAGTTCCTACAGAACTCCCTGGCGTTGACCCTGCAATCCTCGATCCTCGTGACACTTACGCTGATGCAGCACAGTGGGATGAGAAGGCTAAGGATCTTGCAGCACGTTTCATCAAGAACTTCAACAAGTTCACAGGAAACGACCTCGGTAAGGCTCTCGTAGCAGCAGGTCCAAAACTTTAATCTGACAACTTGATCAGATACAATATGTGGATGACTCACCATTGGGTCATCCACTTTTTTGTGCCAGTACTTAACGTGTCACACAACCACCTACATATCAACGAGTTATGTCAGATGCCTGCTGCATATATGCAGCAGGCATCTGACATAACCCACTATCAATCAAGCAGTTGGATGCCACCGTGCGATATCATTCGTCAGTCCAGGCGAAGAATGCTGTCGCAATAATCGATGATCTTTTCCCGGTGTGTTATGAAGATCATTGTATGATCCGGAAGTCTTGAAATCAGACGTTCCATAAGCAAGGTTTCAGTCCCGGCATCAAGAGCAGAACTGAACTCATCAAGGAGAAGGATGCTGCCCGGACGAAGAAGAGCACGGGCTATGGCAATGCGCTGTGCCTGCCCCTCTGATAGTCCTGCCCCGGCCTCAAAGCATTGAGTATCCAATCCTGACGGAAGATCCATAACAAAATCTGCAGCAGCGGTATGCAAGGCTTCAAGCAACTGAGACTCGGTCGCATCCGGATTACCCATAAGGAGATTATCACGGACGGTACCGCTGAAAAGTGTGTTTCCCTGAGGCACATAGACAAGATTGGCACGGGTCGCAGGCGAAACCTCCTTTATAATTTCAGATGAATATACTTCTATCCTGCCGCTCTGGGGCTTGAGCAAAGACAGAAGAAGACGGATGAGCGTACTTTTCCCGACTCCTGTAGGACCTACGATTGCAGTGCGGCTGCCTGGCTTGAAGTCGTACGAAAAACCATCCAGAACTTTATCCCTGGAGTCTGGGTATGCAAAGGAAACATCGCGCAATCTGACTCCTACAACTCCATCAATGAGCACAGGATCTGTCATTGGCTCACGTGGCAAAGCCTCCAGTTCCATAAGACGGTCAATTGATGCAGTAGAATGTATAAGAGCCGGCAACTGACTGCTCATCTCCACCAGAGGACGCTGAATCTGTCCGATGAGTTGAAGAAAGGCTGTCATCATTCCGTATGTGACTATGCCCTTGCTTATTCCGGTCACCCCCCAGATAAAGGCTATTACGTGCCCGGCCTGAAGAGCAAGTGACATAAAGCCACGGGATACGACACTGAACTTTGTCCTCCGGATTTCGTTTCCATAAAGATTACCCTGAAGATCATCCAAGGTTGCGGAACTGGCATCCGTATATTCAAGTGACTGAAGCACAGAAAGATGCTGCAGACTTTCCTGCAAGTGTGACTGTACCCTTGAATCACTTTTACGGATATCCAAAGTAAGATTTCTGACCCTTGATGTTATATACTTTCCCAAAAGCATACCTGCTGGCACAACTACGATGATGACCACAGCAAGCCTCGGATCAAGAATCAGAAGAAAAAGAAAAGCAGCGACAAACTGCAGGGCAGTGCCTAGAAGATTGGGAAGAGATACGGCAAAGGAAGAAGCGACGACCCTCACATCTTCCTGCATACGGTTGAGTATGTCACCCGAATGATGACGTTTACCACCATCACTCTGAAGATGAAGAAGGATATTGAAAAGTCTTTTACGAAGCCGGTTCTTTATCTTGATTTCAGTTGTGGTCTGTAAATAGGAACGGACCGCATTGAGAAGTATCCTGAACAGTGAAATTCCTATCATCACAGCAGCCCATATCAGTATGGACTCACCTATTTCCTTTCCGGCAAATGCGTCAACAGCCAGATCCACCAATTTTTTGCTCACATAGACAAAGCCGATCGCGCAACCGGCAATCATTATATGGCAAAACATAGTGACGGCAAGCCGGAAACGATACGGTCTTACTGCATTCAGAAACCATTTCAGATACTTCATAGGCTATTCGGTTACGGCCTTATGGCAAGTATATGCTGCATCGGCATCAGGAAGGCATTCAAGATGCCAGCAGGCCACTTGGGATATTACCTTCTCTACTGTTTTATGCAAAGCGTCTGTAGAAGCCCTGTCCCAACGCATACAAGAGCACGCCGGCATCAATGATGCGTATGCCTGCAGAAGGACATTGCGGCTTATTTTATTATACGGAGCCTGACTCAGACGCACTATTGCTTTCAAAGGTACGGAATCATTCTTATAGCAATGTGTCTTACCGCTCCAAGGCGTACCATATACCACAGCCTTTCCTTCCTTCAGACGAATGACCGGATTATCATCATTCAATAGTTCCGCATCATCAATATTGTTGAGCCACAGACGGCTATGAGTACTCTTTCCGGTTCCGCTCCTGCCCAGGAACATATATCCGCCTCCATTATGCTTTATGACTGACGCGTGCACCATAAGCGTATCGTATGGGCTGGTACAGAAGGTATAAAGTAGCATCATAGCATTGCTCAAGGAGAATTCCGTCAGGCGTTTAGCGCGCGATAGGGGCACATAGACTACATTATGCCTGAAATCGTCCGAAGGGATAAGAATACAGTCCGGATGTGCCTTTGTGTATGAGAATCCGAAATTGAATTTTCCTTCATTGTCAAAAATCCAGAAATAAGGAGCCTCATCATTAAGGCATTCGCGCACATCACCAGGATCAGTACTCTTCAAATCGTCAGAATACCTGACAGTCAAAGTGAATATCGGCTCTGCGTCACTCGCTGCAGCAAACGGCTGATATGGGCCAAGGTACTCTTCGGCATTGACATTTTCCGGCATTATCACCTCAAAAAGATGACCGGCAACTTCATATTTGTATGATTTTTCCATAATTTTTCAAAGATAGTGATTTTTATCCGTATTTTTGCAGTATATGACAACAATAGTAAAAGATAAGGCATTGATGATGGAGGAGATCAGGACATTGATCTCCGAAGGGCATACTGTATCGCTGACAGTGAAAGGCAATAGTATGAATCCGTTTCTCGTGAGTATGAGGGATCAGATGACATTGGGTCCCTGGAAAAAAGAAGACATACGCAAAGGATGCGTGGCACTTGTAAAGGACATCAAAGGCAACTATCTGATCCACAGGATTATACACACCGACGCAACGACAGTCACATTGATAGGAGACGGGAATATAGGCCTGCAGGAAACTGCCAGGTACGAAGACATCATCGGTATTATGTACAACATAACACGCAAAGGTAAGGTATGGACATCAGAAAGCCGGATCTGGAAACTATACTCCTGCATCTGGATGTTCCTCCTCCCCGTGCGCCGATGGCCTCTCGGAGCCTGGAGAAGAATTTTCCTGAAGAGCCGCTAATTTTTTTCTGTAGGCATCCATACGCTTTTTCCAGGCAATCTGTCTGGCTTTCTGCTCCCTGGCTTTGCGCGCCTGAAGTTCCTCATATTTCTTCTCGAGATAGTTGTCTGCCATAATTACATTCTATGATTGTGCAAATATAACAATCTGTTTGGTTGAAAAGGAGTTTTTTGATACTTTTGCAGAAAATCAGCAAAAAGATGAAAATCAAGAAAGGATTCGTACTCCGCGAAATGTGTGGAGAAAACATAGTCGCAGCAGAAGGGCTCGAGAACATTAATTTCAACAAACTGATCTCACTCAACGAGAGTGCGGCATATCTCTGGAAGGAACTTGAAAACAAGGAATTCACTGTCGAAGATATGGCAGAGTCCCTTATCAGCCGTTACGGCATCGACAAGGAACTCGCTTTAAAGGATTCTGCAAATCTTTGCGACGCCTGGATCAAGGCCGGAATCGCTGAATAACCTTATTTCACGAAATATCCGTCATAATCCACCTCGAACTTTCCGAACGGATCGAATGCCGCATCAATAACGACAGCGGCTTCTAATCTTATTGCTGTCCTGGTCGGATCATAATCCTTGAGGCCCAATCCGTTCCACCAGGATTCTTCCGATCCGTATGGGATTGCTCCCCCACCGGCACGAACAAGTTCAAGCATACGGCCTACAGTAATTTCACCCGGCTCAAGGACAAAGCCTCCATAGAGATCCGACACATATATTTCTTCACCTAGAAGAGGATCTGCAGCACGGAACCAGGTCTGGTTTTCCCATCCGGCATTGCGTCCTTCACCTCGCAGGATACCAGTAGCCCCGATCCTCTGCAAAGCCTTGAAATGCCGGTCTTCACGTGGCAGATCGAGATAAGGCATAATGAAGCATCCTGATTCGAGAAGAGCCTCCTGCAATTGTCTTACCCCGACTTCCTTTACCGAACGTCCTTCTGTTACAGCGATGGCAGCCAGGGCACCGGCAGCCTGTCCTATCTGCATAACAACAGGCTGAAGCCTTGTTGCTCCATTCATAAGATTCGACACTGAAATGGATTTTTCCGCCACGATCAGATCATCAGTCTGCTTCGGGATTATTGTTCCCATAGGGACATTGAATGAAGGTATCGGATAGAAGTGCAGATCAGGAAGCGACTTCCAGTCCGGGTGACGGAAATGATGATGATCCACAGCATAGTCCCCCACAGCAATTCCGGTACGATAATACGGCTTCTCAAATCCGTATGGATCTGCTGCTGCATCCATAGTAAAGAATGCTTCTCCGACAATCCTGCGCGACTCTCTATGATAAGGGAAGAACGGAAGTCCGTCCTCAGTCGGAAAGACATCGTCTGCAATACCCAGATTCCTCATACCCAACTGTGTCTGTATGAAATAGATGAAAGACAAAGTGAACTTCTTTGCCTGAGCAAACGCTTCGTCCCTCTGTTCCCTATCCATCTCCACGGCATTGACATAAAAATCATTTCCATATATAGGCCAGTTGATCATATACCTTCCCTGAGGAGTCTTTCCGTATGATATCATCATTTCCGGAGACCATATAGTCTGCCCTGTCTCTGCCACAGTGCTCATCGGATTCAGAGCCGAATTTGCAAACAGCGAAAGATCATATCCTTCAGGTTCAGGAATGGTCATATCTGCATCCGGGCCATAATCCTTAAGGAAAGCGACGTATGTAAGATCCTGGATCACATCATTGGACTGATCCGGAGCAATAGACTCACCTGTCAGCGAGGATGCCTCCATACCGATCCTATAATCTACACCGCAAGCCTTGGCAACGTCACCAAGTTCCGTTGCATCAATCAGAATATCAGCATTGATACGGTGTTTCTTTCCGGATGCATCGCGATATGAAACTGTCCAGTCCCCTGCCTTGCCTGCAACATCGGTCACAACGGTCTCTCGTCTGACATCAAGAAGTTCTCCGCACGTTTCGGCCATATCCGTAAATATTTCCTGCCCGATCTGCGGATCGAAATTGACCAGACTGACCCAACCGCTCTGCAATGCATCATATCCCCCATATCTTGCTGCAAGAGAATCTGTAAATTCGCCGAAAATACCGCTTCTTAGCCTGTAATTGCCGTCAATGCAACTGACCCCGGCAGAAGTAAGCATACCGCCTAGCCAAGGAGTTTCTTCCAGAATGACAGTCCGGACGCCCATTCTGGCGGACTGTATGCCGGCCGCCACTCCACTGGCGCCCCCACCGACGACAAGCACCTCTGTGTCTTCCTGCCTGTTACAGGAAACCAACGCAAACAAACCGATTATTGCAACCTTAAGAAAACCTTTCATAGTAATATTTTTACAAATTCAAGCGCTAATTTAAAATATATTTTAATAATATTGATTAACTTTGTACAAAATGTTTAACCGGAAAAGGATATGAACAATTCAGTCAAGACAGGACGCATTGCATCCATAGACATACTCCGCGGAATTGCAATCATAGGTATGGTATTATGCGCCAACATCGGTTTCAATTCAGATCTTCCTGCGTGGATGTTTCACGCACAGACACCACCACCGACATACGCATTCAACCCGGATGTGCCTGGCATAACCTGGGTCGATCTGGTGTTCCCGTTCTTCCTGTTTTCTATGGGAGCCGCATTCCCATTTGCTATGAGAAAAAGACTCGAAAAAGGACAGAGCAGATGGTCGGTAGCAGGCAGTCTTGTCAAGAGATGGCTGATCCTGACGGTTTTTGCCATCGTCTTGGGAAATGCATACAGCATCGACAGCAGCGCAAGACCATCCTGGCAGGTAAACATTTATATGATCTCATTATGGGCGGCAATGTTCCTGTCGCTTGTCAGGATACAGAATCCTGCGGGAGCCTCCGGATGGAAGAGCCGTCTCGGGGAAGTAATAAACATATCCGGACTCATTATGCTCATTGCCCTCGCCTTCGTGTTCACCAGATGGTTCGGTCTTACATTGGACAAAGGGAAATGTGACATAATTATTATGATTCTTGCTGTCATAGCCGTCTCCGGAGGTCTTATATGGATGTTCACAAAAGACAGCATCCGTCTCAGATGGCTTGTATTTATGCTTGTCGCGGCTTTCAAGGCAATGGATTCATACGCACCCGAGGCGCTCTCTTTTGTGCCATCCTGTGCCTGCATATCCTGGTTTTTCAATTGGGATTGGCTCCAGTATCTGCTCATCGTCTTGCCTGGATCTATTGTCGGAGATATGATACTCGAACATTCCAGAAGCGGTGAGAAGACACAGATAGGACGCAATGGAGCGATCGGCGGTCTGATTGCTATGACCGCCGCCATAGTACAACTTTGGGGATTGTTCACAAGAAATGTCACAGCAGACTTCATTATCACCGGAATTCTGGCCATCGCATTCTTCTGCATTACCTGGAAAGAAAGAAATGTATATACCGGCATAGCAAAAATCGGATTTTTCTTATTGCTTTCGGGAATATTATTCGATCCTATCGACGGAGGAATAACCAAAGATTACTGCAACATTTCATACGTCCTGACCACAGGTGGTATGGCAGCCCTCACTACAGCCTTTCTGCTTATGCTTGAAATCCGTTCCGGAGTCAAAGGGAAATTCATCGCAGGGGTAGGTCAGAATCCGATGCTGGCATATACTGTGACAAATTTCCTGATAGGGCCGATACTTAACCTGACCGGCATCCTACCTCTTATTTACAGTCTGTCTGACGGTTCACAGTTCTGGGGAGTGATGCAAGGAGTATTCATAACATTCCTTATGATGTGCGTAACATTCGCATTTACAAGATTGAAATTATTCTGGAGAAGTTAAAAAATATTGATATGCGCAAATTGATAATAACACTTATGGCAGGACTAAGTCTTGCGGCAGGAACCGACATTTCGGCAAAAAAGGTTAAGGAGTATATAGAGACCCCAGCATCCGACTCTCGTATCGAATATACAGGAAGGACACTGGTGAACGGATCAGATGTATCATACGATTGGAGCGGCGTATATTTCAGAGTAAGGTTCAACGGGCCATATCTTGCAGTAAAATGTTCCGACTCGAAGAACAGTTGGTTCAACCTGTGGGTTGACAAAGAGATGTCACCTGTAGCGGACAGCAAATTTCTTGTCGGCGCGAAAGACACTTTGGTAGTTCTGGCCGAAGGACTTGGCAAAGGAGAGCACGAAGTGATTCTTCAAAAAAGGACAGAAGGCGAACAGGGGCAATTCACAGTGCACAGTTTCATAACTGAAGGTGAAGTACTTCAGGCTGCCGGACGTAAGGAAAGACATATAGAATTCATCGGAGACTCCTATACCTGCGGATACGGCACTGAAAGCAACGACAAGGACGATCCTTTCCTTGCCGAGACCGAAAACTGCAACCTCACTTACGCCGCAATAACAGCAAGATATTTCGGAGCGGACTTCAACCTCGTAAGCCACTCGGGACAGGGCATCGCACGGAATTATGATGACTTCAGACCAGGATACAATATGCCGGACAGATACAGTCAGACATTCGATGAGGATCCTGATATGAAATGGGATGCCACAAAGGCGCCGTACAGACCTGACGTCGTGGTCATCTACCTGTGCACCAACGACTTTTCTACTGCCAGACAGCCTCACGAAGAGATCTTTGCAGGCAGATATATAGAACTCCTCAAAAAGGTGAAAGCCAATTATGGAGAGGATATCCCGGTACTGTGTATGGCATCCAATGTAACTCCTTTCAGTTTTGACTACATCCGCAATGCCTGCCTTATGAGCGGTCTTGAGAATGTATATTATCTCGGATTGAGCAAGGGAGTACACAACTACGAAGATGATCTGGGCGCAAGTTGGCACCCTAACTACCAGGGTCATATAAAGGTTGCAAGTTGTATGATTCCATACATCGCGACATTGACTGGATGGGAAATGGAAGAGAAACCTTATAAGTAATAATATATGAGAATATCTGTTTTAGCACTGATCGCCTTTGCGATGGTCACTGCCAACTCACTGAATGCCAGGGACATCAAGGGAACAGTAAAGGACACGGAAGGGAAAGGAATCCCCGGAGTAGTGGTTTCCGACGGTCTGAACACCGTACAGACAGACTCCAAGGGTCGTTTCAGGATGGATGCCGACCAGGACAGCAGGTTCGTATTCATCTCCACACCATCCGGATATATTTCCTCGACCCTCGAAGGGGCTACCCTTTTTTACAAGGAATTGAAGGAAGATGTAAAAAGGTATGACTTCATCGTGGAGAAAAACTCCAAGGATGACACAAATCACAACGTAATCGTAATCGCCGACCCTCAAATCAGCGAAAGAAGCGAACTTTCCGATCTTAAGAAACAGGCAGAAGATATGGCTGGGTTCGTAAAGGAAATGGACGGAGACTACACATTCGGTATCTGTCTGGGCGATATCGTGGGATGGGATCATAGCATTTACCCTGAGTATAATGAAATTATGGCAAAGCCTGGTTTCGACTACAGATATGTCATCGGCAACCACGATATGACCAACTGGGGACGTTCTTTCGAGACTTCTATGAAGAATTACGGAGATATGTACGGGCCGGCCTGGTATTCTTTCAATGTAGGAAAAGTGCATTACATCGTCCTTAACGACAATTTCTATGTAGGACGCGATTATTTCTACATCGGCTATATAGATGAAAGGCAACTCAGATGGCTGGAACGCGATCTTTCATACGTGGAACCGGGCAGCAGGGTTGTGGTCTCGCTGCATATCCAGACTACTAATGACAAATCGGACCGTGATGCATTCCAATATGGCATCATCGGCGACAACCTATGCAACAAACCGGCATTCTATGCTATGCTTGAGCCATACAAGACTACCATCCTTTCCGGACATAGCCATACGGCAGATTTCGAGCAGATCAGCGACAACATCTTCGAAATCAATGTAGCAGGCTTTTGCGGAGCCTGGTGGTGCGGCGAGGTTTGCATAGATGGCGCTCCGGCCGGGTTCAAGGTATTCGATATGGATGGGAACGATATCAAATGGATATACAAGGGATGCGGGCATCCTCTGGACTATCAGATGAAGGTATATACTGGTCTTGCTGAATACCCGGGACAGATAATAGCAAACGTATGGGATTACGACCCTATGTGGAAGATAGAATATTATGAAGACGGGGTGAAGGTCTGCGATATGCAAAGATTCAAGGCTCAGGATCCACTTGCAAAGGAATTATACAAGGATCCAGCCTCTTTGAAACGCTCGTGGGTATATGCCATACCGACAGAAAATATGTTCAAGGCAACCGTATCTGACGAAGCGAAGAAACTTGAAGTAAGAGTAACCGACCGTTTCGGAAGGACGTACAGCACTGCTATAGACAAATAGAAATCCGATATGATTTTAAGGCTCTGCATCCGGAGATTTCCGTTTGCAGAGCCTTGAATTTATACTATCAGAAGGAGTTCCTTCGGGTCATATTGAAATCACAATGTACTTTCCATATCTTACGGTTCAGGATCATATTAGCGGCCGTGTAACCCATCTGCTTGAAATCGGTTGATATGGTAGTCAATCCATCAAGGACAACCTCATTAAGGTCAAATTCATTATAGGATATGATGAATATATCCTTACCTATCTTCAGGCCGTTTTCTTTCGCCTTCCTCGCCAAGGATGCGAGCCCCCAGTCAAGTTGAGAATTGACTATAAGGAAGGTCTCGTTAGGTGATATCGAATCAGGTGTCGCAGTCATAAAAGTGACTGGAATCGAGAATTCCATACAGAAGCGTTCCACTCCCCTGCAGATGGACTTTCCATAAAGACTGGCCGGAAGAGTCAGCACATTAAGCATCGAAGTGGATTTGAGTTTATCCAGTCCTTGCTTCAAGCCCTCATATACATCATTTTCAAAATCCTGATATACAACGCCATAATTTCCCGTGTATCGCTGGAGCCAATGGTCGATCATTATCAGTTTCCTGTTTGGAACACGTGAAATCAGTTTAGCCGCAGCAGCCTGCGTCTTTTCATCCAACGGGAAGTGGGGCGCAATGACATAGTAATCGAATCGGTCAAGATACGAATCAAGAAAATACGAAAACAATTCAAGGTTCTGATTATGGGTCAGAATCGTAAGTTCCGCATTCTCCCCAAGTTTCTCCGCCAGAGAATTGAAGAGTATTTCCTTATACACGCTAAGTTTATCAAAGAGGACCAACACTTTAGGCTTTACATTCTTATCAAGTTCAGCCACATAGAAGCCCTTGCCCTGCTGCGGAATTATAAGCCCTTTCTCCCGAAGGATACCGTAGGTTTTCTTGACAGTCTCTTTGGAGATACCTATCTGAGCCGAAAAGTCATTCATTGAAGCAATCTGTTCTCCCGCACGAAGTTTTCCAGATCGTATCAAGTCTTCAAACTGCTCGACCAACTGCTTGTAAATAGGAGTCTTACTCGCAGTATCAATCAAAATTTCAACACCCATCTGATACAATTTAAGGTTAGTACACTAAATATCAATCATCACAGAGGGAATCCATCGAAACGAAGTCGTCCTGTCTGTGCTTTCAAAGTTTCATTGGTAAGGTCAAAAGTACTGTATCCGAGCGAACGGAACACTTGTATGAGAGCAAGAGCACGTTCACGGAAAGCAAAGAACTCTCTCTTATCCTGAGGTGTCCAGCCTATCTCCGCTATAGCGAATGCCCTCGGATAAAGCATATATTCAGCGTGAGAAGGATAAGGAATAAGTTCACACCACAGATTGCCTTGAAGGCCGAGAATGTGATGGTGATACTCAGGTGAAATTCCTTCAACCGGATCGTAACTGTAAACGTGACGCAGCGACTGAAGATGTCCCACCGCCCTTGGCTCTTTCTTGATAAGATCTTGATAATAATCAAGATATACGTATGTATTCGGTGACATTATTACATCGTGGCCCATAGAAGAAGCCTTGATTCCACCGGGAGTACCTCTCCAGGACATCACAGTCGCCTGTTCGGGAAGTCCGGTCTCTACAATCTCATCCCAACCGATTATTATCTTTCCCCTTTCACGCAGGAATTTTTCGATATGACGCACAAGGTATCCCTGAAGTCCGCTCTTGTCGCTCATTCCTTCTTCCTTCATCCTCCTCTGGCAATTCACACAAACCTCCCAATCTTTCTTCACTGCCTCATCACCTCCGATGTGGATATACTTATATGGAAACAATTCCATCACTTCCTCCAGGACTGTCTCCAGAAACCTTATCGTCTGATCATTCCCGACACAAAGATCCCAGGAAAATGGTCTGGGTTTGCCGTCCGGTCCCACGCAGGACAATTCAGGATATGCTCTGTTGACTTCCATACTATGGCCAGGCATCTCGATTTCAGGAATTATGTCGATATGACGCTCCGCTGCGTAGGCGACAATTTCGCGTATATCATCCTTGGTATAGAAACCGCCGTACGCTTGAGGATCATCAGCATTTGTAAAAGGATATCCCATAGCCTCCCACTCGTGATATACCTCACCTCTTCTCCACGCCACGTGATCAGTCAGATTCGGATACGCATCGATCTGGATACGCCAGCCTGCCGCATCTGTAAGATGAAGATGCAGAACATTCATCCTGAGAAGAGCCAAAGCATCAATCTGTTTCAAGATGAAAGCCTTCCCTTTGAAACTCCTGGACTCATCCAGCATAATGCCCCTGTGACGGAAGCGCGGATAATCAAAGATCTCACAATACCTCACATCCTTATCAAGAAGACGCATCTGCTCGAGTGCCTGACGTCCGCGGAACGCCCCTTCATCTGTCAAAGCATAAATCTTTACTCCTTTCTTGCCGACAGAAAGAGCGTATGCCTCTTCCTTAGCATAATCAGGAAGATTCTCCACTTTACGTGCAAAATCAGGAGAACTTAGGTATATCTTTACATCTGAGCCATCACACTTAAGAGAATATACTCCCTCCGACAAGGTATATTCCACTGGTGCAGGGATGATCCTATCCGGACCGGAATAAGCATATAACATATTGATTGACAGCACATTAAGCACTACAACCACAAATAAATCCCTAATCATATCAATAGCAGTCAATTGAATTGCAAATATATAAAAAAAGACCACACAACAGCAAAGCAACACACAAAAAAAGCATCCCAGATCGAGATGCTTCTTTTGTGTATTGAAGATGTTATTTCAACTCGAAGACAGAAAGACCACCTCCCTGCATCATAGCAACAATGTGGAGTTTGCCGTCAATTTCAACCACGCTGCAATCACCGTATGTATTACCAGCCTTGCAAGATGCCTCATCACCTTCATAAAGGGCAATCGAATAGATAGGCTCGCCCATCAAAGATGCCTCAAGGCTTCCTAGATCTTCCACTACGACGAGGTTGCAATGAGTATTGTCTGGAAGTTGAACGTATGCAATATATTTCTTTCCGCCGAAAGTAAAGAACTGAAAACTGAATGAACCGTTAAGTTCAGGGTATGCATTGCCTGCATCCCACTTTGGCCAGTTTCCACCTGCGTGAACCGCTCCGGCAGTATTCTTTGTCCAGAACTGTGCAAGAGACGCAGTCGTAATCATCGCCTCATCAGAACCCGGATAGATTGTAGCCTCAGCAAGTCCGCCGCTGAATGTATCGAACCAGCAATATTCCCTGAGATCGGAACTTGTAGCACCATTCTCTATATGGAATGCCATTACCTTCGTACCGCTCTGTGATGGAGCCCAGATCGAACCATCCTGCCAAGTTCCTGACACCGAGATTCTGTCTCCGTATCTTCTCCAGTCGGAAGCATTGGCAAGGCCATCCCATCTGAATGCGTGGAATGCCACAGGATCCTTATCTGTTCCATTTGAATAAGCATAGATATTGAAGTTCTGGCTGCCGTCCACAGCAAGATTGGTAGCGATAAGTACCGGATCACCTTCTGCATTAGGAATGCACTCAAGCGCTGAGACTGCGTGTGTACCACCTGAAATACCTCCTACTGGAAGCGCCTTATATACAGGTGCTGCATCACCGGCCAGAAGTGAGGCCAGTTCCACAGCGTAAATCTTTGCTGTTGCCTCAGAAGAGTTCAAATATACATATTTGCCGTCAGAAGCCATAGAACGGTTAGCGATGCCTGGAATGAATGCACACCAAGGCTCAGAACCATTTGAATAGTATGCTGCAACACGTTCAAGAACAACTCCGTCGTATGCATCCTGAGAAATCGTAAAACTTGCGATCTCCTTGCCTTCCGCATAAATATCTACATCTGCAGAACGCACCTCTTTTGTTCTGTTTGCAGTATATGTAAATGCGAGAGTCTTCTTTACGGCATCGGTAATACCCTTTGTCTCCACAAATGAAAGCCAGTCACTTTCAAGGGACACCTCAAAATCAGGATAATCGACATTGACATCGACATTGAGAGCGCCCGCACTTGAAGGCAGTTGTTCAATGGCAGCGATATCAAAAATACAAGGAAGACCAGGTTCCTGAGTGAAAACAATCTCTCCAAGTGTTTCGCCTCCGGCAACGATCTTTGCCGCTTCCTTACGGACAGTCATTGCAGGGTTGGCTGTATATGAGAAGGTCAGAACTTTCTCAACGACAGGCAGCGCCTTTGTCTCAACAAATGTCACCCAAGGCTCGGAAGTAGCCATAACGACTTCAAAATCAGTATAATCCGTGCTGATCTGCACATTAACTGTACCTGCTGTTGCCGGAAGATCCGACACTTCAGCAAGAATCTCGAACACCTCTGGCTCCACGACTTCCTCAGGCTTGTTACAAGCCACTATAGCGACAGCCAGAATCAAAGCAGAAAATACTTTCTTCATAGAATGAAAAAATTTAGTTGTTAATATAGTTTATTGAATTTATCTTTAGTGTGGTGTGCTGTGGTGTAAAACAACGCGCAAATATAAGAATAAATTCAATACCTACAAACCATATTTTTCCAAAGCGTCCAAAGAAAGTTGTCTAAAATCTCCTGGAGAACGATATTCAATTGTCTGATCCTGAGTTGCCCACGCATTTTCGAATGCCTCTAGTCTTTCGAAAAAGGCACTTTCATCATAAGCGCGATTCTCTGCAATGCAGGAAATTATTTCTTCTATGAACATTTCCCATCTCGGCTTGCAATACGAAGCGACAAAGCCGCTCCATAAGCGTGAAGCATAATCCCTGATGGAAGTATGAAGTCCCCAGATGCTGATTATGGTACGCGCATTACGAGTATAATAAGGCACTTCTTCGGGCGAAGAGGCACAGGCTGCCGCATCATTGAGCCAGCGGTCGAGTCGTAACTGAGGCTCGCAGGCTGCAAGAGCATCTATATCATCTATAAGAGCGATCATCACTTCTCCGACTTCCCTGGCACGCTGAATATCTCCGGATCTATATGCGTTCACAAAGTCATCACGCAAGGATGCAAAATGATTTCCAAGTACCTGAGTTCCGATATTCACGACATCAAACCTGTATGTATCACGTTGAGACTGGACAGAAAGCAGTTTCCTCCAGATTCTTGTCAATATCGAATTATCATATCGGACATTATGGATGGCCGTCCAATGCCAGAATCCTTCAAGACAAGGACGGGCGCACATCAACGGAGTCTGACTTGAGAAGGAACCTGCAATATATACACTGTCAGTGAGCGACTTCCAAGCCTCGCGTGCCAACGGATCTTCATTTCCGATTCTTCTGTCGGCCAAAGCCTCAACCCACTCAGAATCATTCATTCCGTGATTCCAGGCCTTATCAAGCACATACTCATACATAAATTGATTTACCCCGAAGCCTTCAAGAGTAGATCCTAATCCCGCAAGGTTGGATCCGCCATTGGCCAAGGCATCTTCGATTCTCTCGCTTGTCTGATGGAAATTGCCGGCAAGCCTGACATTTCCTCCGAAATTACCAAGATAACAGAGAATATAAGGCTGACCATAAAACGAATCAGTCAATTTCCATACAGGGGTATTCTCAATATAATAATCGAGAATCAGCACCTTATCCTGAGGTACGGCTTTCAGATAAGCCTCGACATTCTCTTCAGTCCAATGTTTCTGATCGTAAAAGAACAGCCATCCCATCTGAAGCCACAGAGCATCCGGATCGACTGACGCTATGGAATTGTAGGCACCTTCCGACATAGAAGCCAATGTACCGGGATCCCAGGACGGAGCCTCCACCTCATTGAAAAGATCCATTCCATATATATGATCTGTTCCGAAGAGCCTGGTCTGTTCCCGAAGGAACTCCCTCTGAATCAAGGGATATAGAGAATCCATAGGAGATAGGAAATGGCAGAGGTTTTCAGATGGGAAGCCTCCCCAATGCTTGATGTCTGTTATTGCCGCCTCCGGATATATTTCCTTCAACTGCTCAGGAACGTGGCCGTTGAAAGCAGAGAGGACAGGCCTCATATTGAGAGAACGCTCACGCTTCAATATCTTCTTCTGGAGTTCCACCTGAGAATCTATCCATCCCTGAGGAAGCGGTCCGTCAAATGCATCTATATTATTCATCCGGTGCCAGGCAAGATGTGCAGGACCGGTGAAATAGGAACGGATTTCCGCATCTGTCAGGCCGTGCTTGCGCCATACATTCTGCCATACAGCCTCCTGTCCGGTATTTGCCAGAGGCATAGTAACTCCATTCAGAGCCATCCAGTCGATGAAACGCTCCCAGTCCTCCCATTTCCACCAAGGCATAGTATAGCCGAATGTACAATAATTAAGGAAGAAACGCTCCTTCACCCGGGCTTCCACACGCACCGGCTCCTTCACCTGAGGCATTACAGACGGATATTGAACAGGATCGTATGCATACCAGGAAACAGTGACATCACAATAATTCTTGAGATAATGATTCAAGCCGACAGCCATCGAATTGGCATTATTACCCTTGATTACCAACCTGTCATCAACAGTCTGCAATTCAAAGACATCCACAGTGTCCTGAATCTGGACAAAGTCAATTTCATATTCCGGCACGATTCGTCCGGCCAGCATTTCCGCATTCCTCTCATCTATTGTAGAACAGGATATCGTTGCTGCTGCAACTGCTGCAAAGAAAAAAGTCTTGGTCATAATGGTATCGATTGTAGTTCCGTATCCAAACCGGAGATTTTATATTTTAATACTCCTTTAGAAGTCTCAACTAAGAAAATAACACCTGCCGTCTGATTCTTATAGGATATCAAATGAATGTCATTGATTTCTTTGACAAATCGAGAGAAAACGTATTCCTTTGATTTCCAAGCACATCGTATTCCAGATTCCCTCTCTGGAGCCACAAGTGAATGATGTACTATGAACAATCTGTTTTGCATATCGAAGCGGACTCCACTGCTCTGATAATCATAATAAAACTCGACTACGCCCCTGGGATCAGCCTGCACACCATCATAATAGTACCGGAAGCAATTAGGGATCTTTGTACCCTTGACATCGAACCGGATAGTGTTGTTTATCTGAATGTCCCATTTCTTATCGTATGGGTCAGGATTATGTTCCACACCCTCGTTTCTATAAAAAAGGAACTCATCACAATCAGCACATCGAAGAACAAACCAACGCCGCAGATAATACTGCTGATGATCCGAGTCAAACCCGGAAATGAATCTCTCAAGATCTGCCAAGGATGCAACTTCAAAAATGTTGCACACTCTTTTCAACTCATTGTCATAGACATTGTTCTGCACGTGACCCCATTTAAGAGGGATTCTCTGTGCTATAGTCCTCAAATCGCTTGAAATAATATCAAATTGGGTTTGCGTCAAATCCATCACCGAATATCATTAAAGAACGTCATATAAATACGGGCTACAAAGATAGGGCTTTTATTTGATCTGCATATTGACTCCATTGCTTCTTGTATATCTCCAAAGAAGACTGAGGGACATAGAAGTTCCTGTCAGGAATATCAGGGTCAAAGCACTCTGCACCCAGAAGCGGAGGTTCTACCGGACTCAGATATATATTCTTCAATGATGAGCATAATATGAACGCCTCAGATGAAATCGTCATCACACTAGCCGGCAAGTGTATATCTGTCAGACAATGACATCCGCCAAAGGCACCACAGCCTATAATCCTCACATTGTCATTTATGACATACGACTCAAGACTCAGACAATTGGCAAAGGTATATTGAGGAATTGAATCCCATTTTTGGGGAAGACTGACTTTCTTCAAACTGTAACATTCCGAGAACAATCCAAACATTGAATCGAAGTCCAGATTGACACTCTCTGGAATAACAATTTCCTCAAGTCCTGTGCACTCTTTGAAAATCTCATTTCCCATCGTCTTAAGGCTTTCTGGTAACTTAATGGTTCTTAAAGATGTGCACCTTGAAAAGGCGCAATATCTGACTTCGATGACAGTCTCCGGGATTGTAACATTCTCAAGAGAAAGGCAAGCACCAAACGCCCATTGCCCGATAAGGCTCACCCCTGCCGGGATCTTTATCGACTTCAGTGCGGAACACTCATAGAACAGCAGACTTGATATCTCTGTGATGCCAGACGGAAGTTCAATACCAATAAGGGCGGAACAATGAGCGAAAGCCATACTCTCTAATCCGGTAAGCCCTGAAGGCAGTTCAAGACTCACTAATGAAGAACAATAATCGAATGCAGATTCACCTATAGATGTGACCGTATCCGGGATAATCACTTCTGACAGAGAATTGCAGTTTTTGAAAAGCCCATCACTTACTTCGGTAATTCCTTCCGGAATTATGAATGATTCCAAAGCCGAACAGGATTCGAATGCATAAGGTTCCAATGACCGTACATTTTCATAGCCCGATATGCTCTTGAGACTTGAACATTGAAGAAAAGCACATTGACCAATCGCATTCACATTTGAAGGTAAGGTAATCGAGGTCATATCAGAAGCATACCTGAACGCCTCATCTCCTATCTGCGTTATCGGCTCGGAACATTCTATCACTCCAAATCCGTATGCCGCTGTATGAGAAATTATTTCTGAACCCAGACGGTCTGTGTAATATAACATTATAGGCTCTTCCGCTTTTGTCGTATATGAAATGGATTTTTCTCCAATAGGCTGTGTCAATGTATAAGTGAGGGAAACCGAAGGATCCGTCTTTGAGCGGACAATAACCTCGGCACTTCTACGTATGCCGCTGTTGTTTTCAGCAAACTCCAACGCAAATCCATCATCATCAATACCGCCGGCCAGACTGATCCATTCTTTACCGGAATCAGATACGATTGTTTCATACTCACAGTTCGAATCGACAGGAATATGCATTCTGCAGCCCTGTGCAGGGACGCTGAACAAAGTAGTTCCAGTTGCATTGAGCAGATCCTTCTTCTTCTGACTTATAGAAAATCGGACCTTCTTCAATCCACAGTGAAACGAGAACTCGGCACTTCTGGATTCCGGAGCCGCATCAGCCATAAATGTGACAATTTCACCTTCTTCAGAAGCAGATCCTTCCGTTACGGAAGGGACACACCACTTGCTTTTTCCTTCCATCCACCACGCATAGTTTGTCTTGACACGGACGTTAACACATCCTCCTTCCGGAGGCATAATGCCTTCAGGAATGTCCAGTTCAAGGATTACAATATGTTCCTCAACCTTTTCGCAAGACAGAAGGGCGCAAAGCAGAAAGATATAAATATATTTTAAATATCGCATATAATATAGTCTCTTATGAATGTCTTGGCCTGATCTACGTTTTATAAGTTATGCTGTTCTTCAGCGAGTACGGATTTGTAATATTTTCTTGAAATCGGCAACTGTGACTCGCCGATATAAACATATTCCTTATCAATAGATGCAATTAATTCCCGGTTTACTACATAGGAACGATGGATTCTGATGAAGTCATCGCCGAGAATATTTTCCCATTGTGAAATTCCTGTCTTGTTACGATAGATCCTGTTTTCTGTAGCATATACCGCTACTTCCCTGTCGTTAGATTCTACATACAGGATTTCTGACGGAAGAATGGATACCTTATGCCTGTCCGATATGAAAGTAATGGTTTTGTCTTCCGGGAGAATGCTGGAGAGATACTTTGAAAGGTACCAGTCCCCCAGGCAGAGCAAAGTGATGACCACGGCTACAAACATAGGATTGACCAGGACACCGGCAATTGAAGGATACGGATGGTCCGAGATCCAGATATGCACTGATACTATGAGCAGAAATTCCATCACGGCAACAGCAGTGAATAGAAATATCGTATTTGCAATTTTCTTTTTGCCATCCTCATCAAGAACCTTTGGGAGGAGGTACTTCACCAGAAATGTGCCAGGCAGGAAAAGACTTCCCATAAGCATTCCCAAAGCAAACGGATAACCGAGACTGAGGAGGATGACGGCTATTATGACTACCGCCAGCATCCAGTAGGAGAATGTTATGAGAATCGTCCTGTTCATCTTATGCAAATGTAATGTAAATTGTTGAAATATCCCTCTTGATGCGCTCAGAATGTGGTCAGAGAGGGATTCAACACAGTCAGAGGTGGATTCGACATAGCATTTCTACGAGGTTCTGCATAGTTTTGCAGCAACATCAAAACGAATTTCACAATGAAAAGATTGATCCTTATTCACACGCTCATTTCATTGACTTTTTCAATGGAGGCGCAGACCGACAGCCTTATCACCCGGATGCTGGATGCCGCAGTAATCAATGACGGCAACATCAGTTACAAGATCGACCGTACCACACATTTCTTCACCAAGGAGCAGAAGGCTCAGGCACGTGAGGCAAGGGATCTTGTTTCCGGCATTCCTGGACTGTTCATCGACCAGCAGAGCAATTCGATCAAGACAGTCGGGGCCAAGGATGTCATTGTCCTTATAAACGGAGTAAAGGCCAGCGATTATGAACTCCAATTGATTTCCCCTGACAAGGTCAGGAAGGTCGATTATTATGATGTGCCTCCTGTGAGGTATATGGAGGATGCTGACGTGATGATAAATGTACATACGTCAAGGCTTGATACAGGATGGTCAGGCAACTTCTATGGCAGAGGCGGCCAGATGTACACTAATGCACGCGGTTCCATCAGTTATGTGAGCGGCGACAATAAGTTCACAATGGACATAGGAACACACTTCAACCATAAGAGGAAAGTATGGGATACGGAAGAAGGCTTATATTCCTGCATTCTTGACGGGCTGGACTATCAATACGACTATATCCAGAAAAGTCAGGACTGGGGCAGCCAGTACAGCGGAGGTCTTTCCTGGCTGAATGCGAAAGACAATGACTACACACTTCAGATTTCTTTGAGTATGGATGATAATCTGAGCAGAATGGAAAGGGCAAGAGACATCAATCTGAAATGGGGCGATGTCTTACAGAAACGAAACGGACTGACCCGTAATATAGTCAAGAGTCTGATGCCTGTAGCAGAAGTGTATTTCTCGAAGATGCTATCTACTTCAAGCACCTTGACATTCGATGTGCTTGGAACGACATACAGGAACTCACAGAATGCAATTTCGTCCGAGACGCTTTCAGACGGAGGTGAAGGAGGTTATAGGGAAATTATGGATCTTGACACCAGAAAGAGTTCTGTAATCGGAGAATTGAACTATCTCTGGACCAAAGGAACGCATAAGTTAGATTTCGGATACAAGGGTTCATATAACCTGCTGCAGAACAATCTGATCAGTTATGATGGCCAGGGAACTTCCGATATAAATACATCAACCCACAGGATATATGGAGAGTATTCTTCAAGGATAAAATCATTCTCATACAGGTTCAGCCTCGGGGCGACAGGCAATATCAAGTCAGGAGACGACGGTTTCTCAAACATAGCCTTCACCCCTACCCTTCTTCTGGGATACGGATTCAGGCAGAAGCACTATATGAGGTTGAAACTCGATTCACAGACTATGATGCCCGGCATACAGCAGATGTCCGATAACAGGATTATGATTATGGAAGGCTTCTATAAGACCGGCAATGTCTGTGCAAGGAACAGCACACGGTACGGATCACAGTTACTGTACGCATTCAACATTCCTGGCAAACTTGCCTTGACTGCCGACCTGCATTTCAACTACACCAAAGGGCAGTTGTATAATGCTTTTGTGAACGGTGGCGATCATTGGATGCTCCAGACAATGAACGGGCAATACGGATCATCATCTGGAACGAATGTGACATTATCATACGTTCCGTGGAAGTTCCTCGAGATATCCCTCGACGGTAGCGCAGACTATCAGACTTTCAAGGCGGACGCCGAATCTGATGCAGTTCATCACTGGTTCTTCCCTGTCTATGCAAACATTGCTGCATATTGGAAAGGATTTACATTGGCATATAGGCACACTCTTGTCGGCCAGTCGTTAAGCGGACTGTATCTGGAAGGATATGAAAAGATTTCCTATATCCACCTTTCCTGGAGAAGGAAGAGCCTCACCTTCGGCCTTCAGTGCCTGTTCCCGTTTGTAGATGACCGTTTCATTTCAGAGACAACGGCAGCCTCCCCTGTCCGTCATAAGACATCGACAAATCTACGCACAAAGAATCACGAATTCGGAGTCACATTGTCCTGGAACTTTGTCAAGGGCAAGGGCAAATACTCCGACAAGAACATAAATAACAGTGACTCCGATACGGGAGTATTCGAATTTTAGTAACTTTAACAAAATTTGCATTATGGCTACAACTTTGACTTCAATCATCCATCTTTTTGTGGAAGGCGGCTATCTGGGTATGTCTGCAATCACTGTCCTGCTGACACTATTATTCTTCGCTGCCTGGAAAGCCCCGGCGTGGGTCGAGAACATCGGCAAGATAGCATTTGCTGTCGGACTGATCTGGGCTTTTGCCGGATTGAGGCAGGCACTGGACTACCTCTCATCGAACCCGGACACGCCGATGGTTATTATTAATAGAGGATTAAAGGTCACCCTAATACCTGCCATTTACGGCGCAATCGTTTATGTTGTATCACAGATAATCGCTATTTTTCAGAAGCCTAGGCTGTAGGTGCTATTGTGATTTATGTAAGTTAAGATGTGCGATTTCACTTGGAATTACAAGGTAATGAGGGGATTATGTTAATTAAAGGCTGCGACAAGGGCGTGAATCGTAGCAACCGGTAAGCCCGCGTCTATTTTATTGAAGCGACAGTGAGTTATTAATTGACTAGAACAAGAGACGCGTTACAACTACCATCAGAAAATGAGTTTCATTTCTAAATGGCTCTATATCTTTGCGTTAAAGAATCGCAACAAACGTAATCTCCCGCTATTGCTCCACCTCAGTTCGGAATCACTACTAGCAGGTATAAAACAATGCAAAATATTATTTCCTTGGTATATCTTTTAATTTGATTTTACCACTTTTGATAGATGCTCCATTTGCATTCAAACGCCAACTTATTTCAATATCTTGATTAAGATTTGCATTTGGTTGCAAAACAATGCCTTTGTGTACACCTGTCATACCAGGAAGTATCGGCACAATACGAGGAAAACCATACTTTATATTTGTTGGAGTGCTACCTTCAAGAATATCACAATACAAGTTTTCACGACGAATAGTAACAAAACCGTCTTTCACTTCTGCGATATCAAACTCTTGTCCTGCAGCAACGATATTTCCGGGTAATTTTACAAAATAGTGAACATGTTCTGCTACAATTGTCCCAACATTTCTAGGAATACAATTTAGAACCAATATTGCTCTTTGCACTATTTGCGGCTGAGCAGGCATGGGTGAACCATATAGAGGATTATATGTTGGTTGTATCCAATATAATTCCTGTTTTGTTATTTGTCGAAATTCAAAGTCTAAAGTAATATCAGGATGGATGTTACGATTCATAATATCTCGAATCTCGTAATCCTCCATTGAATTAATTGTAGTTGAATAACGCTTGTGATATTGCTTTGTCTTTAAATTCTGATGGGCTGTATGACTTTGTGGAATATCTACAATATATATAACTTCATTTGGCTTGGTCATATCTACAACCAAACAACTAATTTCTAATCCTTTAATTTTAGGACTGATATTACTTGATATAACTTGGGCTATGGTTTCCTTGGAAACTTTTGTGGTATCTATCGGTGTTATATGGGATGGAATATGCCGTTTATCTTCTTCGTCAAACTCCTTAACACCATATATTATGGTTCCACCATTAGCATTAGCCATTGCACTAACATCCTTGGACATTTCGCCTTTCCATTTATCGCTGGTTGTGTTAATGTC
>JAGAIM010000105.1 GCA_017626555.1 Bacteroidales bacterium
ATCTGCTCGAAGTCATCGTCTATCCAGAAAGGCATGTACTGCATTTCCACATTCCCTGGTATCCACTCCTCATGAATCGTACAGATGGTATCTCCGCTGAACTCGCAATCCAGTCCGCGGTTCCTGTTGACGTATCCCTTGGACTCCAGAATTTTCCTGATCTCCGGAGTATTCATCCTTATGAATGCCTGTCTTGCCATGATGTCATTTCTTGAAGTCATAGGAATGTTCGTCAGCAAAGCTGTAATAGCTTCCTGCTCCGATGATGATATGGTCGAGCATCTGCATCTCCATTGTCTTGCAGGCATTCGTGACCATCCGTGTCTGGTTGATGTCCGAGACACTCGGTGTAGGGTTTCCTGAAGGATGATTATGGAACAGGATTATGTTCGATGCATTCTTGCTGAGTGCCCGTGCAATGATATGCTTGTGACTGATGTTGACAGCGTCAAGGCTACCCTTGAAGAGCATCTCAAAGGAGAGAACTACATTATCCTTATTCAGGTATGCCACCCAGAGTTCCTCGTGGTCAAGAACACGCAGTCTGGCAGCTGCCACTTCTACTGCATCCTGTGGTTGTCTGATACTCTTTCCTGTGATATCGTTCCGGATACTCATATAGGTAGCCACTATATCCCTGAGTGCGTTCACCTTTTCTACCTGTGCTTTCGTCATCCCGTACAGCTGAGGGTTGAAGTTCTCACTCAGCAGTTCACCGAGTCCTATCTGCTCCTTGAGCTTGAGGCCTAATTGTGCCAATGCTTTCATTGTGTCTCTGATTTAAAGGTTGTGAATGAATTTTGAGCCACCAGAAGGTCATCCGACATTCAGTGGCAGGAGCACAAGGAGAATACTAGCGAAGTCTGGAGATTCTCCGCGGTGAACGGAGTGACTCTTGTCACGAATACGAGGATGATATACCTTCGCTTAAAATTCTGCAGCAACCTCTTCGGAGACACATCTATTTCAGTAATATCTTCCCTATCGTATTCACGTTCTCCCAATTAAAGGAATTACTACCCGGGAATTAATCAGGAGCCAAGGCCCGTCGGGCCTGATCCTTTTCCTCTTCACCTGCAGCATGTCTATTATGCTTCTTGCTATTCAGCATAGCTTATCATTATGCTATCAGTCACTGCATTCTCATGGCTAATTGCTTGATTGGCATAAGACTATAATCGCGACAAAGACTCCAACTATGAGTTATTGAATACGTAAATAGGAGTTATTGAATACATCCGGAATGTCTTAATGGGAGTTTTTGAATACGTCATCATCGAAATGGGAAAAATCCTGAAATCATTCCCAATTCGCCAAATAGGAGTTCTTGAATACATTAACATATTATGGTTTCTCCACATTCCAGGACTGCCTGACGTTGATTTAACTCCCAAATGGGAGTTATCGAATACGGAAGGTGGATTCCGCGCAACTCAAAAAGGAGTTTTTGAATACGGATATTCAAACATAAATAAATTGGTAGTTAAATAATACTGATTATTTTGTTAAAAATATTACATACATTTGCGCATTCGAGCAGAACCACATGGCGAGAAACAGTCATCATAAGATCAGCGTAGAGGAAAGGGAAAGGGCTTCCCGCGAAGTCGTCCAGTCATACATTGCCACCACGGCGATGTACGACTTCAATGTCTATGAGAAACGTGTTCTGTACAACCTCGTCAAGCTGGCACAGAGTCAGCTGGAAGGGGTCAGGCTCTCAGAGAATCTTTTCAGGATCGACCATTCACTGAAGGGGTTCGTTCTGATAGAACTCCCTATATCCTACTTCCTTACGGACAGTGAGGACAAGAACCATGTGCGCATTAAGGAAGCCTTGAAGTCACTTCATCAGAAGACCTTCACCTACAAGGATGAGGAGGTCTGGGAGTGCTTCTCGATCATCGCCAATCCCAAGATCCAGCTCCGATCATCGAAGGTCTCTTTCATCGTGAACTCAAAGGTGTGGGATGTGCTTCTGGATTTCTCCAGAGGGTTTGCCAGATATGACATCAATGTCGCCTTCACTCTCGAGAGCGCCTATTCGATGCGCTTCTATGAGATGCTGGCATCACAGACCGAACCGATCACGTATTCCATCGACACCTTGAGAAAGATATTCAACCTGGAAGACAAGTACGCCCTGACCAAGGACTTCATCAAGTACGTCGTCGAGGCTGCCAAGGGAGAGCTTGACAGGAAATCCCCCGTCACGTTCGAGTACACGCCCGTGAAGGAGGGACGAAGGATAGACCGCATAATGTTCTTCCCGGTGCGTCAGAGCGGGAAGGAGGCTCCTGATGCCTTCTACAGGTCGGCACTCAGGAAATATCCGTCCGCTGCGTTGTCAAGGGAAGAACGGCAGATCCTCACAGACATAGGGTTCACCGATTCAGGTATAAAGAACAATCTGGCTCTCTTCGTGGAATGCCAGAAACAGCTCGATTTCCTCTATGAACTTGCCATGATCAAGGCCAAGTCCAGAGGCAAGCGGAACCCGTGCGGGTGGTGCATCAATTCCCTTGTCGGAAAACTGTCTGACATCTCGAAAAAAAAGTTATAGAATTAATTCTATAAAACCCTTTCCCGATCAAAATTATTTCAGTTTTGTTTGGCATTAAAATTAGTTTCTTTTAACTTTGCCATCAGCAAGGTTTGAAAATTATGTCAAATAAGACTGAAATGAGAGGCTTTCTGATGCTTCTTCTGGCCGCGAGCACATTGCTCCTTTCTGGCTCTTTTCGTGCAAATGCACAGAGGACGATGAGAGGACAGTATCATGCGTCTGCAGAGGTGGTAACGACAGCCGACAAAGGAGTCCCGATCGGAGGGGAACTGTCATTCGGCCAGTATCTGCTTTGTTCATACTGGAACGGATGGATCAATGTCAGCCCGGACTACATCCCACTCGACTCGACTGTCATGATGAGATATATACCTCTAACCGGAGGGGCTGACTACATGCACAGGATTGCGGCGACAAGATCGCGCAGCGTGAATCTGTACATCGGAGCGGGAGTCTTCCTGGGGTATGAGTTCTATGATCCTTGGAAGACGGTTCCGCCCTACATGGAGACAGGAAGGGAGGGCGGTGCTTTCATCTACGGATTGTCGCCCGGAC
>JAGAIM010000006.1 GCA_017626555.1 Bacteroidales bacterium
CAGGAATGGGAGAAACCAACAATCGGAATCCTCCTCTGTAAAGAGAAAAAGGATGCACTCATCAAACTGACTCTTCCTGAGGATGCCAACATCTACGCGACAGAATATGCCCTTTATCTTCCGGACAAGAACGAACTCCAAGAGAGACTGCAACAGTGGATTCTGGAATTTGACAAAGAAGAATATCTATAAACACTACAGCCACTCCGCGGAGTGGCTGTTATACTATAGGGCTCGAAACCGATGAAGTCGCTTGAACGTTAGCGAAATAAACTTCATTAGAAAGGGTTGTCATCCCTTACGCGAATTCCCCTTGACGGTGCAATAGTAAATATAATTTCTTCAATTCCACGCAAAACCTGCTTGATTTATTTAAAGAGATTCTCAAGCAAGAACAGTTGTGCGTTAGCATCGTACGCAACCGCAAGATATTGTCCTTGCGTTCCATCTTTCCATGCAGAAGTGATTCCGATGGATGCTCCAAGTTCAGTTGGAGCCTTATATTTGTGGCCATCGCCTCTTTCTTTCTCTTCCAAATACCCAACAGACACTAACCACTGTGTTACCTTTGACGCGGACAATGGCTTCATATTTTCAGGAATCACCTTGTTGATTTCTTTGACGAACATAGCTATTCCCGTCTTCTCTGCAACATAAACATTTGAGGCTATTTCTGGAGTAAGTTGAAACTCCTGTTCATACTGCTTTTTCGAGGAGTGCTTTTTCTTGCCCATATCTTCAAGCAGATTAGATACAAAGAACAAACAACGGGAAATGTGAACATTATTCACTATATCACTATCAGGAAGAACACTACCATCAATAGGATTCATCCCGTTAGCAAGCTTGCTAATCCAGTCAGTAGCAACACTCAATTTTTTCTGGTCAATGTCGGAGGACATAGTTAAATAAGGTTATCGATTTATATATAAACTAATTCTATCTCAATTCTTCTTTAATCTCTTCGAATCTGGCATCCGTATTCCTCAGATAATAATCCATGGTCATGAATCCGGAACAACCCGTGCCATCATGTTTATAGTTTGTGCAACCTAAGAACGGCGGCCTATCTCCCTTGCCTGGTTTCACTATCAGGTATCCATCTCTACACTGATCGCATTTAATGATCGAGAGTCGTCCTCCGGATAAATCATTCGTCATGAAGTCACATAACTCAGGCTCATTGGTGCACATCCATAGTTTCAGTCCATAATTCTGCTTGTACCTCAATTGTAATGGATATCCGCAGATTGGGCACTTTTTGATCTCCTGACTATCCTTATTTTCGTTCCTGTCTATATCACCATGCAAAACAACCTGCAAATAGTCATCAATCAACTCCAGCACAAAACTAGAAGGTCTCTCTTGAGGGACAATTAAGTAGACGCGGTTCTTTGTTCTTGTCAAAGCCACATAGAACAGGCGCCTTTCCTCTGCATACTCTATGCTATGATCATCTCGAACGACATATTTCAATACAGGATCATCCTGCACCTGGGATGGGAACCCATAAACCTCATTACGGGCATTGATGATAATCACATTATCATACCCCAAACCTTTGGCTCTATGGACTGTCATAAAATCTAAAACAACATTCGGGAATTTATTCGGTGTGACACTACCCGTCTTCTCATTATAGACAAACTTTCCGGAATG
>JAGAIM010000106.1 GCA_017626555.1 Bacteroidales bacterium
CTACCTTCGCAGACGAGCAAAGGAGATGGGCGAATGACGGAATCGGGAAACTCATATATCGCAGATTGATGATAGACCAAATCAAATTTTATCCTGCAATAATGAAAAGTGCACCGTCCTTTTGCTCGTTCATAAAAAAGTTGTACCTTTGTGTATCAGTAGTTATCTCATTGGTGCAAAACAATAAAGAACTCTGAAATAGGAACGGTTGCCATCTCGTTACCCAATTTTCAAGCAACCCGAATAACCGTTTAATTCTAAGATAATTGCAAATTCTGCGATTTTTTTGTATAAAAGTGAGTAATTTTACTTGCTTTTTGGCCTTGTGTGTACCGTAGGATGAAAGATTTCCTGACCATAATTATAACATTTTTAGGACTGATAACCACTGCCTCCGCTGCCTCCGGCTCCGAGGGAAATTATGGTACCCCCCCCCAAGACATATCTGAAAAAGAGCAATTCCACATATACTATATCTGCGACAGTCCAGACATCGACACAAGTTATCTTGACAACAGGCAGCAGATAGCCAGAATCAGATATTATCTTCAGAATTCACCTCGCATCGACAGCATAACCATCTATTCCTGGTCATCCCCGGAAGGAAGTTACAGGCGCAACAGTTGGCTGGCACGGGAAAGAGGAAAATCTGCCAGAAAGTTTCTCCTGGCGAACTCTCCTGACAGCAGCAGACTTTCCAGCGACAAGATAAAGATCAGTCCATACGCCGAAAACTGGCCGTAAGTACCCTCGTCATCTTCGCCTTTGTTTCGGAAGAATCTTTCTTCTTTTACGGCACCAGTCTGAGGGTCGGCCAGAATGACTCTCAGGATCTCAGGACTATAATATTCAGGTCTTTCATTATCTTCATAACGGAGGAGGAATCTATATCGGAGAAAACGGCACAATGGCTTTCGGAAAAGGACTGATACGTAACAATTCAGCCGTATCCGGAGGTGCTGCAAAGAATTTCACAACCGCCTATCACCTGACAGCAGACGAACTGATCGGTATCGGAGGCGGCATATTCCTGGATTCCGGCGCAACATTGGACTTTACAGATGACAAAACCCTCGGACTTTACGGCAATCTGGCCGACTACGGCGCCGATGACATCTTTGCCAATGGAAACGGGACAACCATCGACCTCCCGGACATAAGCAAGATGCAACTGTCCGGCTTTGACGTACCGACGGATGAATTGTACTGGGTCGAAGACTATCCGACAAAAGACACCGAATACGATCAAGGCACCAACATAAACACCAGCGACACTGCAACTGACGAACTTCCTGAAAGATACAGAGATGCCATAAATGCACTGCATCAGGTATATACCATACCCGGAGGTCAGTCACTCAAATGCTACACCTGCCTTGCATTGGGATATGAACTGATTTTCATCACCATACGGAAAGCAGGGCTTGAGAATGGCGACAGCGCCATCTTCGAGATCGCTGATGCACAGCACCCGGAGCAGATCTATATGATGCTCAGACTGACAGGAGACGGCAACCCGGAAGTCAGCAGAAGGGTGGCAATATATTCAGGAGAATGGGTCGTATCCGAAAGCGGATGGAGTTGGACATACGAAGGCACAGCGGCTATCACAAGAGATATCAACGGAACATCGCCTGAGCAGGACAGGATATTCACATTCACAAACACTCCTAAGAACAATACACCATTGAATGACGAAGCAATAGTTGTGAATACGATGACTTTATAATATATGGATTCCCCTACTTAGGCTTGTAAACGCAGCGTACGCGGTTCATCTGCGATCTGCTCATATTGCCTTCTTCATACATCTGACTGTCGGTGTACTGCCCGGTAGTCGGTGAGTAGGTATCATACCAGGTTCCTCCATAACCCCAGAATCCACCTTCCTGATCCAAAGTCAGATTTCCTGATGAATATGATCCTGGAACACCGCTATATGCATTGGTGAAATCTCCATTTCCGTCATAGTTGACCTTGGTAGCACGGGCTCTGAACGTATTTTCCGTCATATAGATTCCAGATCTGTTATATGCGGTCGAAGGTTTGATAGTTGCAGTATGCCTGTAATATGAAGGCTGAGACGACCAGAAATATTTATTCTGGAAAACCTGGAACACTTCATAACCACCCTTAGTTATTTCCTCTATTTCATCGACTGCAGGCAGATACCAGCAGGTATCTGCAACATTACCATTATTGTCTCTCTTGTTTTTGTTCAGACAATATTCGACAGCGCTTTTAGGATCCTCATCCAATGTAAGTTTTCCGATATGCAAGGATGAATCCGGACTTTTATTTGCTCCTCTTATCAGATAACGAGAAAACAGATGTCCTTTGAAGGCTCTTCCCCCCACATCGATGGTCTCATTGTTCAAGACATAATTATCTCGCGGCAGATAGAAATCATAGTATGGGGAATATTTAGGAACGATATTATTATTCACCACGCCGGTTATGAAATCAAATATACCACCGGAAACTTCTATGGCAATATTGTATCTGTTGGTGTTGGAGATATCAAGTCCGTCCAATCCCCAGGCCATTCCTTCGAATTCGGTATTTCCGAACGAGTCCTTCGGGTCATAATTATAGAGGTATTCCTCGTGATACTCAATATTATATATAGTGTCGCGCGCCGGTGAAGAACTGGTGAATCTGACCGGATACAGATAGCGCTGGGCAATTGTATATTCAAGGATTTCTGTCGGCTGTCCTGATGCAGAGGTGGGGAAATATGAAAAATTGATTACAGCATAACGTACGCCATCCCTACCAATCTGTATATTCTTTCCATTGACAGATGCCGCAGTCGTCTCCACATTCTCATCCACATACAACCATATACAATGCTCACCCGAGCCAAGATCGCAACTGAAACTACCATTCAGATCCGTCAGAAGATCAGAAGTGAAATACTTTCGTTTAGGCGCGTTTTCTAATCTGAGCCATTGGGTGGAATTTGGATCCGTTATGCTCACTCTTACGGTTCCGGTAGTTACATTTACATAGATAGGAAGAACCTCGAAATGGGCATCCAGCAAGGTTTCTCTTTCCATCAGGACAGTATATGCCGGCTGTCCGGTAAATGACACACGACCATCGTATGAAATCTCATTCAATATCTCGGGATCGGAATAATTGGTCGCAGACAGAATTGTCACATCGTTGGTATATTCGATATTCCTCCTTACATTGAAATCATCGTAATTGTTCTCTCCTATATAAATGTCATATTTCACATCCTTTCTATGCCCCTGATGATTGACGAATCTTCCATATATGCTGACATAGGTAGCCTTCTGGGCCTCTGTGACAAGAGATGGCTTATATCTCTGTCTCAGGTCTTCATCTTCTGGTCTGAGCACTCCTCCGTTGGCTTCGACAAAAGGATAGACAAAGTCACCCTTGTGGGCAGGATCTATCAGTCGTTCCGGAACATAGAATGAGAAAGACACAGAACTTGAAGATGTCGCCTGTGAGCCCTTGAATGATGAGTATGAGAATACATCCTCCAGAACAGAGGCTGAGGTCTCGACATTTTCATCAAAATCAACCTCAGATGCAACATTATGCACTTCCCAACTACTAGGAATAAAATATGAAGAATGCCCCGATGCCAGGTCAAGCGGCGAATTGACTCCTATATTGACGGTTATCTTCGCATAGGAGCAGTACATTTCCAGACTTACGAGATATTCGAGAGTGCCGTCCGGATCAAGATTGACTCCGGTCCGGCCTCCCATCATCGGAAAGCCCTCATCCGGAACCAGGACACCGGTAACGTCTGTATCCAATGCCGTAAAGTAAGATAGCGACCGTCCCAGGCAGTCAGACTCGGACAAGGAGGCCAGTCCCGGCATATTCGCAAAGGCATAGACCGAACACGAGGTCAGATCATCGGACGGATATCGTTCCTTCAGGTTGTCAGGATCGACCAGGAATGAAATGTCCGATCCGATGGAATGCCGAAAATATATACATTTGCCTGATGCATCAAATATGACCATAGCCATAGATGTGACTTTCTGTTCCTCCGCTGTCTTGTTAGCCTTGGTTTCAATATCACCGAAAGGCATTATTCGAGGAACGAACTGCACTTTTCCATCACTTCCGATCTTAGCGGACGGTTCCATTTCTGCAAAGGAACAAGACCAGAGTGTAAAAAATGCAACTATGGCAAATATATATGTGTATATCTTCATCATTCAAATTCTATATTGATGTTCTTGTCATCCCAGTAAGTTCCCGAGGTAGCATTCATCGTAACCAAGCCGTTCATAAAGATCAACTGAAGATAATATTTCTGCCCCTCAGCGATATCCTTCTGCATATCGAAAGAGATATTGTTTCTGGTTCCGGATGAAACATCAATCATACCTTCTCCATCAGGATTGAGAAGCGGAACAGCAATTGGATTTCCATCATCGTCTGTAAACGAGAACTTGAATGAAGCCTTTCCCTTAAGATATTCTCCATTGGTCTTTTTCTGCGGTATTATGATCAGAGTCTTGCCCTTATCTCCCGTTATATTTACCCTTTGGTCTTTTGACACAGACGCAGTCTGCGAACCGGAAAGAAGCGTGAAGGACGCAGAAGGCGAAGAGGCTGCAGTCAATGACTTTACTCCCGGATCAAGAGTCGATTCCTCGTGACTATACTCAGGATCCATCCAAAGAGATACTCCGCTATACAAGAGATTGTCAAATGTAATGGTAAGATCGCTGATGCTGACAGTCACAGCCTTGCCATTCACATCATTGATATAATTTCCAATATGCACATCTACCGCAGACAGTCTGTGCTTCATAGTGAATCCGACAGAGTTTGAAATTGAATTGTCAACGTCCTTTACTTTATAGGAGGTCATAACATCCACCATATCGGAATGATTGAGGGTATAATCGATATAAGGCTCGCCGTCCACATCAATACCGCTCGCCGTCACTCTATCGTACGGATAATATGCAAAGAATGAATACAGGGTTCCGTCACCCTCCCAAGGCATCAGAGATGTTCCTGACGGATTGAGGGCAGATCCGCTTGCATCATACTGATGGGAATTTCCTTTCCACTGGACAAGTTGCTTATGGAAGACGTTCGGCCTGATCTGACCGGCACTCACAATGTCCCAATATCCTTTATACTTGAAGGCCGTTACCCCGAAGTCCTTTCCTTCCATATCCGAAACAAGTTCTCCTCTGGTATCTACCTGCGAATCGAAGAAAATATAAGAAAGCGGTCGTTCAGGAGACAGAACTCCCCTGTCGCAACCTGTCAGTGCAACAAGGAATAAAGTCAATATGCAGAATAATCTTTTCATTTCCCTCACCTGATGATTATCGTTCCTCCTACCTGCTCCGTACCCCAAGGTTCGACCACAGGGGTATCGAACCTTATGTCCTGCTCGACAAAAAGAACCGCCGAATATGTGTAATTGTTGCCCTCAGACCACTCCGAGACCACATCAACCGGCAGAACTGCACTTAGAATCCTTGAAGAAGTATTTGTACCGTGAGAATATGTGTACTCCACAAGCAGGTTGACCTGGTCGGCGGAAAGAGCCTGAGGAACGGCATATATTCCTCCTATCGTGACCGGTACGGCATTGGCCGGAAGTTCCAGATCTATGTCCGTAAGCGATACAGCACCGGCTTCATCCGAAGTAGTCCATCCGGAAGCGAATCTATATGTTCCGCTCTTCTTCATACCCCAAAGGTAAATGTTCTTAACCTTCATAGTATGGCTGTTGTTCAAGGCAGACTTGCTGAGATTTATGCTGATTCTAGCCAACTTATGCCCGAACTCCAGATTTACATCGGGAGGATTTTGTGTCATCGCCCCGGTACGGCGTCTATGATGAGCAGCAATCACATCTATATGACCGTTGTCCTGCTCCAGATCGGTAGAAATATTATCGGGCATCGCATATTCAAAGCCATAGTCTCCCGATGCATATTCAACAGGAATATCCAGAGGGGCTACCGCATAGAAGTCATAGGTTTTCTCCGGCAGCCAGTATTTGTCTCCCTCATATTCCCAGTTGTCCATCCTGCCGTATTCATCAGGATCGACTCCGGTCACCTCTGCTCCATCAAAGACATCTGCCGCTCCGGGGGAGGTCTCTCCCCACACCCGGAAGGCGGTCAGATTGAAATCTGTCATCAATGTCTTTGTCCTTACATCCTCAAATACTATAGGATATGCGTCATCCTGTGGCTGTACATCGACAGGAGTCTTTGTACAGCCGCTCAGAATGAGAAAATAAATGAGGACTAAAGGAAGTTTCTTCATTTTATGCTAATTGTTTGTCATCGGGATATCATCAGCGGAATTAGAACTATTATCACCGTTGATATCAAAATTCCAGGAAGCCACATTTGCATCGAAGCGGATATAACTTGTCGTTCCGACGAGTGTCACTGTGTACTGATAAACCTTTCCAGGATGCCAGTTATAATCTACTTCGGCAGTATTATCGTTATCATACTTCAATGGGAAAGTATAGTCCTGGCTGTCAGTTCTCGTATAGGTATAGTTTCCTGGAGTTCCTTCCCTGTGATAGGTAACCAGTGTGAAAGTTACCTCTTTGTCCTCACTTGACTGAGGAATCACAAAATGTCCGAAAGACTTGTTGCTTGATGGAGTTATCACATACTCTTCATTTACAGCAGGATCTACAATAGGTACCGTATATTCATATTCAGCATCACTGCCAAAATCACCCCAAGAAATTGTATGAGTATTAGGAGCCGTAAGTTTATATGTACAATCTCCTTTCTTCGCTCCTGAAAACTTGAGATCCTGGACCGCTACAATCTGATTCGAACCGACAGCATCGCCATTATTTATAACAAAACGCACACGTGTCAGAATATGTCTGAAATCAAAGGTTACAGTTTCCTTGCCTACCATAGATTCGCCTGTCTCGATCGGGTCTGCTATATCGACAATCAGGTCTTTATCCGTTATAGTATAATCATTAATGGTGATCTGATTGTCTCCCGTTTCAGAATATACATAACTGAAATCCACCACATCACCAGGATTAAAAACTTCCGGAGCGATTACATCTTCAGCCCTGAAGGCTGCATTACCATTGGATACTGCTGCAAAATAATATTTCTTGTCTGCTTTCCACATTGTCGAAACACCACCATTGTATTCATAGTGTCCGTTCTGGGCAGAAGTTCCAGACCACACCACGTCTTCACTATTGAAAACCGACTCTGGCTCTGTGTCATCAGCATTGGTCATATTCCCATAAACATAGAACCTAGACAAATCGGTTCTACCATTGATAACCACAGCGCGCGTGTGTTTGCCGACATAGGTATCAAATGAGATTTCTCCACTGTCAGACACATCCATAACTTCATTCTTGACACAGCCTGTCATAGTTGCTACAAGTGCTGCAAAAATTAAAAAATGCTTTTTCATAAATGTAATTTTTAAAATTATAATTATTGTTAATATTCTATTTCAACGGAATATTTATCGTATCTCCCCAAGGATCCACCCCGACTCCGAATCCTCCTCCTTCAAAAACGCCTCCCTCTTCATCCGTAATACACAATCCTTCAATAAGTATCACTCCCCCTCGGGGCTGATTCTTCATCTGTGCAGACACATCGATATCGAATGTCTTGTACAGACCGTTTGTCATCAGTACATCCAATCTTATCATATAATCTTCCTTTCCGTCCTCCTCACCCTTGCTGTAATGATCGCCAGGATAGTCAGGCACGCCGAAGGTCATCACTTTGGCAGACAGAAAATCCTCACCTTCTTCGCAGTCAAACATAATGGATGCAGACTCTGTCCCGGTATGTCCGTCATAGAGATAGACCTTCTCGGCCATTCCTGCAAAAAGCCCTTGAGCCTTGGACAGATATTCATAACCTTGGCTGAATTCCATACGTACGAAGTATGTATAAACCAATGGCCTCATTTCAAGTTGCACGACTTCCGTCTCCATCTTCCTTTCCACCAGCATAGTTTCAATATACCTTCCAAACAGCATATCGGGCTGATTAATGACGCGCTCCCCCTCATTCGGAGACTTGAATTCAGCACGCGAGGTCGTTCGGGTTGTAGCCGAAGCCTCTTTGGAAGAGGACAGATCACTATACACAAGATACTCTGTATCATTATTATACAGCAGGAATGAATATTCACCTTCAGTTCCCAGTGTCACCCTCTTTCCCTGCGGATCGATATTGAAATCCTTATATCCATCAGTCTTATGATATGCTATCAGGCGTATTCCCTCCGGAATACCTGGAGATAAATCTTCATATCCGCATCCCCATTCCGGATTCCAGCAGCCTTCCCATCCGCAACCATAATCTCTTTCCCACACGAGTTCCCAATCCGTACGCAAATCAATCCTTACTCCGAAAGAATGTTCGTCGTGATTATAGCATAGTTCCTTTCTGCACCCGCACAATGACAGTATGAGGATGCACATATATATCAATCTCCCCCTCATTCCGTTCCCTTTCTATCCTTTTTTCCAAGATGCCAGACAATAGCCAGTTTTACCTTCACCGGCCCCAGGTAATTTGTCCGGATTCTTCGCACATATACATAATGATCCTCATACGGAATATATTCATCATACTGGGTATGAAGCCATCCCAGACCAAGACCAGCCTCCAGAGAAAGTTTTTTCCCTATCGGAAACATATAACCATAACTCAAACCTGCAGTCAGGAATTCCCCTTGATAGCCTTCCTTGCCGTTTTCCAGATCATAAAGTCCGGCACCGGCAAAGGCTCCGAAATAGTGCCCGTGCCATTTTCTGTCAGGATTGAGCCAGTATCTGATCTCGGGGCTGAACTGCATCAACTGATAATATTTGTGATCGGTCTTACGGCTCCACCAGGCAATCGAGTATTCCGCATTCACTGACCAGTGAGGTGCGAATACATATTCAGCCTCTATGGACGGACACAGAGCAGCGTCATAAAGCAGATTGGTCTTTAAAGAAAAGGGGGTATGTCTGGATTCGGGGGGGGTATGTCTGGATTCGGAATGAGAAGTGGCTGTGGCGGCAGAAACTGTCGTCAGAAAAACAAGAAAAATCGTGATTATCCTTACTTGCACTTCCGAATAAGCCATATTTGAATTACAAAGATAGAGAATTATTCGCAATAAACCGTACTGAGCACAAGTTCTTTTAAAAATGTCTGGCAACAATCCGAATTCCAGTTCAGGAAGGTAAATATAATGAGGAGGCAGCCATAATCAATTATTTGTGTTTGCTTGAAAATTTATTACCTTTGCGACGTTATAACAATTTTAATACGTATTTACTATGAACCTTAGAGTTTTTAAGAAAGACATCGAGTATTTCGTTGGTGAATTCATTGATGATTGCGCTCTCTTCGTAGCGCTCAACCCGCACAAGGATGCTGACGAGATCGCACAGATAATTGACGAGGCAGTTGACCTCTACAACGACCTCAAGCAGCGCGCAAACCAGCCTGAAGGAGCAAAGAAGGCATTCTACAACGGCCTCACTAAAGAGATGTTCGAGAAACTTGACACTCTCTGCGAGAAACTCAGCGCAGTGGTTTCAAAGCAGGCGTAATTATCGTGAAACAAATCAGAACCGGTTTCAGAATTTCTGGAGCCGGTTCTTTTTTTATTGCCGACGTAGTCCATTGAGCGGAAAAATGGCCATAGGAGGCACTCCAGCCGCTCAATGGGTCTGGAATGAATACCATTGAGCGGCCAGAAGACTGTCAGAGAGGGATTTTCCGCTCAACATTCAGTTAAAGTTATTATTTTTGCTGAAATTAACATAGTATGAAAAAGAATTTCATAATCATCTTCCTCATATCCTCGTTGCATATTTGCGCGACTTCTTCCGCCCAATCCCTTCAGGAATCAATAAATGCCATCATCAGTGACAAGGCATTGACATCCGCCACGGTAGGAATCTGTGCAAGAACCGGTGACGGAAGAACCCTTATTGACATTGAGGCCGACAACCCGATCATTCCGGCATCGAATATGAAACTTATCTCCACCGGAGCGGCACTGCACCTGTTAAGCCCTGATTATCAATTCGCTACACGTATAGGGTATAGCGGGAGCATCTGTAACGGAGTCCTTCAAGGTGACCTTTACATCATCGGAGGAGGAGACCCGACCACAGGCTCAAAAGACTCCATAGCCACATCTCTTGACAGGCTTTTCTGCAGTTGGGAGAAATTCATCCGGGATGCAGGAATCAGACGCATAGAAGGAAAAATCATAGGCGACGGACGATATTTTGAAGGTATGCCCGAACATCCGAGTTGGTTGTGGAGCGACATAGGAACATATTACGGATCGGGAGCCACAGGGCTTATGTTCTATGAGAACACTCAGTCCTTCCTCGCTTGTGCAGGCAAACAAGTCGGAGATCCAGTAGAAATCGCACCTTCATATCCCGAGGCTCCCTGGATGGAATTCAGATACAATTGCACCACAGGCAAGACCGGCACAGGAGACCAATTGTATATGTATGCCAGCGATCTTGCACCAGTCGCAGAAATCAGGGGCACTTTCGGCATTGACCGTGGAAAGAAAAGAGTCGATTGCACCAACAAATTTCCTGAATATACGATTGCGAGCATATTCGCCGACTTTCTGAAAGGCAAAGGAATGACCTCAGAGGGTCCGGCTGATTTCAGACTATGCACCTCGACAAAGATAGTTCCTGCCGAACAGATCACAATCATCGGAACCACACTCTCCCCGACCCTCAGGCAGATTGCCTTCGAGACCAATCATAAAAGCAACAATCTCTACGCAGAGACCTTGTTCAGAAGCATAGGAAAGAGTGTCACCGGCAGTGCCTGCTACGATTCCACATACGTAGCCGTAAATGGCACATTGCAGAGTCTGGGCATCGACACATCATACGGAGCGGTGATGGCAGACGGAAGCGGCTTGTCAAGGCAGAATCACATTTCGCCGGATTTCTTCTGCAGATTCCTGACTGCGATGATGTCCTCTCCATATTTCGAGGACTATGTATATACCCTTCCATCACCCGGATCCAACGGTACATTGGCAGCCAATATGAAAAACTGCCCGGAAGATGTAAAGACCCGTATCAAGGTCAAGAGCGGCTCGATGACCGGAGTCAGATGCTACAGCGGATACATCATTCCGACAGAAGGTTGCAAGGAAGAAACCATAGTCTTTTCGATTATGGTGAACAACTGTACTGCACCGACCTGGAAAGTACGTCAACTTATGGATAAAATAATGGCAGCCTTAGCGGCTGCCAATTAATAATTTCCAGAGCGGATCCTTACAATGCTACGGCAAGTCCGAAGTGGAGATTGAAACGCCACTGGGTCGGGATAGCACCGATTCCAAGACTTTCAGGTGCCTTAGCCATCTCGAGGAACATATAGTCACTTCCTATATAGAAGCAAGGTCCCTTGTTCGGTGTGAATTCCAATATCCATCCGAGAGTCTTCGCTACATTCAGGAATGAATAGTTTATACCGCAGGCAAACCAGTTGACCGGATTGACATTATATGAAAGTGTCAGTTCGTTTCTGGTATGTGCGAAACTTCTGCGAGCGGAATAGAGGGCCCCCACACTCATCTTTTCATTCAGGAAAGGCATCTCTGCTCCTACATAGAAACTTGGAAGAGTAGAACGTGTGAATGAAGACGAACCGTTATCCTTGAGTTTGATCATATCCTTTGCGGCATTACCCAATTCCTCGAATGCGGCATCCATCGCACCCTCGTCCATCGACACCTGGAAACCTGTCCACTCAAGGCTGCCGCCGGCATTATATGACTTGGCTGCAGATGCACTATAATGGATCAGACCCAGATCGGTTACAGCAGCAGAAACTGACACTCCATTGATGAATCCGTCAAACTTGAGATTGTATTCCGCTCCGAGATCGAATGAATATCCGAATCCTGAAAGCGCGCCACCAAATTCATATCCGAAATCAAGGCTGCCATCCGGGCCAGCGACATTGAGCCCTTTTGCTGCAGTATTGACACTTCCCTGAGCATCTATCACCCATTTGTCAAGACCTGTGACGAGATTGACTTTATCCAACTGCACTCCCATATAAGCCACTGGGAAAATCATACGAGCCTTTGCTCCGACTCTCAATCCCTCCAGGACATCAGACATATCCCTGGAATAGCCCACAGAAGCCTGCAGAGACGCAGCGGCATTCATATTGAGCGAACCAAGGTCGAAAGTACTGCCCTCTGTTCCAGTTCCCTTCTTCAGGAACCTGAACAGATCGCCAGGTATATCCACATCCGCATTTACGCGCACCCCGAGATCGACAGTCCAGAAACTGTTACGCTGGGTTTTCCATCCGAAGTTGATAAGGTTGACATCAGTCTGCACATCCATATAAGGTTTATTAGGAAGAGCGGCATCAAAGTCGGCCAATGACACATTCTGATTGAGGAACGTGTAGAGTTGACCATTCATCGGATACATAAATGTCTGAAGATCGAGGTTGGACAAAAGACCAACTGAGGTGTTACCGATCACAGGTATCTGGAAATAGCCGGAACTTGGAGCGAACGCCGGATTCAACTTATTTCTGTTCAGAGAGTTATCCAGAAAATAACTACCCTTCAAAGCCTGTGCACCCATTATGAGTGGCATAAACAGCATAAATGCTGCAACTGCTATATTCTTTCTGTTCATAATTCTCTGCTTTTTACTGTTCATCTTCTTTTTCCATCAAATCGCCCAGATCCAGGGTGAGTCCTTCAGGAAGCACCGCCTTGAGTTCCGCGTGGAGGAATGACTCCTCAGTCACAGGCACTCCGGACACTCCTGCCGACGTAGCCTTGAACACAAGTTCCATCGCTGCCACATCAGCCTTGGCTGCACCTCCGGCAAGTCCGAGCATAAGTTCCAGTTCAGTTTTCTGAGCAGAGCCGTCGCTGTTGCAAGGCTTGATCTTCTGCTTTCCGCACTCTTCAGCCAGAGGAACGATATTTCCTTCAGAGTCAAGCATATTGATGCTGAGATCCAAGCCAAGCGGAAGCGAACTTGTAATATTTCCTGCAAGTTTGATTCGTCCGTTGGATATTGCCTGACCGAGGAAATCCGGTAATCCCTGAAGAGTATCCTTCAGAACGATATTGAAGTCTTCACCAAACTCAAGAGGAAGTTCGAACGCATAGTCTGCGGTAAGAACATAATCAGCAGAAGGCTCCAGAACAGATTCCTTAGACGAATCCGTAGCGGCATCAAGCCTGAATTCGAGTTTCTCAGGAATGTCTCTGAGAAGGCTGAGAATATCTGCCTCGACGAATTCATATCCTGCAGGACATCTGTCTTCACTGCCTGGGTTCGCAAGCCAGTACTTGGTAACAGCCGTCTTATCTGCAGATTCAGCATATTTGAGAGCCAGTACCGGAACAGATACCGCTTTCTTTTCGTCAGGTGCACCATTGTAATATGGTACGAGAGAAATCTCTGCATTTACAGGAACTCCGAGATTGGTGTTTACCTCAAGTGCAAGATGAACGTGGTTGAAGTCGAGTTCTGCCTCTTCAGCAGCACTTCCGAGACTTTCAGCGAACTCTGACAGATCGACAGCCTCCACCACAGGATCGACTTTATAATCAACCTTTCCAGTAACCTTGGCAATATCTATATCCTTAATATCAGCCTTGAACTCCACTTCGAGTTCCTTTCCGAGCCATTCGTTCACATCAAGCGACGCATCAGTAAGAGTCACTGAGCCGGCAAGGTCAATTACATCCTTGATACCGTTCTCGATATTGACACCTTCAAGATTGAGAGCCTCGATCTTCACAGGATCCACCTTGATCTGACCGTCCTTATTTACAGTTCCATTCAATTTGATGTTGCCTGCCTCGTCTGTTTCAACTCCGCTCACTTCTATCATATCTGGGAATCCGACTGTGAAGTCAAGCGAAAGTTTTGTCGAGCCGAGATCCGGCAGCGATGAAGCATCAAGCATAAGATTGAGATAGACATCATCCAGTTCGATCCTTCCGATGGAAACAATCTCTTTCGGCATATCTTCCGCAGGCATAAGGTCGATGTCAATCTTCTCGCTGATTCTTGTCTCGAACTTGTCAAGAGCAACCTTTGACGGAATAAGTTCAGGAATATGAGCCTTGACAGACACCTTCATTCCCGGAGCCGTGATCTGCTCGACCTGCTCCTTATTCATCAGAGATGCATCAACAGAGAGACCGCCAGTGAGGCTTACTTCACCTTTTGCATACACCTTTCCATCAGTCTCGTCCTTCTGAGGAACAAGCCAAAGTTTTTCAACAGGAAGGGTTATCTGCTCAGGGAATGATCCGCGCAGGGTTATGGAATTATCTGTTGCATTGAAATTATATTCAGCAGGGAGAGGTGTCTTGAATACGAACATATCAGGGAAATCAAGACAAAGTCCGCCAGCATCGGATGGAATGAGATCCATATCCATCTCCGGCATCTGAATATCGATAGAGATTTCAGGATTGCCTTCCGGAGTAATGAGAACATCTCCAAGATCAAGCATATCCTCAGGGAGTTCGACAGAAATCACTTCCGGCTCTATATCGAGTTCGTACTCGAAGCCTTTGACCTTCACCTCATAATCCTTGACAACAAGATCGGAACGTACATCTACAAGAACCTTGACATCATCTGCATCACGTGCAGGAAGATCTGCACTGTGGATTGTACCATCTGCCTTTGCAACAGCCTCCACCTTTATGTTTTCAGAGAAAACTATCTTGCCGCCAACCGGTGCAGGCATCTCGATTCCTGTGATCCTGACATTGTCAGACAAGCCCTTTGACAGGTCCACATTGCTATAAATCACCTGATTACGAGCATTTGCGCCTTCTACCTGGATTTCTTCAGGGAAAGTAAGAACCAGGCTTTCAAGATCAGCCTTGAGTCCGCGGATACGAGACACATTCTCAGCCTTGATATCAATATTGAAACCTGAATCCTCTGTGAATATAACCTCAGTGAATTCCTCTACCTCCTCAGGAAGTTCGAGATCATCCATAGTCAGAGACACTTCATCTGACTGAGACACAGTCACAGGATCAACGGTCATAATGACATCATCGATCTGAAGATCGACAAACTCAATCTGCATATACAGGTCGATCTGCCTGTTGTTTTGCAAAAGACGAGTGGTGGTATGAAGATCTTCAAGCAGAATACCTCCCTTTGCAGGCAGCGTATAATCCTTATCAAGTACACAAGGACTGTCGGCATTCTTTCTTTCCCAATCCTTAGGATTTATGGCAAGAGAAGTGATGCTGTACTCCACTGTCTGCTTGTAATTATTTTTCTCGGAAAGCACGAAATCATCATTAAGATGAGCGTGGTCGTCTGAGTGATTCTTATCGAGATGGAATATATTATGGAGATCCACATCAATCTGAGGGATCAGTCTTCCCGAAAGAAGGAAAGAATTCCTCAATTCGAGAGTAACCTTCATCTTGGCTCCGGAATGGAGGACGATATCCTCAACGGAACTGATACCCTTAGGAAGTTCTATATACAAATGTATGTTCTGCGTTCCATCAAATTCATCTGTGATATGTATGTTCTGCGCGAGCAAAGCACCGTCAACTGCAACCGGATTATCATTGATCATTGCATCAGGAATATGGAACGAGTCGTTCAGAGACATAAGATGGGTCTCGTGGCTGACACTTGGGAATTCCTTCAACGCCATCTGATCAGGATCCGGAGCATAACGAGCCAGACCTGCAGAAATCTGAAGATTTTCCGATACAGAAGGCAATGTCAGTTCTGGAGCCTTGAAAGAAGAAGATATATCGTAATCGAATGAATAATCCATTTCTTCCACCTTGACATCGGACACATCTGCGCTGTTAAGTTCGAAGTTCACCTTACGCGAAAACTCCACATCATCAATCTTGACTATATCGGTCAGCGAAGCCAATTCCTCCGACATATTGAATGAATCATTGAATCTGACAGCGTATGCTCCGTTTTCAAGCGTCTGAAGCACATCTGCATCCAGATCTTTCAGGAGTTCCTTGAGTTTCAACGTGTCAGTGTTTCCGATCGGAAGAACAAGACCGTCCTGGAAAGGAGTAACCTCAAGATTGAGATTATCCTCGGACATATCGTACTTTTCATTGACGCAGGATGTGACTGACATCAATGCAAAAGAAGTGAAGGCAAATGCCATCACCTTAAGGTTAGAATGTTTCACCATAGTTGATTAAATAAGATATGCAAAGGTATTCATATTATTGAAAATACCAAACAAACATTTACTCTGATTTGAATAGAGAACGGCATAGAGCAGGAACATCGGCCACCTTGACAACATCGATATTCTTTAATCCCTGAGGATCAATCCCTTCCAGATTTGTGAAAGATGACACATATATCCTGCGGAAGCCAAGACGTGCAGCCTCTATGATGCGGCGCTCGGTCTGAGCCACCGGACGGATCTCACCACTGAGCCCGACTTCACCGGCAAAGCAGATATCAGACGGTACGGCAAAATCGAAATTTGAAGAAAGTACGGCTGCTATGACGGCAAGATCGCAGGCCGGATCACTCACCTTAAGCCCACCTGCCATATTGAGAAAGACATCCTTGACACTGAGTCGGAAACCGGCTCTTTTCTCAAGCACGGCAAGAAGCATATTCAAACGGCGGACATCAAAACCTGTGGCACTACGCTGAGGCGTACCGTACGCCGCGGAACTCACAAGCGACTGAACCTCAATAAGGAACGGTCTCGTCCCGTCAAGCATAGCACTTACCGCAACGCCGCTCAATCCATCTTCGTGCATAGGTATGAGCATCTCTGAAGGGTTGCTGACCTCCCTGAGACCTTTGCCGGTCATCTCGAACACCGCAAGTTCGGAAGTCGATCCGAAACGGTTCTTTATGCTTCGGAGAAGTCTGTATGTGCCTCTGTTGTCACCCTCGAACTGAAGGACCACATCGACAATATGCTCCAATATCTTCGGTCCTGCTATGCTACCTTCTTTCGTGATATGTCCGATCAGGATAACAGGTACTCCTGTTTCCTTCGCAAACCTGAGAAGCATAGACGCGGTCTCCTTGATCTGCGTCACTGAACCGGGAGATGACTCCACATTCTGCGAGAACATCGTCTGTACAGAATCCACCACCATCAGGTCCGGCATCACAGAACGAGCCTGGGCAATTATGTTCTCCATCTGTGTCTCGCTGTATATCAGACAATTGGAATCATCGCCTCCGATACGGGCAGTCCTGAGTTTTACCTGCCTGGCGCTTTCTTCACCAGTCACATACAATGTCTTGAGAGCAGGACAATGCAGAGGAATCTGCAGAGAAAGAGTTGACTTTCCTATTCCAGGCTCTCCCCCGACCAGCACAAGCGAGCCTTCCACCAGACCGCCTCCAAGTATCCTGTCCACTTCTCCGTTATTGAGGGATATACGGTTCTCCACTGAAGAATCTATCTCTGACAAAGGCATCGGGTTATGTCCGGAACCTGGCACAGACACCGCTGCAGAGGCATTTTTCTTACCTGTCGCCACCGTCTCTTCCACCATCGTGTTCCATTCCCCGCACGCCGGACATCTGCCCATCCACTTCGAACTCTCATTTCCGCACTCCTTGCAGAACCAAACCGTCTTTGTCTTAACCGTTGCCATCTTTCTTATATTTTATACCGCAAATTTACATAGTTTCCTGATTGAAACGTCATTTTGAGACCCTTATATACAAAAAAAAGATATTGTTCTTTACAGGACAATATCTCAGCAGAACGGAATAAACCGTCTGTTATGGCAGGAATGATTACTCAGCCTTGTTGCAGTCAACGCAAGTGCTGTCGCACTGAGCGCACTTTGCTGAATCACAGCACTCCTTTGCGCAAGAATCTGCCTTCTGGCATCCATCGCACTCTGTGCATTCTGTGCACTCTGTTGCTGCACACTCCTCAGCAGCCTTCTGATTATTGCAAGCGCAAGATGCAGCAGCAAACATTGCAGCAATCACTGCCATAGACATAAATACCTTCTTCATAGTCACTTTAATTAAAGGGTTAAACAAAACACTATTCGGCAAATTTACAACTTACATTTTGAAATCACAAATAATTATTCGAAAAACTCCCATAAGTCGTTTCTATCTATCCACTTCAAAGACTTCCATATCTTTCAGAGTGCCATTTTCGATATGAAATCTCAGCGCTGTCCTTACAATATGAAAGCCCTGTATTCCGGCCGCTCCGGGATTGATTACAAGCATATTCCTGCGCGTATCACGAACCACTTTCAATATATGTGAATGACCGCACACGAATATGTCGGGACGAAACTCATCGATAAGTTTCCGTGCCCTGGGATCATATTTCCCGGGATATCCCCCTATATGTGTCATCAGAATCTTCATCCCCTCGCACTCAAAGAAACGATGAAGGGGATGGGTATAACGGAGGTCATAGTTATCACAATTGCCGGCGACACCGACCAGCGGCTTGAAAGCGGCAATTCCGGCTGCCAGGTCAAGGCCTCCCCCGAAGTCTCCGGCGTGCCAGATCTGATCGACCGGGGCGAGAAAATCACGGAATGGTTCGTCAAACACACCGTGAGTGTCAGAAATAAGTCCAATGAACATCCCGCTAAAGTTTTATGAATATCTTTCTTCTGTACAGTATCACGGCAAGTATAAGATGCACAAGCACGAACAGCAATGCATACAGAAGCGACATCCATTCGTTCGCGCCGAATACTGAAGCACTGTCCCAATGAAGGAAAGCGGAGAGGGACTTGGCCAGAAGCCCGGAAAATATGTATATTGCCAACGGATTCATACCCAAGGCCTGGAAAGGGAAGAATGGCTTGCGGATGCTCTTGATGTCGATGCAATAGATAAGAAAAGCCATCACAAACATAGCCCAGCCCGCTGTGTAGAACACGTATGAGACAGACCATAGAGGCTTGTTTATCGGAATGATGATATTAAGCGCCAATGCAAAAGCAAGGGAAAGAGCAGCGTATGTGTAGAATCTTGACACGAGTCTGAATCCCGAAGCAGCATCATCAGGGTGACCCGACATTTGTCTAATCATTCCGCCTGCAAGATAACCGATCAGAACCGTACAGGAGCCTGTCAGCACTCCAAGGACACCTTCCGGGTCGAACGCAACTCTCTCACCTGCAGCATTATGATAGCCGTGATATATATGATCCGCGCCGAACAGAGCGATATCCAGCCTACGTCCGAAGTTACCTTCAAGCGAGAATGCCCCTTCAGGACCTGCAAACAGAAGAAGAAGACCAACGTGAAGCAAGGACAGAACCGCTATCGCTCCCCATATCTTCCTCGGTTTCTTAAGCCATAACGCAAGGACAGAAGCAAGGACATAGCACATAGCGATACGCGCAAGCACACCCACAAGTCTCAGATTACCAAGCCATTGAGCATAATTCTGCCACAGTGTGAGATCAGGATCCATCCTGTACGGATAGAACGGATAGGCAGTCAACAGAAGACCTGCAAGATATAGCAGCACTCCCCTTTTCAGAATCTTTTTCAGAGCCTGGCCATCAAGTGCATTATAGCGCGACAAGGCAAATGCCATAGATACACCGACGCAGAAAAGGAAGAAAGGAAAAACAAGGTCGCAAGGCGTACAGCCATCCCACGCAGAGTGTCTCAATGGAGGGAAAATCCTGCTCCAGGATCCCGGATTATTAACCAGAATCATCATTGCGACAGTCAGTCCGCGGAATACATCAAGTGAAAGATATCTTTTCATAATCCGCAAATTTAAGCATAACTTATCAGAATCGATACATATTTATGATTTGCATCTGTTTTTTGTATATATTTGCAATCATCATATATCCACCAGCCCTATGAAAAACCGAATACTGATACTCACAGGGATACTTCTTACCGTGTTATCGCTTACTATGTGCTCGAAACATATTTCGAAAGATTTCAACGATGACGAAGCCATAAAGCTGGAAGTCGTTATCCTTCTGGGATGCGACACAGTCCAATCTCCTGTAGCACGACAGATCATCAATTTTCTGGACTTTTCCCTTATCGAAATCTACGATCCGGACAATCAGGATGTGCTTACATACCATTATATGGACAGCTTTACAGGTGAAAGTCTGCTCCTTATGGTATCAGAGGACAACATCATCATAACCGAGTATGATCCGATAACGGGAAGAAAGGGAGATGAAGCTCTTGTCTCATCTGCCGCTGCAGGATTTGACAGGCTTGTTCTGAGTAAGGTGGATTGGAAGACGGGCAGTTTTGAGACAATAGCTTCAATCGATCTTCCGGAATCTTCAAAAGCAGTTACTAAGGCCGATGATTTTTATAATGAGGTAAGGGAGCTTCTCGTAAAGCACCTTGATGAGTTTTCCTCAAAAATATCAGATTTGGGAAGTTCAATCAGTTTTCTCGGACCGATATCGGAAGGGGCCGGCATGGTATGCGACCTGTATACAAACCTGGCTATCCCCAAGATAAAGTCTTTCCTGTATTATGATGACCCCAAGAAACAGGAGGAGATAGCAAATGAAACTCTGAAATCACTTCTTACGGGTTTTATCACCGACCGAATAAAGATCAAAGGTTTGACAGGATCCCAGTACCTGTTCATTGGCAAGAAATCATATAAGGTTTCCGGGTATCTTACCGAAACAATACTCAAACATATTCCTGATTTCGGATCTGATGAACATAATACCGAATACTATCTGTCATACGCAAGTTCAAGCGTAAGCAGCTCTATGAAGGCTTTAACCTCGACACAGTACAGTCAGAAGAAGCCGTTCACCCTCACAGTGGCTGTCAGCAACATATCAGAGACTTCAGCCAAGCTGTCTGGAACCTATAAGCTCAACAGTTCTTCAGGTGGTCACTATGCAAGTATGGGATTCAGCTACAGCGGAGGCGGGACGAGTGAAACCATAGTGACTTCCGATCAGCTCAAATCTGTCAGCATCAATGGACTGGAAGAGGCGACGACATATTATGCAATGTCATACATACAGACCATTTTCGAGACATATTACAGCACACCTGTCGCATTCACGACAAAGGGCATCCGGTTTGAGACAAGCGAATCGTCTATCTCCTTCGACAAGAAGGGCGGCACCGCCCAGGTGGGAATAACAATAGGAGATGAATCTGTCTGGGAGGTGTCATCAAGTCCGGATTGGTGCAACACATCCGCCAATGGCAACACATTGACAATCACAGTCAAGGAAAGTACGAAGGAAAGAAAAGGCCAGATAGTCCTTAGTTGTACGAATATGTATGGGGAAAGTCAGACCCGTACCATAAGCGTAAGTCAGAACAGTGTCAGCTGGAACGGCACATCATGGCTATTCAGCGGAAATCTTGAGTACTCGTCATCATTTGCCGGGGAAAACCTGAGCGGCAATGCTCCTCTTGAATATATGCTTGTCGAAATATATGACTGTGAAAACGGAGATGTCTCCATTGACTATGGAGACTCCGAGAACTACCATAATGAAGTATCTGTTGATAAAGATGGAAATCTGATCCTGAAACAGACCCTCAATGGGATGAATAGTGGAGTCAATATGAACGGAGAGATAAAATACATACTCTCAAGGACAGGGACAGATACGGCTACAGGCACGTTCTCCGGAAAAATAACAATCGACTTACAGCAGGGTTTGGGAAATATGACATTTAAATTCAACGGTACCCTGAACGGAAGAAGAATTGAACAATAGAATGGAACTATTTTACAGCAGAGACATACAGGGAGGAATATGCAGGCTTGATCAGGACGAGTCCGGCCACTGTGTCAAGGTACTCAGGCACAGGGCAGGAGATGAGATTTCCGTAATCGACGGATGCGGAACACTTTACCGCTGCCGGATCATTTCCGACAGTCCGAAAGGTGTGGAAGCAGCAGTCATTTCACACGAGAGCAATTGGGGTGGACATCCGTACAGACTTCATCTGGCAGTATGCCCGACAAAGAACAACGACAGGTACGAGTGGTTTGCAGAAAAGGCCTGCGAGATAGGTCTGGACGAGTTATCTCCCGTCATAGGGGAGCATTCAGAAAGACGTGTGCTCAAGACCGCCCGTATAGAAAAGGTTCTTATCAGTGCTGCCAAGCAGTCTCTCAAGGCATCTGTCCCTTCTGTCAATGAACCTGTCTCCGTCAAGGAATTCATCCGCAACGCCTCCAAGGATGCACTCCGTCTGATCGCCTATTGCTTTGAAGACGAGAGAGTTCCCAGAAGAAGCATAAAGGAAGTGCTTGACAGCAGCGAGGCAAAGGAAATCATAGTGATGATCGGCCCGGAAGGTGACTTTTCAAAAGCGGAAGCCGAACTGGCTCTCGAGCAAGGCTTCATTCCGGTTCATCTGGGAGCATCACGCCTGCGCACTGAGACCGCTGCCATTACAGCCGCCTCCGCAGCGTACTTCCGATATATGTAGGAGAAATATAACCTACTGACTATCTGCAACTTACCGTTTCTACGTGCCGCACAATGGGGAGCACGCAGAAACGGTAAATTACTGAAGGACAGGAATTTACCCCCTGCTATTTTCTGATGATTTCGATGGAGTAGTCGAGGCCTACCTTGATGATAGATGAGGAACGGCCTGTGGAACCGCGCTCCAAAGAAGAATCGACTATATGATCCACTGCTGAGCGTATCGGCTCGGAAATGTCCTGGAACGACTTCGGAGTAGGTTCGCCGGATATGTTTGCAGAAGTGGAAACAAGAGGGCGACCCAACTTTGCGACAAGTTGCTGACAGAAATCCATCATCGGTATGCGTATGCCCACGGTACCATCCTCTGCAACGGTATTGAAGGCCAGACAGCGGCGGTCGGATTTCATATTGCCTTTCTCCCCGGCAACGGCATCGGGATATATGATCGTCATCGGCTTGTCATTGACCTCGATAAGTTGCACCGCCATCTCCGGAATCTCCTTCACATAGCGGCATATCATATCTATGTCGCTCGCAAGAAGCACAAGCGACTTGCTGTCCTCACGCTTCTTTATCGAATATACTTTAGCAACGGCCTCCGGATCAGTAGCATCGCAACCGATTCCCCACACTGTGTCGGTAGGATAGAGTATTATGCCTCCGTTTCGGAGGACTTCAAGTGCTTTCTGTATTTCCTGATTCATTTCATTCACGTTTATAATTCTATTTCCGTCACGACAGGATAGTGGTCTGAGTATGAGACGCGCGGAATGTCGTGCTCCACGGCTCTGTAACCATCCGGATATAGTACATAATCTATCCTCAACATCGGCCAGAGCAAAGAATACGTGGCACCAAAGCCATCACCTGCCTCTACAAAGGCATCCTTGCGGTTTCTGGTCATACGGTAGTAGGTATAGGACATCGGATTATCGTTGAAATCTCCGCATACGAATGCATCAAAAGGGCATTCCTCTATATCCTCAAACACACGGTCCACCTGCTTTGGACGACGGGTTATGGAACGTTTCACTCTCGTGCCTGTCTCTGCCATCGCTGTACTGTCGCGCCTTGCCACGGCTCTTATCAGACCGGTAAGAGACACATTGTAACTCTCGAAATGACAATTATACACACGGAATTTCCTATCCCCTGCCAGATGATCGGTATATATAGCAAGGTTGGCGCTTTCCTCAAACCTGATCTTTCCTTTACCTTCTACAGGAAGACGGCTCAATGTGACATTGCCGAAAGAGCGTCCCCTATCTGGGAAGAGATAATATTCCGCATCATACCCTTTGAATCTGCGCTGAAGATATTCCTTTACCCTCTCCTTGTTGCCTATCGAAAACTCCTGCAAACAGATTAAATCGGGATTCTGCTCCTTTATGAAACGGAACACGGAATCGATGCACTGTTCCCTTCCCGATATCCCGGAGTCCTTATCCTGCAGATTGAAACGTCCTACATTCCAAGTGAGTATCTTCACTGTGTTTCCCGCAACCGGCTCATCTATAGCCTCATCCGAATTGAACTGAACATATCGTCCGATGAAGAAGAACGACGGGATCAGGGCAAGGAGCGGAATAAGAAAAGACCTGGAACGCCGTTTCAAAGCCCATAAAAGAAGGATAAGGTTGAGAGTCATCAGAGGGACATAGAATATTCCCGAGAGCGACACAAGCCAGATCCTGGCAGGATTGATGACAATCGACAGGTATGACAGCGCAAGAAGCGCCGCCACAATCAGCATCAGCACACGGGAGGTGATGCCGAATATCCTGAACTTCTTCTTCCTGGCCATCAATCCATCCTGCTGTATAATTTATGATTCTTCTTCCAGTACCATATCAGGAGGAAGCCGAAGATCAGACCTCCAAGATGCGCGAAATGAGCGATTCCGCCACCTGTTCCAGTCACACCGGTGAGAAGTTCTATGGCCGCGAATATAAGTACGAACCATTTGGCTTTCATAGAGATCGGAGGGAAGATAAGGGTCAGTACCGAATCAGGATAAAGCATAGCATATCCCATCAGTACACCATATATTGCACCGGAGGCTCCCACTGTAGGGGTCATCTTCAGGGCGTGGATTGATGCCTGGGCTGCATAGGAGCCTTGTGCGGCTTCCGTCAGCCAATTCTGCATCTGGATCCATTCCACACCTGTATGGATAAGGGCGGCACCGAGACCTGTGATGAAATAGAACACCAGGAATTTCTTTGCACCCCATACTCTTTCCAGCACACTTCCGAAAATCCATAAAGTGTACATATTGAAAAGGAGATGCCAGAATCCTCCGTGCATAAACATATGCGTCAGAGGCTGCCACCAATGAAAAAACGGAGAGGTCGGGTAGAAAAGTGCGAACTTCTCGTACATAAAATTCTCGTTCAGCGCTGTCATAATCATCACAAGCACATTGATTATGATTATGTTCTTGACAGCCGTCGGCACATTCGACATAAAGCCGCCTCTGTTTTCGTATGAATAATAACTCATCTCTTTAGAATTTCTTGTCAATATCTTCGACCGGCATCAGGGCCATAACCCTGCGACCTGCGCTTGTATATTCCGGATTCTCGCAGGCGAAGAGTTGTTCAATCAACCTCTGTGCCTCCATCGGATTTGTGACAGGATCGCCGCTGAATGCGCCCAATCTGGCGAAACGTGATGCCATATTGGCAGTCATCATCTCCGGAAGGGCACTGTGATCCTCAGCCAATATGAGAAGCAGGTCACCGACCATAGTCTGCACCTTGCCTGCCTCCGCGCTATACCCCTCTGGAACACCGTTCACCACAATGGTATCAGTTCCGAATGGAGCGATATCGAATCCCAGATCCGCAAGCATCTGAGAATGCTCGCTGATGATACACATATTCTCCACACCTACCTGAACCGTAACAGGGAAAAGCGCCGTCTGGGTCAGATGTTCATTCTTTGACAAAGCGTTCAGGAAACGATCGTAAAGTATGCGCTCCATAGCCCTGCGGATATTGATCATCATCAATCCCGACCGTCCGGTTGTTATAATATACTTATCCTGAAGAATGAGCACGGATCTGGTGGGAGAAATCTTGTCCTCGAAAAGTTTTCCATAATCATCCCTCTTCTCCACAAAGGCTGAAGCAGGATATACGAACGAAGGCTTGTCACTTCCTGACACTATTGTATTCGCAATATGTGACTCCTCGGACGGATAACCGTCATTGTCGAAAGGATTATATGAAACATCAAGCCCCAACTGAGGCTCACTGACAGGACGGAACTCATCGAAATTCCTTCCGAATGCCGGAATGTCCGGTACGCCTTCCCTATCGAAATCTATACTCTCTCCGAATGAGTTCTTGCCCAGAACTTCCTTAATGCAGGCATAAAGTATCTGAAAGACCACACTGTCGTCCTCGAACTTTATTTCAGTCTTTGTCGGATGTATGTTCACATCTATCGACTGCGGATCTATTTCAAGATAGATTATATATGGAGGCGTATATCCTTCCGGTATGAGATTCTCGTATGCCTTCATCACCGCCTTATGCAGATAAGGACTCCTGAAATATCTCCCGTTGACAAAGAAGTACTGATTGCCCAGCCCTTTTCTAGCCGCATCCGGACGGCCTGTGAAGCCATATACCCCGACTACGGATGTCTCGGCCTTTATATCGACCACATCATTGGCAATGTTGGCTCCCAGCACATCCTGTATCCTGAATTTCAACGACTTGGCAGGCCTCAGAACATATACATCCTTACCGTTGTGGGTGAGCGTGAAGCCTATATCAGGACGAGTCAGGGCGACGCGGATGAATTCCGTCACTATATGCTTAAACTCGACATTGTCCGATTTGAGGAACTTGCGCCTTGCCGGCACATTGTAGAAAAGATTGCGGACGCTGAAACTGGCGCCACGCGGGGTCGCTATCTCATTGGTGGCTATATGTCGGGAATCAGCGAAATCCACCTGGCATCCCACCTCATCATCTTCACGACGGGTCTTGAGAGTGACCTCGGCCACTGCCGCAATGGAAGCAAGTGCCTCACCGCGGAAACCGAAGGTGAGAATGTTGCTGAGGTCTTCAGCGGTATGGAGTTTCGATGTCGCGTGACGCTCGAAGCAAAGCACAGCCTGATCCGGAGACATACCGCATCCGTTGTCGATGACCTGGATGAGCGTCCTTCCGGCATCCTGTATCACCACAGTCACCTGATCCGCCCCGGCATCCACCGCATTCTCCATAAGTTCCTTCACCACGGATGCAGGCCTCTGCACGACCTCTCCCGCAGCGATCATATTCGCTATATTGCTTGGTAATATCCTAATATCCATATTCTTTTCAGAAAAGGGATCCGAATCCATTATTGTGAAAGGGAATCGATCAGAATAGGGAAATACTTATAGATCAGATACACCACGGTAAAGAGCAGAATCATAGTAATGATCCCCACAACCTTCTGATTCCTTCCTATTTCCTTGGTTCTCTGATAGTTTCCGTCACGAAGACTTCCCTTTATGACAGTGCCGGGAACATATTTCTCATCCTTCGGCTTGGTGAAATCTCCATACTTCTTTCTTCTTTCCTCTGTCTCAGGATCATAGAAACGCGGCCTGTAATTGAACTTGCGCACTTCCTGTGTTCCGAAAAAGTTGAAACTGAATCCCATATAACTTTTATCTTGTGCATTTTCAGTGTGAAAATGCTGGTGGCACTTTGTGTAAAAAGCAAATTTAAGGTTTTTTATTTAAATTTGTGGAAATTATTTTGATATGGACATAAGAATAGGTAACGGATATGATGTCCACGCCCTTGCAGAGGGACTTCCTCTGTGGCTTGGAGGAGTGAAGGTGGATAGCCCGATCGGGTGCATAGCGCACTCTGACGGTGATGTGGCAATACACGCGCTCTGTGACGCGCTTCTCGGTGCACTGGCACTCGGAGACATCGGAAAGCATTTTCCCGACACATCAGACGAATTCAAGGGGATCGACAGCAAGATACTCCTGGATCGAGTGATGGAACTGATCGAAAAGGAGGGATGGCACGTGGTAAATGTTGATATAACCATAGCGATGCAGAGGCCGAAACTGGCGCCATACATTGTGCCTATGCGCGAATGCCTCGCGGAAATTATGGAGATTTCCCCGGCTCGTGTATCTGTCAAGGCCACCACAACCGAGAAACTGGGATTTGTGGGCCGCAGCGAAGGATGCGAGGTGTATGCAGTGGCTCTGCTGGGACGCGAGTAAGATATTTTTGAATTAATATGATGAATTACAAAGCACTGACAGCGATTATGGCTTCTGTCGTTATAGCAGCATCCTGCCACAGAACATCAGAAGGATTCACACCGGAGGAACTGTCGTTAATTAACGGAGCCGACAGCATTATGCGCGTACTCACCATCGAAGACAGCCTCGATAATGCAGTCCTGCGCTCAATCAGTACGGATATGTCCGCAGAGGCATTGCTCGCGCCCGAGTATGAACGCCTCTCCTGTCTGATGGTAGCGACCGTGACACACCCCTCGCAGGACGGAGTCGGCATTGCCGGGCCGCAAGTGGGCCTCAACCGCCGGATCGTTGCTGTACAGAGATTCGACAAAGCCGGAGAACCTTTCGAAGTCTATCCGAACATCCGCATCGTATGGACTTCGGACTCCACGGCATCAGGACCTGAAGGCTGTCTCTCCGTACCGGGACGACGCGGCGACGTCCTCCGATCTCAACAAATCGTCATTGAATACACCGACCTTAGCGCTCTTGGGGAGTTGACAGCAACAAGGTCCCCTCGTCAGATCCGCCACCATTTCAGCAGGAATCCCCTGCCGACAGTCAGAGACACGATCAACGGATTCACCGCTGTCATTTTCCAACACGAATGTGACCACCTGGATGGAGTTCTATACATTGACAGACTGTGATTTATACTCCCGACAGGCATCTATGCTCACGGTGGTAATTTTGGCGGACCACCATCAGCAATGATATGCCTCAGAGAGCACATAGAGCAACTTTACTCTCACGGAGGGTACGAAAAACGCCCACCATAAGAGCCACTTCCAACAAAATTACAGGATTTAGCGCAAAAAGTTTTGCATTTTAACAAAACATTTGTACTTTTGCAGTCCCAAATTAAAAAAGGGAAGCCAAATTGAGATATGGTGTAATGGTAGCACTACAGATTCTGGCTCTGTCAGTGAGGGTTCGAGTCCTTCTATCTCAACAAAGTTCTAAAACATTATGGCGGGATAGCTCAGCTGGTTAGAGCGCATGATTCATAATCATGAGGTCCGCAGTTCAATCCTGCGTCCCGCTACTTGAAAATCAAGCACTTACGAAAATTTCGTGAGTGCTTTTTTCGTTCTTGGGAACACTGAGGGAACACAAACTATTTTATTTTTCAGTTTTTGAAGACTCTTTATCCCATTATATTTACTGCCAGAAGAAAATTTACAAAACATACCACATATCCTACTTATGAAACTAACTAGTTTCTAAACCCTCATCGACAACGGCCGCGGCATCCAGACCAAAGGCAAACGGCAAACTCCTCTAATACGCCTACACCCGAGCCCTCGCAAGACAAATCGTCTCAATCCTCAAATCCCGAGGCTACGACGCCCAACTCTTGATTCCTGAAGACGACGATATCCCGCTATCAGAAAGAGTTGATATAATCATATGCAGCCTTTTTTAATCTATATATTGGATGACCGTGCCGATCATATTTTTCAATATCAATAAATCCATATTGTAGCATCCTTTCAAAGAAATCATCCCATTCAACTTTCTCCTTACCTGTTTTAACCTCATATTGATTGGTGGCTCCTAACCCATAGATACAACTTCCACCCTCAAAATGTACTTGAAAGAATTGAGGATTATCAACAGATGTCCATGCACGCAAACGCTCAAAATCAAAATCTGATAACTCAACAATGCTATTGGAATGATTCGTTGTAGGTGAGTCGAGAATTTCTATCGAGTTACTTAACCAGTGATCATTTATGTATAATTGGATACTTTTGAATAATTGTTCTTGAAAATCTTTTGCATCAGTAAATTCAGAATATAAGCATTTATCCCTCATTTCGCTCTTAAAGGTCTTCAACTTAGTCAATTGGTTTATATCAAAGTTTTCGGGATCTATGTTTATTGATTTTTTGAAATAAATCATTACATCCTTTCCTGCTTTGAGATGTTCATCAATTTCCTCTACAGTACCACTACTATGTGTATCTGTCTCTGTCCCTAACTTAGAACCAAATACACAAATTAATAAATCACTTTTTGCTACAACTTCGTCATTTATAATCTTTTGACCATTTCTCCCTGTTGATGGATAAGAGTGTGTACTCCAATGAATGGGTTGTAATACTATTCCACTCCTTTCTGAGTGTAAATTGTTCCACCCATGAATAATATTAATAAAGGCCTCATACTCCTCTTTTATGTCTGATGGCGCCCCAAACATTATCTTATATACTTTTGCACTATACATATGTCTTATTTTTCAAATAACAATAGTTTATCAATGGAACAATTCTCGTTTCTCTCCTTTTATGTGTTCTAATTCACTTTATTGGCACACTATTATTTAGCAAAGGTCTTATGAGGGGGATAAAATCCAATATAGTATCTGACTTAATTATATATCCTAGATTATTAGGAATATGAGATACTGACATAGCTTTTTGCTGGATATTAGGTACTGTTACTACTTTAATTTCACCTGTTACAGTTAACTGAGGGCCTGCGTATAGTACTCCTAATAACATCAAGCGACCACTTCCCCAATTTAAGTTACCTTGTTTATCTGTGTAACCTCCCTTGTTGAATAATATAACAGGAGATCCACTGGAGCCTGGAAAACAAGCTGCATCAATCACGAATTCCCTTCTACCATTGTGGTTAAGGGTTATATTTGTAGCCATGATTCCTCGTCTTACTATAGGCATATTGTTTATGGAGTCCCATAATCCATTGGGATATCCTATCATAATAATATTTTCTGCGACGTCTATTTCTCCAAGTTGCTCTTTCGATGGGATTAAAGAATTATCAAACGGAATAAAGAAAAACGATTTCTTAAATTGTTTCTGTGCCAATTCTATTATCGGGTTTATAGGCATCACACATATATCAACAAGTGAATCAGGATGCATAATCCAATGTTTTTCAAATCCATCATCAATAGAAATCGTAAAATGTTTTTTATAAATAGGTGCTCCATCTTCATCACTTTCAGTTAATAAAAAGCGTCCTTTTGCCATACCTTGTACAACATGCTTATTCGTAACAATGAGAGGTACAACTTTTCCATCAATTATAAGATTGAAGAAAAAACCTGTACCAGAATAATTATTCCCATTAGTGTCATTAGTTTCAATACGAACTGTACTGAAACACATTTTTTCCATTGTCGATAAACTCATATTTATCTTATTGATTAGATTGTGACAAGTTTACATATTTCTACTCCATTGGCTTTATCTTAGATTCAATGAAGTCAATCTCTGACTGGTCAAGTCCATATTTAGCGTAGAGTTGCTGGTCGATATCTGCAACCGATTTACTCCAATCAATATCAGATGAACTGGTAAAATCCTGCATTGGAACAAATTCATAAACGGAAGCAAAGGCGTGTTGAGTCTTTTTCTTAATGGATACCATATATCTAAAAAATCTCGTCTTAATGTACGATATCACATTTAAACATTGCTCCTTTGAAAGATTATGTTTAACATGATCATAGCCAATACAGATATATGTTTGGGAACAAATACTATGAGGCTCACCATAGAACGGCGTTCCTAATATTTGCATATCTTGACCAGTGCCAGCAGCTTCTGGGATGTAAACTTTGTGTAAATCCAGCACCTCAAAACTCTTAATCATATCTTCTTTGGCGATCCATGCATAGCCGTCACTAACGAGATTTCTGTTGAGATAATATTTAACATCGTGTACTGAATCTCTCTCCAGTACATATCCATCCCAATTTGTGTTTAATATTCCTCTTGCACAATCACAGAATAGGGTGTTTGGCGCAACTAAATCAGAGAAATTTAAGTTAGTAGTATAATCGCCCTCAACATCTATTATCTTTTGCAAAATATTCGTTGCTGTAGTATCTCTGATAACCACACCCATACCACTTGCATTCAAATATTCGCATTTTGAGGTAGAAATTCCATCATGATTCAAAGTGTAGTTGCATTTCCCAACATATGCGGAAGAAAACAAGAAATAATTAACACCACCTTTTATTTCCACGCCACTGAAGCAATCGGAAGCATTTAGGTAATCAAATATTGCCACAAAATGATTTGCATTCAGCATTTTGTCTACCCATTCATTAGAGATGCCGCGTCCGCTTTTGGTCATCCATCGGCTTGGTGTAATAAGCGAAATATGTGTTGGGTTAACCTTGCATGCAACATCTATAAATAATGGATATATAGCACCTGCCATTGCGCTATTACTTGAACTTTTATCTGAGCCCTGGTTTACTTGATATGGAGGGTTACCCACTATCGCTGTAAATTTCATATCGTTATCTTCGTTTGCTTTCCAATAGTTTTTGCCCTGCTTCATTTGTGCGACAAACTTAGCAGTTTTATTTGAAATCTGGTTGATTAAATCCTCGAAATATCGAGTATTTACCTTCGCTTGGCGGAAGCCTCGCAATGTTCTGCGAGTAATACTCTTTGCCATCTGAGTTTTGCAGAGGACAAAGATATTTTCGCGTAGCACTGCATCCCAAACTTTGAGGTGGCGTTCTGGTGTGTCTTCCATCGTATCCGCTGCATCAAGTTTCTCCGTCACTCGGGTGCGATATATGGAGTACGCCATATAGAGTGGATAGAGACCCGACTTGGAGTTAATCTCCAGAATACGGGCATCGGAGGCGAAAACCTCGCGGGTAACATCGCCATTATCAACAAAACGAGGAACGACAATCTGTTTCTCCTTTGTCTCATCATAGAATACCCAGCCACCCAAGCAATCTCCGAGGTGCATATTGACAACACGCCAAGGAGTCAAGACGGTCTCCTTATCTGGATTGCGGAAGGTGTTGAAGATTGCTGTTATACGCTCAATGCGGTCTTCTATATCGAGAGCATCAGCCGCCTTTGCCATAGCGCGGATGCGCTTACCTGCGGAGCAGAAGACCTCAGGGTCGTAATACTTCTTAAACTGTTCGAAGATCTCCTTCGTTACACCTTTTGGCATAAACTCATCCCAAGAGCCATCATCTATGAGTGAGGTGAAGTTGTCGAGGGTAATTTCCTTGCTCTCGTCAGTCAAATCAGCACCATATATCATCAACGGCATACGGATAGAGATGCCGCGAAGAATCGAAACAGCTGTATCGCGATTCTTACGCTTCTCCGCCTTTTCTTCAAGCAGACGCTTTTCCTCCTCTGTTAACTCTTTCTTTTTACGCTTTTTCTCTTCTGCTTTCTCTAACTGCTCGTGCTCTTCATTAGTAAAGCCTTGGTTGTTGATATCTATCTCACCACTTTTAGGCATAGCTTTGGTAGAGCCGATGATCTTTTTGAGTTTTGCGAACTCTTGTAGCTCAAGAGAGTCGAGGCGCATCAAATCATCATTATATAGATAGCCATCCTCAAAACCGTTACGGACAACACGCTCAACATATACTTTCTTTAACTGCTGAAGCATATTTGGCACATCGTAGGATATCATCTTTGAGCCTTCGTATGCGATAATCGGGCAGAAGTTGATAAAGTCGCCCACAGCTTTGCGATCATCGCTCGTAGTCTTACCTGCCTTCGCTGAAATCTTGGCAGTTTCTGCAATTACCTTCAATGTACGGTCAGGAGCAAAGTCAAATACAAAGCACTCTTCTTTTACCTTACCGCCAATAGTAGCAGGAGTTTGAACGCGGAAAATGGTCTGCATATAGCTTGAAGCCGCTGTACTAAACGAGCCTGCAAGCATAAAGACTGCCGTCCACGCTTTTACACTCACGCCCGTTGTCAAGCGACCACAAGAGAGAGTAATCGTATATGTTTCCTCTGGCTTATTGCCGATAGCCTTATTTACAAGTTCGAGAGCATCATCTCGCTCCTGGTCTTCATCACCCTCTCCAGCAACATTTACCACCTGGAATTGGCTAAATACAGCGTGAGACTGCAACATCGCGCTCAATGCCTTTGCTGCTTTTACGCCTGGTACAATCCAAAGTGAATGTCGGAAGTTGTCTCTATACTCCTCTGTAGAATATGGATAATTGCTGTCCGAATCCTTTTTGCAAATCAGATTGAGGAACGACTCAACATCCTTCTTATGAACAAACTCGCCAGTTTCATCTACGCGGAAAAACTCTCGGAAGTTGAACGCCAACTCTGAGTCTCCATAGCCGTCCAAAAGTTTATTGAGGTCGTAAGTATAGATGTTAAGACGCGGTAGACCTGCGTATGGGTTAGGATCGCCAAAGTGTGTCAAATCCCACTCTGCTTTGGCTCGTTGTTCCATCACATAGTCCCAAGTGTATATCTCA
>JAGAIM010000107.1 GCA_017626555.1 Bacteroidales bacterium
CCATACAAGCGAATCGCAGTGTTCCTCGATTCCTTCAAGATCCTCTTCGAAGATATTGAACGACATCATCTCAAATGTGGAAACCTCTGTTCCCTCCTTGTCGAACACGGGCTTGCTGTCCTCTCCGATTCCCCATAAGGTCGGGAACTTCAAGGTCTCTGTGCCTGTGTTTCCATTATCCGGGTCAGTACCCGGCGTATTTCCGTTTTCGCTCTCGTTTCCTCCCTGCGTGCCTTGCTGCAAGTCTTCGCATCCGAAAACGACCAATGCCATAAGGCAGATTGCAAATATCCTCTTCATCTGATTATTTTCTTAAAGGTTCTGCGATGATTTTCCAATCACCTGTCTCAGTAAGTTCGTTATACACATAGAACAGAGCGACTGCGGAAGTCTCGGTCATCCAGATACATTCAGGTCGATATCTGTCGTCTCTTCTCACAAACAATCCGACCCATTGTGATTCCACTTCGGATTTCTCCGTATAGACCGGTTCTCCATAGATATGGGATATGTATTCGCGAAGGATCCTGCGGTTTTCTTCCTCGGAATCATCATCCCAGTTGTTTAAGTTGAAGATCACGACCGGATTGCCGTCCTTGCAGGAAACACCGCTTGAAAACCACCTGTTGTCATCGAAAGCATTGTGGTAGGATCCTCCTTCTGCAGTTCCTGATACGATTTCCTCCCAGTCGAACATCAGGAAATCCTTCTTATTCGTGATCGTAATATTCTTCACATCTTCATATATGACCTTCCCGTCTTTATATGCAGACAAAACGCTTTCAAGTTCGCCCGGGTGCGTGAACAGATGACCGAAATATATCGTTTCGTGCCCCTGCTCCATAATTACCTTGGTGTCTTCAAATCCTCTTATGCTCCATACCAGCGAGTCGCAGATTCCTTTGGATTTATACCACCACAGGTTATTGGCCTCATCGCATTTATGCATATTAATCCTCACCGGCTCAAAGATATTAGCCTCTGACTTCTCCAGACTGTGGCTCGGCATCATTTCATCAGGATATACCTTGCCAGCCTGTGTGCCTTCGAATACGGTGAACCATTCGCCCCATCTATGTTCCTGCCCTTCCACCTCCGTGTAGGAGTAATTATAAAGACTATCAATACATATCTCTATTGAAACCTTTCTCGAATCCGCTGACGTGTTTTCAGGAATCCGGACATACAGGACTGCCGGACTTCCGTATGCATTCTCGCGAAAAGCCCAGTCTCCATTGACGAAAGCATAATCCTCTACCATAGGGAATACTCTTTCGTTAGGAATCTGAGTCTCTCCTGTTTTGGAATCGAGATTCAAACGAAATCTGAACTGTCTGTATGCTATTGGCTTGGATGTTTTTGTTTCTACATATTCCCAATTGAATTCAGCATCATATAGAAGTCCAGATGACGGAATCTGGCTTGCTGACTCTGAAACAACATTGAAGTCAGGTTCATAATGCTCTGTTGGAAAACACGATGTGAATGTAAGTATGGAAGCCGACAGCAAAATAATCGCCACCAGACGGAAATCGGTCTTTGTCAGTTCAGTCATAATATCAATGGGGTTAACAAGTCCGTTCGTTCACAAATAGTGCCATATGGCAATAACAACTGCAAATATAATCGGGGGGGGCAGAAATACAAGTAATTTACGCTATATGTTATAATTCGGGTCAGAAGACTCGTGTCCACTGCCCCGAATGGTATTTATGTTTAACTTAAATTATTTGAGTTCGACAAGAATCACACCGTTGGATGTGTCACCATACTTTTTGAACTGCTCTACTGAATTGTCCTTGAGAACGTGGATGCTCTTGATCTGATCTGGTGTAATTGAGTCCAGACTTCCCTTTGAAATTTCGCCGTCTGGCTTTTTTATTATGCAGAGAGGACCTTGAGCCGGCATCTTTTCTCCTCTGACGCTGGTCACGTCGCCTTTCAGGTCTTTGATCACCACGAGGTTCTCTGGCGCATTCTTATCCATTACAATATCTCCGAGATCAGCCTTGTCCACCTGAACGGTCTTTGAAGGGTAATCGATCATTTTGAATGTAAGAAAAGCCTCGCCTGCAGGAAGATTTATATTGAAGATTCCATCAATACCTGTGACAACTCCCAACTTTGTCTTTGGAACCACTACGGCTACTCCGGTCATAGGCTTGCCTTCAATATCTACCACGCGTCCTGAAATCTCTCTTCCGGAGTGAGTTGTAATGATGACTACAGATTCTACGCCTTTCACGATATTCATATTTCTGATTGCATCGCTTGGCAGTTCATCTGCTGTCGCCTTGGTGGATACGACTCCGTCAATAATATAAAGAGTGTTGTCATTGCTGTTCTGAGCAAATGCAATACTGCTGGCCAAAGCCATCGAGATTATAAGAATCAACTTTTTCATAACAATGTTCCTTTAATGTTCGACAATGATGAAACCGGTTTTCTGATGGCAAATATAGAGACATAAATCCGCATTCTGTGTTAACTGAATGTTAATTAATGTTAACTAATGTTAACTCGGTCAGCAAAGCGAAATTTATTGTTACTTTTGCAATAAATCCATTGAAAATGTCACGAAAATACTTCAGAAACATATCAATCCTGGCGATTGTGTCCCTGCTCTGTCTTGCTGTGGTGCAGTCCGTATGGGTATATCGTATGTACAATGATTCCGTGACAGACTTCAAGAGGAGAGTAGAATCCGCCATATATAAGAGTATATACAAGGCGTTCCGTATGGATGCAATCCCTGGACTTGCCGATGCCAAGTATATCAAGATCAATCTTGACGACTTCAGTCTCTATTTCGAGCCTAACCTGATGGAACTGGATGCATTGCAGCCATATTATGCGGAGGTGCTTTTCCACGATGCAGGCGACTCGAGGGTGGTAATGACAAGAGGGGAGAGGCCGGTTCTGAACAATCCGATGACGACTGTCGTTCCTATTGATGATGACGGCTCGTATTCCCTTATGGTTTCCATCGAGACGCCCTTCAAGGTGTTTCTCGGCAGGATGTGGGGTCTGATAGCATCGTCAGTCGCCATCATTATCCTTCTTGCGGGCGTACTTATATATCTGGTCAGGACAATGTTCCGTCAGAAGACCCTGGAAGAGATGAGACGTGACTTCACCCACAACATAACCCACGAACTGAAGACCCCGATATCCGTTGCCGTGACAGCGACTGATGCCCTTCGCAATTTCTCTGCAGATGCCGATCCGGACAGAAGGAGCCGTTACCTGGAGATCGTGGAAACGCAACTCACCCAACTTTCTACTATGGTCGAACATATCCTTTCTGTGTCTGTAGAAGGCAGGGAATACAAATTTAATCCTACTGTCGTCTATCTTCAGGAAATCATCAGCGGACTCACTCAAGGAGCCGGGATGAACACAGGAAAGAAACCAGTGTTCAACATAGACTGTGCTGAGCATATAAAGATCTTGGCTGATGAATTCCATATCAAGAACCTCCTTGCCACAGTCATAGACAATGCCGTGAAATATTCCCCAGACCCTATCGTGGATATCAGAGTGTCTGATGAATCTGGAAATGTGACCATTGAGATTGAAGACAGTGGTTGCGGAATAGCAAAGGAACATCTGTCACACGTTTTCGAGAAGTTCTATAGAGTCCCGACAGGAGATATACACACAGTCAGAGGCTACGGACTTGGCTTATACTATGCAAAACAGGTCGCAGAACTGCATAAGGGCACAATATCAATGAAAAGCCGTATCGGTGAAGGTACAACAGTAACGATAATACTGCCAGCAAATGAGTAATAATATAAAGATACTTATAGTCGAGGACGAGCAGATGCTTGCCGAGATCCTGTCTGACACACTATCGGACAGAGATTTCGATGTGCGCCTTGCATACGACGGAATCCAGGCGTTGGAAGCCGTCAGGAAAGAGTCGTTCGATGTCATCGTCAGTGATATAATGATGCCCAACCTCGACGGATACTCCCTCGCAAAGAAACTCCGTAACGAAGGATGCAGCACTCCGATTCTGTTCCTGACCGCACTCTCCGCGACAGAGGATGTGGTCAAAGGATTTGAGACCGGAGGCAACGACTTCCTGAAGAAGCCCTTTGCCATCGACGAACTGATAGTGCGTATCAAGGCCCTGGCCGGAAGAGTCCTGATGCAGGAAAACTCCGAGACTGTCTATCAGATAGGCCGATATGAATTCTTCCCTTCGACAAACCTCCTGAAGGTGGATCAGTGCGAGATCATACTCCCGGCAAGAGAAGCGGAAGTCCTGCTCAGGCTATGCCGTGATTCCGGCAGGACAGTAAACTCATCAGCCCTCCTGAAGGAACTCTGGGGCGACGACAACTACTTCAACCTCCGCAGCCTCAATGTCTATATCACCCGTCTGCGAAATCACTTCAAGGAAGACAGTTCCGTTGAGATAGAGAGTGTCCGAGGAGTAGGATATAAACTTAAGTATTGACGATCCAATGTGTTATGATATGAAACGAATCTTAACAGCCATTTCAATTCTACTATTATCATCATCAGTCATCTTCGCTCAGGAAGCGGATATGAAAGTTGGTGAGTTGCTCAATACTGGTAATTGGTTTGATCTTGAAAGAATATATCCTGCCGTTGCAGCCGATATGCAGACCCCAATGCTCAAGCAGATGGCCGAGGTGATGCTTGCTTCAAACTTCAATCGTCCGGCAGAAATGCGTGAAAAGTTCCAGAAACTAATAGCAGAACATCAGGCTGAACTTGGCTTTGAGAATGTCTGCAATATGACAGTAATGGGTGCTATGGTGGAAGGGTATGAGGGTAACTATGCTGTGGCGGCAGATATGGTAAAGGCTATCGCTGAGGCTGTGAAGGCTGCGACCGGATCATTGGAAGGTACTGGATTATCAGAACTCCTTGCATACTATGAGGCAGTCCGTGGATATCCTGCACCTGTCCTTGAAAAGCCTGCGGAAGATATTAAGATTGCACTTACAGAAAAGTCAGATCTTTTATGGATCCCGGTAGTAGTCAATGGCAAGACATACGATTTCATTCTTGACACCGGAGCATCATTCACAATGATTTCACAGGACTTGGCAAAGGATATGGGAGCCAAGATCATCGGTGATCCTGTATTTGTCGGTGGTGGTGAATCAACCGGTGGATATGGCCAGAGAACTTTTATCGAAAATATGAACGTAGGTCCTGTATCACTCAAGAATATCATTGCCTTTGTCAGTGAAAATCCTTCTGATGACGACCCTCTAAAGGTTGACGCTGTGCTCGGTATGGACTTCATCGAAAGAGCAGGAGAAATTCAGATTGACCTTGCTGCAATGACTTTGACCATTCCTGCTCAGACAACTGTGATGCCTGCATCAGGAAGAAATATCATTCTTGAGACTAATATTCCGGTTGTCGAGTCCACTGATTCTAACGGAAACAGATATACATTCATACTTGACACAGGAGCCAGTGGAGCCAACCTGTCTGATCTCTGGTTTGCCAAGAATGCAGAAATGGCTGCAGCACTTCCTGTCGAGACTCAGAATGTATGGGGACACGGAGGCACAGTGCAACTCCATATTGTAAAGATTCCTGAATACAAACTGACAATCGGAACAGCCTCTGCAGAGTTCAAAGACCTCCCGGTCACCGTTCCAGCAAACGGTACAGTCTCTTCGTCACGCGACGGACGCCTCGGAATGGGACTTTTGAAGCAGTTCAGCAAAGTTATCTTCAACTTTGAGGATATGTTTGTGGCGTTTGAATAATTAGTTTCTATCCTATCAGATCAGCCGTCAAGGCCTTCTTCAACTGTTCGTCATAGCGCAGTCTGACCTTGATCCCTGCTTCCTGATACCAATATCTTACAGTGATTTCCTCCTCGATGAACGGAATGATCTGTTCCTTGTTGAATCGAAGGACCGTTTCCTTGTCAACTTCGAGAGCCTTATCTACAGCCTCGATTTCTCCCTGCATAAACTCTGACAAGCCGTCTTTCTCCAGTTCGCGCTTCAAGCCGTCAAACAGAGTCCTGGCACTGCTGCGGTAATCAAACTCCTGTCCCTTGGCGAATGAAATGAAATCCTCAAAATCCGCATCCTTGAAGTAGAAATCATCCACTTCCGGAATGCTTTCATTCCTACGTACAAAATCCAATGCATACTGATCGATGATACCTGACAATACCAGAGAATATACGATCCTGCTGTAATCGTCTGCAGGAATCTCAACATCCGGCGTTATGCCACCACCATCACGGACGATTCTTCCTGATGCAGTACGGAATTCCCGTGTCAATGAATCCGGTATATGCCCCACACTGCCGTCCTCATTCCTATGCGAGTAATCGATTGCCTGCACGCATCTGCCGCTTGGAGTATAGTATTTTGCTGTAGTCACTTTCAGTTGCCCATTATATGGCATCGGAAGTACAGATTGGACCAGGCCTTTACCGAAACTTCTGTTTCCCATTATGGTCGCCCTGTCCATATCCTGCAGCGCTCCGGCAACGATTTCCGAAGATGAGGCTGTTCCGGAGTTGATCATCACAATTATAGGAATTTCTGTATCGACCGGCTCAGTTACCGTTCTGAACTCCCTGAATGTTTCCGGTGAATTTCCTTTCTGTGTCATAACCAGCGATCCTTTGGGAACAAACAATGAAGCCACTCTCACAGCCTCATCCCTAAGACCGCCACTATTACCCCTGAGGTCAAGAACCAGTCGTTTCAGACCTTGAGACTTCAGGTCAAGGAAACGTGAACGAAGTTCCCCGGATACATTCTCCGTAAAGCCTGTCTGCAAAATATATCCTGTGCTGTCATCAAGCATTCCTGCATATTCCACATCCGGGAAATGGATTCTTTCACGGATCACAGGAATGTCAAGCGTATCTCCGGTGCGGAGTTTCCTGACAGTGAACACGACCTTGCTGCCAGGCTTTCCCTTCATCCTTTCGCTACACTCCGAAGACTCCAGACCTATTGTCGAGACACCGTCTATAGCCAAAATCTCATCACCACATACCAATCCGTACTTCTGTGCAGGAGAATTTGCATAAGGCTCGCTGATAATCACATTATCTTCCTTACGCTTGGTAATGATAGCCCCGATTCCGCCGTATGTCTTCGACATCAGCATCTGCATATCCTCATTCTCCTCTTCAGGAACATATATCGTATAAGGATCCAGTTCGGCAAGCATAGCATCAATTCTTGCTCTCATCACTCTGTCAACAGGCAATGAATCTACATACGAACGGTTCAACTCCATTATTATCGAATTCTGGAGTTCGGTCCATTGCCTCATATCCTTTGTTTGCGATTGGGCGAAAGAAGATACAACGGCAACAGTGATTGACAGAAGTATAGCAAGAAGTCGTTTCATATATATTATTATTAAGTTCGTTCTGCGAAGGTAGTGATTATAATTGAAAAGCAAGACCTCTGTCAGGTTTGAAAACCCTGGCAGAGGTCCTGTCTATTTCCAAAGAGGTTCCTGTTCCCAATTGGCATTGAATCCCATTGCTCTCAAATCTATTTCAGGGAATAGATTGAGTATGCCTGTCAATTTATCCTTGAAATCATTGTTAGGTGAAATGATGTCAAGAAAATACTTGATGATACAGATATTGTAATATATCCTTCTCTTGTTCGTAGTAGAGGAGATCCAAGGTCTTGACATATTCTTCATATCATTCGGAATGATCGGATTGATCTTGTTCCACATTCTCGCGTGATGGCAGCACGAATTTCGAGTCAGTGTTATGACAGTCATCCACGAATCCAATACCGGAGCCTGAAGATGGAATGTCTTTGCAATGGCCTTTCTGATTCTCTGGTCTGCAAGATTGCTATACAGCCAAGTCATATTACCTAATGGAAGAATCTCGGCAGTGATCCAAGCCGGAGGGAAAGGATCTGTATAGGTCCTCTTGAAGTGTTCTATGAAATCCTCCCTCGATTTATTGTACTCATTGGTTATGAGAGTGATTGATTTCGCTGCCTTCGAAGACTTGCTGTATGATGAGACATCTGTCATCCAGAATATATTGCCACTCATCTGTGCTGTGACATTTGCAACAGTCTGACGGAAAGCAATCTCGATCTTCTCAATCTCATTGAAAAGAAGCATTCTAAGTTTCTTATCAAAACGGTAAAGCCTCAGAACCCTGTCGAATGAGACATTATCCTTGAACCTGTGATCCGTCTTCGGTTCCTTTAGAAACGGATACATATACGCACTGAGCCTGTAATAACCGATATTGTTAATGTATCTTTCAGCACGATCTTCATCTGAAATCTCCAGTCCTCGTGCCTTGAGAACTTGCACCAGTTGAGCCGGAGAGCAATATGCCTTGTTAAAACGAGTCATAGTATAATAAAAAATAGACCCGCCTATTTAAGCATTGTTAAGAGGCTCGGCGAGTTCTAGTGCTACAAATATAGCAACAATCGTGAAATCCACAAAATTATTGCGAAGATTTTCCGTTATTCCCGACCCGCCTGACCTTGTCCCAGACCGAGGGATCGGTGATCTCCCGTCTGCGAAGGTAGTGATTATAATTGAAAAGCGGTGTTGCCCAATCCCTCTTTCTCCGAACCCCCAGATGGTCTATTGTATATGTTCACTGAAAACCATAACTTTACGACATAAATCAGGATTTATCGTTATTAAAAATAAAACCTTATGAGGACAACTCTTATTCTTGGTATCATTGCAGGATTTATATGTATTGCTTCCTGCTCAGATATTGATTCAGTCAAGGTAAAGGATCCGATTACCATTTCCTCTCCATCTCCTACTGAACAAATCACAAAAGTTACACTGAATGATATGCAATCAGGTTATGTAGAAGCAGGAAATGCTATGTCATTCAAATTTCTTAAACAGATATACTGTGGAGAGAATCTGATATGTTCACCTCTGAGTCTTCAGTATGCCATTGCAATGGCAGCAAATGGTGCTAGTGGTGAAACTCATCAGGAAATCATTGATTTTCTTGGTTATGGTGAAGAAGGCATTGATGCGCTGAATGAGTATAGTAAAACTTTGTTGGAGCAGTTGCCTGCAGTTGATCTTGATGTAACTTTGAAAGTGACAGACGCTCTTTTAGTTAATGATGATTTTCCTCTTCTGCCATCTTTCAAGAAGACTGTCGAAGAAAGTTTTTACGCCGCTGTTGATAATATGGATTTTTCTGATCCTCAGCAGATTGCAGCAAGAATCAATGAGTGGACGAAAAGAAATACCAATGGTTTTATCGAAAAAGTACTTGAACCATCTGAAATATCGGAAGATGCAGTAGCCTTTATTATGAATGCTCTATATTTTAAGGCTAAATGGGCAGGAGACCAGTATAGTCCTATGTTTAGAGAGGAAGGAACAAAATCAGAGAATTTCACGTTAGATGATGGTGGGACAATAAAGGTTGCAATGATGCGAAATACACGATATCACGAGTACGCTGAAATGGATGGCTACAAAGTACTGGTATTGCCTTATGCAAACAGAAAATTCAATATGTATATTCTCCTGCCTGATGAAAATAATATTGATGGACTCATTGAAAAACTGCAAACCTCATCTTGGAGGAAAATTCTCGCAAACTTGAAACAAGATGCTGAAGTACACGTCAAACTTCCTAAGTTCAATATAGAAAACAAACTCAATCTGAATGATGCTCTCAATGAACTTGGCATCAGAAAAGCATTTGAGCCCGCTTCTGCAGAATTTAACGGAATGTTTGCCCCTAAGGATGGCTACGATTATTGGATAAGCAAGATCATTCAGAAATCTCGTATTTCAGTTTCTGAATGGGGAACAGAAGCCGGTTCTGTCACTGTCATTGAGATGGATGGCGTCGCTGATGCCGGGCCGGGTCCGAAAGAGGTTTATTTCTATGCCGACCACCCATTCGTGTTCATTATCGGAGAAGAAACCTCCGGAACAATCCTTTTCGAAGGAATTGTGATGCAACCTTAAAGTAACTATGTTTGTAATCTATTGAAGTAACTATGTTTGTAATCTATTGAAAGACGCTCTCAGGGGCTTGTCGGCCCCTGCCGCTTGGCAGACCCCCGAGAAGTTTTTCATATAAAAGTTAAGCTACTGATATTTTTGCTAAATTTATTTGGCATCAATTATTATCAAAAA
>JAGAIM010000016.1 GCA_017626555.1 Bacteroidales bacterium
AGTGGGTACACGACAAGGTGAGCAACCGCATAGAGCTCAACGACCACACCATCACCTTCGGAGGTGTGACGGACGGTCTGACCTTCGATTCAAGCGTTGATGAAGACGGCAATGTGAATGTCATCGTAGCCCCCTATCTGACAAAGGATGCTGAGGTGAAGCCGGTAACATTCGAGGGTGATGCAACGCTGATTCAGGATGTGGACGTGGAGACCGGACTGATGACAATCAAGCTCAGCGACATCAATTCCGATGTCACAATCAACTTCAATGGGTTCTATCTATGGATGACCTTTGTGCATGAGATAACTGACATCAGTCAGCCCACACGAATCTATTACGGCGGTTCACCGGAGAGAATCAGGATGGACGGAGTGGATATCGGCACAGAAAGGGATTACCAGTTCGAGACCACCGGTGAGCATGTGATGAGGATGTCCATCCCGAACTATAAGGGATACTCATACAGTCTGATGCAATATATACAGACGGTCAAATCCGCGATTTTCCCGGAAGGAGTTGAGATGATTGGTGCATGGTGCTTTTTGGGATGTGCAAATTTCAAGGAAGTATCACTCCCATCAACACTTAAGAGCATCAGCTATCAGGCTTTTGAAAGATCCGGTCTCGTATCATGTGTAGTTCCTGACGGATGCGCGATCAGTTATGGACTCTTTGATGACTGCTATTCCCTGACGTATGCGAAGTTACCATCTGATATAACAGCCATACCTGACGGTACATTTGCCGGATGCAGAAGCCTGACAGAGTTCGACTTTCCTTCTGGCGTGACATCCATCGGCCACAGCGCATTCGAGGGCACGGCCATTACGAGCATCGCCTTTCCTGATGCAGTCAGTGTGCTGTCCGACGAGGTATGCAAGAGCTGCAAGAGCCTGAAGGAAGTTCGTCTTCCTGCCAGCCTCACGAAGATCGGCGACCAGGCATTCAGCTTCTGCGAGTCCCTTGAGAGGTTCATCCAGGCAGACGGAACATATGAGGAAGGTCTGTTCACCATTCCGGAGGGTGTCACAGAGCTTGGCGAAATACCGTTCTACTTCCGCTCGCCGGTCATCAAGACGATGAGCATCCCGTCAACACTGGTCACTGTCGTGGACCGCAGCTTCAGCTGTCCGAACCTTGAGCGATACATCATTCCTAATGGAAACCCCGTGTTCGACATCAGAAACAATTCAGTCATAGAGACGGCTACCAACCGCTTGATTGCGGGTGCAATCCTGAGTTCGAAGATCCACGAAAGCGTTACAACAATAGGCAAAGAAGCGTTCTATGAGTCATGTATCCCGAACGTCGAACTTCACGCAGGGATAACGACAATAGAGGACTATGCCTTCGACTATTCGGACATAACCCAGATCATCTGCAGGGCTACCACTCCGCCGACTCTCGGGGAATCACCGTTCAGGCTCACGAACTATAACGGTCTGATGAAGGTGCCGGAGGAATCCATGAGTCTGTACAGAAGCGAATGGTTCCTGACCGATGTCGGATATCTGGGCTGGACCAACTACAGATGGGGACTTGCTGCACTTGCGGATGGAGAATAATCAGAAACAAGTATGAACACACACATCAGATTAATGCTTGCTGCGGTCATCATCACTGCCGCGGCTTGCAGCCATACGGACGAATTACATTTCAGTATGATTGAGGAGGAGGCAGCTCTCTCCATCAGCGTACTCGCTGAGCATCCGACAAGAGGAATGATCACCGACAGCATGCTTCCGGATGGAGCGGAACTGTGCATAGGGATATTCAACCCCGACGGATCGAACTACATGGGCAAAAACTATGGTCATCTCTACTTTAAAGCTGAGAATGGCCCCGGAACACAGATATGGAAGCCATCCGGTCAGGTTCTGCTTGGTGAAAGCGAAGGTGTCCTATATGCCTATTATCCGTATTCGATGTATTCTGGGGGTGACATACGTCATATTTTTGTCGAGGCTGATAGTAACACACAGGATGACTTCATGTACGCAGGACCATACACAGGGCTGAACATGGACAACAAGCATGTCGACATAACCTTGAAACACGCCCTGGCGGCCATAAAACTAACTACACGAAGAGGTTCCTATGAAGGTGCCGGCGCAATCAGAAGCATAGGACTAGGTGGCTATTGCGGTGGCTATCAGGGTTACTTCGATGTTACTCAGGGAAAGTTCACAGAGGTAAGTACCGGAGGCATCATCTACCCGACCACATCGTTCAATCTCTCGGATGGACCGAACGAACAGTATATAATGCTGATTCCGACCGGTGAACCG
>JAGAIM010000108.1 GCA_017626555.1 Bacteroidales bacterium
CGCTGGCAGCCACCCTGAAGGCGATGAATTCGCTGCCGTCCTTGCCGTTCTTGATTTCAGCATCGGCGACCAGATTGCCGATAAGATCGATTTTCTGTAGCATGATGATTATTGGTTTTGTGTGTTACTAATTGACTCCGTATGAGGAGCCTTCTCTTTCAGTTCTAGGGCTTCAACCATCTCGATGATGGTATCCATGGTCTTCTTCAGATCGACAGTCATGGCATTGAGCTGCTTGAGATAGTAGTTCGCTGCCCTGGCATTGATGACCGGAGACCCGTCTGCACGTTTCTGCTTTACCAGAGAATTGAAGCGCTTGGTGGCCTGATTGTAATCCACCCCGATTCGTGCCACGATGGCACTAAGAGAATTAATCTGATTGCGGAACGCCCTGTCCGTCAATACTATACTGCGGTCAATCTTAATCCGCTTGTCAAGTACCTTATCCCTGATGAAACGCGAAATGGACAGGTAGTCATAATTCTTCATCTGAGTAGTGAGCACCTCCCACTCCTTCTCAGTGAATCTGATGCCGACATAGCGGCTTCTTGGTTCCCTTGTCTTGTCCATATCTCTGTTCTGTTTCCGTCAGGAAGGAAGGCGACTTCGGAGCTTTCCCGCCCGCACCACCCGGTGCGCAATTCAGCTGTTTGTTTAACAAACGCCCATCTTGCTACTTGTCCAGTACTAAGGTTTCACTGCAAATATATTGTTTTTACAATACATTAGTATCTTTTTACTCTAAAATTTTACATTTTTCTTAAAAATCGTGCTTACAGACCATTCTGGCAGGGGTAATCCAAAACCTCATGATTCACAGAAAACGCCCATACTTGCAGCCTTAATTCAGATAGGTAGTCTTATCGTATTTTTATTCAGCATATTATATATAGTTTTCTCTATTTACCCTTTAAGGAAAGGAGATTTTCATTCTAAAGAAATTGTGCTAACTTTGTATAACTATGAGCACATCCAGAATCTATCACTCCTATCATCTCGACATAGCCCAAAGCAGTCCCCACAGGATCTGCTACATCATCCTTCCCGAACGTCTGAAGGAGACGGAAAGGGAATGGCTGGACAGGATGGCTGAGCAGCACTCGGCCAGCATGGTCGTGATTTCAGGCCTGGACTGGGAAAGCGAACTGACACCGTGGAAGGCTCCGGGACTGAAATCCGGTGAATTCGCAGGGCGTGCCCAGTCGTTCCTGGACATACTCAAGAATGACATCATAGTGAACGTGGAGAGTTCATTGAGGATGTCACGCCCGAGAAGATTCATCGCAGGTGTTTCCCTTTCCGGACTGTTCGCCCTGTGGGCATCCTGCAAGAGCGACCTGTTCTGCGGAGTCGGCTCCGTATCGGGGTCATTCTGGTACGATGGTTTTCTGGAGTGGATATCGGAACACAGACCGGAGGCAGAACGATTCTACTTCTCAATCGGCAAGAAGGAAAAGGAAGCCAAGAACGCAAGGCTAGCATCGGTGGAAGACGTCACCAAGCACATCTACGGTCTGCTTAACACTGTAGGATGCGAGGTCTTCTTCGAATACAATGAAGGCAATCACTTCGGGCCCCTCATAGAGCGTATAGAAAAGGCTGTAACTAATATATTGTCATGATATGGCACAGATAGAATACAAGGTGCTCCAGTATCCGGAAGGCATCACCCAGAAGACAGAAAAGGAATGGAACAAACTCGGCAAGGAAGGATGGGACCTGGTCTCGTTCGGGCCTACCGCACTTGACGTGACGGGCTCCGTAGAGGACTCCATGTCCGGTTTCACTTATGGAGACACAAAGGGACAATTCACCTGCCTTACTGCCGTATTCAAAAGGGTGAAAAACGATTAAATTCTATAGGCGGAGCATAGTTCCGCCCTCACATATTTATATATATTCTCATTTCAGAGACCTCACGACCTATTTTATATAAAAATATATTTATATAAACACGGGGCACAATTTTACACTATGTGCTACGGTTCAGCACAAGCCACGCCTATCTTTGCCGCACACAATCAAAGTGTGTATCGGTGTTCTGCCTTAAGCATTAGTGCCGATTTATGTTGCAGGTAGTAAGTAATTAACTGTTTGAACCATGGGAATAATAATCTTTCTTGTACTGTGTCTGAATGTAATCGGAACGATGTGTGGCGGCAACTCTAGTTGGGGAGAATAGGAATGAAGCACCCGAAACCAGCCCCCTATAAAGGTGTGGAGGACCATCTGAGAGACCTCTGCAGAATTTACAGAGGAGAGACCGACAATCCTCACGATGTCGACTCCCTTCTGGATGATGAGCGTGCCATCCAGTTCCTAAGGTTTCACCTCTGGGATGCCGAACGCAGCATCCTTGAGAACCCTGCACTGTGGAAGTTCCGAATCCTCGAGGAATACGGCAGCGTACCCGTAGAAGATTCCGCTCTCGCAAGCAGGATATACGAGTACGCCATAAATACAAAGTTGAACGGACTGAAGGAAATAGGGATAGACCTCACTGACGTTTACAGACGCACCGCCAGGTAGCAGTATGTTTCATCGCAGCGACATCTGAATGCATCTGTGCCGGGATTCCTTCACCCGTTCCAGGTCTTCACCCGAGGCATACATCTCCGCTTCCAGATACAGCTTGTCTGCCAAGCCATAGTGTCCCTCGATTGCAGCCTTTGCTGCCTGTGATTCGAGCTGGCCAAGGTATCTCGCTCTCTCCAACTGAAGCAGATAGAGTTCCTCGTCATCCGTTCCTCTGTCAAGCCTTATAGCCTCGTTTGCTAGAATCAGCATGAGGTGCATATCATCCCAGCAACTGGAACTCTCCATCTGTTCGGGAGTCGAACGGTGCGTATTCATCGTAACAATCTCCTGTGTGCCTTCTGTTTGTACGACTGACATTTCCACACACAAAACGCCTTTACCGGCTTTTCGTATCGACATCCTGACTTCCTCTGCAGAGGTAAGGTTCATGTCTATCATCTGGAACAGATTCATTTGCGCACCTCCCCATCAGTCAAAAGTTCATATTTATCAATCTCTGGTATCAGTGCAAGTCCTGACTCCTCGAGGTGGATCTGCCCCTTGTCATCTATAAACTTCAC
>JAGAIM010000109.1 GCA_017626555.1 Bacteroidales bacterium
GTTGATCACCGAGCAGAGTCCCTCGTAGGAGTCTCCGATGTCGATGATGAATACCGTCTCTCCCGCGTCGTAGCAGTTGCGCATCAGTGTGTTCGTGAAGAAGGACTTTCCGCTGCCGGACGGTCCCATTATGAAGGCGTTGTAGTTGGACACGTATCCCGCCCTTTCCGCAGCCTCCTGCATGTCGATGGTCACCGGAATGCCGCGGATCCTGTCGCGGAGCTTCACGATGCCCCCGGGGATGCCCTTCTGGAAGGTCTCGCTGATGCCTGTGCACAGGCTTCCGCTCAGCTCCATGGTCATCAGGTTGTCCTTTGAGAGTTCGCAGGCCGCTCCGGGGAATCCCGCGAACCATATCACTGGGGTGTCGTAGGTGTTCAGGACGCTGCTGACGTTCATCCTGGCCAGTGCCGATGTGACGTCACCGCTGATGGCGTCCCTGTGCCTGTCATCGCCCCACACCATGATGTTGAAGTGGTAACGCACGGTGACCAGAGAGTCCTTGTGGACTGCCGCCAGGTATTTCTCCAGCTCTTCGGCATTGAGCCTGTTCTCCGCGTCCCTGCTTGACATGCTCTGCATCCTTCGCCGCCTGGAGTCCATCTCCGAGAGTGTCTCGTCCTTGGGAAGGGTGAGTATGTATGAGTTGACTATATGCTCGCGTGAGAGCAGTGGACCGACCGCTGCACCGGCGCTGGTGTGAAGGACGCTGTGCTGCGAACTGTACCTCTCCGCCTTGACGGTCTGCTTCATGTAGCCCGGCAGGTCGGCCGCCTCGCTGTATGAGTATGTCCACAGGATGTCCTCTCCGCTGATGATCCTGTCCGGATGCAGTTCTATGTCGGCATCCTGGCTGGTGTACCTCCCGAAGCGGCGGTACAGCGTGAGGTTCTCCATTAGGGCTTCCTCATCAAGACGCTTGGCACGTATCATTCCGGAGGAGGTGAAGCTGCTCATGAAGTCGTTCCCTATGGACAGCAGTCGTGTCGCCTTCTCCCTTGCGACCTTTCCGGAGAGGAAGTGATTGTAGAAGAGCCCGCTGGAGCTGTGAGGCCTCAGGGCGGACTGCTTGGATGTCATCGTGAGATAGATGAACTGGCGGTGCGACAGGAAGCTGCGTCCGGCGTAGTGACGCTCGTAGCAGGCTCCCAGGAACGATTCCTTGCTCTGCGGACTGTACCTTCTTCTGTAATAGACATCCTGCCTGTGCACCATTATCCATGGTGGCAGGAAGCTGATTGCCTTGCCCAGGGCCTCGGGTATCTCGAGCAGACTCCTTGAGTCATTCGAGAAGACTGCCGGCAGCTCGATCTCCCATCCTATGGTCAGGTCACCTGTCTTCGACACGATGAACCCGTCGGCCACGTACTGGATGGGCACGCTCTTCCAGAAGTCCTTTGCCTTTATTCTCATTTCCATGGTATCCTCCTTCTCAGAAGTGTGTGACTGTTCACGGGACGCACCTTCAGATACCGGGGCAGCTTGGCCCTGTCGGTGAACCTCCTGAACTGACGTGTAGAATAGCGGCTCTGAAGACTCTTGATGAGCATATAGGCCGCAGCCAGAGCGGTGAATGCCAGCAGGAATCCCAGGAAGCGTCCGGCCGTCTGCATGACGAGAATGGACAGGAGTATTCCTGCCGCAGCGAATATGAGGAACAGCAGCATGTAGTTGCCCTTGATCCCGAAGAATGACGAGTCCGCATCCAGCGCCCGCCATACCATAATCTGGTCTGTCTTGTCCATAGGCGTGGCGGCTAGGTGAAGAACATACGGCAGAACTCGATGATGACGAACGCCATGAAGATGCCCGATCCGTTCTTGAGGAATGCATCGGCACTCTGTGCGTCACCCTTGATGTGCTTGACAACGGTCGGGACGAGCATCACGATTGCCACGATTCCCACTATGATGCTGACGATGTCGGCGGCATGGACTCCAAGATTCCTCAGAAGGGTCTTGGCCGTGATAGAGATGGAGTTGATATCCTTGTACTGCGCAGACGCGCTGTAGGCAAAGAAAGCGGTCTGCAGGATGATGATTGTCGTTAAGGCCGACAGCCTTTTGTTGATTTTCATTTCTTGACTTTGTTGGTGAATGATTGTTCACCCGCACGGTCAAGTGTATGATCCTAGCGAGGATCGGCATTCGCATCAGTATCGTCTTTTGCCTTGTCCCATCTTCTGGAGACATAGCCAAGGTCCTTGAGCTCCTGGGCGAGTCTATCCCTTCTGTCCTGAGGAGTCTCGTCGCTGAAGAAGTCGTCCAGGTCGTTCTGCTCCCTGTCCATCATTCTTCTCTCGTTCTCGTCGATCTCGATGCTCTCCGACGGGTCCGGTTCGATGTCCTCGCCGTCATAGTCGCTTACGTTATACTTACGCGGTTTCACGAGAGGCCCGCCGCCTTTGGAATGCTCCTGCGGCTTTTCATCGGAGCCGATCTTGTTCTTGTCAGGCTTTACGTACCTGTAGTAGAGGAGGATGAGTATGCATGATCCTCCTACCAGAAAGATGACCTTCTTGATCAAGGCCAGAATCTCAGCAAATTCCATAATGTTCAGTTTTTAAATTCCTTGCGACCGCAAATATATAAAATAAAATCAGAAACACTTAACAAAATAATTAGAAATGTTTAACAAAGAAATATTCAAAGACTATGTCTTTGCCTCTGCAGAGTATCTGATGTACGGCGCAAGTTAGGACGTTCGATTGCATTCTCCGTCGGCCCATCTGCTGAAAATGGGACACACATACGTGCATCAATTTTCATTGTGTTCCGCAGTCGTCTGCATCACGTCCTGCTTGTCTGCACCGTAATCAGTTATCCTCTCGGCAGAGGCGGCGACTCCGGATGCGGAGACACCGCAATGGATGAGGGAACTTACAGTTTGAAGTTTCACAATTAAACCATATCAGACATGGCACAGAACTACTACTTCTTCAGAACGGTAAAGGTAGGCGGCAGACAGAGACTCAGACCGCTTCCAGGACAGAAGGAACCGTCAGGACGACACATCGATGAGGGACTCAACGTACAGGCAGACTCAAGAATGCGTGAGGATTACCCTCTGGGAACCATCTTCGGCAGCGAGAGCCTGGAGCTCCGTTCACTTCACTCCACGACATTCTACTCGGCTGGTGCTATCTATCCGATAGGACTTAACCTCGGTGACTATCACTCGCAGTCACATATGCCTTCTAACGGAATGAACGAGGCGTATGAGAACTACAAGGCTGAGATTGAGGATAAGGCGAGACCGGTTCTTTCAGGTGAATCGACACTTTTCACCGAGAGCGGTAATGCTGCGACTCCAGGAACGCTTCTCTCGCAGATGAAGGCTGACAGGAAACTGAGCGCACCGACAATCGAAGACGAAGGATTCCACATCGAGGACAAGGACTGGTACCTGCTTGTCAGGAATATCAAGTCCAAGGTAAACACGATGATGGTTGGCCCATCGGGTACAGGTAAAACCGAACTGGTACTTCTGGCTTGCAAGAAACTCGGACTGGAGTGCAGCGTGTACGACATGGGTTCTATGTACGATCCGGTATCGGGACTGCTCGGAGTGCACAGGCTCCAGAAGGGAGGCGAGTCGGTATTCGACTATGCGAAGTTCACACAGGACATCCAGAAGCCTGGAGTGATCCTCCTCGATGAGCTTTCAAGAGCGCCGGTGACAACTAACAACATCCTCTTCCCTTGCCTTGACTCGAGAAGGATGCTTCCTGTGGAGATGGCCGGAGGTGACGAACTCAGGTCGATCGCGGTACATCCTGACTGCGTGTTCATCGCGACAGCAAATGTCGGAGCGGAATATACCGGAACAATGTCGATGGACAGGGCGCTGGTAGGAAGGTTCTTCCCGTTGGAGCTTGACTATATGCCGCTTGACTGCGAGGTGAAGGTGCTCTCGAAGAGATGCGGAATCAAACCTGCCGATGCAGAGAACATCGCGAGTGTTGCCGGAACGGTCCGTTCGCTTTACGGCAAGCAGGAGATATCATGCACGATATCCACACGTGAGACTCTTGCGGCTGCAAGGCTTGTGGCTGACGGATGGAGTTCGCTCGATGCGATGGAACTGACATTCCTGCCGCTGTTCGATGGA
>JAGAIM010000017.1 GCA_017626555.1 Bacteroidales bacterium
TACGGCAAGCAGGAGATATCATGCACGATATCCACACGTGAGACTCTTGCGGCTGCAAGGCTTGTGGCTGACGGATGGAGTTCGCTCGATGCGATGGAACTGACATTCCTGCCGCTGTTCGAGGGAACCCGTACGGAAGGGGAGAGAGGCATGGTGGCAAAGATATTCATGACAAGATAAAGAATAGAAAAGATGAAAGTAAAGATTATCAGCGCTGTCATCAAGGACGGCAAAGCAAGACAGATTACTGTGAATACCGAACTCACTCCGGGTATCGGTATTCACATCGTAGGTATGAACGACATCTCGATCAGGACATTTCTGCTGACGACTATAACGGCGCTGCAGAATGAAGAGTTCAGGATCCCTGGAAGGAAGATATGCCTCGTATTCGACCCGGAAGTCACGGATTTCGAAGGTGACTTTTTCGAACTTCCCGCTGCGGTTGGCATCATCGTGGCATCCGGCCAGGCAAGGCTCCGTGAACTTGACAGGTGTATCTTGACAGGAAGGCTTGATTTCTACGGCAGATTAGGAGATATTCCGGATCCTAAGGCGTTGGCTGAATATGCGAGAGAGAAGGACATGATTGCCGTGATGCCCCAATGGCAGGCTCTGTCTCTCCCTAAGGAACTCATTGATCATACATTGATGATAGATTCCTTTTATGAACTGATTGAAGTATTGAAGATAAGATGAGATATGGCAAAGAGGGAATGGAAATTCGTCTATGACGAAGAGGTCTGCGACACCCTTGGAAGTAACTTCGTGGGTATAATCACTGATGGAGAAAGATACCTTTTCTTTCAGGCGGTCCCGGATGAAGACCTGAATGATGAGAGGTGCTACATCTACTCTTCAATGATGTCGATGTTCAGTCGTGAAAGTGAGGAATTGTCCTATCCTTGGACGAAGGAGAACGATGAACTTCTTCTGAAGGCTCTGAACTCCTTAGATGAAGACTCTGACAGATATTGCGGTGAGAACTCTATCTTTCATGAGTTCTTTGCAGATGCAAAGGAGTGATAATGAAAATGACAAGGAAAAGTTATCAACAATCTGCGAGGTGTCTCACATTTTTGTATAGCTTTGCAACTCTTTCACCCATTTCGGGGTATTGCTTACAGCCCTACTGCCAGTCGCGAAATATGCAGTAGGGCTTTCTTGTTTATTCGTGCGGAACCCTCCTAAAGACTGGAGCTTCCCTGGCCCCTCGATCGTGAAAACTTTTTGAGAACACTACTTGAACAGTTCAGAGTGGGTGCCAAGTCGTATCAATTTGACGATGTTCGTATTCTCGTCTAACCAAATCAGTAAAGTGTCGCTTTCTATATGGCACTCCATACAATCCTTATATTCTCCAAGAAGTTTGTGAGGCTTATACTCTGGAGGAATTGCCACGTCTGTCTGCAGATAACCTAAAACAACCTTGAGTTTTTCTATCTTCTTTGGCTGATTCTGATATCTCTTAAGATCTTTCTTAAATTGGCTGGTAATCTTCAGTTCCTTCATACCTTCTACAATGATTCGATGAATTCCTCAAGATTATCAAGATTGATAGTATCCAGATTTTTGTCTTCTCTTGCTTCTTTCACTGCGGCCATTGTAACGGCATTGGGTGTGCGGTAGACTGCGTCCATGAGAACGCTCTCTACGAAATTATTAAGACTGCGATTCTGTTTGCGAGCTTCTACTTTTAATCTCTTTAACAACTCGGTACTTAGTCTGAATGCGGTCTGTGTTCTGGTAATAGCAGTTTCCATCTTCTTCATATACTTTATATCACAAATGTATAACATAAATATAACATACGCAAGAAATATGCAAAAAAAAGAGTATGGTAAGAAATTATAACATCGGTTCCCCTTGCATTTGTTTCGCAAAGCTATGTTGCGGTGAGTCTATAGTCAAGAATCGCATTCTGCATAATCCGACAGAATCTCCACACACTCTGTGGTAGTATTCTGACGGATTTTCTTGTCTCTTATCCTCAGCCGCCCCTGTCGGGTGCTTCACAAATGAAGTTGAACCCGATTGGGATAGTCCTATGAATGGCATTCATCAGGAAAAATCACAATCAATAAAAGTAATTATCATGTTTTTTACAGAAATCAACAGGATGATGACCGAAGGCGTTGA
>JAGAIM010000110.1 GCA_017626555.1 Bacteroidales bacterium
CGGAGGAGGGAAATCTTGCATAAGAACGTAGAGATTTTCGCCGTAGGCAAAATCGCGGAGTTCGCAAGATTTGCCGGAGGAGAAAGGCGAAAGTCTCCAGACCGCTTTTCCTTTATATATCCTGGCCGAAGGCAGGGATATCATTGACGAGAGGATTCTTGACTTTATATAGGAGTTCAGCGTAAGCGGAACGGATGTAGAAAGGCAAGAGTCCGATTCCTTATGCCCATAGGGCAAGTCTTCTGACAGCTTGTCTGACAGAAGTCTTGCACGGGCTTTAATGTGCAGCGGTGGCATTAGCGAGAGTTTGAGGATCTGCTTGCAGTCCTCATATTCTCGCCTGTGGGTGGCAATAGACGGTTGCCGACTGACCGCAAGGGAAGTGGGCACGGGCCTCTAGTAACACGCAGGAAATTGGAATTCATCAACGGCTTCTGGGGAACCGACGGCAAATGATAGATGTATGAATCCGATGTTTGGTTTCGAGGGATCAGCGTTTATTGTATCTGGATGTTGCATGATTTCCAATCTGGCACCCTTTCCTGGAAAAGACAGTATATATGTCTTCAGTTGTGTACGAGGATTATGATACAGTTCGTTGTTGACAGCTGAGAAATGTTCTATAAACAACTCTCTCATTCTCTCAAGGTCTTTGCAGAACAAAGCGATGTGTTCGATTCTCATATGAGTTTATGTTTAAAAGCGAAGGTTGGTGCTGAATTCAATCGTGAACGGGCGGAGGAATGTCCCCGATGTCAGGTAGTCCGCGAATGCAGTTGTATCTGACGATAATGATGCCGCCTGAATTCCTGCGCTTGCTCCCTTTTCATTCAGGAAGTTGACGACATTGAGACTGAAACTGATGTTCTTGTTCAATGTGAAGTCAATGCCGGCGAATGTCTCCCACCGTGGATTGAAATGCAGTGAATTGGTGATATTTACATACTGCTTGCTGTAGTAGCGTGCACTTGCCCATATTTTCCATCTATCAATGGAGTAGGATGGTTCAAGTTCAATCTCAACGGCGGGGATTCCGGTTATGTTTTTCCCTGTGAAATCATATAGTTCGCTATGGCCGTCACTGAATGTTGGCTGGAACTTATAGTCAATGTATCTTGCACTACGCAGGGTGAACATTCCGTGGAAGCTGAATCCCTTGAATGGAGTCAATATCAAGTCAGTCGTCCAGCCGAGCACTCTCATGCTGTACAATGAACCTATATATAGGCTTTCCTTGTATCCTGCAGGATAGCCTCCTGCCGCTTCGCTAAGTTCGTGAGTCCACAGTGCCGAATAATAGTTGTTATCCTGCTGATAGAACATCAGAAGAGACTGTATGTCAACCCATCTGTTCTTGAAATTCGGTCCTCCGCGGAGCAGATAGTTCCGTTTCGGGAAGTTTGCCGGGAGGCTTGCCTCGCCGTATTGCCAGAGTTCTGCGTGCTGCTGGGTAACAACTGCATCCAGTTCCACTCTCCAGTTCGAGTTGAAACGATAGAGGGCAACAAGGGATGCTGCACCGTTGAAATTATGAATGTTAAAGTTTGTGCGGGTCACACCGGATGATTGCAGGCTCCAATTCTCCGCGCGTGTATTGTTGACCTGGTCGTCAAGGTTATGGGCTGCTGTTCCTTGTATGCCGCTGTATTCCAGTCTTAGTCCGGCTCGGAGAGTAAAACTTGATGACAGATTCCATTGGCTCTGGCCGAATAGTGCAATCTTGCTCTGGCTGCCTTCTACAAACTGACCACCTGTATTGTGAACATAGAACATATCTCCATTATAGGTGAGATGTTTCGGGTTCTTTGCCGCCTCGTGGGCGTAATTTATGGTCATGATGTGGTTGTCAGTCCAGTTGAACCATAAATTTGTTCCGATGGCCCATTTCGACCTTTTGTGATTTCCTTTCAGGCTGGCGGTTGTGAACCATTCGTTGCAGATGTCGTCGTGATACAGCATATATCTTGTCTGCACATTCCCGACATAAGGCATGCCGTTCTCGTATGTGTATGGACTGCCCTCAGTTGCAGCCTCTATGGATCCGAGCATCGATTCCGTGAGGTCGCATCCGCTCAGTCTTGCACGTGAACCGATTTCCAGTTCCATCTCATTGTAGAATCTGTATCTGGTCTTGAGGGTGATTATGTGAGCACGTATTCCACCATCTTCCACAAATCGACGTGATTCCTTTTCGCCGGTCACAATGTCGATGTAATCGAACGACGGAGTGGCAGGAAGATATTGGTCTCTGCCTAAGACAAAGTCCTCATACTGCCGCACGCTTCCGTCACCGACAAAGATGAACGGGCCATACGTGTCGCTGACATTGAGTTTATGGGTATATTGGTATGTCGCATAGAACAGGCCTCGGTTGTCTGCAAAAGCCTTGGAAACTGCCGCCCTGTATGACTGGATATGCTCCTGAAGGTAGGCAAGGTCAAGATGGTTCGGCCCTCTGTTGAGATCCTGATATACATTCAGGTTCAAGCCCCACCCGTTGCCTAGCGGTGAAGCGAAATTTGCCTCAATCTGATTACGTCCGTGATGATTAAGTGAGTAAGATACAGACCCCTCAATCCTGTCAGCAGTCACTTTGGAGATTGAAAGAGGATAAAAACCGGTATTGCCCAATTGGATTGCAGATTCGTCAAGACGGGAGAGTTCCATTGATTCTATGGCAGCTCCGCTTCTCCATGTCCAGAATCCCGGAAAGAAGTCGCTGAACATAGATGTCGGTAATCCGTCTTCCATAATGGGGTAGCCCCATTGAGGGATTCCTAACGAAATCACTCTCGGCTGGGAGTCAGACGATGCATTCAGGAGGACATTCTGCTTGTTTCTTCTTTCTGACGTCTCCAGACTGTCAGAATGGTGTTCTGCCGCAAAAGTATTCATACCGCAGAACACCATAATCAATGATAGTATTGCCTTATACATTATTTTCGCTTGAGCCAGTTGTCTGTCAGCCATTTGCGGACAGGGAGATCATAGAGCTTGAGGCAGGCATATGCAAGGGCTATCGAGGTGATGAATACGCCGATTGCGACCATGACATGGAGATAGGTCGGTGCTTCAGGATGCGACCACGCCCAGTTCATCTGAATATACATCAATGGATAATGGGTGATGTAGAGAGGATATGAGAGTTCTCCGAGGAAGGTGCAGACTTTCGCGCTCTTTTCGCCTTTGATCGTGCTTCCTGCTCCCATCATCACTACAATCGGGAACAGTAGAAGTATGCAGACTGCGTTATAGACTCCATTCAGGATATTGCCTTCGCCTCCCACGCACGGAATGCTGAAAAGCACGACGAGTATCAATGAGCACCACCAGAAACCACCCTTAACCTTGATGGTCTTACCGATACGTGATATGAGAAGGCCGCAGAGGAAGGGATAGAATAGTCTTGTGAGGCCTATATACACCTGTTCAGCGGTAAGACTCCAACCGCCGATGACCGTGTAGGCATTTGCTGAACGTGACTCGGTCAAAAGACCGAATACATTCCAGTTCAGACAAAGGTCCAATGTGCAGAATGCGGCAGCGGCGGCAAGAACTGCGAGGGCAATCTTAGGCAATCTTCTGAAAATGAATGCATATAGAATGTTTGCCAGGTATTCCCAGGTCAAAGACCAGTTCGGGCCGTTGAATGAATTCATCTCGCCCCATCCCCGAATGTCCATCTTCATTCCGCAAGGAATCATAAGGCATCCCATTACGAATGCAAGCAAGACTTTCCAGCCAGGTACATTGCCGATTGCCACAAACCCCTCTCCCTGTCCGAATCCGTAGAGACAAGCACCCACAATGGTTCCCATTATAACCATAGGCTGAAGCCTGACAAGTCGTCTCTTGAAGAATCCCCAGGTAGTCATCCTGTCCCAACGGTCATCGTATGCATATCCGATGACAAAACCGGAGAGAATGAAGAAAAAATCCACGGCAAGGTATCCGTGATTGATTATCTGATGCGCCTGTCCGCCGGAGTATGTCTCCAGCAGGTGAAACAATACTACAAGCACGGAAGCGACTCCTCTGAGTCCGTCAAGGATTTCATACCTCGGCTTTGAGGCAAGATATACGTTTGTGTTCATTCGGATTATGGTTTTAGGTTACAAAGATAGCGCGAAATATCTCAATAAGATTGAACATACATATTATATAATTGTATTATATTCGCATTTTAAAACCAGAATCCCGCGTCACTGTGAATAAAATTAACAAAAATACAACTCAAAAGAAGACAAACTCATTTGGCTTTGACCATATCTGCCTGCCGTATGACAAACAGATACCCATACACTCTCAGCCGACGTGGGAACTGTCTTGCGTGATTACAGGCAGGGGTGTCAGGGTGCTTTCTGACAATTCTTCACGGTTCACAGAAAGGGATTTGGTGCTGATTCCGCCTGGTATAGATCATTGCTGGCACTTTGATAGGGAGATCGCTGACAAGGACGGGAATATCGAGAATGTATCCATCTTCTTTGAGAAGGGATTTCTGGAAAGGATTTCTGCCGAGTTTCCCGAGTTATCTGAAGCTGCCGGGAAAATTTCTGCTATGAATGAGGCTCATATATTCTGTGAGGATATGCGCGACAGGCTATATGATATAATGGTGCGTATGTGTGATGAGGCCCCTGCCAAGCGTCTGATTTCATTGATAGAGATGTTGATATACATAGCAGACGATGATACCGCAGAACAGATTACAGATATCAGAATCAAGGACAAGGCAAAGTTAAGGATGCTGCAGATCACGAGTTATGTGAACTGCAACTACAAGCATTGCATCACATTGGATGACATAGCCTCTCACGTTGGAATGAACAGGACTGCATTCTGTCTTTTCTTCAAGAAAAATTTCGGAATGACATTCAGCAGGTTTCTGCTGGAGAGAAGGCTCTCCATCGCCTGTGAGATGCTTACGGGGAGTGATATGCCGATAAACGAGATTGCCGTTGCCGTAGGAATACCCGAACCGTCGTATTTCTGCCGGGTATTCAAGAGCACTTTCGGGAGGACTGCTAAAGAATATAGAGGTTAATATCAAGGATTCCTTAATGATTCCCAGATTTTATCAATATCTTGTTCACCATCGAGATAGGATATGCTCTGACCTTTTCTGAATGTCTCTGCACTTGGGGCTATGATCAGTTTGTCTGAGTCGGGGTATTCGATTACATCGTATCCGATTGATGAACGGAGATCGAGATATGTGCAGGTGGAGTCGGTATGGTTGTATAATTGGTGGGCTCCTGTTTCTCCGGCCTCGAAGAATATGATGTCTCCGGCAGTTATTTCTGTCAGGCCGTCTGGCGTTCTCAATGTTGCTGACCCTGAAATAATCATAAACAGTTCCTCTGCATAACGGTGGAAATGGTATGCAGCATTGTATTGATGCGGAGGCAGTTCACGCATATCAAAGTTCAAGTATTGCGGATTAATGCCCTTTTTCTGTCGGGAGAGGTCTGTCATTAGTTTCCATCCATCAGTTCTTCCCGGATGTGGCTGGTAGTCCAACTCTTCTTTTTTGATTATCGTTGCCATAGGTGGTGGTTCAAAAGAGTTCTTATGAAATTACAACGTTTGCAAAGATAGTTATTTCCGGCATTTTATTTAATCGGACGTAACGAGTCATTGACGGGAGGATTCTTGACTTTATACAGGAGTGTAGCGGAAGCGGAACGTAGGTAGAAAGGCAAGAGTCCGATTCCTTATGCCCATTAGGGCAAGTCTTCGGACGGCTTGTCCGGCTGAAGTCTTGACCGGGCTTTAATGTGCAGCGGTGGCGTCAGCGAGTCTTCGAGGATCTGCTTGCAGTCCTTGAAGTCTCGCCTGTGCGGTGGGAA
>JAGAIM010000111.1 GCA_017626555.1 Bacteroidales bacterium
GAACTCCTCACAGAACAGATTCGCATCATGAATCAGCGTCAGTTTGGTCGTCACTCTGAAAGTAACCTTATAGATGGACAACTTACTTTGTTTGATTCCTTCAATGAAGCGGAAGCTACAGCCGATAACTCGGTTCCAGATCCCGACATTACCGAGATTATCATATCCTCTTATCGCCGGAAGAAAGCTGCTGGAAAGCGGGAAGAAGATTTGGACGGCCTTCCCTCTCGTGTCTTCAATCATCGCCTTTCCGAAGATGAACTTGCCAGGTTATTTCCAAATGGTTACAAGGAACTCCCGGAAGAGATATATAAACGACTTCATATCATACCGGAAACATTCATCGTGGACGAGCACCATGTCCATGTCTACGCTTCCAGGGATAATGACGGCACTATTGTTAAGGCCCCACGTCCGGTAGACCTGTTTCGTAACAGCATTGCAACGCCTTCTCTTGTGGCTTCCATTCTAAATGGAAAATACAACAACGCCCTGCCATTGGAGCGACAGTCCCGTGCCTACAAAAGCAACGGCATCAATCTGGCTACCAACACCATGGCCAACTGGGTTATCAAAAGTTCCGACAACTACCTGTCTTTGCTTTATGATCGTCTCCATACGCTTATCTATGGTAACCGCGTTATCCATGCAGACGAATCACCGGTAAAGGTCATGCGTATTGACAATGCCAAAGTTAAGAACGGTAAAAAAACTTACATGTGGGTCTATCGAAATCGTGTTACAGACCATACACACCCCATCGTTCTTTATGACTGGCAACCCTCACGTCGCGCTGACCACCCAAGAGAGTTTCTCAAGGAATTCTCCGGTACAGTAATAACTGACGGATACCAAGTTTACCACAAACTCGGAAAAGAACGAGAAGACCTCTCCATTGGAGGATGTTGGATTCATGCACGCAGACCTTATGCTGATTTCATCAAATCCATCAAGGATTCTGCAGACGGAACCATTGCTCAGGAAGCATACACCATGATTACCGAAATGCTTCATATCGATAATGATTTTGACGATCTTGCTCCGGATGACCGACTAAAACAGCGACAGCTTATCCTTACCGAGAAAGTTGACGCTTATTTTGCGTGGGTAAAGCACAAATACGATCAGGTCACTCATAACAGCACCATTGGCAAAGCACTCGCATACAGCATTCATCAGGAACCTTATTTACGATTATTCCTCACCAATGGCGACGTCCCCATGGACAACAACTATGCTGAACAGGCTATACGTCCATTCACTATCGGACGTAAGAACTTCGTATTAATCGACTCTTCGAATGGCGCCAAGGCAAGCGCAATCATTTATAGCCTCGTCGAAACCGCAAAAGCCAACCAGCTAAATGTATATCAGTACTTTGAACTATTACTTACTGAAATACCCAAGCACATGGAAGACAAGAATCTAAATTTCCTTGATGATTTGCTTCCATGGTCTCCCTTAGCGCAGGAGAAATGTCCAAGTCGCTTTAAGAAATCTTAAGTTTTCAAAGTTCAGATATATATCATACCAAGCTCACGCCCCGCAGAAATGCGGGGTTTTGCTTTGGATTGGTACTCATAATTGAGGGCTTAC
>JAGAIM010000112.1 GCA_017626555.1 Bacteroidales bacterium
ACTACCCTCGCGGAAATGAGATGACCGATCCCTCGGTCTGGGCCAAGGGCAGGCGGGTCGGGCAGGACAAGGACAAGAATAATCTGCACTCAATTTGCATTATCAATGGAAAATCTTAATTTTGCATAAGATATGAGAACGAGAAAGGAAATATTGAATCATATAGTCTATGTGGGAAAGCAAAATCTCCCGCAGGGCGGTCGTTTGATTCTGTATGGTTCGCAGGCTCGCGGAACAGCGACTGATGCTTCTGATTGGGATCTGCTCATAATATTGGATAAGCCTAAAATCGAGCAGAGCGATTATGATAATGTGTCATTTCCGTTTACTGCTCTTGGTTGGGATCTCGGCCAGTTGATCAGTCCGGTTCTGTACACAAAGGAAGAATGGGACAAGAATTCATTTACTCCTTTCTATAAGAATGTTCAACAAGATGCAATTTATCTGATATGAAACTGACGGATGAGGAACGCCAGATTCTCGTAAATCTGGAGTATGAAAAAGCAGTGGCTTTTCTTGCGCAGGCAGAAGGAAATGCAGGGATCGGTTTTTGGGATGTCGTGGCAAACAGATTGTACTATTCGGTATTTCACGCAGTATCAGCATTATTGATTAATGACGGTCATAAAGTCGGTACACACAAAGGGGCGATTCTTATGTTCGGTCAGCATTATGTGAAGGAAGGGAAATTCCCGATTGAGGATGCGAAGTTGTATTCCCAGTTACAGACTATGAGAGAAAAAGGAGATTACAACTGCGTATATCAAACTACAGAAGAAGAGATGCTGCCTCTGATTGAACCGGTACGCGAGTTCGTTGGTCGAATCGGTCAGAAATTAGGAAAGTAATGTAACAGCAGCCACTCTCAATGTGGCTGTTTTTATTGAAGATGTCCGATCCCTCGGTCTGGGCCAAGGGCAGGCGGGTCGGGTATGACAATAAAGCGGAAGGAATGAGCAATTACCCCAACGAAGGGATCGCCCATTCCCTTTGAAAGTCGAGTACGAACATCGGCATAGGAGAAAAATACAACTATATTACAACAAACTTAATAGGAACGAACTTAATATGAAAAGAGCAGTATCCATTTCTTTGCGATTTGTCGCACTTGTAGCCCTGTATATGCTTATAGGTTGGATTTTCGGAATGTATGAGACATTCAGTATCTCGAGGATGCTTCTGATGGGAGTGGTATTCTCAGGAATAATGTTAGGGTTCAGCGAGTGGCAGAGCAGAAAAAGGCAGCGATGAAGGTCTCTCCATTTCTTGCTTCTTTATGTCTGTTGTCTTGCTTGATTTCTTGTGGTGACAGACAGGGACCGGATGAGAACACAATGTACCTGAAGGCTTTTTCTGATGTGTATGGTGTAGTCAGATGGTTTTATCCTGGAGATGAGGCTCAGGATGTGGATTGGAATGCATTGGCACTCGAAGGTGTCCGTAAGGTTGACTCTGTCAATTCCAAGGAAGAGTTCCAGAGTGTTATGACAGAATTATTCTGTCCTATTGCTTCCGGAGTCGTTTTCTCAAGTGATCCTGTTTATGATGACAGTCGTATCATTCCGGAAGATACTGCTGGGTTGAAGGAGATAGCCTGGCAGCATTATGGCGTGGATCTTGGCAAATGGAGTAATTCATATGTAAGTAAGCGTACATACCGTAATCAGGATTCGCAAGGGCTCAACAGACTTGTATTCGAGATGACATTGTCAGCTGCAGATTATAGTGGTGATAATCTCACTTTATCTGTGGATATAGAGAATCTGAAGCCCTCATCGCTTAAGGTATATGCAAAGGTATCTATTGATGTCAATGATGCTGATACTTATATCAACTTTTGTGAGTTTGTCCCGGATTATCTTGTGGGCGAAGATTACCAGCAAAGCGTCAGCATAGGAAGGGAGGAGGCTAATAAACTCATCAGAATCGGTGTGTTCACAGAAGGTACGGGAGAGTTTATGCTGAACAGCTGTACCCTGTCAGACGGATCCGAACATGTCGATGTCTTGGAGCTGCCGCACAGCTTAAATCAAACCATATATGATTATTATGATCAATCGCGCAGGATAAGGACAAAGGAAATTCTTTTTGATGATCATTCACACGTGGGTGATGTGCAAAGTCTTGAGATTATTGACGGATTATTTGCCCATATCCCATTAGCCTTATATGGGAATGAAGAGCATACTTTTCCTTTGGCTTCCCAGCCATCTTCCTACGACCTTTCGGACACTTCCGAGCAGGATATGATGCTTGCTGACCTGATTGTAACTTGGAATGTCATCAAATATTTTCATCCATACATTTCAGATGAAGTGGAGGATTGGGATGGCTGCCTTGTCAGGGCTTTTGAAGAGGTCGGAGAATGCAGTCGGTATTCTTTGGATCCATTGAGGAGAATGATGGCCAATGTGAATGATGCTCATTTTGTTGCAAATTCACCGAAAGAAGTGAAGGATTATGGCTTTCTTCCTGTAAGGGTCAGGAATGCTAACGGAAAG
>JAGAIM010000018.1 GCA_017626555.1 Bacteroidales bacterium
GCTTGGTCTAAGCCCTGATGTGGAAATCGTTCCTGCAGATGAACTTGGCGGAATGTCTGATGCTCCGTCAATTATCGCAGAATCTGATGTTCTTGCATCATCTCCGGCCATAAAGGCGGCAGACGCAATGGTCAGGATGTCTCAGCAGCAGGTGAAGATGGCCAAATCCGATCGCTATCCCAAGATTGCCCTTTTTGCCGGTGAATATATGGACGGACCGGTGCTGATCGAAGTGCCTACGCTCAACAACAATTTCAATTATTGGGCAGTCGGAGTCGGCATCAGATATAATATCGACAATCTGTATAAATCAAGGAAAGTCATCAACCGGAGCAGGATTGCTGCATCCAGAAGCCGTGAACAGCTGAATGTAGCCAAAGAACAGATTTCATTGGCTTTCAACGCGGCCGACACGGATTACCGCAATGCATTCATCCTCCTTGACACAAAGACACAGAGTGTCGCTCTGGCACAGGAAAGTTATGATCTCGTAAGATATCGCTATGAAGAAGGTCTTGCTGTCATCACAGACCTTCTCGATGCATCGAATCAGCTTCTCGATGCACAGATCCAGAAGGTCAATGCAAGAATGAATATTGCCTACAACTACTACAGACTTAAGTACATTTCAGGAACAATCTAAAACATAACATTATGAAAAAGAATACAATAGCAAACATAGCAATCATAATTCTCCTTGCCATAGCCGGATTCTGGTTCGGCTCTCTCTTCATACATCCGGGCGTTGAATACACCGACAACGCACAGGTCCGTAAAGACATAGTACCGGTCTCATCAAGAGTCCAGGGGTTTGTAAAGGAAGTCCGCTTCGTGGAGTTCCAGAAAGTCTGCAAGGGAGACACACTTGTAATCATCGAGGACACTGAATTCCAGCTCAGACTCGCCCAGGCAGAGGCCAATCTTCAGAACGCCCTTACCGGAGAAAGTGCGGCAGGAGCTGGAATCGCCACCACAAGCAATAATCTCCTTGTGACAGATGCCGGAATAGCGGAAGTCAAGATACAACTGGCAAATGCAGAAAGCGAATACAAGAGATTTGTGAAGCTTCTTGCCAAGTGCGCGGTCACACAGCAGCAGTTCGATGGAGTGAAGACTCATTATGAAGCACTCAAGGCGAAAGTGACAACCTTGGAAAGACAGAAGAACACGACATCATTAGTAAGAGACGAGCAGGAGCTTCGCAAGAAACAGTCGCAGACCGGCATTGATGTGTGCAAGGCAGCCCTTGACCTTGCCAGACTCAATCTCTCATATACAGTAATTACCGCCCCTTGCAACGGAACCACTTCAGCGAAAAACATTCAGGAAGGTGAACTGCTAATGCCCGGTATGAGACTTCTTACGATAGTTGACGACTCCCAGACCTGGGTCATCGCAAATTTCCGTGAAAGCCAGATTGGCGGCATCCGCATCGGCAGTCAGGTGGACATTGAAGTCGATGCACTCAAGGGAGAAAAGTTCGCGGGAGAGGTTGTTGCAATTGCAGATGCTACCGGAGCACAATATTCCCACGCAGCA
>JAGAIM010000113.1 GCA_017626555.1 Bacteroidales bacterium
GATGTGTCGCTCGCGGGAGAAAGATATGAGAGTGAGGTATGGAAAAAGTGGGATATCTATCCCAATGCAGTCCTGCTTTATACACCGAATAAAGATAACCTTTTCCAGTTGGTTGTCAACGGCAACAGAGATTACCCGGAATACTGGGCTGTAAAGAGTGCTACAAACATCAGTTCGGGAGGTTATTCAGAAATCATCGGAAATCCCGATCTTTCTCCTGCAAGTTCCTGGTTCGCTCAGTTCATATATCTCTTCAAGAACAAATATATGCTCGCTGCCTGGTTCGGTCATACTGACGACTATTTCGTACAGACACAATATCTCGATCCAGACCGTCTGAAAAGCATATTCAAATGGGTAAACTTCGACTATCAGCAGACAGCAGGACTGCAGCTGGCCATACCTTTCAAGGCAGGACAGTGGCTGGACTCAAGACTTACAGTCACCGGTCAGTACCAGCATGAGAAGGATTCGGACTTCTACGATATGTCCTTTGACAGGCACAAGGTATATCTTTATGTTATACTGAATAACAGTTTCACGATTTCACGCAAGCCACACCTGATAATGAATGTGAACGGAAGTTATAATACTGCTGCGATCCAGGGACTGTACGATCTGCCGCAAAGCGGAAATCTGGATATGTCACTCACCTGGCGCTTCCTCAAGGAAAAGGCAAATCTTACTGTGGGCTGCTATGATGTTCTGGAGACTCAGGGAATCTCCCCTTATATGAACTGTGGCAAGCAGATAGTCTATAATCATTATCCTTCATACAGGGAATTCAAACTGACATTCTCATACCGCTTCGGAGCATACAAGGATAAGGAGAGGAAAGAGGTCGATACGAGCCGGTTCAGGTAATTTTATAGTAGATACTATTGCATTTCTGCCCCCCCCGATTATATTTGTATTCTGGAACGGAATAGTGCAATTTTGCATCTATATATATACAGTTAAACGAACTTATATGAAACGATTTATTTCTATAATTCTTCGTTATGTCGCACTTGTAGTCCTGTATATGCTTGTCAGATGAGGCGTACAGGAACTGTTCGGTACTTTCAGTTTATGGAGAGTGCTGATTATGGGATGAGGGTTCTGTGCAATTATTCTGGCTACAAGCGAGTATAAGAATAGTAAAAAAAGTAGGATTTAATGATGTATCGTTATTTGACAGCCTTGCTCTGTCTATGTCTGACTATGAGTATAGCCTTAGGCCAGACTGCGGGAACTGCCGACACAAATCAGGCAGGGCTCTCTGTCAAGGTGACAGAGACAGGAAACGATCTGCCAGTTCAGATGGCGACCGTCTATATCGTACCCCAGGGAGATACGGTGGCGGTCGCCTTTGCATTTACGGATAAGAAGGGTTTGGCTCAACTGTTTCCAGTTCCAGCCGGTAGATACGCTCTGAATGTTCAGATGCTCGGATACAAGCCCCACAAGGAGGAGGTCTTGTTGGAAGCACGGAAGATGCCAAGTGTCTCAGTAAGACTGGAAGAGGACATCAAGGAGCTGGAAGGAGCAGCCATAACGGCTATGGGTGACCTTGTCACCACGAAAGGAGATACGCTGATATACAATGCTACATCATTCCAGACGTCAAGCAA
>JAGAIM010000114.1 GCA_017626555.1 Bacteroidales bacterium
AAGAAGGCAAAGTTGCGCGAACTGGAGCGTGAGGCGAGGCATCAGTCCCTTGTGGAGGAGATGCAAGGGATTGTGGATGAGATGGTGACCAACAGGGAGGAGCGACTGTGGCAGCGTTTTCTCAGCCTGATTGACGATCGCAAGGATGACAATCCGGATGACAGTTGGATGGTGCTCAAGGGGGCATGGGAGGAGAATGCATATATCGGCTATGCTCCGGTGACAAACGAGGAGTGGGCAATGTATGAAACTGAATTTTCTTATCCTTCAGGAGAGAACCGCCATCCCGTCGTGAATGTCAGCTATGATGATGCCGTGGCTTATTGCAAATGGTTGGGTGAGGCGGATGCAAAACACCGTTATCGTCTGCCTTCCGAATATGAATGGATCCTGGCAGCAGGACATATGCCAAAGGATGTGAATATGAATACTGACCACATAGAATCAGGTCTTACGAGCGTGGATGCATACGCCGGTTCGGTCGGCAATTGCGGCGGCATCGACTTCTGGGGCAACTGCTGGGAGTGGACAAGTACACAGGTTGCTGACGGGACATATCTCATCAAGGGAGGCGCCTGGGATACAAGTCGTGACGAGTGCCGCAGCGAATATTCTGACGCATCACGAAACCCTTTGCAGGGCTTCGCCAATGTCGGTTTCAGGGTCGTGAGGGTGGATTTATGAAGCCTGCCTGTCTTATTCTGTCAATAGTCTTGTTTCTGTCCTGCACGAAGCAGGAGGCTCCTGCGACCGAACCTGAACTGACATATCTGGAATCAGTATGTAATTATGATGGGTGCAGCATTCCGTATTGTTATGCTTTGCTCAATCCGCAGGAGAACAGGAATCCGGTTGTGGTCCTTGTTCTCCATGGGGGACCTCTTAAAGGAAATGACAACCGGAAACAGCTTGAGGAGCCGGCAACGGGAATCATTGCATCGTATCTGTCTGAGAAAGGGATTGCTGCGGTCCTGTTGGCTCCGCATTGCCCGGAAAGGGATAATGGCGGGCGGCTTATGAACTGGGTAAAACTCTCCGGAGTACTTCACGAACTCGTTTTGAAATACAAGACAGATGACAAGATATCTGCTTATATTTTCGGAGCATCCATCGGTGGGGTTGGTACCTGGAATATGCTTTCGACCTATCCGGGTCTGTTTGCAGGTGCGATGCCTTGTGCTTCAGGCCCCTCCGGATGTAATCCGGAAAATGTGGCATTGACAAGACTGTACACGGTAATGGGAACGGATGACACTTGGGCTGTTCTTGAAAAGATTCAGATGCAGAGCTTTCTTGATAGTGTGTCTGAGGCCGGAGGAACATACAGATTCGATGTAGGACAGGGATGGGACCACGAAACGACTTGTCGTGAAAGTTTTACTGAAGAACGCCTGGACTGGGTGTTTGAGAACAATTGAATAATTCTTGTATGAAAACATATCTTATCACAATATTTGCAGTACTGTCGTGCTACGCTCTGAATGCACAAAATCTTCAGGTTAATCCTGAAGCCAAGCAGTTCCGTTATTCCACCACCATCGAGAAGGAACGTCCAGAACTGAATGAGGCTACAAAGAGATACATATCTGCTTACAAACGTAATCCGTCAGAAGAAAATTACGAGGCGTTGAAGAGGCAGGTGGAAGCGAACTATGATGCCGTTATTGCCCGCAAGAAAGCAAAGCTGGAAGAACTCCGGCGTACCGCAAAGGACCAGTACAAAATCGATGAGATGCAGGAGATTGTCGATGAGGTGGTTGCTGACCGCGAGCATAGGATTGCCCAGACAATGGCGAGATTTACAGATTCCCGTATGCGACCGGGTTCAAGGGAGACTATAGATTGGTTCCTGCCGGTGTTGGGGGCTGAAAGCCCTATTGACATAGCATTTGCACCAGTTACAAACGCCGAATATGCTCTCTTTGACAGTGATTTTCGTTTTAGTGAGGGTGAGGAGAACTTTCCTGTGGTGAATGTCACGATAAGTGATGCTATGCGCTACTGTTCTTGGCTTTCCGTGAAAGATGGTCAGCAATATAGACTGC
>JAGAIM010000019.1 GCA_017626555.1 Bacteroidales bacterium
ACTTAGCCCTTACAAATGATGTCGTGATTACATCCAGGAGTCACGGCAGCTATAGGCTTGTGCCAGTGAGAGAAAGTGATACGCTCATTGATCAGACCACTTTGGAGGCTAAAATCAGGCGCGGAATTGAGGAGTATGAACAGGGTAAGGTTCATAAAATAGAGGAAGGGGAGAGTGTTGATGGCTTCCTTAGTCGAATGATTAATGAAGACTGAAATTCACGCGGATGGGATTTCAAATAGTGGTCATATCTCTGCCAATATACGACGAATCCTCGACACGTATGTCGAGGATTGTGTCTTTTAGAGAATTCAATTTTATTTCCCGAAACGTTTTTTTGCGATAGCGAACATATCCTTGTAACGGAATCCTATCATTGCCATTAGAGACCGTTGCATTATCGCAAAGCAGGCGATGAACAGGAACGGTCCGAAGGTGTAGTCGTACCATTGTGCCAAATGGTTAGTCGCAAGGTAGACTATCAGGGCAATTCCGGTTACAAGTTCTATCTCAGCGGTCACCATGCCTGGCGTGTAAGGCTTGTTCAGTCTGAATATCTTTATGCCTGCGATATGGACTATTCCTTCGAAGATGCTGAATGCTGCTACGGTTACAACAAACAATGGAATTCGGTCTCCATAAAAGAATGGTAAAATTGTCATCGCGAACAGGAATACGCCAGTGATAAGTCTGCTGCCGCGTTTGATCTCTGTACTGACATCCATCTGGAGTACGTTTGCTGACATCAGGTCAACGAAACCTCCTGGGTAGTGTTCCTCTTCCCATTCATGCAGGATGTAGAGAAAAGAAAGGAATACAACGAATTTCTGAATGACGGTCAGTTCACCTATGAAAATGGCGACACAGACGATGAGGAGCAAGGCAATCACTGAGTAGATTTCCAATGCATAGTTCTTCAAGAATTTCCACATAATATCTAACAGATTTTTAAGTTTTTGCAAAATTAGCCAGACAGTATCGTTCTGGCCTTATCTTCTGATTTCATAATATTATCTTTTTATTGCCATTATAGTCAGAATTGTCACTATTTGTTCAATTCTTATTATCTTTACAAAGTTTTGAAGATTTAGAATGACGCAGGAAATAGACATATCGAAATTTTCGAGACAGGACAGTCCATCTCTTATTGTTCATGACGGTTTTGTGATGAACAGGTCTGTGAATGTAAAGAATGCTGTCGGAAGAATATTGAAGATAGGAGAACCGTATCGTCTGGTTGAGAATCGAATAGTCAGGGTCATCAGCGGAAATATTTCCATCTCTGTCAATATGAAGTCCTATAATCTTAATGCTGGTGATGCATTAGTTGTTTCCAGTGGTACAATTGTGGAGATAACCAATCATTCTGATGACGGATTTGTGGATCTACTAGGATTTCAGAATCCGGTGTGGGAAGATGGAAGAAAAGTACTATTTATGGGTCTCGAATGCAGTTCCTGGCTTGATGCCTACTTCACGCTTCTGTATGACTCAGCATCTGTATCACCTTTCAACAAGAAGGCTGTCGAATATCTGATTGCATCGCTATGCTCCAGAGCATCAGACGCACGCCGTCGTTATGAAACGGAAAGCTCAGACAAAACAGACCGACAGTTTGCACTGTATGAAGAATTCATTGATAAGCTGTCTGAGGCTAAAGGAAAGCATAACGTCTCGCATTACGCTGAACTTCTGAATATATCTTCCAATTATTTGAGCAGGATAGTTTCTATGATAGGTGGTGGGACTGCAATAGATATGATCAACCGCTCTGTCATCCTTAAGGCGAAGGTGCTGCTCAAGAACAGCGATATGACGATAGAGAATATCTCCGAAGAACTGAACTTTCCCAATAGCCCGTACTTTTGCCGATTCTTCAAAAGGGAAACAGGCAAGACTCCGACTGAGTATAGGAAGCGGGACGTGTAGAAAAGACCGATAAATTGGAACTTTAAGTCGGTCTTATTATTGTGTTTTGAGGTTCTGGTCTCTCCTGTATTTGAATGGAGTGCATCCTGTTTTGGATTTGAAGTATTGGATGAAGGCTGATGGGGAGCAGAAGGAGAGAGTCTCGGATATTTCTTCTATTGTTTTGTCTGTACAGGTGAGGTAGTATTTGACCTCTACCATAAGTGTGTCGGCAATCCAGTCCTTGATGGTACGTCCTGTCTGTTGGTGTATGATTCTGGAGAGGTAGTGTGTGCTTACGTTCATTTGCCAGGCATAGTATTTTACTGTTCGGTCCTTTCGGAAATCTCTGAACATCAATTCAAAGAATCGTTCACTCAGTGCCTGATGTTTCTTGTTTTTATGATTCTTTTGTGGCAATCCGGCATACCTGCTCTCTGCTCCCAGGATGTAGAGAAGGGCGGTCAGCATAGATGATATGATCTCTATTCTGTTGCTATTTCCTTTGTCTTTATCCAGGTCTTTCATTGAGTCGAAATGACGCTGAATCACTTTATAAGTTTCTGGGCGGCATTGTATTACAGGGTTCTTCCTGATGTCATTAAAGAATTCCGATTTAACTGTGTAAATATATCTCTTTTTTATAGATATTACAACTCAGCCCTTACAAATGATGTCGTGATCATATCCAGGAGTCACGGCAGTTATAGGCTTGTGCCAGTGAGAGAAAGTGATACGCTCATTGATCAGACCACTTTGGAGGCTAAAATTAGGCGCGGAATTGAGGAGTATGAACAGGGTAAGGTTCATAGAATGGAGGAAGGGGAGAGTGTTGATGGCTTCCTTAGTCGAATGATTAATGAAGACTGAAATGTATAGAATAGCACAGACTTGTGTATCGTATCTATGATGAAGTTATTGAAGTTCTGGTTCTATCTGCTTTCGGGCACTACAAAAGTAGCCGATCTGCAAGAAATATTATCAGGCCTCGCATCACTGTGATGTGGGGTCTTTTTTAATCACTTAATACATAGTCTCTCCCCTTCCTGATAAGCAGGTTATACAATTTATGTTATGTTAACTTATGTATGGAAGAACCTTCCCTTTCAGGAAAATAATGGTGAGCGCGTTTGTTAATGAAGCAATAAAGGAATATCTTTACGATGTTAAACAATCGTTATGTATTTTTTTCTGCTGATATTGATATATATCGCATTCATTTCATTGGGACTGCCTGATTCCGTATTAGGAGCAGCCTGGCCGTCGATGTATGTTTCATTAGGAGTTCCTGAAGGATCTGCCGGTATCATCACATTGCTGATGTATTCAGGAACAATGATTTTCAGCATTGCCAGCGACAGAATTATCCGCAAATTCGGCACAGGTATGGTTCTGGTGTTCTCTGTCACTCTCACAGCCATTACAATGTTCGGATTTTCTATTGCGCGGAATTTTACTGTATTGTGCTTGATAGCCCTGCCATACGGCTTAGGAGGTGGCTGTGTTGATGCTTCCTTAAATAATTATGTAGCAACGCATTATAAAGCGCGGCACCTCAATTTTCTCCACTGTTTTTGGGGAATCGGAACTATAATAAGTCCACTGATTATGGGCTCATTCATTGAAAATGGAGGTGTCTGGACACAAGGATATAGAGCAATAGCCTATTTTCAGTTCATACTTGCAGCCGTTCTGATGTTTTCAATCCCTCTGTGGAAGAAAGAAAACGGGGATAGCGAATCTAAGAAAGGGCACGCTCCCCTTTCTATCAGGAACCTTATGCGTATGCCTGGTGTGAAAGCATCCTTGTGCGCCTTTTTCTCATACTGTGCTTTGGAGACTACAATAGGCTTATGGACAAGCACTTACCTGTCTGAAATCAAGGGTGTGGGGCTGATTGAGGCAACGAAATGCGGAATGCTTTTTTATGTAGGAATAGCATCCGGCAGATTCATCTCCGGACTGTTGTCGGAAAGGTTTGGAGATATTAAGTTGATAAATACGGGCATAGCAATTGTCGTGTTGTCTTTATCCGCTCTGCTGATTCCATCTTTGGGAGGCTCTCTGCTTTACTCTATGATTATACTGGCCGGCATAGGATGTGGCCCTGTTTTTCCAAGTATGGTGCACCATTCTCCAGAAATATGCGGTTCCAGTGCATCTCAGATGTTGATTGGTTTCCAACTGGCAATGGGTTCTGCAGGAGCCATTCTCATTCCAGCGCTTTTTGGAATCATAGTCAATCGTTTATCGATAGCGCTTATGCCCTGCTTCACTCTGCTCTTTGCTTTGATTTTGGTCGTTATGGTGCTGAAGATCAATGCAACTTCATATCTCCGTCCTTGACCCAGCCCAGGCGCTTCATTATTAAGTGGAAGAAAAGACTTAGAACTGCAGGAGCGATGAAATAGAGCCCGATTATTTCGGTTATGAGCAGGCCGTGGTCGGTGGTCGCAGACATAGTGTCCCAGCATCCGAGAGGACCAACCAATCCGGCAGTACCCATACCGGCACCGGCTGCATTATTGGTCATTTTAAGCCACATTGTCGAAACAGGACCGAGAATTGCTGATGTAAGGGTCGGCGCAAGCCATATAACAGGCTTACGGGCGATATTTCCAACCTGAAGCATAGATGTACCCAATCCTTGTGATATAAGGCCTCCTACCCCATTATCTTTGTAACTGATTACAGCAAAACCAATCATCTGAGCACAGCATCCGGCAGTCGCTGCACCTGCTGCCAGGCCGCTTATACCGATAGATATGCAAAGAGCAGCCGAACTGATCGGCAGGGTCAGGATACAACCTACTGATACTGATACGATTATTCCCATTATGAAAGGGTTGAGCATCGTTGCGCGGTTGATGACTTCTCCCAAAGACATTACCCACTCATTGATCGGGGCGCAACAATACTTTGCGAAAAGTCCCCCGGCAACAACTGTAACAAGAGGTGTGATGATTATGTCAACAGGTGTGCGTTTCGATACAAGTGAACCAGCCTCTACCCCGACGATAGAAGCAAGATATGCACCTATCGGTCCGCCGAACTGATAGCCGAGCGCTCCTACGGCAATGGCTGATATAGTGACAAGAGGAGCGCGTTTTAGCCCAAGGGCGATGGCAAGACCAATAGAACCTCCAACGACTGGGGCTGACTGTAATACTGATGCGATATCAATAAGGAAGCCAAAACCGGGAATCAGGGCTATCTGCTTGATTATGAGGCCGAGAATAAGCGAGCAGAAAAGACCCATCGCCATATAACTGAGCGCATCGACAATATAAGTCTTGAATAATTGTCCGATAGTTGACTGAATTTTCTTGTTCATCTGATTATACTAGGAGTTTGATCATCTTGAACCGGCATTCATTGGGTCAATGTCGGTTATCCGAGCACTGCTTTTGCTCTTTTCCAATTACCGAACTTAAGATCGGATTCCTTGATCAGGATTTCAAGTTTTCCTGAACCGAAGTTCAGTCCGGAGGTTTGCTCCGAGACAAGTTCAAGCAGGTTCAGATGCTCAGGATATCCCTCCGGAACTGCTCTGGAGAGCATCTTGATGCCTTCTGCATCATCATTGCATTCAGAAAATACGATCTCGAGTTCCGGCTCAGTCAATTGTTCATCTTCATCACCGACCAGCATACAGGTCTGGAAGGTCTCGAAATTGATGGACTTGGCATATTTTACCATAATTCTGCCTTTAGGCCATTCTCCGGACGGGTTGTGAACTGGAGATTCATAACCTATATAGTCGTCTATGGCAGCAAAGAAATACAGCATTCCTTCGTGTGGAAGACTCCCCTCCTTATCGAAAGGAGCAATGTCTTCACAATTGATCTGGCAGATGAATGTTAGAGGGTAATCGAAGGTCTCCCCTTCTTCTGTCACCTCCATTGTCGGATACTGCATATTTTCCGGCATATCAGGATCTCCCCACCATTTGCTTCCGCAGAATAAGATTCTTTCTGTTCTTTTTAGTTCCAGTTTTATAGCCATAGTATGTAATGTTTTGATTTTCAGTTAGAAAGTGATTGCCATTCCGATGGATAGTGCACTCAGGTATGCGTTGTTTCTGTTTATCCTTGTACTTGAAATCTGTATCCCATCGTAATAAATATGAGGGTGAGTGTAGGTTGTCCTTGCAGATAAAATGAAGTCAAGTTTCGTGTCCGGGCTCAATGACAGACGATATCCGAAGCCTGTTTTTCCAATCAGTATTTCCTGAACCGGCGATTTGATGCATATTCCGCTTCCTGCTTCTGCGAACGCAAACCATCGGTCTGAAAGCGGATCTTTTCCAAAGTATCTGGTTGCTCTTAAAGAGACAGGAACGACATTGTGGATGTTGCCGACTCCGGCATATCCTAAATACATTGAAAGATTCCAGGTCGGATCAATATTCCATCCGATATGGACATTCATATCGGCATTATTCCAGTATCCGAAAAAGTTGTCGGCATCATCGACTCTGAATCCTTCCGGTGCGAAATAGTTAAAATGAAATCCATAATGAAGAGTCGCTATGTAGTTCCATTCCAATCCGAATGTGAAACGAGATCCCCTTTCCGTCTCACGAGCATCGACGGATCTATTGAACAGACTGAAAATCAGCAATATGAGCAATACCCTTTTCATATTCAGAATTTATACCTGACGCTGACTTCCGGCATCGTTCCGTATAGTAATCCCACCTTGAACAGACGCATATTCAGCATTTCATCCTTTATGGTGAAATGTCCTCCTATCATTGGCGACAGATTTATAGATATGCTTATTCCCCTTGGAAAACTGCATTCTGCTCCCACTCTTCCTTTCAGTCCGAAGAAAAGCCCTGCCGGAGCCAGAATGTCTCTGGAATATCCGGCGGAGATGCCGGGACCGGAGTAGAATCTGATCGTATTGCCGTTCCGTGAAAGTGTCGAAGCGAATATCAGATTCCATACCGCTGAGGCTGAAATGCCTGGATAGCGATGGAAGGATCTGAACATTTCCGCTGTTTCAGCACGTAACTGGAATTCAGCAAAATTCTTATCATCTATATCAAAACTATAATCCAATCCGCAGCCGGCATAACTGAAGGTAAGTCCTGCATATCTGCTCTGAGCGCTGATTTCGCCCAGAAATAATGTGCACAAAGCAATCGTGCACAATATTGCAGCAGATATCTTATTCACCTCTACACTTTAAATATATTTGAACTCCATATACGTTGCTCCTAATTCATCATTGAAACTTCCTCCGATGAATCCCACAAGATCACCCTTGGAAATCTTGCCATCCTGAAGCAGTATGTTTATTGAGGTCTGTACGAAACCTTCTTTGGTTCCGGTTATTTCAAATTTATAGCAATATACGTCGTATGTCAATGCCAGTTCCCTCATAGTGAATGCGTTATAGCACATTGCATAAATAGGAACTTTAGGCCTGAATTCTGCAAGATAACGTCCCGTACGTCCGGTCCAGGTGTCAAGGATGATTGCCTTTACAGGTATCTGCAATGTCGCTGATACAAGCGACTTTGCAAGCACAGCAGCAATCGGTTTGGCTACATCCTCAAGATTGACTTCAAGTGTCGTATCGATAGTCTCCTCCGCTTCTGATGCTATGGCACTCATAGTCTTGACTGCTTCTACCGGATATTTTCCGGATGCCGTCTCGCCGCTCAGCATTATTGCGTCCGTACTTTGGAATATCGCATTGGCTACATCAGTAACTTCTGCCCTTGTCGGACGAGGATTGTCAATCATACTATGCAGCATCTGGGTCGCTACGATTACCGGCTTTTTCCTCGCACGGCACCTTTGGACAATCTTCTTCTGGATCATCGGTATCTTCTCCGCTGCAATCTCCACTCCAAGGTCACCTCTGGCTATCATCACTCCGTAACAATGGGAAAGAATCTCGTCCAGATTATCAATCCCCTGCTGGTTCTCGATCTTTGATATTATCTTCAGGTGACTTCCGCGTCGATCCAGAATTTCCTGTATCTCCATAATGTCGTCTTTTGTTCTGACGAAAGAATGCGCTATGAAGTCGAGATCAGCATCTATAGCCCAGTTGACGAACATTCTGTCCTTCTCTGTCAAAGCAGGCAGGGAAATATGCACTCCCGGTACATTCACACTCTTTTTCCCCTTGATGACACCATTGTTCTGCACCTTGCAGGTCAATGAGTCTGCGTCTTTATCAATAACGGAAAGCCTGATACTGCCATCGTCGATCAGTATGTCTGCTCCCACCGGCACGTCCTGCACAAAAGTATGACAGTTGGTATATAGAACCTTCGGACCAGAAGAACTTGTGGCGCTGTTTCTGATCTCCAGTCTATCTCCTTCCTTGACCATAAATCCCACAGAGTTCTCCATTGCCGTAAGTCTGACTTCAGGACCTTTTGTGTCAACAAGAATTGCAATCTTGTCCGAAACCTTACGTACGTTGTCAACAATTTTCTGCGCTCCTTCAATTGTGGCGTGAGCTGAATTTATTCTGACCACATTCATTCCTTCTCTGTACAATTGTCGGAGAAATTCCACTTCACAGTTGATGTCCGAAATGGTACAGATGATCTTTGTCTTTTTCATATACACTACTATTTATGGTCTTGGTGACCACTGCTACAGATGCAAAATTAGCAAAAATCGGGAAATATTCGAGTATTTTTAATAACTTTGCAAGATGTACATTCAAACCATAAACCTATGTCTATAACAATCAAGACGGTCACATCAAAGAGAGACTTCAAAACATTTGCAAGATTTGCCAATAAGTTATACAAAGGGAACAAATACTATGTTCCAAGTATGCCATTTGATGACCTTAACACCTTCGACAAAGAGAAGAACGGGGCTTTTGAATTCAGTGAAGCCGAATTTTATCTGGCATATAAGGACGGAAAGCCGGTCGGCAGGGTCGCGGCAATCGTCAATCACAAAGCAAACGAGACTTGGAAAGTAAAGCAGGTGCGTTTCGGATGGATCGACTTTATTGATGATATAGAGGTCAGTGCAGCGCTTCTGGATGCTGTGTCTGAATTCGGTAGGGCACGCGGTATGGATCAGATAGTAGGCCCTTTGGGTTTTACAGACTTCGATCCTGAAGGAATGCTTGTAGAAGGCTTCGACCGCCTCAGTACAATGGCTCTGATCTATAATTATCCATATTATCCTGAACATCTGAAGAAACTTGGCTATGGCAAGGAAACCGGATGGGTGGAATACAGGATCACTATTCCGGAACAACTTCCCGAGCGTCACATCAGACTGGCTGATCTGGTCAAGGAAAGATACAATCTCAAAATTGTAAAGAAGACTAAGTCCCAGATAAGGAAAGAAAGATATGGACATAAATTATTCCAACTCATAAATGACACATATTGTGTGCTTTATGGCTATTCACTTCTATCACCTAAACAGATAGACCAGTATGTGGATGTCTATCTTTCTCTTGTCGATATGAAAATGCTCACCTTCATTGAGGATGAAAAGGGAGATCTTATTGCAGCCGGAATAACCATTCCTTCTTTATCAGAGGCTCTGCAGAAATGCAACGGTGAGATTCTTCCGTTAGGATGGTGGCATCTTCTTAAGGCAATGTTCTGGAAGAAACCGGAAACTCTTGATCTTCTTCTTATCGGTGTAAGACCGGACTATCAGAACAAAGGTGTCAATTCGCTTCTTTTCGTAGATCTTTTCCAGAATTACCGGAAGATGGGATTCAAATATGCCGAAACAAATGCCAATCTTGAAACCAACGCAAAAGTGCAGGCTATGTGGGATCCATTCGAAAAGGAATTGCACAAGCGCAGATGGGTATTTGGTAAGGAATTATGATGAATGAAGACAATATAGGACGTAGCAGGATGCTTCCTCCCCTTCCGGAAAGGATGAGGCCCATTGATCTTGACGGTTATGTGGGTCAGAGACATCTTATCGGCAAAGGGTGTATTCTGCGTAATATGATAGAGAGCGGGAATCTTTCTTCGTTCATTCTCTGGGGCCCTCCGGGAGTTGGTAAGACGACCTTGTCCCGTATTGTTGCAAAATCTTTGGGAAGAGAGTTCTTCACTCTGTCAGCGGTCAGTGCAGGAGTCAAGGATGTCAGGGACGTAATAGAGAAGGCACGCTCCAACTCATTGTTCTCCAATGGATTATCGCCTATATTGTTCATAGATGAAATCCATCGTTTCAATAAATCGCAGCAGGATGCTCTTTTGGGAGCAGTAGAAGACGGTACCATCATTCTGATTGGTGCAACTACAGAAAATCCTTCCTTCGAGGTCATTACTCCCCTTCTCTCACGATGTCAGGTATTCGTGCTGAAGTCTTTGGAAAAGGATGATCTTCAGACTCTTCTTGAAAGGGCTGTAAAGAATGATGAGATTCTTAAGCACAGAAGTATCAATGTTGTCGAGACTGACGCTTTGTTCAGATATGCGGCCGGCGATGCCAGAAAACTTCTGAATATTCTTGAAATCGTTACTGGAGCATTTGCAAATAATGATGTTATAACCATTGATAATAAGGCTGTTACTTCTTGTCTCCAGGAAAATATTGCAATATATGATAAAGGTGGCGAGATGCATTATGATATTATATCTGCATTCATAAAGAGCGTACGAGGCTCGGATCCGAATGCTGCTGTATATTATCTTGCCCGTATGCTGGAAGGAGGTGAAGATCCCCTTTTCATAGCCAGGAGATTGTGTATCCTTGCTGCTGAGGATGTAGGACTTGCAAATCCCAATGCTCTTCTTTTGGCCAATTCCACTTTTCAGATCGTTCATAGCATCGGAATGCCTGAAGCGAGGATACCTCTTGCCGAATGTACAATATACCTTGCTTCTTCAGCAAAGAGCAATTCGGCCTATATGGCTATAAATGAGGCACTTTCTGCAGCAAAAGATACTCAGATGGCATCAGTACCTCTTTATCTGAGAAACGCACCGACTAAACTTATGGAAGAGTTGGGCTATGCTGACGGATATAGATATGCCCACGATTATCCAGGACATTTTGCCGATCTGGAATTTATGCCGTCCGAACTTGCAGGACACAAGTTTTACGAACCTGCAGATAATAAGCAGGAAGATGTGTTGAGATTGCGTCTTGAGAATCTCTGGCCAAAGTATTATCCTAAGAAGTGATCAGAACGGGTAACCTACACCGAAATGAAGGGCGAAATTGTCTCTTTTGAGCCACTTCCCCGGATTGACCCATTTCTGCTCGCGTGCCGGGTCGTGGATCTTCATACCCAAGTCGAATCTGAGAAGCAGGAAACCGAAGTCAAGTCTTAATCCCGTACCCCAGTTTGCAGCGATACTCTCCCCGAGATTTCTCCATCGGAATACTGCCGGATCGTCATCCGGAGTGTCTTTGTGTCTGAGTGTCCATACGTTGCCGGCATCAATGAATACTGCTCCGGCCACCTTCCAAAACATATCGAAACGATATTCGATATTGGCTTCCAGTTTCATATCGCCTGTCTGATTTGGAATGATGAACGAATCATCCATTTTTGATGTTCCCGGACCTACGGTTCTTGCCTGCCATCCTCGCAGACTGTTTGCGCCTCCACCATAGAAATGCTTTTCGAACGGAAGTGCCGACGAGTTGCCGTATGCATATCCGGCACCGGCAAGGAGCCTTGTGGCTATGGACTGGCCATTGTTCTGTCCCCATACCCACGTCCTTCCCAATGTGAGTTCAGCCCTGACATATTGTGAATAAGGAGTATTCCATATCATTCCGGCCCCCTCTGCGTCCTTCCTCATAAGAGGATTGAAGGCTCTGAGCAGGTTGCCCGCTATGTCCAACTGCAATCTTGAATAGAAATATGTTTCGGTAGGGATTGCCGCTGAATTCGTTGTGTAATATAATGTACCTCCGGATCCGAGATCGAAGTGATCCTGATAGGCGTTTCTCAGGAATGGATCCGCTGCAAGATTATCATAGAAATCCTTATCGAGGTCGAACAATCTTACGACATTGAGTTGCAAAGGATATACTTGATAGAAGAATGCATTCTTGACATTTCCGGTATATCCGTATGATGTAGAGAGGATGTTTCTGGTGTATTCGGGTCTGTTCTGATAATTGTAAGAAAAATTTATATCAGTACGCGGAATGGCACCTTTGAAATGTCTGTATGACAAAGGAAAGAAGCGTGGCAGGCTCAATCCGGCAGAAACACCGAATTCATTGGAACGTATATCGTCCTTGAATTTAAATTGGAAATTACCCATAAAACTGAGATTGAGCCACTCTCCTCCTCTGAATATGTTCTTATGATAATAGGAGATTTGCGGAGAAATTCCGAAAAGACCGGAGGAATTGGTTGAAGCCTCAAGATTGACTTTGAATCCTTGCAGTTTTGACTGGGTCAGAGATATCGAGCAATCGATGAGATTGGTATCCTTAGGGGTCATACCGATATTCACGCTGCTGAATACACGAAGAGCCGAAAGTCTCGAGTATGTGCTGTTCACCATATCTTCACTATAGACCTCTCCAGGTATTATTGTATTAAGATCTCGAAGTACCTTCTGCTTGATTTTCAGAGTCTTAGGATATGAGAAAGTTACATCGTCGATAAAGAATCGCCTTATAGGTCCGGCATCTTTCGGGGTCTCGTTTCTGGTATATTCTTCGACCTTCATTTCAAGAAGGGCATATCCCGGGTCAGTCAATGTGTCAGCCTCAAAGAAGAAATGATTCTTGCTGAAATCGTAGAATCCCTTGTTTCTCATAGAGGCAGCCAAAGTTTCGGATTCGGTTTCAAGTGATTGTTCCGCAAGAAAATCTCCTGCCCTGACTCCCATTGCCGAAGTGTCAGATATGAATGCCTCGCGGAACTCCCCTCTTTCCGGCAGTACGAGAGTGATATCCTTGATCTGGAATCTCTTGCCTAATGTCACATTATATGTAACATTCACCATTTTCTTTCTGACGCGTATCTCAGACTGTACATCGGACCCGTAATATCCTAAATATTCCAGATGGTTTTCAATATTTGAAATGGAGTTGTCAACCTGTTCAGGATCATATACGACAGGAGCCTTTCCTATCTTTTCTACGAATTTGTCCCAGCCTCCTCCTTTTCCGTTACTCCAGTTATATACATAGAGGAAAGGCGACCAGCCAAGGTTGTCATTTTGTTTCAGATATTTGTTTAACTGATTGGGATTGAACTCCTTATCATTTACGATAGTGATCTTGTTCTTTCTAAGACGATATTCCCCATCCTGCAGGATACGTGTCGTACTGCAGGAGGCCGACATCATAATGACAGTCAGCAAAAATATGAAGCGAAGCCCCGATCTCATAATTGATGACGCAAATTTATCTTAATCTGTTCATTTCTCAAAATTTTGGCCAAAAAATCATATATTTGTAATTCTGTTCACAGATCAGTGATAAGGCTTGAATAAGAAGATTGAATATGGCATCACTTTCCAATAATGAAATCAAGAGGATAAAGGCTCTTCAGCAGAAAAAGTTCAGGGATGAGACCGGACTTTTCATAGTTGAAGGCGAAAAGATGGTGGAAGAGGCGCTGCACTCGCGTTTTGAAGTGCAGAGCGTTTACCGTAAGGATGAAATAGGTGAGGAAGCAATGAGGAGGATATCGTCCCTTTCAAGTCCTTCCCCGGCTTTTGCGGTGGTAAGAAAGCCTTCTGACACCTATGTAGGTGATGTTTCAGATATCGCATCTACGTTTGCTTCAGGCGGGCTTTACATCGCCTTGGATACCATACGTGATCCCGGTAATCTTGGCACAATACTGAGAATTGCAGACTGGTTCGGTGTTGATGCGGTGTTTGCAACCCCGGATACAGTTGACGTATTCAATCCCAAGGTCGTTCAAGCGACAATGGGAGCCGTATTCCGTGTAAGGATGCATTATACCGATCTTCCGTCGCTTGCCAGTACGCTTATTGAATCAGGTGGAAAGGTATATGGTACCTTCCTTGACGGTGAAAACATTTATTCCCGCCACCTTGATGATGGGAGTGAATCTCCTGTTATGATTGTCATAGGAAATGAATCCGAAGGCATATCAAAAGAAATGTCCGCGCTTGTCTCCGACAGATTATATATACCGCCATATCCGGCTGACCAGCCAGGGTCGGAATCATTGAATGCCGCAGTTGCAACTGCATTGGCAGTGGCTGAATTCAGAAGAAGGACTTATTAAGAAACTATTGCAGATGAATACTATAGAACCAAAACTCCTTAAGGAATTGATTAATGCTGACTATGATTCTCTGATGGGATTCCGTGTCAGACGTATCCTTATGATATGCAGCAATTATGACGCATTCATCCTTGAAGAGGACGGACAGATAGAGAATCAGATATACCGCGAATATATCGATCTTAATCTGAGTACTCCTCCTACCTTCGTATGGGTGCAGACTTCTGCTCAGGCTCGTGAGGTTCTTCAGACAACGGTAGGTATCGATATGGTCATCTGTATGTACAATGCAGGCGACAATGAAGTATTCTCATTTGCTTCTGAAGTAAAGAAAGAGAGAAAGAATCTTCCTTTTGTCCTTCTTACCCATTTCTCGAAGGAGGTTTACAGAAGGCTCTCCAATCTTGATACATCGGCTATCGACTATATGTTCAGTTGGCACGGAAACGCAGATCTTATCGTTGCCATCATCAAACTTTTCGAAGATTTGAAAAATGCTGATAATGATATACTTAGGGTTGGTGTTCAAAGCATACTCCTGGTAGAGGACTCTGTCAGATACTATTCGACATATCTTCCTGAACTCTACCGTATGGTATTGCGTCAGAGTGCGGAATTTCTGAAAGAAACTCTTAATGAGCAGCAGAGGAAACATATGAAGCGGTCGCGTCCCAAGATTCTTCTGGCAACCAATCTTGACGACGCTATGACTATGTATGAGAAATACAAGAGCAATCTGCTCGGTGTAATTTCAGATGTAGGATTCTGTGAGCACAGAGGTGGAAAACCGGAAGATGAGAAACTTGACGCCGGAATCGATCTTGTCAAGCATATAAAGGCAGATGACCCTATGATGCCTGTGCTTCTTCAATCTTCCCAGGATAGTATATGTGCTGTGGCAGAGGAACTTGGAGTGGGTTTCTTGAGGAAGTACTCCAAGACCCTTATGATTCAGTTGTATGATTATATCAAAGAGGAATTTGCCTTTGGAGACTTTGTATTCAGGGATGCTTCACGCGTAGAATACGGCCGTGCTGCCAATCTTAAGGAACTTGAGGTGTTGATGCGCGAGATACCGGAGGACATACTTCTTGCCAATACTTCTAAGAATATGTTATCCAAGTGGTTTATGGCACGTGGACTTTTCACTCTTGGAGCAAAGTTCAAAAAGGTGTCCGAGAGCCATTTCGCCAATGTCGGAGAACTCAGACAATATGTATCGCAGCAGATACACGATTACCACGCACTGACCGGCCGAGGAGTCATTGCTCATTTCGATGCCGAAACATACGGCAGACATATATGGTTTGCGCGTATGGGAGAGGGATCTCTGGGAGGCAAGGCGCGCGGTCTGGCATTTCTTAACAGTCTGGTTTACAAGCATAACCTGGCCGACAGATTCGACAATGTCAAGATTTCAATTCCGCGTACCGTTGTGATTGCGACTGATTATTTCGATCAGTTCATTCTTGAAAACGATCTTCAGTATGTGATTGATTCGGAAATATCCGATGAAGAAATCCTTTCTGAGTTTGTTTCATCGCGACTTCCTGAAAGGCTTGTGGAAGAATTGCGTGCATTCGTTGACACCACGCGCTCCCCTCTTGCAGTCAGATCAAGTTCGAAATTGGAGGACAGCAGTTATCAACCTTTCGCAGGTGTATATTCCACCTATATGATTCCTCTGGCCGAGAACAGAGACCAGATGCTCCGTATGTTGGGTAAAGCCATTAAAAGTGTCTATGCATCAGTATTTTACAGCGGAAGCAGAACATATATCCAGACGACCGGAAATCTGCTCAGTGAGGAGAAGATGGCTGTAGTTGTCCAGAGTATATGCGGTTCCGAGCACGACAATCTGTATTATCCTATGCTGTCGGGTGTTGCGAGGTCCATAAATTTCTACCCTATCGGGAATGAGAAGGCGGAAGATGGAATAGTAGATCTGGCATTCGGATTGGGAAAAACAGTTGTGGATGGGGGTAATTCATTGAGATTCAGTCCTAAATATCCAAAGAAAATCCTTCAGTTGTCGGAAACGAAACTTGCTCTCAGGGATACACAGAAGATGATGTATGCATTGGATCTTCGTGCCGGTGCTTTCAAGATTTCCAGAGATGAAGGAATAAATCTGGCTCATCTGCAGGTTGCAGAAGCACTTCATCACTTCTCACATCCGGAACTTGTCGCCTCTACTTTCAGTGTCGAGAACAACAGAATGCTTCCTGGAATTACCGCAAAGGGTCCTCGCGTGATTTCATTTGATGCCATATTGAAATACAATCGTTATCCTCTTGCTCAGATAATCAAGGAGATTCTTGAAATATGCCGTAAAGAACTTATGTGCGATATCGAAATGGAGTTTGCTGCGGATGTAGAGCACCGCGATAACGGTACCAGGTTCAATATGAAACTCCTTCAGGTCCGCCCTGTAGGTGAATACAGCAGTGAAAACGCAATCTCTATAGATAAGGCAGCGGAAGAAATGGACAGAATATTAATCCGATCATCAAAGGCACTTGGTTCAGGTCGTGTGGATGGCCTGAAATATATAATATATGTTCCTAGTGATACATTCGACAGTGCAAAGACAAAGGAAATGGCGAAGGAAATAGCGGAGTTCAATAATCTTGTAAAGGAAGAAAATGCTTCTTATCTTCTTATCGGTCCTGGGCGATGGGGATCATCTGATCCTTGGCTTGGAATACCTGTATTGTGGAGTGATATTTCCGAAGCAAGGCTTATTGTAGAGACCGCAATACCTGGTTACCAGATCGAGCCTAGTCAGGGTACCCATTTCTTTCAGAATATTACTTCACTCGGGGTGGGCTACCTCACTATTGATACGGTAAGAGGTGACGGCATTGTGGATGAAGCATCCATCTCTGGATTAGAATGCGTCAAGGAAGGTGCTTTTACACGTCTTCTGAAGGCTCCGCAAGGGTTGGAAGGCTATATTGACCGCTTATCTAATAAGGCAATAGTTGGATATTGATAATTTACTGATAATTAAGGCGGTTAACAAAAGTGTTTATATTGATAACATTTTTGTTAACCGCCTTATCCGTAACATAGCGTAACTAGATTATCTGTATAAGGACTGCATCCATACGAGGTACAGTCACTTCGATTATCTTGCCGGGATGCAGGCTTTCGGTTTCGGGAATTCCCATCCAGTCAAAGGCGTGCTGGGGAATCGTAAGTTTGATTGCAGCATCACGGTTCGAGAAATTTGCAGCGACAAGCAAAGTATGGTCTTCATAATCTCTCAGGAAAGCAAAGTGTCTGTTCTTATCGAACCCGTCTGATGACATATTGCAGTAGCATAGATCGTATGTGGTGCCTTTAGCAATCGCTTCGTCTTCGGCAGCAAATCTGATGGCTTTTGAAAATCTGAGGAATATATCCGCTTCTTCTTTTTTAAGACCTCCCTTTATAAGAGCGTTTACCGACTCCGAACGGTATGCGCCTGATGTAATGATTTTTCTGAGCCTTCTGATCGATCCTACGCTCCACCAATCGAAAATAGTAGTGCGTCCGTCCAGACCGCTGAATCCCTCTTCGTCCATTCCCCTTTCGCCTACTTCTTCTCCGAAATAGATCATAAATGGAGCGGTATTCAGATAAAGCGATACGTACAGTGGCGCAAAAGTTCTGTGAGGATCTCCACCGAAGAAATCCGATCCGAAACGCTGTTCGTCGTGATTCTCCAGAAAATTGAGCATATAAGGCTGAAGGTCGCTTAAGAACTGCCAGTTTCTGGTAATTCCTGTTGCAGACTGCCAGAGTTCCACAGGCATACCGTTGTCATTGACATTCTTCTCGACCACTGTCCTCAGGGTGTCATACAATCCCGACTTGTCATAGAGGAAATCGAATCCGATATTCCTGATATATTCTCCATATAACTCCTTTTTATATACTTCTGCTATGAAAATCACAGAAGGATACCTTTCTTTCGCTTTGGAAATCAGCCATTTAAAGAACTCAGGAGGTACGAGTTCCACCATATCGCAACGGAATCCGTCCACTCCTTTGTCAGCCCAGAAACAAATTATATCAAGCATCTTGTCCCAGGTTGCTGTGTGATTGTCGCCGTAGTTTATCTTGACGGTTTCATACCAGTCGTTTATTCCTGGGGCTGGGCTGTAGCAATTGTTACCGGTAGCCATAGCGGGGTATTCCATATATGGCTCAATACCTTCCGGCGATTCTTTAGGCAGAACAAGATGCTGTCCCGGATAATAGAAAAAATCGTTTTCAGATTTCCAGTGGACAGTCTTATCGTCCTCGCTTCCAAGCACAGGGTGGCCTCCAACCGGTGATACCTTTCCGTAGTCTCTTGAGACGTGGTTGGGTACAAAATCGATGATTACCTTGAGTCCGGCATCGTGGGTTCTCTTTATCAAAGACTCGAACTCGGCCATCCTATCTTCAGGATTATCAGCAAGATATGCATTTACATCGTAATAGTCGCATATAGCGTATGGTGAACCTGCTTTTCCTTTGACGAATTGTGGGTGCGATGGAATGCATCCCTGCTCTGAGGCTTGAGTTGAATGCCTGATGATGCCTGTCAGCCAGATATGACTGCATCCAAGCCATTTGATGTAATCCAGAGAATTCTTGTCGATGTCTGAAAATTTTCCTGTCCCGTTATCTTTGAGTGATCCGTTCTTTTTAGGCCTTGTCTTTCCGTTGCCCCACAGGCGTGGAAGCATCTGATATATTATAGGTTTCTGCATAATGAGTTCTTTTCGGCCGCAAAGGTAAGACAAAAACGATGCCTTCACAAAAGAAATTCTTCTTTATGCAAGAAACTGTATATATTTGTATAATATGAAAAGAATATTTCAGATTTTGCTACTATCCAGCCTTGTTGCCTGCACAGGTGCGAAGCAGGCGAAATTGGCTGATGCTATTTCTCAAAGTGCGGCTCTGTGCGACGAAAAGCGTTTTTCTGAGGCTATGACAGTTTGTTCCGAAGCGGAAGAACTGGCTCAAAGCCTTGATGATCAATATAGTCTGGGTATCATTTACCGCACTATGGCACATATAAGCAATGCCACATACGGTTTTTCGGACGAAATCCGCTATCTTAATCAATCCTCAGAGGCATTCAAAAGTGCTGACAAGCCGTATAACCGTTTGTATGTGGATTTTGAGAAAGGCTTGGCTTGCTATAATTCAGGTGATTATGCGTCTGCTGAAAAGGTGTATCGCAATGTGCTTTTCAGAGCGCACGAGAGTGCTGATACATTGCTTGAAGCACAGTGTCTGTCTGCTTACGCAGCCTTATCAGTAGAAATTGCCGAACCGGATCCGACTTTTGCGATAGAAATGCTTTCGAGGGTATCATCAGAGTTGAAATGCCCTTTGAACAGTTCCGATCTGGGCATACTTGCCTATGCCTATTCACTTATCGGTCAGGAGGATGAAGCAGAAAGAATGGCTATTGCCTCATATAGGGCGGCATCTGATGCAGCAGAGAAGGCCAAGGCCGATTTCCGACTATATCAGGTCAGAAGCAGAGCAGGAAAAGATACTGATGCCTTGCGCTCATTGGAATCTGTGATGGAATACAGCAATTCTGTGGAAATGGCATCCTTGCGCAAGTCTGTAGCATCATCCCGCAGGGATTATCTTGATCAGCAGCACAATCTTACCCGTCATAGATTGAGTTCAGCCAGGCTGATGGCTGCATTCCTGATATGTGCATTCATAGCGATAGTCTTTGCCTTGGTCGGTTATATAAGATACAGAAGGCTTGAGGCAGAAAAGGCACTTGCAGAAGAAAAGGCAGAAACAGAAAAGTATATCGGAATTGCAGAAGACCTTCAAAGCAAACTTAAAACAGCATCCAGGAGGCTTCCATCAGAGAAGCATCTGTCGATTGCAAAATTTGATATGCTGGAAAGGCTCTGCGAACAATATTATATATATGAAGGCACATCAAATCTGCAGGATAAGATTCTCAAAGAGGTCAAAACCGTGATTGATGGCCTTCGCAGCGATCCTAAGATGATTGCCGGTCTTGAACTTATGCTTGATAGAAACTGCGATGAGGTTGTAAGCCGACTTAGAAAACAGATTCCCAAACTCAAGGAGGATGATATAAAACTATATATTTTTGCTGCATCCGGCTTTTCCAGCACCACGATATCCACAATATTGGAAAAGGAAAAGGGTGTGATATACAATCGTATATGGCGACTAAAAAATAAGATTTCCACCTCGGAAGCAATAGACCGAGACGATTTTCTGCGTTTTATAAATGCTTGATATTCAATGTGTTATAAAATAGGAGAGATTTTGCTGGATGTCGCAGTTGTATCTAATTGAAAATCAATGCTTTATAACATTATACAGAGAGATTTTACAGGCCTGAAAATTCGTTTTCAGGCTTTTTTGATGCATATCATTGCACAAACCAATTAAATCACGAGTTATGAAAACAAAGAAAACTGAAAAAGCAGATCTTGAGAACAAGAGGCTTTTATTTGTCGAAATCGGTCTTATTGTATCTCTTTTCCTGATATGGAGCGGATTTGAGTACAGTACAGCACAAGTCCGGACCGTAATGCTGGAAGGAAACCAGTCTTTTGATGTCGAAGAAATAATTATTCCAGCAACATTTGAAACTCCCCCACCTCCTCCACCTGCTGTACCTAAAATAGAACTTAATGATATAATAGATATTGTAGATGATGATATTGAAGTCGAAGACAACCTTTTCCGTACAATAGAGGACGATCCGGGATTGGGAGTCGAAATTATTGACTATTATGATGTTGTGGAAGAAGATGTAGAAGAGGAGGCAATACCTTTTGCAATCGTTGAACAGAAACCGAAATTCAATGGAGGCTCAGCCAATGATTTCAGCCGTTGGGTCAATCAGAGACTGAAGTATCCTGAAATCTGCGTCGAGAATGGAGTTCAAGGAAAAGTTATCCTGAGTTTTACCGTTATGCCGGACGGAACTCTTTCTGATATTTCTGTTTTACGAGGTGTGGATCAGGCACTTGACTCTGAGGCTCTCAGGGTGGTCAGCAGTTCACCTAAATGGGAGCCGGGGCGGCAGAGAGACAGAGCAGTTCCTGTTACATATACCTTCCCTGTAGTGTTCCAACTTAGATAATTGTACATTTTTCGAGTTTCCCATCAGGGAGGACACGGTAAAGAGCCTGGTTTGTTGTCGGTGATTTAAGTCCTCCCAATGTTTCTATATAAGGACCGAGTTTGATATAGTCCAGGCAGCGGATGTCAAATCCTTCTGGAATGACTTCTCTTCCAGAATACCAGGCTGTCTTAAGGTGAGGATATTCCGATTTCAGCCAGAATGCAAGACGCTGTATTTCACCTGGATCCGCATCTCCTCCCATAAAGCAGAAGCAGGTTATTGCAGCAGAGTAACGGCTGATAAGAGACGAAAGAAGTTCTATGCTCATTCCCTTTCCTTCATCTTCCCACAGCCACGGACTATGACATCCGGGGCATCTGTTGGGACATCCGGAAATATTGACTGCCAGGCTGATCTCATCCGGGATCTCCTGGCAGACAATGTCATAACTATAGCACTTTAGCATAGATGTTTTCCTTCGTCACGATGATAGAAGCGCCTTGCTGCTTCCTCCTGACGTGCCATCGAGAAGTTGCTGACACGCTTCATATAACCGATGATACGGGTCAGATAATCAATATCTTCGCTATGACACTCAGGACATTCCTTCAGATAATGCTTGCTTATATGGCCGCAATTGTTGCATATAGTATTAGGAATATTGAATGTGAAGTAGTTGCAGCCTTCCTGAGCCGCGACGCGGAGAAGTTGGGCATACTGAGCCTTGCTGAGATGTTCTTCGAGATTGAGGTGAAGCGCAGATCCTCCAGTCAGATGCTCGATGTACTTACGTCCGTGCAGACGCATCTTGTCTATGATGTTGAGTGATTTGTCTTCAACGATGTAGAAATAACTGTTGTAGCAGTCACGAGGCACGGCATAACCGTCTTCCCTATCCCATTTCGCGTGCTTTACTCCCACATTTTCAGCCGGAATCATCTCACAGTTGAAGAGGGTTGTCTTAGTCCGGTATTTCTTGTTGTAATCTTCAATGAGACCGAGAGTGTTCTGAACGAATCTGACGTACTCCGGATTATCGTTGATCTCTATTCCGAGGAATTCTGCAGCCTCCACAAGACCGTTGATTCCTACAGTAAGATACTGACGGCCGATATTGATGAATCCGGCATCGAAAAGAGGAAGCATACCTTGCTCTTTCAGTGATTTAAGATTCTCATCGTATGCCAATTGAACCTTATGTACAAGATCCACAACCTCTGACAGATATGCCAGATAATCCTGTCCGTTCTTAACGGCATACTGCACACACCTGTTCAAATTGATTGTGAGCACACTTTTGGAGCCTGTTGATACTCCTCCTGCACCAAGGGTATAACTGAAACCGTTGTCCTGGATCTCATTGCGCAGACGGCAGCACGAAGCAAGAGAGTCAGCGTTATCACTCATATATGTGAAGAATGAGTGTCCTTCTGAGTACATCTCGGCTGTAAAGTCACCCCACTCCTTGTCTTTGACTTCATTGTTCTCTGTAAGAAGAGCCATAGTTTCCACAGGGAAAGTCAGAGGGGTCTTGAGTCTCTCTGCGTTGAACCACTTCATAAACCTCTTCTGGAGCCAGGAAAGACCTTCCCAATCAGGCTTTGAGCCATCAGGGAAACGGAATTCACCGAAAATGCTCTCGAAATAGTTCTTGTCGTAGTACGATATGTTCCAGAACACGGCCTGGAAGTTACGTGCTCCTGTCGGTTGGTTGATTGAATATACTATCTGCTCGAAGCAGTCGGTTATGACCTTGTCGATGCTGCGTTTCTTGATGGAATTATCAGCCTGAGTATCAGGATGTTTCCAATAATCCAGCCCATACTCCTTACCGATGAAGTAATTCATATACATAAGGAACTCAGGAGTTGCACAGGCACCGCTGAGCATACTTGAGACCATAAACACGAGGTTGATGAAACCTCCGCAGAATGATTTGAGGTTGGTCGGACCTATTGAGTTTCCGCCGATAGGTTTTGTACCCTCAAGCAGCCAAGGATACATAGTTATGCTGGCGCAATAGTTGGCCAGAGATGTCTCGTCATTCTTATAGATATGGTGGTTCTTAAGCAGTCGTATATATTTGTCAGACAACTCTTTGCCATACATCTTCTTCATCCTGTCGGTGAGGATGCGGCGGTTAAGTCTGATGAAGTTCTTTTTCGGAAGTTCGCCGATGAGCGTTGCGAGATTCTTCTTTTCGATATTGGCATTAGCGTCGTATTTGCTTCCAGTCGCCGCATTTTCAGCCTGACAGTATTGTATGAGGAAGTCCAGATGGTCGCGTACTTCGCGGTCTTCGCTATGTCGCTTACGGTAAAGCATATAGGCTTTCGCTACAGCGAAATACTGCTCGGCCATAAGTCCGATCTCTACCTGGTTCTGGATCTCTTCAACGTGCATACCGTCAGATATGCGTACGTGTGAAAGAATATTGACGATATCTTCTTCAGTGGCGAATGCTCCCACTGAAAGGAAGGCTTTGCGGATGGCATTCTTTATCTTTTCTACTGAAAAGGCTTTGTGCTTGCCGTCTCTCTTGATGATTGTTATTTCAGCGCTGCTCATTTGTGGTTATCTGTTATGCTTATTTATATTGGGTTGCTAAGTTATTGATTAAATTCATTCACATTTAACATAATTGACTTTCTTTATCAACAGACTTTTTAACATAATGCCCCCTGGCACGTTGCAGGCAGTTTTTTGTAATTTATGTTGAAAAAAAATGTAAAATAAAGCGATATGTCAAAACTTTATTATATTTTTGTCACGATAAAGCGATTGTGGGTCTCTTATCGAGGCATACGACCGCTTTTTAACATAAAACACGTTCTTATGTATTTTACTGTTTATTAATTGATGAGGAAACTATTTGTCTTTTTGGGGGTTGTCTTTACGACAATCGGCTCTGCAGTCAGAGCACAGGAAGCAGACAGTACTGTGACATTGCAGAAGTCATCCTGGGGGGATGCGGAAAAATCGGAAACTGTTGATTATATCCCTGATATATCTTTTGATTTCAGAGGAGGATTCGAGCAGGATTTCGGAAATACGACCGGACGCTTCAATGGCGACGGGTTATACCTTGATATAAACGGTAATATAAGTCCACATTTATCATATAGTCTCAATCAGAGGCTTGCTTCAAGTTATTATGAAGACAATTCGGGTTTCAACGGTACGAATTGGCTGACTCTTTCATTCGAAAACGACTATTTCGGCCTTACCTTTGGAAAGGACGCCCTTTTTGTGGGAAGTTTCGAATATGATGCATATGATCTGGACACCTACTATACTATGAACTCAATGTTCTATAATATGCTTGATTGCTGGCAGTGGGGTGTCTCTGCATCTTGGTATCTGGCTGAAGGACAGTCTGTTGCATTTCAATTCGCTAACTCCCCTCTTTCATACGAAGGTTCTATGTTTGCATATAATGCAGCCTGGCGTGGAGAATGGGAGCATTACGAGTCATACTGGACCGCGAATCTTTGGCAGATGGCTGATGCTGCATATCTGAAGTCTTTGAACTTCGGTAACAGATTCCATTTCGGCCCGGTAACGGTCGATCTGGAATATATGACCAGGGCAGCGGATCTCAAAGGTCTTTTTACTGATGACTTTACATTTATTGCTGCTCCTTCATATACATTTGCCGATATATTCCGGATTTTTGGAAAATTCGGTTGGGAGAGAGTTGCGGATGATCTTCCATACGAACTTGCCTACGAAGGTTATACGGGCACCGATTATCTTTTTTATGGAGCAGGAGTGGAAGTATTTCCTTTTCCAAATAAAGACGTAAGGTTGCACGCAGCCTGGTCAGGCAACAATTTCGACGAAAATTATCTGAATGTCGGCATAACCTGGAAATTCAACCTTACAGGAGTGTTGAAATCTCTCCTTCAATAACTGAACTTACTGAAATGACAAACAACGATTATATAATAGAGATCAGGAACATCTCTAAGAGTTTCGGAGACAAAGTGATACTTGATGATGTGAGTATCAACGTGAAAAGAGGTGAATTCGTTACGATTCTCGGCCCTTCCGGCTGTGGCAAGACCACTATGCTAAGACTCCTGGCAGGTTTCGGTCAGGCAGATAAAGGGGAAATCCTCATCAATGGAGTTGACATCACCGGCACACCCCCACATCAGCGTCCGGTAAACACCGTTTTCCAGCGTTATGCACTTTTCCCGCATCTTGATGTATATGAGAACATTGCATTCGGGCTCAAACTTCAGAAGGTTCCTGCTGACGAAATCGACAAGCGTGTGATGAAAGTGCTCAAAATGGTGAGTATGACTGACTACGAAGACAGGGATGTGGAGTCTTTGTCGGGAGGCCAGCAGCAACGTGTCGCCATTGCGAGGGCGATTGCAAATCAGCCTAAGGTTCTTCTTCTGGATGAACCCCTTGCTGCACTTGACCTGAAGATGCGCAAGGATATGCAGATCGAACTCAAGGAAATGCACAGGAAACTGGGTATAACCTTCATCTATGTGACTCACGATCAGGAAGAGGCTCTTACCCTTTCCGACACCATCATAGTAATGAATGAAGGAAAGATTCAGCAGATCGGAACTCCTACGGATATTTATAATGAGCCTCAGAACTCTTTTGTTGCCGACTTCATCGGTGAATCGAACATCCTTAACGGCCGTATGGTCAAAGACAGGCTTGTAGAGTTTGTCGGCCACGAATTCGAATGCGTCGATGAAGGTTTCGGTGAAGATGTTCAGGTCGATGTGGTAGTTCGTCCTGAGGACATCTATATAATGAACAAGTTGGAAGGTGCACAATTCACTGCCAAGGTGAAATCCTGCACATTCAAGGGCGTACATTACGAAATGTATGTCGAAACTGAGAATGGTTTTGAACTTATGGTTCAGGACTATAATGCTTTCGAACCAGACTCTGAGGTGGGTCTTCTCATAAGGCCTGCAGACATCCAGGTGATGCATAAGGAAAGGATATGCAATACGATAGAGGCGGAAATCGTTGATGCTAACCACGTTAAGTTCTTTGAAGAAACTTTCGAGTGTCTGCCGCACAGCGGTTTTGAAGAAGGAGAAAAAGTCAAGGTCGAAATTACATTCTCAAAGGTGGATCTTATTGACCATCCGGAAGAAGGTATGCTTTCAGGCCTTGTACACTTCCTGCTGTATAAAGGCGATCATTATCATCTGACCATTCTGACAGATGAAGGATATCATTTGTGGGTTGATACGAACGATATCTGGGACAAGGGCGACCTTGTGGGTATTAACATTGCTCCTCAGGACATCAAGATAATAAAGTCAGATGAATAAGAGATCCAGTTGGGCACTGCCCTACGCGATATTCCTTTTACTGTTTGTCGCGCTGCCTCTTGTCCTGATCATACTGTATGCTTTTCAGGACGGTTCCGGCAATTTCACATTCGGGAACTTCACCAAGTTCTTTACTGATGCAGATGCCATAGGTACTTTCGCACTTTCATTGGAGGTGGCGATTGAGAATACCCTCATCTGCATTCTTCTGGGTTATCCTGCAGCGTGGATCCTCTCTAACAAGAAACTCAATCGCAGCGCTGTAACCATTGTGCTGTTCATTATGCCTATGTGGATCAATGCGCTTATGAGAACATTGGCTACAGCAGAACTTTTCCATATGCTAGGAATACAATTAGGTAAAGGTACTCTGCTCGTCGGTATGGTATATGATTATCTTCCGTTTATGATTTATCCGATCTACAACATTCTCAACAAGATGGACAAGTCATATATGGAGGCTGCTGCCGATCTTGGAGCCACTCCTTGGCAGGTATTCTGGAAGGTTCAGGTGCCGCTTTCTATGCCTGGAGTCGTGAGTGGAATTATGATGGTGTTTATGCCTACGGTAAGCACTTTCGCCATTTCGGAGTTCTTGACCAACAATAAGATCAAACTGTTCGGTACGATAATTCAGGAGAACATCAATTCATCAATGTGGAACTATGGTGCTGCACTGTCGCTTATTATGCTCGTCATCATCGGAATGACAAGCCTGCTGCAGGACAATAAGAAAGAAGTCGCGGGAGGGACTGTCTAGATATGAAGAGATTCTTTGCACAATGTTATATCTGGCTGCTTCTGATCATTCTATATGCGCCGATAGTCTTTATTGCGGTATTCTCTTTTACCGAAAGCAAGGTGCTGGGTAACTGGACCGGTTTTTCCACCAGGCTCTACTCCAACCTTTTTACCGGTGATATGCAGGGAACCGGTTCACTGATGCTTGCTATCGAGAATACGATTTTCATAGCGCTTGTCGCTGCTGTCGTATCGACTGTACTGGGCACTGTCGCTGCTATAGGAATACATAATATGAGAGGCAGTACCAAGCAGGCTATCACGTTTATGAACAATATTCCGATGCTGAATCCTGATATCATCACCGGTGTTTCTCTCTTCCTGCTTTTTGTCTTTCTTCATATAAGTCAGGGATATCTGACTGTCATTCTTGCTCATATCACATTCTGCACACCTTACGTTGTGCTGAACGTGCTGCCGAAACTGACTCAGATGAATCCTAATGTGTATGAAGCCGCTCTTGATCTTGGAGCAACACCTTTTCAGGCTTTACGGAAAGTCCTGATACCTCTGTTGAAACCAGGTATGATTTCCGGATTCATACTGGCGTTCACTATGTCCCTGGATGACTTTGCCGTGACTTTCTTCACCAGAGGAACCATAGGTCTCGATACGCTTTCCACATATATCTATACTGATGCAAGGAAGGGAGGATTGACTCCGGAGTTGAGACCTTTGATCACTCTTCTTTTCGTAGGTATCCTTATTCTGCTTATTGTGATCAATATCAGACAGATACGCAATTCAAACACTGAAAATAAGTAAGATGAAGAAATATTTATTGATTGTTCTGTCAGCCTTGCTTCTTGCTGGCTGTTCGGAAGACAGAAGCCATATCCTGAAAGTATATAACTGGGCAGATTACATCGATGAGTCCCTCATTGATGAGTTTGAAGTATGGTACAAGGAGCAGACAGGTGAGGATGTAGAGGTGGTATATCAGACATTCGACATCAATGAGACGATGCTTTCCAAGATAGAATTGGGACACGAAGACTATGACCTTGCCTGCCCATCCGATTATATCATAGAGCGTATGCTCTCCAATGATCTTCTCCTGCCTATCGATACCGATTTCGGTGACACTCCCAACTACATAGACAATGTTGCTCCGTATATAAAGGAAGAACTATTTACCCAGATTGCAGGTAACGGGAAGAATGCCAATGATTATGCAGTCGGTTATATGTGGGGAACTACAGGTATTCTTTACAATACCAAGTATGTCAGTGATGAGGAAGTAAAGTCTTGGGATGTGCTCCGCAATCCGGATTACGCTGGAAAGATCCTGGTCAAGGATGCTTTCAGGGATGTCTATACTTCCTTGCTTATTTCGTTCAATATAGATGCCATTGAAAAAGGTGAGAAGAATCTTCAGACCATAGGTTTTGACGCATCTCCGGAGTCTATCTCGATTGTAGAGGAATATCTGAATTCTTTCAAGGATAATGTTGCAGGTTGGGAGGCAGATTTCGGAAAGGATCAGATGACCAAGGAACTTGCCTGGCTGAATCTTTCCTGGAGCGGTGATGCCCAGTGGGCAATGGATGAGGCATCTGAAATAGGTGTAGAACTTCAGTACACTATCCCCCAGACCGGAAGTACAGTATGGTTTGACGGCTGGGTCATTCCTAAATATGCAAAGAACGTCAGGGCGGCAAGTTATTTCATTAACTTTATGTGCAAGCCGGAGAATGCTGTCAGGAATATGGATGTCATAGGATATGTCAGCACTATCGGAGGAAATGAAGTACTGGAGGCTATGTCGGACGACGAGGCGTACGAACCTATAGATGTGTCTTATTTCTTTGGGCCTGAAGCAGATAGCGTATGTGTCAGTCCGGTTTTGTATCCGGACAATATGGTTATGTCACGCTGCGGAATGATGCATGACAGCGGAACAGAGGAACTTTTGAAGATGTGGTCGAGGGTGAAGGGAGACAGCGCGTCGGCGTGGACATATACTCTTATCTGCCTGGTGTTTGTAGCGTTGATCGCTGCTGTAATCGTGAAGTATGCGAAGAAGAGGTATAGGAGGAAGAGATACGCGAAAAAGAGAAAGAAGAGATCTTGACGATTGGATAAAAATCGCAGAAAAAAACTGACCGATATACCGGTGACCCCCGCCTCCTTTCAGGAGGCACCCCCTAGCCGGGGGTGGCACGTCACCTATATATCGGTCAGTTTTTTCTGCTTTATGTATATCCAGTCAGATGCTATTTGGCATCCATAGCCTGGCAGGCAGTGATTGCAACCATCTTGTAGATGTCGTCAACTGAGCATCCGCGGCTGAGGTCATTCACAGGACGAGCGATACCCTGGAGGATTGGTCCGATGGCATCAGCATTTCCAAGTCTCTGAACGAGTTTGTAGGCTATGTTACCTACTTCAAGGCAAGGGAATACGAGAACATTTGCGTGTCCTGCTATTTCTGAACCAGGAGCCTTTTTCTGTCCTACAGACGGAACGAGTGCTGCATCTGCCTGAAGTTCGCCTTCTATCTTCACTGATGGATCCAGTTCTTTTGCGAGTCTTGTCGCTTCTACCACCTTGTCAACAACTTCGTGTTTTGCAGAGCCCTTTGTGGAGAATGACAGCATTGCGACTTTTGGATCGGCAAATCCTGCGACGCTCTTCGCAGTCTGTGCAGTACAAACAGCAATCTGAGCAAGTTGTGAAGCATCAGGCATAGGGGTAACTGCAACGTCTCCTACTACAAGAACACCGTTCTCACCGTACTCAGGAGTCTGAGTGATCATAAGCATAGCACCGCTCACGCAGGAAATGCCAGGTGCACATTTGATGATCTGGAGGGCTGGTCTGAGTGTCTCGCCTGTGGTGGAAAGTGCACCACTGATCTGTCCGTCAGCATCGCCGTTCTTGATGATGAGACATCCGAAATAGAGAGGATCCAGAACTTGCTGGGCAGCCTTTTCAGGTGTCATACCCTTGTTCTTGCGAAGTTCGTAGAGAAGATTGGCATATTCCGCTGTCTTTTCGCTTGTTGCAGGATCTATGATTGTGGCTTTGCCAATGTTCTTCAGACCCAGTTTTTCGGCGAGTGCAAAGATTTCGTCAGGGTTGCCGATGAGGATGATTTCTGCAATTTCTTCAGCAAGAGCCATATCTGCTGCGGTAAGAGTGCGTTCCTCAAGAGATTCAGGGAGCACGATACGCTGCTTCTTTGATTTGGCGCGTGCAATAATGCTTTCGATAAGTGTCATAATTATTTTGTTTAATGAGTATTCTTAAATCACACAAATTTAGAAAATAAAGTTATCTTTACAAAATATTTGCTTGTATGAAACTCAATACATTTATTATGAAAAGAATATTTTCCATTATCGCTTTTTGCGCACTCGTTTCCTGCGCATCGCAACCAGCCACAAATTTGGTTGACAGAATGTCACACGATCCTAATGCGACCAACACGGAGACTATACTGCACGTGTGGAGTTGGAATTTTCTGACTATTGCAGAGAATATGCAGAAGATTTCTGATGCAGGATTCACAATGCTCCAGACATCACCGGTAAATGCCTGCTTCAGTCCTGAAGGAGGTAATATCAAGATCCTTGATGAGAAGGAAGGCAACTGGTATCATTATTATCAGCCGACCGACTGGACAATCGGAAACAATATTCTGGGAACAGAAGAGGAAATGAAAGTTATGCTTGATTCTGCAAAGAAATATGACATCAGAGTACTTGTGGATGTGCTTCCTAACCATACCGCATTTGATATTGATCTCGTGACAGACGAATTCTATGCTGCTGTAGGTGGCAGGGACAAGATGTTCCATACACACGGTCTTGAAGGCATTCAGGATTACAATGACCGTACTCAGTGCACGCATCAGGGCGTTGGAGGACTTCCTGACGTAAATACTGAGAATCCTCTTTTCCAGAAATATTATATGCAGTTTGTGAACAAACTCATTGAAATGGGCGTCCGAGGATTCCGTTACGATACAGCCAAACATATCGGTGTTCACTCCGATCCTGTCGATGCTGAGGCTGGAGTGACCGAAAACGACTTCTGGGATGTAGCCACCGGACGCAAGGAAGTGCTCGGAGTTTCATTGTGCATACCTTACGACAGCCTTTTTGTTTACGGTGAGGTACTTCAGGACAGGAATGTGCCTGAAAACGAATATGCAGGATATTTCGGACAGACAGCATCAAGTTATGGACATTTCCTTCGTGAAGCGCTTGCAAAGCGCAGTTCGAAGGATATTGACCTGCTTTCCTGGTATCACTCTGCTGCTCCAGAATACCTTACTACCTGGGTAGAGAGTCACGACACCTATTGTAATGCCAATGAAAGTGCCGGGCTTACTGATGCACAGATCCGTACAGGATGGGTGTTCCTTACTGCACGTCAGAACGGTACTCCTCTCTTCTACAGCCGTCCGATGAATTCTACTCGTGACAATTATTTCGGCGACAATCTGCTTGGCGCACGTGGAAATGATGAGTTCTTCCATCCTGAAGTGGTGGCTGTGAATAAGTTCCGTCAGGCAATGAATGGCCAGAAGGAGAATATTGCGATATCCGAAGATGGAGAAGTAATCCTTGTCAATCGTGGTGACAAAGGTGCTGCCATCATCAATCTTGCTCTTGAGGAAAATGAGACCGGTCTGGCTTCCTCTCTCCCTGACGGTGAATATACCGACAATGTATATGGTCAGTCATTCAAAGTGGAGAACGGCATTCTTGAAGGTACAGTTCAGCCTGAGACAACTTATATCATTGAAGTTAAATAACTGGAATATATAATGAGGCTTAAAGCATTGATATTCAGTACTGCTGCTTTGTGCTTATCCTGCAGCGGCGAAACGTCATACATAGACACTCTCGGAGTAAGCGTCACAAAGGAAGAAAACCGCGAATATTCCTATACGGACAAGAAAGCCGGATATTGGTATGGCACCACTCATCAGGAGAGTATTCAGTGGTGGTCGGGATGGAATATGGCCAAGAAAAGGGTTCTTGCAGACTATCATATCGGAGTCGATGATGATGCACTTCGTCGCTCTGAAGCAGAGGAATGTATTGTATATCCTGACAGGCTCGAGCGAAAATGGACAAATGCCAGAGAAATTTTCCGTCTGGCTGATGACCTTCCTTTGATAAGCATAGATCTCCAAACATCTGCTGATTCTATTTTCTGTGTTCTCGATATGAGTCACCTGGAGGCTCCTACGGCATCGGAAGAAGGTATTTTCTTCACCCCGAAGGAATCTCCGGGACACAGAATTCTGCTTTCAACATCGGTGGAGTCAGGATTCCGACATATCGATGCTGGCTTGAAGGCTCCTGCATCCGCAGAGGGATTCATTCTTGCATACGGTACGGAACAGGAATGCAGAGAACTTATCGGTCTGTTCAGGTCAGAAGGAGAACGCCTCCTTCAGGAAAGGAAGGATAGAATCAATTCACTGGTGACTGAATATAATCCGGTGAAATCCAATCTTCCGGAACTTGACAGAGCCCTTGGATGGATTACTATTACGATGGATGAACTGATAACTGAGCAGCAAGGTAACGGAATCTATGCCGGCCTGCCCTGGTTCAATGAATATTGGGGACGTGATATGTTCATTTCGATGCCTGGAGCCTGCCTTGTAACCGGTCAGTTCGATGTGGCTGAACAGATATTGAAAGATTTTGCAACTCTTCAGGACACTGATCCGGAGTCTGAGACATACGGACGTATTCCGAACAGAGCCAATCTTGAAGGAATCCTGTACAATACCACAGACGGAACTCCGAGGTTTGTCATCCAGGCTCTGGAACTTGCTGAATATTCGGGAGATACAGAATTCCTGCGTGATATATATCCAGCCATAAAGACGAGTATAGATGCTTCGATAAGCAATTATACTGATGGGAAAGGATATCTTACTCACGCAGATGCTGATACCTGGATGGATGTCAAGCGAAACGGCATACCTGGCTCCCCACGAGGAAACAGAGCAAATGATATCCAGGCTCTGTGGTATGGTCAATTGATTGCCGGAAGCAGGATTGCATATATTTTGGGCGACGGACAGGCTGCTCAACAGTGGAAAGAAGTTGCTGATTGTCTGGCTGCAAATTTCGAAAGTGACTATTGCGATAAGGAAGGCAGGATTATTTATGATCATCTAAATACAGATGACACTCCTGATATGCAGTTCCGTCCAAACCAACTTTATTGCTTCGACCTTGTAAAAGATGACGAATTCAAACAGGGAGTGACTCGTCGCTGCTGGGAAGAATTGGTTTACCCTTGGGGAGTAGCCTCTCTTGCACAATGGGACAGTCAGTTCCATCCGCAGCACGAGAACTGGCATTACTACCATAAGGATGATGCCTACCACAATGGTACTGTATGGCTTTGGAATAACGGTATTGCGATGCAGAGGATGATAGAATACGGTCAGATTGATCTTGCTTGGGAACTTTTCAAGAATATGAACCGTCAGGCTCTGGTCGAAGGTGCGGTGGGAAGTCTGAGCGAGAATGCTGATGCTCATCCGCGAGAGGGTAAGGAATGGGTCAATCGTTCCGGAACATTCCTCCAGGCCTGGAGCAATGCAGAGCACTTGAGGGTATGGTACCAGTATTTCCTCGGCATCCGTCCCGATATGCTCAACGGAGTAATCGTGATTGAACCGAAACTTCCTTCTGAAATAACATCTCTCGAGACTTCTGTCAAAATAGGAAAAGGAACTCTCCATTACCGATATGCTGATGGAAAGGTTACAGCAGAACTTGAAGGATGTGACGCAAAGATAGACCTTCGGGAACTATCCGCACAGCAGGACTCCTCTGTTTTTGCGGGTACCGATTTCTGTCGTCCTGATCCTCTTGACACCTATCCTTGCTTCGGAACTTATTATGAGACCGCACTTACATATTAAATACAATTCAAAATAAATTCAATATGAGCAACATAGCATTAAAGCAGATACATTTTGCAGGAATCACTATGCAGGTTCCTGAAATATGGGAAGCGGAAACCGAAGAATATAAAGAAGAAGATGGAACCAAATCATATAGCCTCAGCATCAGCGCCAAAGGCAATGATGTAAGAAGCATCGACATCAGTTGGGGAGTTATTCCAGAAGGATCTGATGCCTATACCGAGGCTTGTGCTACGTACGAGGAAGTTGTTATGGAAGAGGATCTGTCTTCAGACGAAGAACCTATCCTCTGCTTTGAATTCCAGAAGCGTGAAGCATACGGATTCAATGTCTGGACAGATGATGGACTTCCTTGCTTCTTTTTCTGCATAGGTATTCCTTCCGAAGGGGAAAATCATCTTCTTACAGTCCTTGTAAGTGCTCCGGACAATGACGAATTGCAGAATCTCATAGATTTTGTGGAAGAGTATCTTTCAGTATGATAATTTAGAAAAGGCGCATCTCAGAATCCGATCTTGCGCCTTTTCTCCTGCCTGGCAGTCATTGATTCATTCTGGCAATACTCGCGGATCTTTGCTTCTGATGGCTCCTGTCCGCTGAGGATGAGTTCCACTGTCCGTTTTCTGGCGATATTTTCGATCTGTCCGCCACTGAGATCGAAGTCTGTAGCCAATGAAAGGGCAATTGCATCTGACAGACCTGGGATCATTGATTTCCATATATTCCTTTTGGCCTCGACAGTAGGACGTTCGAACTCTATCTTATATATGAAACGTCGCTCGAAGGCCTTATCAAGATTGCTTGTAAGATTTGTTGTGGCGATCATAATTCCTTCCAGTGTCTCCATTTCCTGAAGAATGATGTTCTGGAGGGAATTTTCCATTTTATCGACGGCCCTCTGTGCTCCTTCCTGACGTATTCCAAGGACGGCGTCAGCCTCATTGAAAAGAAGAATAGGCGCCACTTCCTTTTCTTTGACATATTCCCTGTAGCGGTCGAAGAGAGCCTTGATGTTCTGCTCGCTCTCCCCCACCCAGCAACTCTTTATCTGAGTCACATCCACCATCATAACATCCCTTCCGGTCAACCTTGCCAACTGATTGACTGTCTCGGTCTTTCCTGTACCTGGTGAGCCGTAGAACAAACAAGCGAATCCCTTCCGCATCCCGTTCTGCATAAGTCTTTCAGTCACCTGATTGAAATTCTCTGGCTTCAGAAGGTCGGCAAGCCTGTCTATCTGAGACTGTATGTGCGGATCATAATACATACTCTTTGCTGCGAATGACGTGTGAGGTATCAGATTCTTATCCTGCTTCTCGATCTTTTCCACCAGATCCATTCCAGGGAAGAGTTCCTCCTTTGCTTTGTCGGTCAGATGATAATAATTCGGATCCCGTACCCCTTCATCACTTTTAGTCTCGAATATGCCTTTCTGAATCAATGGCGAATCACCCGTCTTCAGTTCCTTCAGAATCCTCTTTACGGCTCTTTTTGAATCTATTATATCATCCCAGTCGTGCGTTCCGATCATATCGTCATCCTCATTTATCAACCTGTTTGCGAAAAGATGCAGCAATAAGAAGTCAAAATTCTTGAAATTATATGAAGATGATACTTTGCAATAAGGCAGATGCATATTGGCAGAAATGAGTTCGCATAATTTCTCCTCACGGTTCCAGAGGGAAATGTCTTCCTCATCGAATATATCAGACAATCTATCGAAGAATTCATCGAATGTCAGATTGCTTATAGGCTTCGGAATATAGCATACATTCCTTCTTATGCTGTCAATCACCTCCATAGGCACGTTGAAATATCTTTCTTCCTTGCTGTTCCCTGCCTTCAGATATCCTTTTGCAGCAAGATCGTCAGCAACATTCATCATTGAAATTATCTTTATATTCGAGGTATTGATCATTTCAGAAATGTCACTTATCCTGATCCTCCACGACGAACTCTTTTCAAAGAACAAAGACAAAAGCAGGGCCTCCTCTTTCGACAAAAGAAGTACTTTAGATAAATATTTCAGACTCTTCTCTGCCTCTTCATAGAACTTTTCACTCAGACTATGTTCCTTAGCCATCGATACGACCTCTTCCATTGATGAAAGAATTGTCCTTGCGCTCTTTTTCCTGTTCTTTTCCATTGCTTTATCTATTTTGACGATGCAAAGAAAATTCCTTTCGCTGCTAAAAAATGGCAGTTGAAAGAATTTTATCGAAATTTCTGGATTTCTCGCACAATTGGTGAATAAGAACAATTATTTTTGCAATATAAACAAATACAAAGTATCGTTATGGAAATACAGAAGACCCCGCATAATATTGAGAAGTATAAGGATCATTATTCTGAATCCGGCCTATTCGCCAAGATCGGAAAGGTATTCAAAAAGGCCGGAATGAAGGCCGTTTATTATGTTCTGCTGCTTTATTATGTTCTTATTGATGAGAATACTTCGTGGGAACATAAAGGTATCATTCTCGGGGCTTTAGGCTATTTTATACTTCCTGTCGATCTTCTGCCGGACTTTATCCCGTTGGCAGGATATACAGACGATATTGCGGCTCTTGCAGCCTGCATCAAGACAATTATGAAGAATATAACTCCTTCCATAAAGCGTAAAGCCGTTCAGAAACTTGCAGACTGGTTCACAGATGTAGAGTACAGCAAGATGGAAGAATATGATGAGGAGATAAATAAGGATTGATAATCCTTTTTCAGATCCTCCGCTTGGTTGAAGATTATTTGAAAAGTCCTTTATACTGCCTATATTTGGCAACAAAAAGGACTTTCTTTGCATCATAAACCAAAATACAGGACTTATGGCTAAGAATTATTTCAACAGGTACATCTGGCTGATAGACTTGATCCAGAGGAGTGGACATATATCTTTTGAAAATATTGACCGCGCGTGGCGTCGCAGTTCGCTTAATCCAGATGGAGAGAGGCTCAGCGAGAGGACTTTCTTCAATCATAAGGATGCGATTTTCGACACTTTCGGAATAGAAATAAAATGTGACCGATCACTTGGGTATTATATTAATAATGAGGAAGATATCGAATCTGATTCCCTGAAGAACTGGATGCTACAGTCTCTTTCGCTCAACAGCATTATGAATGAAGGCTCAGATCTTCGTGACAGAATCATCTGCGAGGATATTCCTTCAAGTCAGAAGTGGCTGCCGGATATTATGGCAGCAATGAGGGACGGAAAATGCCTGATGATGACATACCAGGGTTTTACGAAAGATTCGCCGAATACCTTTGAAATTGCCCCATATTGCCTGAAGTACTTCAAACAAAGATGGTATATTCTGGCACGTACAGAAAAATTCCCCGAGGGCATATATTCATTGGACAGGATAAAGGATCTGCATCCGACAGACCACACCTTCAAACTGCCTAAAGGATATGAACCGAAGGATACCTTCAGGAAACTTTACGGTGTCATTCTCGACAAAGGGCCTGTTGAGACGGTGATTCTCCGCGTAGAAGAAAGTCAGGTGAAGTATTACCGTACCCTACCTCTGCATCATTCTCAGGAAGAATTGGAGTCCGGCGACGGATATACCGATTTCAGTTACAGGCTTGTGCCGACTTTCGATTTCAGCCGTGAAATCTTATCCAAGGGAATGTATGCTGAAGTCATATCACCGCTGTGGCTCCGTAGAGAGATTGCGGAAGAAATGCGTCAGGCAGCCAGGATGTATAATGATATACCGGAGGATGAAGAATGAAAGATTTCATTGCAATAGATTTTGAGACTGCAAACGAGTGTCCTTCAAGTGTGTGCAGCATAGGAGCCGTACTTGTAAGGAACGGCAATATAGAAAGAACGTTCTACAGTCTCATCAAGCCGGAGCCGGACTATTACAAATGGTTCTGTCAGAATGTCCACGGACTCGGCCACGCAGACACTGATGATGCTGATGTATTCCCTTTAGTCTGGAAAAGGCTTGAGCAGGAACTTCTGGACGGGATTCCGATTCTTTCCGAGGACACATCTGAAGATGAGGAAGCATTACCTCTTGTCGCCCATAATGCAGGTTTTGACAGCAGATGTCTCCGTGATGTATTCAGATGTTACTGTATGGACTATCCGGAATATGTATTCCACGATACTTTGACCGCTGCCAGAAAGCATTTCTGCGGCACACTTGATAACCATCAACTCCAGACTGTCGCGGCAGCCTGCGGTTACGACCTGACCAATCACCACCACGCACTGGCCGATGCTGAGGCCTGTGCCTGGATAGCAAGGGAGATATTATAAATGACGAGAAGTTCCATTACCGGCCATCTTTCGGCCTTCATAGCATACGCCATATTCGGCTTCAACATCATTGTCTGCAAAGACCTCACAAGCGGGAATCTCATTCCGCCGCTCGGGATCTTTACATTGAGATCTCTTGTTGCGGGCGCCTTGTTTTGGATAGTGTCTCTGTTTCTTCCAAAAGAGAAAGTCGAGCGGAAAGACTATATCCGTATTTTTGCTGCATCTCTCCTGGGCTTCTTTACCTGCCAGGTCACTTTCCTTGTCGGCATACCGTACATTACACCGATGGACTGTTCGATTCTCACGGCAATGTCACCGATATATACTATGGCCATAGCGGCAATTGTCATAAAAGAGCCGATAACCATACAGAAAGCAGCAGGGGTAGCGATCAGTTTCATTGGCATCATCTATCTGATAGTCAGCAGGGTGGCGGCTCCTGGCGGTGTTTCGGAGAGTACTCCGTTCGGCATCGTGATGATAATTCTGAACAGTCTGAGTTTCTCGATGTATCTGGGAATCTTCAAACCATTGATATCCAAGTACTCTGCTGTAACGTTTATGAAGTGGATATTCCTTTTCTCGGCCCTTGTTTCTGTTCCGCTTTCGCTCAAAGGACTGACGCAAGTTCAATGGGCAGCGATACCTTCCATCCAATATGCCGAACTTGCATACCTGATAATCCTCGCCACTTTCGTTACATATTTTCTCATTCCAGTTGCACAAAAGAGAATCAGGCCGACACTTGTCAGTATGTACAGTTACATCCAGCCGATAATTGCCATCCTGGTCAGCATCGTCATCGGAATGGACCATCTCACCTGGCAGAAAGTGCTTGCCGCTGCAATGGTCTTCGGCGGAGTCATCATTGTAAGTTACAGTCGCAGCGCCGGCAGATAATTCCAGATTTGAATCTGTTAAGATAATCAGGCACATTTTTCAAAAAATTGTGTATCTTTGTATTGATATGATTACATCCAGAACATACCATTCGCTTCATCTTGACATCGCTGCAGCAGATTCAAGCAATATCATTTATTTGCTTCTTCCGCAAAGGCTTCAAGAAGACGAACTTATATTGCTTGAAGAACTATCGGTCAGATTCGGATCGAATATCGTGTCCATATCTGGTATGGAATGGAAGTCTGACCTGACTCCTTGGAAGGCTCCGGCAGTTAAAGAAGGAGAATTCGCAGGACAGGCAAGTCAGTTTCTGGAACGTCTTAAGGATGACCTTTTCTTCAATCTTGAGAATTCACTGCAGATCAGGAAGCCAAAGAGATATCTTATGGGATTATCATTGGCAGGAATGTTCGCTGTGTGGTGCGCTCTCAGAAAATCCCTCTTTGAAGGAGTCGCATCCATTTCTGGATCATTCTGGTATGATGGGTTCACGCAGTGGCTTGAAAAACAGGATGAACTCAAGTGTGTACACTTCTATATCAGCCTCGGAGAGAAAGAAAATGAAACCAAGGTAAAGAGGTTTGCCAACATAGAAGAGGACACAATGCTTGTGGTTGAAACCCTTATGGCCAAGGGTGCAGAGGTAACCTTTGAGATGACAGAAGGTGGCCACAACTCCCCTATCATTCCGCGTATCGAGAAATCATTATCATCTTTGCTCGGAAATCATCATTTTGAATCTGAAACTTTCTAGGCGTATCTCTATAATAGTGCCACTTTTCTGCATTTCTGTTTCGTTTCTTTGCAGAAAACTACCGAGATGAACGCAACAACGAAAAAAGAGATTTACGAAATCATCGGGCAGGCAAAGATTCTGGAAGGTCTTATGAATGAACTGGAATCCCCTCTGACCGGGAAGCAGAAAAGCAATCTTGCCGAGGAAGAGTTCTTTATAGACTCAGCCTTGTGTCAGGCTGGTTGTATCAGTGATATTATCTCGCGCATTGATTCTGCCCTACATCACCCTGAGCAATATCCTGAACCGGAACCATTACCTCCTTACGATGGAAATGCTGAATCCGTTTATATCGGGTTATGTGGCATCAGAGACGATTGGAAAAGTCTTTATTATTCCGACGCAGCCGATAAAAGAACTAGACAGTTTCTTTTTGCCAGTCATCACTTTACCCGATGGACAGGTGAGATGTTTAAATATACGGAACATCTTGGCTGCAAATATGGTCTTATGCCGGCCGAGGTCAGGATTGGAGGTATCCGGATGAGGGATTTAGGGGCATATAACGACAAAACCGGCGGAATCACATTCAACAGGCGACTTATCCGTGACCCTGCACAAGCGATGATTACTGTTATTCACGAACTCTGCCACGTGCGTTATCCCGACCACAGCAGGGAATTCTGGCAGTTGTACGAAGATGTCTGTATCAGTGAAGGAATCCTTCTGGAAAGGGTTCTTGGAGAGAGAAAAAGCCTGAGGGAACTGAAGAAGGATATGATACCTTACAGATGGAAGCCTGAGGTTGACTACTTCACGGACAACGAGAAAATCACGATAGAGAAAATACTGAAAAATACAAAGCACGGCAGCAAATCCTTTGTCTGATAAGTAATATATCTTGGAAATTAATGGGAAATCCGGTATTTTTGTTACAAAATTTTGATATCGTCACATCCAGAAGGTTCAGATATCACAATAGCCGTTTAGCGGAATGGCAATTACAATGGCTGTATTCAATCAAGAATTCTGCAAATGTCTATTTATTTGTGATGTCTCTTATTTATATTTTATCGTTTTAAGATTCTTTACAACATCCGATGAAAACCGGTCAGACAGATAAGTTTCACTTAAAGGAGATTGCATCTTGGGATAAAAGTATAATACCAGATCTTCAGAGAGGCCTGGTATGGAAACCCCGTCAGATGGAATTATTATGGGATTCGATTCTCAGAGGTTTCCCTATAGGTTCGTTCATATTTGCCGAGGCTACAGATGGTAAGGATTATCTGATGGACGGGCAACAACGATTCAATACCATTTCTTTAGGATTCAAAGATCCGGAAGAGGACGGAAATCCATCGTGCATTCTCTGGATCGATCTCGAGCCAAAGGGAAAGACTTCAAGAAAGTATTGGATCAAGGCAACAACAATATCGCATCCTTGGGGATATGCCAACAACGACGATTGCAGTACCTTGAGTGCAGCACAAAGACGCGAAGCATTAAGTTTATATGGAATAGAAGGCAATATCTATCAGAATCCTATATCTTTATATGATGCTTGGCCTTCTGAAGCAGGATTTCCTGTCCCCCTATCCTGTATTCTTAATTCAGATGTAGAGGATGAAAATGCTTTTGAAAAAAGTCTGGAAGCCAATTTCAGAAAAGCCCGTAATAAATTCAAAAAATTGCAATCCCTTGGCAATGAGGATATTAAACAATTGACGAAGCAGATATCATCATCTTATTATACAGTCGTCAAAAGAATGTATGATTATACTGTCGGCTATTCAAAATTAAGCAAAGAAGTGTTCCAAGATAATACAGAAGATTCTGTGCAGAACACTTCCACTGCCCTTGAAGTCTTGTTTACCAGATTGAATACAGGAGGCACGCAGATCACATCGGAAGAATTGTTTTATTCTGCCATAAAATCATATTGGGGAGAAATAAAGGAAATCAATGATGAATTAGCCGGAAGATATCACGTGCCGGCAGTCAAACTGGCCATCCTTTCATTCCGCCTCTACAAGACATTGCAGTCCGGTATATATGAAAATGACCTCAGTATTTTGAAAATACGTGAGTTGGCCACTGCAGATGTTGATGACAAATCCAGGATAATAGAATTCTATAAGACGGAATTAGAGGACGTGCTGGCAGATATCAGTGCGTATTTTGACGATGAACGAATCCCGGCAATCATTAAAACCAGCCTGGTAAGAAATTCTACAGATGTTTTTCTTTTAATGATGTACTTGAGGAAGCGTCACGCTGATCTGGATGCATCAAAAGCCCTAGGTCTTATGCTGTATCTGCATTGGTTTGCTGTTGACAGACATAAGCGGAAGGCAGTGAAATGCATCTTTGACGAATGTGTGAAGGAGGATGATAATGTGGATGTTTACGCTTCTATTCAACGGGGAATTTCCAATTGTCTTTTGAATGATTGGATTACGTTTCCTGTCACTCCTGATACACTGAGAGAAAACATCAGATATTTGTGCAATCCTGATCAAAAATTTGAATTGCCGGATTCGGCTCTTTGGACAGACACATTCAATGTCGTAACGAATAATGGTTCATATTCGAACGAGATGCTGCTTCTTGCCCAAAAAGACTATATAAATGCGAAGTTTCCACAATATGATCCAGGAAACGAGTCAATGTGGCAGGAACATAACCGGCCGTGGGATTTTGATCATATAATACCGCAGGAATGGATAGCAGGCCGCAGAAGATATGGAATATACCAAGGCTTCTGCAAAAACTGGTTGAATAATATAGGAAATTTCGCTGCAATTCCATTCGAATTGAACAGGGCGAAGAAAAATGAGAATGATTTTGAGGAATATACCCGAAACAGTGAAAAATTATTGTTTGACTGGAATAAGTATAAAGAGATCAAGGAGAATCTGATAGATGATAAGCAGTCCGCTATATTATTTGCCGAAACCACTGCGGATAGAATGCTGGAAATATATTCCAGGATATATTCCCTCGTGCAACCGCTTCTTGATTTCGAAGCCGACAGACTTTGTGAATCTGCCTTTAAGAGAAAAGAATTATTCGACAAGATACGGGGGATATTTAAAGATGCCGTAGTCTCATTTGTAGTAAACAACAAGGAATATGAGATTGATGAACACGACATCATCAACTGGAACAGGGACTGGATGTCGATAGGTATAGTCCGGGGCTCATATTACTATTGTCTGACGACCTCTCCGCATTATATCAACAAAGAAATAGGTGTCAGAAGAGCGCCCGAGCAGATGAAGACTGTTATGCCCGGGCACAGACATATTGACGGATACATTTATGACGAAGACAATCCTTGGTGGTATTGCTATAAACTTATTCGGACCGATGATGCCGATATTATGATAGATGAGTTAAGCAAGTTGGTTTAGCATTTCAAGATTATTTGTACAGATTGAGTATGTTGCCGGCGTGTTCGATCATCCTATCCCTCAGACAGGATGGCTCCAGCACTTCCACCCAGTCGTTATACTTGAGAAGTTCCATCTCGACTTCCCAGGTAGGAGTAATCTCACACTCAAAAATTTACACAATTGACTTTCCGTGCAAAGACTATGTGTGCGGATCCGGATAATGACGACTACTTTAAGATCAAGTCCCGGAGGAGACTGATCGAAAGAATCGCGACATCTGCATATATCATTTACATTCCATTAACCCTCACGTATCTTCAATTAATATGAACATAATATACCGATGCCTCAAATGCGGCTCCAGGCTTGTAATACATTAATTCTTATTTTCTCAGGTGTCTTACGGTTTCAATCCGCTGCCGCCTTGGAGAGTTATAGTCTCGCCTGTCACGTATTCCGCATCTTTGCTTGCTAGGAAGACACATACACGGCCTATATCGTTCTTTGGATCGGCGAAATGGCCAAGCGGTATGCCTTGAATGGTCTTTTCATAAAGATCCGGGAAGTTCTCTCTCCACTGCTGAAGACTTTCTGTCATAGCAAGAGGACAGATGACGTTTACCCTTACTCCGTCAGGACCCCATTCTGCCGCTGCAACGCGTGACATACCTCTGATACCTTCCTTGGCTGCCGCGTATGAAGCCTGGCCGAGTTTGCCAAACATACCGGCACCGGAAGCAAAATTGATTACCGAACCTTTAGTCTCTTTAAGATATGGGAAGCATTCACGCATATAGAAGAAAGCCGCATAGAGTCCCGAAAAGATCGCCATATCAAAATCTTCCTTTGTATGCTCAATCAATGGAAGCCCCGATCTGGACACCTGGGCGTTATTAACCAAAGTATCGATCCTGCCAAAAGTCTCTATGGTTTTTCTGACTACTTCTCGAATGGCTTCTTCATCAGCACCATCCGCTACTATAGGAAGCACCCTGATGCCATATCTGGTTTCAAGTTCTTCTTTAGCAGTCAAAAGCCTTGATTCCGTTCTACCTGTCAGAACCAGATCCGAACCCTCTTCTGCAAAAGCCTGTGCAAGCCCGAATCCTATCCCCTTTCCCCCACCTGTTATAATGGTGACATTATCTAGAAGTCTTTTCATTTCTGTGTCTGTTAAATTTTGGATGAGTATATGCAAAAATCATTCTAGAGCTGTATTATGTCAGTTTTCTTTATTTGGTGCAAGTAATATAGACACACCAAGCGCATTTATACAGGAAAAGTGCTCGCGGTACCCTTCAATTTATGGGTATCGCAAGCACTTTCGCTATGTTTTCGCACTCGGTCTCCAACATCTCCGGAGTTCCGGTTGTGCAATGTCAGATTACCACTCCAGTGGTATCTAACCCACTGATAATCAATGAGTTGATTTTAACATTCCTAAAAATCGGGAGTAACTTATTGAGATACAGCGTTATAATTCCATATTGACTCAGCATTATAGAATGATCGCAATATAAACAACAATAATATATATGATAATGCAAGATTAGATCTTAAACGGTAGTCAAATGTCTGCGACGAAGGGCAGTAAGTACGCATTCCGATGCAATAGGATTAAGCCCCCTGAATGTTGTACGACTCTTAAGTTCTGCGAGAGACATATGTAGCAACAGCTTAGCAATACACTCGTCTGCAAATGAATTGCTCACAACATTCACGCCTGTAAAATCGAGAACCACGAGGTCGTTCTGCTCTATCAATGGCAGCAGGCTCTCGCGCACACGCTGACCTAAAGGACGTGTACCTAAATTTTCACCATATTGTATAAAACTGAACGTTACCATAATTCTTCTAATTCGTTATCATTCAAGAATGTTTCATTATACTGAGCCGCCACATTTGTGCGATTTGCAACGACTTCTGCCGGATTAATCTCCTTATTGGTTTGAATCTGCAGATAAATGATGGTTCCTTGCCAAAATTCACTATCTGATATCGCTTCGTCTCCGCTTTGCAAAGTCAAGGTGTGATTGCCGGAACGAACATCAAATTTCAAACCTGCATCTCTGGCCAAAAGAGAAGTTGAATAGAGACCGAATCCCATACCCTTTCCGTCAGTAATTGCATCCTTGACACAAATTCTCAATGCTTCTGACTCACTAATTTCGGCATATTTTTCATTCTCAGAAAGAGACTCTCTCACACCGATGCCATCATCAGCAACAAGGAAACTCAACACATGATTTACAGCGTCATAGTGAGTTATTACTGTACCCAACTCCTTACCTGAATGAATCAACACGTTATCCAGAATCTCATAGAAACAATAGCTTAAGGCCTGCAAAACAGTAGTCTCAATCTCAATATGCTGCGTCAATACCCCTACAACGCGTTGATAAACATCATAAATATTCTTCTCATCAAAAACATCAATCGTAAGATCTTCATTCTTCGATGGGAAATACTGCTTTATGAGAGTCAACAAGTTCATAACAATTGCTACATTGTTTCAATTTGTAAAGATACAAAAGTGATGCGAAATCACAAAATCTGAAATGCGCCATATCACCTATTTATAGGCATCTCTTTGATGATAAAACAACATCTATTTAAGTTGTATGTAATGTACTTATCAAATCCAAGTAGGTCATATGCTAGCGAATAACGAGCATATCAGTACAAAGACTCCCCTGCTCTTGCTCCTTGGATCAGAAGTCAATCAGTTTGTGTAATCTTTCTTTCATAACCTTAAGCTTCATCTGTTTTATTAATCCGCCAACAACACGATTCAAACCAGAATTTGTTTGCAATGATGCCTTTCACGACATACAGAATCAACTGTACCGACAGTCTGACTATTACTGTCATTATATATGCAAATATAGGTGTCAGGAAAAGCATAAGTATAGATAACCACCTGGGTGCATAACTATCTGCAGGCACCACTAGAATCATTCCCCAGAATAGTCCAGCGACAAAAATTGACAGTTTGGGTGCTTTATTCACAAGTCTGCTGACATACTCCGTTGATAGAGTCTTCCATAGCAAGATTATTATTGCGATATGAGTTATTCCGTAAATAACATCTCTGGTAAGCCAGAGGTAAATATCCTTAGGATGTATATTATGACCCCAGTATATGAGCAGATTGTAGAGATTCCATATAATAGGATCAAAAATTGGATGCCAATGGTCAATTGTTCGCAGATTTCCGATTCGTAGTTATTATCATATTATTTGAAACAAGAATTTCATCATCTTACTTTTCTTGCGTAAACCATTCATAGTTATGCTCATTACGTTTGATATCTTGCTCGAGCATTGAAAAATTATCTCTATATCTGTCACAAAACACAAGGCAAGATCACAAACTATCGCATTTAATGCAATTCCTTGCTTAAATCATAACTTAAAGCCCCCTCCTCATATCCAGTTTCAAGAAGGATTTAAAGCAATCATAATAGATGTCCACTTCGTCTAGTGGAATAGCTTTTCGGGTCCTACTTCCCTGAATCATATAACCGTAGAATTTTAAACATTTTATGACATCAACATCGAAGAAACCGCATCTGCCCTTTGTAAAATCATAAAATAACTCGTATGTCTGGTCCCATAATTAGGGCTTTCCTTCTGTCTTTTCCTTGTAATATTTCAGAAATTCCTGACCGGGATAAAATCGTCTCATATTTATATTATTATATCAATTTATTTGAATTATCTATTCAATTCACTACATAGGTTATCAAGAAGATATCCGTCCTGATATGCCTCGGCTAAAACATCCTTGAAATATCCCAAATAGTAGGTTACTGAATTATCGGTCATCTTCCGCCCTCCATTGTTACAACTCAAGAGATACAAGAGGACTGTTGTATTCAAAAATTGCTGACCGATCGCGATTGTCCACTGAAAATTAAGCATACAACATCGTTATAGGAACAGCAGAACATCTATTTTTAAACAGAGGACCGCGGGCATTTATACAGGAATAGTGCCCGCGGTACCCTTCAATTTATGGGTATCGCGAGCACTTTCGCTATGTTTTCGCACTCGGTCTCACAAAGGTAACCGGTGCTGTTATGTCAGATTACCACTCCAGAATCTTCTTGAAGTCGTATGCCTCAGGGTTCTCGATGCCGAGAGCCTTCACTGCTTCGTAATCCTCTGGGGTTACGTAGTGGGCGATGTAGTTGTAGTAGTTCTGGGCTGTGCCGGCGTTGATGTCAACTACGCGTGGAGGAATCTTGCCAGTTGTAGGGTCCTGGAGGTCGGCGAGGTAGAGTGGAGATACATTGCCGTATGAGTCAACGTAAACCATACATCCTGTCTTGCCTTCGCTGAAGAGTTGGTAAACGCCCATTGCGAGTTCTGTGCAGTATGTGAGGTCGTATGCGACAGGATCCTGGCAACGAACGTCGTATCCGATTTCTACAGGACGGCTCTTCACCTTGAGACCGATCTTCTTGAACTCAGCCTCGAGGAGGTCGTTGAAGAGAACAGCCTTTGAAACCTTACCGAGTTCTGGGTGACCGTGGTCGTCGTATGAGAAGTGAACGCCTGCTGCCTCCATCTCCTCAGCCTTGAACTCGTGGAAAAGACCCTCAGCCGCTACGATAGTACCGTAGTTGATGCCGAGAACCTTTCTCTTGAGGATTGCTGAGATAGAGAGTTTAACCACCTTGTCGAGGCAGATTTCTGTCTTGTTGAACATCTCAGGGATGATTGTCATCGGGCAGTGTGTAGCCTCACCGATACCTAAAGCAAGGCTTCCGCAAGTACGTCCCATTGCACTGATCACAAGCCAGTTGCCTGATGTGCGTGCATCTTCGTAAACTGTGCGTGCAAGGTGTGCGCCTTCGTTCTTTGCAGAGTTGTATCCGAATGTAGGAGCGTTTGCAGGAAGAGGAAGGTCATTATCGATTGTCTTAGGACAGTGGATGTTTGCGATAGGGTATCCCTTTGCTGCGAGGAACTTTGAGATACGGTTTGCAGTAGATGCTGTATCGTCACCTCCGATAGTAACTAAGAGCTTGATATTGTTATCCTTGAAGAGATCCAAGTTGAAGTTCTCCTCAAAGTCCTTGTCAGTTGGTTTGAAACGGCTCATTTCAAGGTAAGAACCGCCTCTGTTGAAGTAACGGTCAGCCTTGAAGAAGTCAAGATCCTCAGTGCGTGCATTCTTGCTGAAAAGTCCTGAATAACCGCCGTGAAGGCCGATAACACGGAATCCCTTTGCAAGGAAAGTCTTTGCTACACTCATTGAAACAGAGTTCATTCCTGGTGCGGGACCGCCACCACAGAGGATAATTACTGCGTCTTTCATCTTTTTACTAAATTTAAAAGTTATACAAAAAAATCAAGTCTCAATCCAGTTGCTGCGTGACATTCACAAACTGCAGCAATATCCTGCAAAATTACCATTTTTTGATGTAAATGCCAAGAAAATATATACTACTTCTGCACAAAGGTCTTCTTGTTGCACAAGTCAAATGCATTTAGTATTTTTGTAAGTTATTTGATTATGGAAAAGTCGCAGGCATATATAAGGATTCAGGAACTGAAAGAAGTCATCAATGAGGCCAACAGGAGGTATTATGTCGATAACTCCCCTACTCTCAGTGATTTCGAATTTGATATGCTTTTGAAGGAACTGGAGTCTCTGGAAAAAGAATATCCTGAATATCAGACATCTGACTCTCCGACACAGAAAGTCGGAAGTGACATCGTGTCGAATAAGGAATCTACGAAAGAGTTCGAGCAGCATCCCCACAGATATCCGATGCTTTCGCTTGGCAACACTTATGACATATCAGAGGTGCAGGCTTTTGCTGACCGAGCGGTGAAAACCATAGGCAACAATTTCACATATTCCTGCGAATTGAAATTTGACGGTACGGCTATATGTCTCACTTACCGTAACGGGAAATTGTTCAGGGCGCTTACCAGAGGAGACGGAACAGTTGGAGACGATGTCACCGCAAATGTCAGGAACATATCCAATATCCCACAGGAGTTGCATATTCCGTCAGACTTCGTTCCGTCACTGCTTCAATCTTCCCCGTGGCCGGACGAATTCGAGATCAGAGGAGAGATCTATATGCCTTGGGCTGCCTTTGACAGGCTCAACGAAGAACGTATTCAGGAGGAGGAACCACCTTTTGCCAATCCTAGAAACGCAGCATCAGGTTCTCTTAAACTGCAGGACAGCAAAACTGTTGCAAAGAGAGGACTCGAGTGCACATTATACCATATTTTAGGCGAAGATCTCCCGTTCCAGACTCACGATGAGGCTTTGAAGGCTGCTGAAAGTTGGGGACTTCCAGTGTCTGACAAGAGAAAGGTCTGCAGAAATATCGATGAGATAGAAAGTTTTATAACTCGCTGGGACACAGAGCGTAAAACATTACCGTTTGCCACTGACGGAATCGTTATAAAGATAAACGAACTCGCCTTGCAGGAAGAATTGGGCTATACGGCAAAGTTCCCAAGATGGGCAGTGGCCTACAAGTTCAAGGCCGAGCAGGCATTGACCAGACTCCTGAGCATAGACTACCAGGTAGGAAGAACAGGCGCTGTCACCCCGGTGGCCAATCTGGAACCGGTACAGTTGAGCGGCACGATAGTCAAGAGAGCATCATTACATAATGCCGACCAGATGCAGATTCTTGATATTCATATAGGCGACTATGTGTATGTCGAGAAAGGCGGTGAAATCATACCGAAGATAACAGGAGTGGAATTAAGCCAGAGAGGTGATGATATATCCCTTCCTCATTTCCCTGATGTCTGCCCGGATTGCGGCACCACATTGGTGAAGGACGAAAAGGAGGCAAAGTCATTCTGCCCCAACCAGACCGGCTGCCCTACTCAGATCAAAGGCAGGCTGGTGCATTTCCTGAGCAGGAAGGCAATGAATGTCATTGCAGGTGAAGCGACAATCGACCAATTGTACAACAAGGCTCTTGTTTGGAATCCAGCCGATTTCTACGAATTGCAGATGGAGCATCTTCTTACTCTGGAGGGATGGAAGGAACGCTCGGCAGAACGTTTCCTTAACAGCCTCAAGGAGTCGGTCAAAGTACCGTTTGAACGAGTTCTTTATGCACTTGGCATAAGATATGTCGGCGAGACCACGGCCAAGACCATCGCGAGACATTTCGGCAGCATTGATGCCATCGCAGCCGCTGATATGGAAAGTCTTCTTGCCGCAGATGATATCGGACAAGTAATTGCAGAGAGCATCTATGCATATTTCAGAGAGGACGCGAACATTGATACTATCGACAGGCTGAAGGCTGCAGGACTTAAATTCAAGATAGAGGCAGGCCAGCAGAAATTATCCTCGTCACTGGAGGGCAAGACCATCGTCATCAGTGGTAACTTCAGTGTTTCACGTGATGATATGAAGGCACTTATCGCGGCGCACGGGGGTAAAAACAGCGGATCGGTGAGCGGTAAGACCTCCTACCTCCTGGCAGGGGAAAAACCGGGTCCAGAAAAGATAAAGAAAGCAGAATCGCTTGGGGTGAAGATCATTGATGAAGGTACATTCAGAGATTTGATAAATAATATTGAGCAATGAACACAGGTGACATCTATACTTTGACACATACAGTTGCGGAAAATGAGACCGCCGAAATTCTCGGCTCAGGAGGGCTTCCTGTTTTTTCCACACCATCTATGATATGCCTGATGGAACTGGCATCTTACAGACTTGCGGAAAGCAAAGGATATCAGACGGTCGGAACCAAGGTTAACATATCGCATCTGAGAGCCTGCAGGCCGGGAACTGTGCTGACAGCAACAGCGGAGGTCATCGAAGTGCAGGGACGCAGGGTGGAGTTCACTGTGAAGGTAGAGGATGAATCGGGTGTCATCGGTGAAGGATGTCACCAGAGATATGTAATTGATCCTGAAAGATTTATGGCAAAACTCCAGTAATGAAGAGGATAACGAAGAAGACATACCGTCTGAAACGATTCTTCAAGGACGATATATGGACTTTGGATATGGAGGAATTATCCAGAGCCAGGGCTCGTTTTGTCAAGTATATGAAGGTGATGATGATAACCATCAAGACCTTTTCAAGCGAGAAGATCGGTTTTCAGGCTGTGGCTCTGAGTTTCTTCAGTACTATGTCTGTTGTTCCGTTCGTAGCCATAGTCTTTGCCATCACAGGAGGATTCGGTCTTGCAGACAAACTCAAGGAATTTCTTTACGGATATTTCAATAACAGTCAGCAGATCATCGACACAGTGCTCGGCTTTGCCGATAATATAATCACCACCGCTCAGAGCAGTCTGATGGGACTTGTTTCAGCCCTTCTTTTCGTATGGATCGTGGTGTGGATGATGATGAATGTGGAAAGAGTATTCAATAATGTGTGGCGCGTGCAGAAGTCCAGAAATCTCCTTCGAAGGCTTTCTGTAATATTTGCTATGCTTTTTGTATCGCCTTTCATAGTGCTGGTGTTCTTTGGTGGATCTGTTGTCTATTCACACGCACTGAATTATCTGGGTCTGGATGTCGAGACTTTCTCTGCATTCAAAACCATTCTCACCTGGACTTTGTTTGCCCTTATTGCCACTCTGACCTTTTCTGCAATGTATAAGTTCATACCAAATGCTCCTGTCGATTATGCCAATGCCCTTCGAGCAGCAGCATTTTCGGGTATTGCATTCACTGTTATGCAATATTTATATCTTGAGACTCAGGTGCTTGTATCGAGAATGAACGGAATATATGGAGCATTTGCGGCTGTGCCGCTGTTTATGATATGGATAAATATAGGATGGTTCATTATCCTGATAGGAGCAGAACTGTCGTATGCATTCCAGCACGTTGATAATTATAACATTGAGGACTAACTATATGGGATCATTTTCAGAATTCAATCAGCAGGACTACGAGGTCATCGCACGCGAATATGCCGGACTTAAGGAAGCGGCGAGGAAAAGATGTGCGGACCAGTCGGAACTTGATATGATCCAGAAGGCATTTGAATTTGCCAATGAAGCACATAAGGGTGTCAGAAGACGCTCTGGTGAGCCGTATATACTCCACCCTATCGCGGTAGCTAAGATCGTCGTAAGCAATATAGGTCTTGGTTATAAATCTATTGTTGCAGCACTTCTACACGATGTTGTGGAGGACACGCATTATACTGTCGAGGATCTCAAAAGCCTTTTCGGAGACAAAGTCGCAACACTGGTCGAGGGATTGACCAAGATCAAGACTGTTCTTGACAATGAGGATAAGGCAGAGCAGAAAAGTATGCAGGCGGAAAACTTCAAGCGCATTCTTCTCACACTCAATGACGATGTCCGTGTGGTGCTCATAAAACTCGCCGACAGGCTCCACAACTGCCGCACAATCGAATATATGCCGGAACATAAGAGGGACAAAATCTTAAGCGAAACTATGTTCGTCTTTATCCCCCTTGCTCACAGGCTTGGTCTTTATGGTGTGAAGTCGGAAATGGAGGATATATGGCTCAGATACAAAGAGCCTGAAGCCTTCCACGATATTACGGCGAAGATCAACAGGAATGTAATCGATAAGGATAAGGAAATCAATGATTTCATAGCGCCGATAGATGCAGCGCTCAAGGCTGCCGGATTCAGATTCGAGATAAAGAAACGTGTCAAGACCCCGTACTCGATCTGGAACAAGATGAACAATAAGGGAATAGATTTCGATCAGATCTACGATCTCTATGCCGTCCGGATCATCTTCGATCCGGAAAATGCTCCGACAGAGACCGAACGTGACCAATGCTATCATATATTCTCGATAATCACAGGCATATACCGATACAAGTCAGACAGGGTTAGAGACTGGGTCAATTATCCGAAAAACAACGGATATGAAGCATTGCACTGCACATTGATGAGTCATACCGGTATATGGATAGAGGTACAGATCCGCTCAGTGAGGATGAATGAGATAGCGGAAAAAGGAATTGCTGCACACTGGGCCTACAAAAAGGATGGATTCGCAGACGGTAGCGAAAGCGAAATGGACAAATGGATAACGAAAGTCAAGGAGATTCTAGTAAGTCCTGACGTCAACGCTCTCGACCTCCTCGATATGATTCATAACGACCTTATCAAGACAGACATTTTTGTTTTCACACCGAAAGGCCAGCAGAAGAGTATCGAAAAGGGTGCTACAGCGTTGGATTTTGCATATTCGATCCATACCGAAATCGGAGACAAGGCAATTGCTGCCAAGGTCAATCTTAAACTTGTGGCTCTGTCATACGTGCTCAAGACAGGAGATCAGGTCGAGATCATCACCGCTGAAAATGAAAAACCTAAACGCGAGTGGCTCGACTTCGTCAAGACTTCCAAAGCCAGAAAGATAATTCTTGACCGTCTTAAATCACAGCGTCAGAATATAATCAATCTCGGTCGTACAATGCTTGTTGACAAACTCGAGTCAATCGGCAAGACGCTGAATGACAGCATTATAAAATCATTGATGGAAGAGTTTGATGTCTTCGACAGCAATCCTGATGAAGTATATTTCAAGATCGGAAGCGGACTTGTAAGCCTGGACGGATTGTCTGAAAACCTGAAGAAATACGAAGGTATCAACAAGGAATCCTATTTTGTGATCTCAGATGATGATGAAAAGCACAAGTATGTGCTTGCATCCTGCTGTACCCCTATCAGAGGCGAAAGTGTAATCGGCTTCAGAGCCTCAGATGGAACTATTACTGTACATACACGCACCTGTCCTAACGCGAACAGTCTTGCAGCCAAATTCGGGGATAAGATTCTCACAGTGAAATGGGCCGACAAGGAGAATTCCGGCAATTCATATCTGGCCAGAATATATCTCAAGGGTACAGACAGGCTGGGAATGATAAATGATATCACAAGAGTCACTTCCAAAGTTATGGGCGTGAATATCAGGAGATTCGACATTGGATCGGAAGACGGAATTTTCGACGGCTTCATCGACCTATATGTAAACGATATGGACAATCTTGAAAATCTGATCAGGAAGATACATAAGATCAAAGGTATAGAGAAGGTTGTCAGAAAGGAATTGTAAAGGAATAAAACAGATTATGAAAAAGGTATTATCATATTTATGCCCGGCAATACCGGTGGCGTTCATACTTGGATCTATGATCTTTTCGCATTCGTGTGCTAACACGACTACTCCACCTAGCGGAGGCCCCAAGGATACTATTCCTCCTGTCATCACGGAAATTTTTCCGGCAATAGGTGCAGTTAATATTCCGACTCACAAGACGAAACTCGAACTTGAATTCAATGAGTATGTAACAGTCAAGGATGCGAAAAGCCTTTTCCTCTCCCCTCCTTTGGAGAAATCTCCCAAATACAAACTCAAGGGAAAGAGTGTCATCATTACATTCGAAGGCGATCTTGATTCCAATAAGACATATACTCTCGATGTAACCAATGCCATTGCAGACAACAATGAGGGCAATATGTTCCCAGGATATACCCTCGTATTCTCTACAGGCTCCAGAATCGATTCAATGGTTGTCACCGGTATAGTCCAGGACTGTAATAACCTCCAGCCTCTCAAGGGTGCTACCGTTATGCTTTATAAGGATCAGGCCGACTCTGCAATCTTCCTCAAACGCCCTGATGCAGCAGTCAAGACCGATGACTGGGGATTCTTCTGCCTCAGAAATATCCAGGATACAGTCTATAGACTTTATGCACTGATCGATGAAAACAACAACAACAAATATGATCCTGATGCTGAGAAGGTTGCCTTCCTTGATTCAGTGATAACTCCTGTGATGATGGTAAGTGACAGCCTTCCGGAACTTTTCAAATATGAAATGACCGACACTGTCAATTGCCTTGCACGAAAGCAGGAATATGAACTTAACATATTCAGGGAAATGCCTAGTATGCAGATGATTGTGAACAAGGAACGCGTTGGTGATAGAACAGCATACGTAACATTTATGGCTCCGTATGCGAAAATTGACTCGCTTTGGATCAAAGGAGTGCCTCAGAATAATATAATAACACAGTTCAACCCACTTCAGGACAGCCTCGAAATATGGGTGAATGATCCAAAGCCACAGCCTGACACATTCTTCGTGAACATCAAGTATATGAAGACTGACACTCTTGGTATGCTGAACAGTTTCACAGAAGAACTCAAACTTGTAAATCCAAACAGAAAAGTTCTTGGAAAGAGTTCCAGAAAGGACATAAAGCACGAAGATACCACGGCAGTATTCACTCTGGAAGCAAAGCCGGAAACTGTCGAGCAATACGGCTTTGTATTCGAGTTCAAGTATCCGATAGTCGAATCTGCCTTCGACTCGCTGACATTCAGATATCTTAATCCTAAGCAGGAGGAATCTATAGGACAATATACTGTGGAGAAAGACACTCTCAATCTCAGGAAATATATTGTCAGGCCAACGGAAAAACTCTTGCCAGGATATGAATATTTCCTGAAGGTGCCTCATCGTAAGTTTAAGGATATAAATGGTTTCTATAATGATAGTACTGAGGTGAAGGTGTCGCTTCCTAATGATGACAAACTCAGCACATTATACCTCACGCTGTCAAATGTAAACAATAAATATATCGTTGACCTCCTTAATGAGAAACGCTCTTCTGTATTGAGATCATATATAATTGATACCGACCAGACACTGGTATTCCCATATCTCAAGGCCGGCAAATATTCAATCAGGATAACGGAAGACTTGAACAGGAACGGTATAGTCGATACCGGTATCCTGCTTGAACATAAACAGCCGGAAAAAGTAAGGTTCTACAAACTGGAGGATGGAACATTCCTGATAGATATCCCTGAAATGATGGAAATCGACCAGAGTGTAGATATGCAAGAAATGTTCAAATAGCCATTTATGAAAAAGATACTGATAACATTGATTTTAGCGTTGGTTTTCACTTCCCTTAGCGCTGAGCCGGCCTTGAAAGAGAAGAAGGATAGGAAAATCGGTGCCGATACGCTTACCAATGAATTTCTTGACACGGTAACTGTGAAGAAAGCATTGGTAGTAAATGATTATTCGCTGATAGGTATTCAATATGGAGTCGGCCTGAGCCAGGTGATGTGGAATCCGAGACAGGAGCAGAAAATGGTGTTTTCTCCTGTAAATGTGGGAGTTACATATACCAAATACGGGCAGATGTTTGCGATGCCGTTCTTTGCATTCAAGGCAGGACTCTTCTATGCCAAAGAAGGATATCAGTTTGAATACAATGAAGAATATGATTATACCTATAAGATAGAAGGAGCGGAGAAAGCCATATTTGAAGTAATCGAGGTGCCCCTTCTGTTCCAATTCCATTTTGACACCTGGAATTTCAAGTTCTTTGCAGAAGCAGGCCTCTATGGAGGATACAGACTTTCAATTCATAGAATCTCCGGTGAGACAGGTTTTGTGAAGCCCGAAATGGAATTTTCATTCAAGGACACGGACAGGCGTATGGACTATGGAATCAAAGGTGGTGTCGGATTCGCCCTCGTATTCGATCCGCTTGAGTTTCATATTACAGCATCATACAAGCATTCTCTTTCCACACTGTATGATCCTGACTACAACAGCCAATACTATTATAGATTTGCGTACCCGTCAAATATAATTATCTCGGCTGGAGTACATTTCCAATTGAGCAAACGCACAGGAAAGACAAAAGCAGCATTAAAGAAAGAAGCAAAATCGATAGTTTATGGAGACATTGACAGTCAAGGTAGGTAACGTCCTGATAGGTGGAGATAATCCTATCGTTGTGCAGACAATGTGCAACACTCATACTTCAGATGTCGAAGCATCTGTGGCTCAATGCATCAGACTAGCCAAGGCTGGTGCACAACTCATCCGGCTTACTGTGCCATCACTCGCACAGGTGGAATCTCTCAGACAGATAAAGGAGATACTCAGATCAGAAGGAATATCTACTCCCCTTGTGGCTGATGTCCATTTCTCATCCGAAATAGCAATCGCTGCTGCATCCGTCGTTGAGAAAGTAAGAATCAATCCTGGCAATTTCCACAAGGATCACGACAAAGCACGCGAACAATTCGCCAGACTTGTCCAGGTCTGCAAGGAGAACGGCACTGCAATCAGGATAGGACTCAATCACGGTTCATTGGGAGAAAGGATCACGAATCTCTATGGGAACACCCCTCTTGCGATGAAAGAGGCTGTAATGGAGTGGCTGGATATGTGTGTGGAAAACGATTTCTATAATGTGGTCGTATCATTGAAAGCATCTAACACTTTTGTTATGGTAGAGGCTTACCGCCTGTTAGCCAAGGAGATGCAGAATAATGGAATAGTCTTCCCGCTACATTTGGGAGTAACAGAGGCCGGAAATGGAGATGGTGGAAGAATCAAGTCTGCTGTGGGGATTTCTGCACTTCTGTCCGAAGGTATCGGCAACACAATAAGGGTATCGCTCACAGAAGATCCGGAGAATGAGATCCCTGTGGCTCAGTATCTTGCTGACAGATATGACCACAGAATACATTCTTCGATGGTATCCGTCTCCATAGAGGGAAAGAAGGCTGTTGCCTCGTATTCTGCGCCTACAAGAGAACGACTAATTCTCGATTTCGCTTGTGATTTCGGCAAGCGTCTGCTTGATAAGGAACTTGATGAAGTCGAACTGACAGGTGTCGATGATGCAGAATATCTGACTGACGAACTTATGCAGGCCGCTAGACGCCGTTTTTATAGACCGGAATATATCGCCTGCCCAGGCTGCGGCCGCACAATGTACAATCTGGAAGGCACATTCGAAGAAGTCAAGAGGAGGACATCACATCTTAAAGGAATGGTGATTGCTGTTATGGGATGCATTGTGAACGGCCCTGGTGAGATGGCTGATGCTGACTGGGGATATGTAGGTGAAGGAAACGGCAAAGTCTCGATCTACAAAGGTAAATCGCCGATACTCAGACACGTTCCGGAGAATGAAGCAATTGACCGTCTGCTGGAACTGATTGCAGAAGAACAATGATTTTCACCAGAATAAAAGGCAGATGAATCATCAATCATCTGCCTTTATTATATCCTTCTGAGCCTTTTCCCATTGATCTTTTGCATATTCCTGCATATCGACGACTTCATCCTTTTCATCAACGATTTCCTGACCAAGCATCGTCTCGATCACGTCTTCCATAGTGACGATTCCTCTAAGTGACCCGTACTCATCGAGGATGGCCGAAATATGTTCTTTCTTTTCCAGAAGTTTTTCCCAGATGTCTGCAACAGAATCTTCTTCATTAAATGTCAGGATAGGGCGTATGATATCCTCAAGAGTCGTATTGAACTTGTCTTCTGCCATCTTTTCCAAGACTTCCTGACGAAGCACATATCCTGCCACATATTCATCATTCTCCTCATCGTAAACCAGAATTCGTGAATGTGAATTTTCACTATCATAGAACTCTCTGATGGTCATACTTCCTGGTACCATTTCAACAACTACGCTAGGAGTCATAATCTCGTGAGCAGTCACCTCATCAAGTTTGAGAAGATTCTGGATCATCTTTTTCTCATCTTTCTCGATGACTTCTTCCTCAGTGGCCACGCTGACCATAGCGGATATGTCCTCCCTGCTTACACTTACCTGATTCGAGCGGGATGAAATGAGTCGCTGCATATGCTCAAGAATCCACACCAAAGGGAATGCAATGAATATCATAGCATTGATGATGACAGAAGCGGGCAGAGCGAGAGTTCGCCAATAACTGGTACCGATTGTCTTTGGAATAATCTCCGAAAAAATCAATATGCATAATGTAAATATTGTCGAGAAGACTCCTACAAGAGCATCGCCATAGACCTCATACACAAGAGATCCGACGATTGAAGCGCCGACAGTATTAGCGATGGTATTAAGACACAGAATCGCAGAAATCGGGCGATCCGAATTCTGTTTAAGTCTTTTAAGCCTTTGCGCGCCTTTCACCCCTTGTTCTTCGAGACCTGTTATATATGATAATGGGGTGGAAAGCAGAGTCGCCTCAAGCATTGAACATAATGCTGACAACGCGATTGAGACGATCATAATTATATATATCAACTGTTCTTCCATATTCCTATTTATGAAGTTCTGCTATGACAGTTTCGCAAGCCTTGACATAATCACCGATCTGAACCTTGATATCGGCATCAAGCGGCAGATACATATCGATTCTGGATCCGAACTTGATCACTCCACATTGTTCTCCCTTGATTTCGTTATCACCTGGATTGGCGTATGTGACTATCCTTCTGGCAAAAGTACCTGCAAGTTGTTTGAAGAATACATCTCCGTGTGCGCTTCTGATTCCCACAGATGAGTGTTCGTTAAGTTCTGATGCCTTTGGAAGGAACGCCAGCATATATTTGCCTGGATGATATTTGTAATATGTGACTTCCCCGCTCACTGGCCAGTAATTGACGTGAACATTGAAGAAATCCATATATACCGAGACTTGAAGACACTCTCCATTGATATATTCAGGCTCGAAGACTTTGTCAACGACCACAACCTTGCCGTCAGCGACAGAAGTAACTATATTATCCCCTGAAACGGTGGAACGTCTTGGTACTCTGAAGAAAAACAGAGAAAAGCCCATCATTGTGACTGGAATCACGCACAATGGATATGATATGAAGGGATATGGAATAAAACGCATCAATGCAAATGTCAAAGGTGCGCAAATAAGCCATATCAATAAAATCGTCCTATAACAGTCTTTCTGTATAATCATAATGGCTGCAAAAGTACGGAAAAAAAGGCAATTAGCAAAAACATATTGCCTTATCAGAGGACATTCATCACCACAAGATATATAATTCCTATCGGTATTGCTATCAAGGCACTGTCAAAACGGTCGAGAAGTCCTCCGTGGCCAGGAATCAATGAACCGGAATCCTTAACCTCATAGTGACGCTTCCATTGTGACTCGATGAGGTCTCCATATACCCCTGCCACCGAAAGAAGAAGTGAAATACATATACAGTGAATCAGATCGAAACGGAAAATTCCTGTATAGTGTAGCAGAACCGCTACTGCTACAGCAGTCACAAGGCCACCCCAGAAGCCTATCCAGGACTTTTTAGGTGATATAGATGGAAAAAGTTTTTTGCCATACTTTTGTCCAAGTGTGATTCCGAACATATATGCTCCAACATCTGTCGCCCAGATGATTGCAAAAAAACAGAGCAGCAGGATGCCGTTGAAATCCCCCTCGCTGTTGAAAACTGCAAAATTAAGGACCGACCAAGGGACAGCAATATATACGAGTGCAGCATAAAGGTTGGAGAACTTGTCGAAACGGCTTTTGTCCTTGACATACAATGAGTTGATCATCAGGACAAATACAGGGACAAAGGCCAGGATCACAAGTTTGCCAGGAAAGTTGAAAGCCTTGAAAAGGAATGTCAATACAAAGAGAGTGGCTCCCGCAAGGATCGAAAGGATCTGCGAGAACCAGTAATTCTTTCCACAGGTCATCTTCAGGAACTCCTTCATCATTATGATGAGCGACAGAAGCATCACCGTGCCGAAAACATATTTGTTTGTAAGGAAGGCGGCGAGCATTATCGCCACGAATCCTATACCTGATATAGTTCTTTTTATAAAATTGTTCATAAGCAAGTAGGTCAGCATCTTGGCGGAACTATGCCTGTTCCGCCTCAGGTACTATCTCTTGTTGTTCATCTGACTGTTGATCATTGACCTTAGAACCAGCCCTCGGACCGAAAATTCGTTCAAGATCATCTGCAAAGATAACTTCTTTCTCCAATAAAAGTTCCGCTAATTGCCTGAATCCATCAAAATTTTCCTTAAGTATCGACTCTGTACGCTCGTGAATCTTTTCAATAAGTTCCTTTACTTCCTTGTCTATCAGTTCTGCAGTTCTTTCACTATATGGCTTGGTAAGATCATATCCTCGTGCTCCGGTTGAGTCGTAGAATGACAGATTACCCACTTTTTCGCTCATACCGTAATAGGTAACCATCGCATACGCCATCTTGGTCAAGCGCTCAAGATCGTTCAAAGCACCGGTAGAAGGCTGTCCGTTGATGATTTCCTCTGCAACTCGTCCGCCGATAAGAGAACACATCTCATCAAGCATCTGTTCCTTGGTGACAAGTTGACGTTCTTCAGGAAGATACCAGGCTGCACCAAGAGCCTGTCCGCGTGGAACTATAGTAACCTTGAACAAAGGATTTGCATTAGGCAGAAGCCAACTTACAGTAGCGTGACCGGCTTCGTGATGAGCGATCGATCTCTTCTCCTGAGGAGTAATGATCTTGGACTTTCTCTCAAGACCTCCCACAATCCTGTCAACAGCATCAAGGAAATCCTGCTTGTCGATTGCACTCTTGTTCTTACGTGCGGCAGTAAGTGCCGCCTCGTTGCAGACATTTGCAATATCTGCACCAGAGAATCCCGGAGTGTGTTTCGCGAGGAATTCCAGGTCGAAATCTTCAGCAAGTTTGAGCCCACGCAGATGCACTGTGAATATTTCCTCACGCTCTTTCAGGTCAGGAAGGTCAACGTGGATCTGGCGGTCAAATCGACCGGCACGCATCAGTGCCTTATCAAGGATATCGGCACGATTGGTGGCTGCGAGGATTATGACACCTGAGTTTGATCCGAATCCGTCCATCTCCGTAAGCAATTGATTGAGAGTGTTCTCTCTCTCGTCATTTGAAGAGAAGCCTGCATTCTTGCTCCTTGCTCGACCCACAGCATCGATCTCGTCGATAAAGACGATGCAAGGTGCCTTTTCCTTTGCCTGACGGAATAGGTCACGAACTCTTGATGCACCTACTCCCACAAACATCTCCACGAAGTCAGAACCTGATATTGAAAAGAAAGGCACATCAGCCTCTCCTGCAACAGCCTTGGCAAGAAGAGTCTTTCCGGTACCTGGAGGGCCTACAAGAAGTGCTCCTTTAGGAATCTTTCCACCGAGAGCAGTATATTTCTTTGGATTCTTCAGGAAATCAACGATCTCCATTACCTCATCCTTAGCACCATAGAGACCTGCTACATCCTTGAAAGTAACCTTGATGCTGTCTTTTTCAGCAAGTTTTCCTGTTGACTTTCCGACGTTGAAGATGCCTCCTGGTCCACCAGGACCGCCACCTCCCATATTACGGTTCATTCCTCTGAACATAAATACCCACATCAGGATCAGAAGAAGTGGGAATATAAGCCACTCTAGAATACCCCAGAAACTCTCGTGATTCTCTATCACTACTTTCACCTGCTCATCAGCCGGCATCTGTTCATTTAGTTCGCCGAACATTTCCTCGGCATTGAAACTGCCTGAAACCAGGAAAATGAAATGAGGCGATCTGCTCGGAACCTTACCACCGAACTTATCAGCATATTTGGCAAGTTTGTCCGGCTTTATCGTTACACGACCCTCGTATTCATTACGGATGTAGGTTATCTCCTTTATGTCCCCATCAAGCCATTGCTGTCTTACATCCGCCCATTCTTCTTTCTGCGGATTTGCAGCATTTTCCTGATTGAAGAACATATATCCGATTCCAAAGAGGAGAAGTATATATATCCAGGATATGTTGAATCTAATTCTCACAGGCTTTTTCCCGCGAGGTGTATTACTTTTTTCTGTCATATTTCCGAGTAGGGTTAGTCTTCGTATGCTGTCCTTTCGGCATCTGCCCAAAGTTCTTCGAGTCTGTAAAATGCTCTATAAGGGGTCTGAAACACGTGTACAACGATATCACCATAATCGAGAATAACCCAAAATGCATTCTCCTTACCCTGTGAGCGCAAAACTTTTCTTCTGCACTTTTCAATCATCCTGTCCTCGATATTGTCAGCGATAGCCACAACGGCAGGAGTTGAATCCGCATTACAAACTATAAAATGATCTGAAATTGCTGTTCCGATAGATCTGAGGTCAAGCGATACAACATCCTGTCCTTTCTTTTCGAGCATTGCATCGGCAATGACCTTGAGTTCATTATTGTCCATATATAGAAATTATTGTTATTTTTGTCAAAATTACCTGCAAAGATAATCAAAATCCGCACCATTACAATGAAGGCTGACATTATGTGGTTTGGTTCGACTGATTCGACCAATGAAGAGGCTAAAAGGCATATTTCTGACATTGACAATTTGTCAGTCCTGTCAGCGTTGGAGCAGACAGCCGGGCGAGGACAGAGAGGAAACCAGTGGCATAGCGCTCCGGGTGAAAATCTCCTTTTCAGCATTGTTCTGAAATACCGGAAAGATCGAATGCGATCATACGCTCTCTCCCCCGTCAGAGCCTGCGATCAGTTTGTAATAAGCCAGACAGCCTCTCTTGCCGTCACCGATTTTCTGTCCGGATACGGAATCAGGGCAAAGATCAAATGGCCGAACGATATCTATGTCGGAGATGAAAAGATCTGCGGAATCCTTGTCGAGCATTCTATACGTGGAGAATGGCTTTCGCATAGCATCATCGGTATAGGCCTGAATATCAATCAAAGAAACTTTGATGTTAACCTGTTTAACCCCACATCAATCAGCCTGCAGACAGGTCTGTCATACGACATAAGAGAGAGTCTGGATGATTTTATGGATATTTTCACAGCCTACCTCAAACGCTATCTCAACATCAATGGAGGCTATCTCAAATTGCGCAAGATGTACCTCTCACAATTATGGAGAAAAGACCTTGAAGCCGGCTTTATCGACTACACAACCCTTCCGACCGGCCATCTTGAGGGTCCTATGAATATACGCCCCAAAAATGATCCAGACTCAGACATCAACACACAAGAGCATTCCGGAAAAGTATTTCCAGGAATAATCAGAGGTCTCGCGTCAACCGGCAATCTCCTCGTCGAAGACCTCTCCACCGGCCTTACCCGAGAATTCGGCTTCAAGGAAATCGGGTATATCCTCTGACAATCAACCATACGCGCTTCAATCTGCCAGACGCGCGTCATTGGAGGGAGAACTACTCGTCAACAAACGTACATCCACATTTATTTCAAGCATTTGCCCACAAAGTTTATGAAGGAAGTTCTAGTGAATACCTTCTGGTCGCGGTTCACTAAAACTGCTGAATATTGCTAATTCTGCAAGCATCAGGTAGGTTCTAGTGAATGTACTAGTCTTGAAATTCACTAGAACTAAATGGGAAGTATCTAATATAATTAATAGTTCCCAATGAGGATATTAGTCCAAGAAGGCTCATTATTTTTGTATAAATATCAATTTTTCTCTACATTTGTCAGTGTATAGGCGAAAGTCTATCGATTAGAATACTATTTGCTCAATCGTCATCAGAATCACCACCTCGAAATGAACACGAGCAAAATTACACCTGTTATTGAGTAACTATGCTTTCCAGCGTAGGGTTACTCCCATTATACAGGTAGGCTTGTGGTGAGCCTTGATGGCGTATGGCAGTAGTCCTACGCCTTTTTTGTGCGTAGGGGATTTGGAAACAAGTTTAACCCTATAAAACAAAGTATTATGAGACACAAACTTTTCTATTTTATAGTTGTTCTTGCAACTATGGTATTTTCTTCTTGTGACCCATCCGGTCTTAATACGACGCCAAAGGAGAAACCAACAACTTATACCATTGTATATAATATTGACACTAGTTCATTGATTGAGGATTATATTTCGTTTGGAGCCTCAATCAAGGAAAGCGTTATCATAAGCGAATACAATGACAAAAACGAAAGAATAAACATACAAGATATGGAGAACATTCGATATGGCTCAAAGAAAACATTTACCTCTCATAGTCTTGCAGAAAAATAGCAGTATGCTTGGAAATAGAAATGTCATACAACGGCAAATCAGAAGATATGACAAGATGGGTCGCCCAAGTATTTTATTTAGAAAAGGAATCTAATATAAGCGTAACAATAGACGGAGAAACAAGAGTTAGTTCATATTGTCCAGTTGACTAATAACAATGAACATTAAGGGAGAGCACAAAACTCTCCCTTACTTATCAAATTGACATTTAACAACTTAAATGTAAAGCATTTAAATCATCTGGTAAGTTCTAGTGAATACCTTCTGGTCGCGGTTCACTAAAACTGCTGAATATTGCCAATACCGCAAGCATCTGGGTGCTTCTAGTGAATGTGCTAGTCTTGAAATTCACTAGAACTAAACGAGAAGGAGAGATACTTTCAGTAACATCATATCAAGATGATTCACTAAAACTGTCAGGAGAAGAAAGAGGCATTACATATAGTCCATTGCGAGACACCTTCTGGCTTGTGCTTCCCCTATTTTGTACAATTCTTTAATGATATCATATAATTCCTGTTTATGAGAATATGAGAGGCAGTAAACGGAAGGAACTTTATATTGATTGACAATTATCCGGTCAATTTCTTCACACAACTTCAAATCAGATATCCGATTGTAATCGTTACGGCCTTTCTCATTGATCAGCATCTGCTTAGGTGATGTCAAATAAACTCCTTTTTCGATCAGTTCCATAGTAATCGGCTGCAACTGGACATTGTCACTCTTCTGTTCTTCAATCCACTTATCATCAGATGGCCTGTTCATATAGTATAAAAAACTCTTTGGCGAGGAATACAGCAATTCAACCTGCTGGACAGCAGTAACGTTCTTTCTTAATATAAGACCAGATTTGTCCATCTCGTAATTATCCGGCAACAGGACATTTCGACCTATATGACTATGTCTGTATCTTTTGCCTAGAAGGTCAGAATCCGGGGATTTGCCCAGTTGGGATTGGAATATGATATTGGCAGAACTGTATGGATATGCAAATGGGGTTGGTGAAACACCGTGGTGCAAAGGATTACGGAGAGTATATGAAATCGCAGCCATAAGATGAAACAATCCATCTAGTTCAACACAAAAGTATTCGCTCTCCCCTAACGGTCCTTTCCTCTTGTATTTTGTATTCATATGTCTGGTATAGGCCAGACGATTGATCCTCATCATTTTTTCCGGCGCGTCAGTCTGGGCTACATAATGTCTGTGATTGGACATATGCGAATCAGCCAAAGAGCAGGAATCAGTCTTATATAATGCTAGTGCATAACAATTGAATCCCCAATTGTAATCATCGTGACTACGGAAAAGAACTTCCTCCTTAGAGGAATGACAAAGATGAAAAACCTTTTTCATAGCATAATTTCATATCTGGCTCTACTTCTACAACACTGTCATCACCTGTCTTCCATCAGACAGTCATCCGACAACAATCATTCAACACATTCTTCCCAAATGCTTGAAACACAACAAATATAAGATAGTTTTTCAATACTTCACATAAAAAAATAGTTCTAGTGAACTTTTCTACTGTTATCTTCACCAGAAGTACCGAAAACAGCGGGATCCTTATAGTATTATATAGTTCTAGTGAAAGTACTCGCCCTGACATTCACTAGAAGTTTGTTAATGAGCACTTTACATAAATAATAGTTCTAGTGAACTTTTCTACAAGTATCTTCACCAGAAGTACCGAAAACAGCGGGATCCTTATAGTATTATATAGTTCTAGTGATAGTACTTGACCTGACATTCACTAGAAGTTTGTTATGAGCACTTCACATAAAAAATAGTTCTAGTGAACTTTTCTACTGTTATCTTCACCAGAAGTATCGAAAACAGCTGGATCCTTATAGTATTATATAGTTCTGGTGAAAGTACTCGCCCTGACATTCACTAGAAGTTTGTATAGGGAAATGAAATAGAGATAATCTTCAGGATTTTAATGGTTCTGGTGATAATCTATATGAATCGATTTAATCTATAGAATCGATTCACTAGAAAGTACTGTCTGGAAATCATAGGTAACCATTATAGAAATCATCCAACGAAATGACCATATCGATGACTTCCAGATAGTTAGCGGTGCCGGAAGTGACTTTGTTGCCTTTCAGGAATGCATCATAGAATGCTGACTGCAGACGGCCGAGGGTATTGCTGTAACGGCTGTTCCAGTATTCTCTCTGGGCATTGTACATTGCAATGACGGCCGGATTGATGGTTGAAACGAATTGCCTGTAATCTTCCTCCGGAAGGAGACGTGAGGCATTGATCAGAACGTATGGCAGCAGGCCATAGTAACCGGCATATCTCAGTACCGGGTCATCAGAACGAGTACATATCGTATAAGCCCAGAAATTTGCCTCGTCTTCGCTGCTGACTCCAAGGAGGTGGGAATACTCGTGAACATATACGAAGTGGAACTGCCAAGGCAGAATATCATTATTCAACTGGGGCTCGCAAAAGAACGGACCCATAAATCCCATCACTCCGACCGATGAATATAATTCATTGAACAGCAGACGTTTCGGATGTTGCCATTGACGTGGAACTGAAAGTCCGGCCGAGGAAGGGAGAGCCGCAAAAGCCTCCTTGACCTGATTCTCGAAATAATCGTATCCGACATAGAACAAATCATTCGGAAGGGCTTCGTATGTCGAATTCAGACTATCTGCATAATCGGTGATGAAATCATTGAAGACGGACTCATCATAGGCCTGTCGTTCTACTCCCAATCTGTCATATATGCTTTCCCTGTAATAATTGCATCCCCATCCGATATAGAACCAGACGTAGATCCATAAAAGAAATTCAAATGCCTGAAAAAGGATCATTACAAAAACACGTCTCTTTCTGATGCCGTTCACGATAATGAAGATAAGCAACAGGACGGCTCCTACTACAACTATTTCTTCCAGTGAAAACGGGATCCAGGACACTGAATATGAAAGGAACCCTGATACGAGCGGATAGATTACAGTCGAGTACCACTCGCCTATCTCGACCGAAAATCTTGCAGTCAGAACAAAGGCGAGAAGTACAATAAGTATAATATGTCTATGCCTGGCCTTCACCTGAATTCTTCTTGATCCTATAATGGAGGATATTGTTTACAGCAATGTGGGAGAAGACGAATACAGCCGCAAGATACATCCACGGTGACATACCCTGCACCAACCGCACTACCACACAAACGACCGAAGCAACAGCAAGAACGGCTCCATAAATAATATTGAACTTGATCATTCCTGAAGAAGGCAGCATTTCGGGGAATTTTTCCATCTTGATGCGTCCAACCAGAGAGGAAGGAATCATTACGACAAAAAGAATCAGAATGGCGATCATAATCCAGTCAGGCCTGGTGCCGGTAAAGGCCGGAAGGAATGCAAATACCATAAATAGAAGGGAAAGTGCGGCGAACAGCACACTTAATACTCTCAAACTCTTCATAGTCAGGAGATTGATTTACGGAATCTATAAAGTATATACGAATCCAGGGAACTGAACACACCCAGGAAAAAGCAAGCAAACATCAGAAGCATATCCTCCGGATCAATAAAGGCAGCAACTATTGCCACAAGAGCAAAGACTGCATAGAAAAGCATCTTGCCATAGAGAGTTCCTGGAGTGATATGGCGGATTAGTTCACTCCTGCTTCCCATCTTTCTGCTCTCGCTGTACATAAACGGCACAGCGCTCATAAAGAACACCATCAGGAGTAAAAGCGCTCCAGTCTCTGTATCCCTGTACATATCGACAAATGCTATCACAATGAATATTTCGGCCAATATAGCCGCTATCAACCGGCAAATCTTCAAAGTCTTCATATCTATTCGTTTATAAGTTCTTCAGCAGCAGCCTTATCACGTTTTCTCACAAGGACGCGTATCGGCATCGAGTGTTTTCCTACTCCCAAAGTCTCGGAAAGCCCGTCACCGAAAATTTCAACCGGAATGCCGTTGGATTCAAGCATTCCCTTGATAATATGAGCACTCGTAGAATCATTGCATTCCGCCACGGTCACAAGTGAATCCGGATCTTCTTCATATTTCCGTTCCTTCTCATAAGCATCAAGGTCAGCGGGGGCATTACGAGTATATGCGTATCGATACAGGAAGGCTCCAGCCATAGCGATCAGCTGAAGCCAATAATTGATCTTGCCTGTATCCATATATATACCCCACATTATTCTGGAAGCTGCGATAATGCACGCGACACCCAAGACACCGAGCCAGATCTGGCCTACAGTTACCCACTCCGGCCAACCCACACGCCAGAAAAAGCGGATTGCAGCATCATTTCTTATAAAAAAGATCAGAAAGCAGATTACCAGAAGTACATACATAAGAAGGGTACCACGGAACGCCACGGAAAAAACAACACGGTCACGTGACAGGAGAAGCAGATAACTGAAAATCACCGCTGGGAGCAGTAATGAATATAATATTGCCTTCAATGTCTTCATATACGTTCCAATATAGATCTGTACATATCTTCAACCGCTACGCTTAAGTTGCTCATCTGTATCATAACCGGCTTTCTGGCGTCCCTGAACTCAAGCCTCAGCACATCATACATAGGGAATTCGTATTTGAGTGTGGCACTTGAGAGCTCTTCGAAATAATACCTTTTGTATTCTTTCTGCCAGAGGAAACGTCTCTCAATGCGGTCTTCATAAATCCTGAGAACCGGTCTTTTCATTCTTCTGCTACGGATCACAAGAATGACGGAGACAGCGATAAACGCTCCAAGGATGAACAGGTATTCTATTATATCGCCACAATCACCGATACTCATCAAAACAATCAGTCCGAGGATGAATATGACAATCACATAAAGTATCGATACACGGTCAGGTCTGGAGTAGGCCTCAATTACGGGAAGTTCGTTCATAGTACGGCAGTTACTTGAGGAGAATCACTGTTACTGTAGCGCCTGCTGCGACGCCAAGAATTGCTAGTATCATAATCGTTCGTTTTTATGGTTTTCAATGATACAAAGGTAGCACGAAACAGTTTAACGCGAACAGTTTACAGCAACAATATACCGCACATAACTCATTGATATTCAACGCCCGTGAAACTTAAATCTTTCACACGTCGGATCACGAGTTTGACGCAGGCGGATTTTCCAGCAGATTCTTAAGGTGATTCGCCAGATTCTTATCGTGTTCTCCAAGACCAAGTTTATGACGTATCACACTTCCGTATGTATAGTGCCTCTTCAGGTTTATGTATTCACCTATCTCCTTACCGTTAAGTCCGACGAGATACAGGCAGCAGTAATTCACCTCCCAATCGGTAAGACCGCGTGAACAAAGGTATGACATAAACTTCGGATGCCCGGCCTCGAACGACTTTCTGGTCGATTCGAGGAAAGCCTCTCGATTTGATATGAGCATCTCGATCTGGGCATTGGCCTCCTTGTTTGCCGAAGATGAATCCGTAATGTATGAAGCGATGACCTTGTTGAGCAAGGCAAGCCTCTGCTTTATCACAGCCTTCATCTCATCATCTGCATTCTTCGCTTCCGCCATCTTGTTCAAGGCTTCACGCTCGATCAATGCATCAGCATATAGTTTCTCTACCCTAGCCTTCTCTATGCTCATAAGAACATTGTCCTGCATACTCTTGGAAAGGCGTCTGCGGGTCTCACGAAGAGCAAGGAGAACTGCAATAAGAATAATGAAAAAACCAAGAAGAATGGTATTCATATCACGCCTTCTGGCTTCCTTGTCTTCAAAAAAGAAATGTCTTTCCTCAATAAAACGGGTATCACTGGTATGTTGTATCCGAGCCAGAGAATCAGCCAGAACATTATGACGTTCAAGAGCAGTCAGGGCTGCCTCAAAATCGCCCTGAGATTTGAGAACCTGATACAGAACGACATAATAATTCTGATCACGGCTGATATCCTTGGCTTCGGCCTCCTTTCTTATGGCGTGTAGCGCCTTATCATACTCACCGGCCTCATTGTAATAAAATGCCAGAATACGCCAGTCTGGTGTACCTTCTGTCGGCAGATCGGCAAGATAAGCATCGATCAGAGGAACAGCGGCTTCCGCTCCGTCTTCAAGTTCAGTCAGTTTTATCCTGCAGAGATGATATGCGTGCTTTGCCTGCCCCTGATAGAATCTCGCATTTTCCTGCATAATGCTGATGCACTTATGCGCGCGGGAAGCATCAAGATTCAGGACACTGGCATCACATAAAAGAAGCAGAGCATTGCAATAGTTCAAAGTGTCTCCGGAAGTCAGGAAAATATCTGTACCCTCTGAATATGAATCGATTGCCTTGGCATAGTCAAAGTACCTGTAGTAAATATCTCCCTTACGCATCTTCAGAAAACCGAGTTCCGCAGAAGGGATATCTTCATTATAGCATTTCTCCGCCTTGACCAAGGCATTCATAGCCTCCTCGTCCTTTCCCTGCCGGAAAAGTTCTTCTGCAGAATGGAGATACGAAGCAAAATCTTCTGTCTGTCTCATTTGACACGAAACTGACAGAAGAATTATAATGGAGAGCGTGATAATTTTCATAACTGGGGAAAGTTCGTTCGAAATATTCAGCCACGCATTGCAGAAATGACATCTGCAGGTGAATCCGAATTGAATACAGAACTTCCGGCAACCAGAATTTCCGCACCGGCTTCAATGAGTGGTTTTGAATTGACTGGAGACACACCTCCATCAACTTCAATCTTTACTGAGAGCCCTAAACGGTCAATTTCCTTCTTTAGTGTCCTGATACGGTCATATATATCCTCAATGAACTTCTGACCACCGAATCCAGCATATACCGACATAAGGATAATGTAGTCGCATAGATGAAGATAAGGATAAAGAGACTCGACAGGCATATCCGGATTAATCACCAGTCCAGCCTTCATACCAGTCTCCCTGATGTGAAGAAGAGCCTGTGCCGGTTTATCTGTAGCGTTAAGATGGAAACTTAGCATAGAAACCCCGATTCTGGCAAAACGTTCGATATATTTTTCCGGATGAACAATCATAAGATGCACATCAAGGGGTTTTCTTGCGACTTTTGCGATAGCCTCAACAACTGGAAAACCGTATGAAATGTTCGGGACGAATGTTCCATCCATAATATCCAGATGAAAGAGGTCAGCATTTTTGTTCACCATTTCCACATCTCTTCCAAGATGAAGGAAGTCGGCTGCAAGCATTGAAGGGGCGATTTGTATCATAATTTGTTTGATTTCAGTAAATAAAACAAATATGTTCTATTTAAAATTCTTAATAACATCTACAAGGAGAGCCACAAATTTATCAAGTGAAGCCAGATCAAGCCTCTCTCCCGGAGCGTGGACACCTCTAAGTGTAGGTCCGAACGAAACCATATCAAGTCCCGGGAACTTTTCAGTGAAGAGTCCGCATTCCAGACCTGCGTGAATTGCCTTGACTTTCGGCTCTACTCCGAACAACTTCTTATATGAAGCCACACAAGCATCCCTTATTGGTGATTCTGCAGCAGGAGCCCATCCCGGATATTCTCCTTCGTGCTTCACAATGGCTCCTGCGAGAACGAAGCAAGCCTCCATCTTAGCCGCAGCAGCGCGACGGGCAGCCGTGACACAACTTCTCTGGCTGGAACCTATTCGGATTACACCTGGCTCAGTCATCTTGACAGAAGCGAGATTAGTCGAGGTCTCCACAAAATTCTCAATTTCCTGGCTCATTGCAAGCACTCCGTGCGGTGATGCACAAAGGGCTGCAACCAGATTCCAGGCAGTCATTTCATCTATTGCAGAATCCTTCTCGAGGTTGCTTTCTCCATAACCTACTTTAAGATCCTTCTCTATAGCACCATATTCTTCCGCAACTTCAGCAGCATATTCTTCGAGTCTCTCATTGATGATTTCAAGGGTATCCTCCTCGGCGGCAATGACAGCCTTAGCCTCACGGGCAATGGCATTACGCTTGTTTCCTCCGTCAATAGTCACCAACTGCCAGTCAAGGTCGAGAATGCTGTAAAGGAAACGTCCGAGGAGTTGGACTGCATTTGCACGCCCTTTATTTATATCATCACCGCTATGTCCTCCCATTGCATCTTTTACAAATACTTCCTGGAGAACGAAATCTGACTGAATGGGCTCATTCTTATAATTGAATTCAGCAGTAGTGTCTATGCCGCCGGCGCAGCCGACAAAAATCTCTCCTTCATCTTCAGAGTCAAGATTCAACAGGACTTTACCGGTGAAGAATCCCGGTTCGAGTGCCATCGCACCGTCAAGTCCGGTTTCTTCAGAGGTGGTGAAAAGACATTCTATCTTGCCACAAGGCATATCACTGACCAGGAGAGCCATCTGGGCAGCCACACCGATGCCGCAGTCTGCACCGAGAGTAGTATCCGGAGCAATCATCCAACCATCCTTGATGATGTATCTGATCGGATCCTTTGCGAAGTCGTGTTCTACCCCCTCATTCTTTTCACATACCATATCCGAATGACTCTGCAGAACCATTGCCGGTACATCTTCATAGCCTGGCGCTGCCTCCTTGGTAATCAATACATTACCAGCCTTGTCAGTCTTGCATTCAAGATTGTGTTTTGCAGCGAATTCCTGCAGGTAAGCAACAATCTTTTCTTCGTGTCCGGATTCGCGTGGAATCTGCGTGATCTCCTTGAAATAGGATAAAACTTTCTCTGAATTCATATACGTAGCACTTATTTTTACAAAGATAATAATAAAAAGAAAACCCGCCCCATTTAGGGCGGATTATACTATCTTCTTACGGGTACAAGCATCTTTTCAATGTCGGTGACATATTGCTTGAACGTCTTATCTGTTGTCATCAGATCATTTACTGTCGTACAAGCGTGAAGCACAGTCGCGTGATCCTTACCTCCGATTTCTGCGCCGATAGTCGAGAGAGAACAGTTGAGCAATGTGCGAGCCATATACATAGCAATCTGCCTTGCCTGGACTATCTGGCGTTTTCTTGTCTTGGAAAGAAGATCATCTCTTGTGATGTTGAAATAATCACATACAACCTTCTGCACCTTGTCAATAGTGACATCGTTCTGCTGCTCGCCCACTATCTTTTCGGTGATCTTCTCTGCAAGTTCGACTGTGATCTCCTTATGAGCAAGAGTAGCATTTGCTATGAGAGAGATCAATGCACCTTCAAGTTCTCTGAAGTTGGACTTTATTCTCGTTGCAAGGAAATGCAGAACTTCGTCCTTCAGGGACACTCCTTCGCGGAAGGCTCTGGCCTTGAGCATTTCAAGCCTCGTTGCAAAGTCAGGCTTCTGCAATTCCACAGACAGTCCCCATTTAAGGCGTGACAGAAGCCTTTCCTCAAAACTTTCAAGATCCACAGGCGGCCTGTCAGATGTGAATATCAACTGCTTGCCAGACTGATGAAGATGATTGAATATATTGAAGAACGCATTCTGTGTTCCCTGACCGATGAGATCCTGGATGTCATCCATTATCAGCACATCGATCTTCATATAGAACGCAAGAAAATCAGTCAACTTGTTCTTAACGTGAACAGCATCCATATACTGAGTCTTGAACCTGTTTGCAGGTACATAGAGGACAACCAGTTCCGGATATTTCTTCTTGATCTCCACACCAATGGCCTGGGCCAGATGTGTCTTTCCAAGTCCCGGACCACCGAAAAGGAAAAGAGGATTGAATGCAGTCTTGCCCGGTGACATTGAAATGCTTTCCGCAGCAGTGAATCCCATCTTGTTGCACTCACCTACTATCAGGTTCTCGAAACAATATACAGGATTGAGGTGTGACTCGATACGCACTCTCTGGATTCCAGGGAATACGAATGGCCCCGGATTTCCAGCCTTTCCGTATGTTTCCACAGCAACGGTCTTATTGACCGGAACATTGCCGTGAGAAGCAGGATAGACAAGTGACTGCTGCTTCTGGACAGGAGTAACGACATACACAAGTTTTGCACCCACACCAAGTTCCTTCTTGAGTGATGCCTTCAGAATGTCAAGATAAGCACCTTCCACATATTCACGGAAAAACTCGGACGGAACTTCCACAGTAAGTGTTGATTCAACCAATGATACAGGCTTTATGGGCTTGAACCAAAGATTGAACTGTCGTGGATCGATATTCTGCCCTATGAAGTTAAGGCAGTTGTTCCATACAGATATGTGTTTTTCCGGTGTCATCTATTATCAGGAGTCAAGTTTCAGACCCGTTTTCAAACGGGACTACAAAGATGAGGAAAAAAAAGTAATAAAAAATAAAAAATTCTATTGCTTTTTAATTTTATTTTACACCCCCGATAAAAATACAATAGGTCTTTTGTAATTTCTAATATACTGAAAATCAAACAATTAGAAATATAAAAACCTCATAAACGCCTATGAGACAGCAGTATTTCAATTTTGAATCTTTCAAAATACTCAAATCGCGTTTATTTGTGGATAGAACAACTTAGAATACAGAAATTCTTAAATATTTCTTGGGATTTTCCTCAATTTTCTTAACCAATACATTAATGTCGTTCAATAATGCATCGACTGAATCATATATGGAGTTATCAACAAAAAGTTTTCCGACAGTTCCCTCCGGATCGTTCATATTTTCCAGAAGAGTTTTGAAAGAGGAGATCACTCCTTCAATATCAGCCTGGGAAATCGAGGATATTACAGTATTTACACCTGTCATTGCCGTGTCAGCCTTATCAACTATACTGACCATCTTGCAGGAAAGAGAGTCCAGGTCATCTATAAAGGCTGTGAGTTCATCTGACTTTCCTCCGATTGCAGATGACAGAGACTGAACTTGCGCCATTGTCTTTTCAAGATGTGCAAGTGTCCTTGCGATCGAGGCGCTGTTATCCTCTGAAAGAATGCTGTTGATTCCAGATACAGTATATGCAAGACTGTCAAGAGTAGCAGTGACTTTAGCAATGAGAGGGCCTATCCCTGCAGAAAGGCCATCCATAAGTCCAGCCTCGAATGAAGGCGTAAGGGTATCTCCGTCTGAAGCCATCGACACGGATGTCCCCAAATCTATCCTAATTCCCTTTCCACCCATAATATCTACGCTATAAATAGTCATCTTCGAATCCGCAGGTATCTGGAATTCCTTTTTTATGGAACAGATTACCTCGAAATCTTCGTTTTCACTATCATAGACCACTTCCGATACCTTTCCAGCCTTATAGCCCTTTATGAAAACAGGGGCGGAAGGAACGAGTCCTTCAACATTCTCAAACCTCGACGACAATTCTATCTCCCTGTTGAAAATATCTTCCCCACGGAGATAATTGATCAGAAAGAATGACACAATCAGAATGCTGACGGTAAAAATACCGATTTTCAATTCCTTGCTCATTATCAGATTATTTTACTAGTTCTACTTTTTCACCAATTACTTTTACTACGAATGCTTCAGGAAATTTTTTGCGTACAGTTGCAAGATTGTCATAGGCTTCCTTTGAAGTTGCATACGTGCCATATACATATTTATATATATTCGACTGCTCAGCCTTTACTGGTCTAACGGATAGTCCTTTCAATGCCGGATCTCCTTTGGCAAGAAGACGTCCGAGTCCCATTATCTGTATTCCGAAATATTCATCTGAAGCCTCTGTATGAACCTCATCTGCTTGAGGAGATGGAACGCTCGAAGAATCAAATGAAGTGACAGATGAATCATATTGCTTCTTATAGGCCTTGAAAGCATCGAAAAGCCTTCCTGCTATCTCCTCCTGCCATTTTGATGACACCAGAATCTGCCTTTCATTAGCATTGGAAAGAAATGCCGTTTCGACAAGCACGGCCGGACAGGTCATCTTTTTCAAAAGAAGAAAATCATTCTGATGGATTCCTTTACCCCACTTGTGCAAAGGCTTGACAGCAAGGTTGTCAACGATAAGTTGCGCAAAAAGAACGCTATGGTCGAAATTGGCGTGAAACAGGAGGGTGTTCAGTATCTGGTCTTCCGGGGAATCTTCAGCATAACCGGACTGGTCTTCCTCAAACTGTATCACAGAGTTCTCGAGTTTTGTCAATTCCACATTCTCATCAAACAGATCCCTGTCGGGATTCCTGCTGTCCTTTCTTGAAAGTATATGTGCGGATGAGCCTGAAGCAGACTTGTTCTTGCTCGAATTGCAGTGTATGGATATAAACAGATCTGCGTTGTTGTCGTGTGCGATCTTTACCCTGTCGGTAAGTTTTGGGAAAGTATCTCCTGACCTTGTATATACAACCTTGACCTCCGGATATTCACTCTTGATCTTTTCACCGAGTTTCTTTGCAATGCTGAGAACTATGTGTTTCTCACTTGTCTTGCTGTCAGGCCCGGGAGCACCGGGATCCTTGCCGCCGTGTCCAGGATCTATCACAATTGTCCTGAGGCCTGTTCCGCTGCCCGATGTCTGGCCGGAAATATGCAGGAAAGGATTCAGCAATGCTGCAAGGCTGATCATTATGGTGGAAATTATAACTTTAATGTCCATATCGGCATCTCAATTTGGTAATAATTGAAATTAGTTTTAAATTTGCGACTTGCAAAAATAGCAAAAACTTGCAATAACAGGAAATTATTGATGTCAATATATATTAAAGGAAAGATGAAAATGTGGTCTGCAAAGTGGATACTGGCGGCTCTTATGCTGTTGGTATTCAACACTTTCACATTATCATCCCAGGAAAGCAGAAGAAGCCGCCGCGCCCAGAGGGAGCAGATTGCAGCAGAAGTTCGTTCCGGCTTCAATATGAAATCCGAATCAAGTGACTCCCTTGACATCAGTGATTCTCTTTCTGCTATGAATGATTCCACACGTTTCGTTATGGATTCGATTGCAAGAGCAGACTCCATTTTCAAGCAGGACTCGATTGCAATGCTCCGGAAAAGTTCTCTGGAAGCGCCGGCTTTCACTGCTGCCCGCGACTCGATCATAGAAGATTTCAGCGACGGCAAGAAACTCATATATTATTATGGAGACGTAAGTGTCACATACGGAAATATGAAGTTGACAGCCGACTATATGGAATATGACCTGAACACTTCCACCCTATACGCCCGAGGCACCAAGGATACTACTGGGGTGATTACAGGCCGGCCTGTAATGGAACAAGGCGGAAAGTCGTACGAGATGGAGGAGGTCAGATATAACTTCGAGACCAACAAGGCCAGGATCACCAATATGATCACCCAGGAGCAGGAGGGCATACTTCACGGAAAGAAAATCAAGATGATGCCAGACCGTTCGATCAACATCGCCAACGGAAGATATACCGTCTGCGATTGCGAAGAACCGCACTATTACCTGCACTTGAGCCGAGCAAAAGTGATGACCAAGCCGTCGCAGAAAACGGTGTTCGGTCCTGCGTGGCCGGTCATAGCCGATGTGCCGCTGCCATTGGCGCTTCCTTTCGGATTCATTCCTGACCGCCCTGACAGAGCCACGGGTATCCTCTTCCCTTCATTCGGAGAAGAAGCCTCCCGAGGATTCTATCTCAGGGATGCCGGACTATATTTCGTTATAGGAGATTATTTCGACGTTGCACTCACAGCCGACATATACACTCTCGGATCGTGGGCTGTCGATCTGAATTCCAGATATAAGGTGAACTACAAGTTCAACGGTAATGTTTCCATAACTTATTCCAACGACCAGGCTGGTGAAAAAGGAAGTTCAGACTTCTTCCAGACCAAGAACTTCGGTGTAAGGTGGACACATTCCCAGGATGCAAAGGCAAGACCTGGAACAAGTTTCTCTGCATCGGTGAACTTCTCCAGCCCATCCAACAACAAATACAACTCGACTTCAGTCACAGAAGCATTGCAGAATCAGATATCGTCTTCCATTTCATATTCCAAGAACTGGAACGGTAAACTGAACCTGTCCATCAATGCCCTCCATAATCAGAACTCGAAGGACAGTTCGTATTCATTTACGCTGCCTAATGTAACATTTTCCGTAAGCAGATTCTATCCGTTCAAGCGCAAGAACAGAGTCGGAAAGGAGAAATTCTACGAGAAATTCTCTCTTGGCTACAACACAGCATTCCAGAACAGAATCAACTTCAAGGCATCTGAATTCAATAAGCCGGGATTCTGGGACAAGTTCCAGAACGGTATGACTCATACCTTCCAGATAGGTCTTCCTAACTTCACTGCCTTCAAATACATCAACGTCACTCCAAGCGTTCAGTATGGAATGAACTGGTATTTCAGGAAAATCGAACAGGAATATAATCCAGATACCGGCCAGGTGGAGAAAGTGCAGGGAAAGGCATTCGGACATTTCGGAACGTCCCACAACTATTCCGGAAGCATATCGATGAGTACGCGAATCTATGGTCTGTTCAACTTCGGTAAACATCGTAAACTACAGGCTATAAGACACGTCGTATCACCTTCCCTTTCCGCCTCCTTCAGCCCGGAGAAAGGCACGTATTTCAATGGATACAGGACGTTGACATATACTGACAGAAACGGTCAGGTCAAAACTCAGGACTACAACATATACACCGGAGCAGGTACAGGATCGCCTCCTGGAAAGGGAAAGACAGCCAGTCTCAATTTCAGTCTCGGAAACAATTTCGAGGCTAAAGTCCGCGATCTGGCCGACACAACAGGTACGGGCACCAAGAAGATAAAACTCATTGACCAGTTGAATTTTTCTACAGGATACAACTTCCTGGCAGAAGAGTTCAATATGAGTAATATCAGCGTGACAATGTCCACATCCGTATTCGGCAAACTCGGAATCAATGCTAATGCACAGTTCGATCCATACGCCATTCTCGTCGATCAGGATCATAAGAGCGGACAGAGGATCAACAAGTTTGCAATCACTCAGGGACAGGGACTTGCACGAATGAACAGCGCCAGCGTATCCCTTTCATATTCGCTCTCCGGAGAAGGAAAGATCAACGGTAACGATGGAGGTCAGCAGGCCACTGGAAATGCATCTGCAAACTATATGAGGATGTATTACCATCCTGTGACTGGAGAATACATTCCAGGAGGATGGCTGTATTATATGAATCCGAACGCTCCTTGGTCAGTCAACTTCAACTACTCATACAGTTTCAGAAGAGGATACCAGTTCGCCAACGGTAAGTCAACGGCAAACAACACTCATACTCAGACTCTCGGCATTACTGGACAGATCAAACTCACTCCGCGTTTGTCAATGAATCTGACTACAGGTTTCGACCTTATGGCTCTTAAGATGACCACTACACAATTCAGTGCACAATACGATCTGCACTGTTTCAATATCCGTGTATCCTGGGTGCCAAATGGTCAATGGGAGTCCTGGACATTCCAAATTGCTGCAAATGCTGCGGCTTTGGCAGACCTTTTGAAATACAAGAAGAGCAGTAGTTACTGGGACAACAATTTCTAATAAAAAGACTTTCAACATTGGTTGTTTAGATTTTTTTATTACCTTTGTGAACCCCGTTACGTTTGGGGAGTTTATTTTTCTTTCAATTCAAATTTCCCTGACTTCACGGGAAGTTCCCAATTGAATACAATCACATTAAATATTTTTTATGCACAAGATTTTTGACCTTAGGGAAATGGACATTGACAGTCTCCGTTCTCTCGCTGAAGGACTTAAAGTAAAGAATTACAAAAAGTTGGAGAAAGATGACCTGGTCTATGCCATTTTAGATGAAGAGGCTAAACAAAATGCTCTGAATGCTCCTGAAAAGCCGAAGAGAGGACGTCCGCGTAAAGAAAAGGCTGCGGACACAAAACCGGCGACACAAGAAGCAGCACCAGAGCAAAAGCCTGTGGAGAAGATTGCCAAGCCTGAAAGCAAACCGGAGGCCCAGCCAGAAGAACAGAAAGAGCAGAAGAAGCAGGGAGAAAATGCCGGTAAGAAACGAGGTCGCAAACCTAAGAATGAAGACAAGCCTGTTAAGGAGAAAGCAGAATCTGCGCAAACGAAGGAACCGGCTCAGCAGACTGAGTCTGAGCCTTTGACAGCAGAAGTCCGACAAGAAGAGCGTCCGCAGGAAAAATCTGACAAGCAGCAGCCTAGACAGAAAAGAGCCAGGATTCAGAAGCCACAAGCAGCAATCGAACCTGTAAAGCACTCTGAAGACGTATCAGATGACTCGGCAGAAGAGAAACCGAAGGTTCCTCAGCAAAACAATAACAACCAGTCTAACGGTAACCGTCATAACGGACAGAAACAGCAGCAGAATGCAAAGGAAAATACCCCTGCGCAGACTCAATCCAACAACCAGCAACGTCCTCAGGAACCGGTTATAGAATTTGACGGAGTTGTGGAGGCAACCGGAGTTCTTGAAATTCTTCCGGAAGGATATGGATTCCTTCGCTCGTCAGACTATAATTACCTGAATTCTCCTGACGACATATACGTCTCGCAGTACCAGATCAAGCAGCACGCTCTCAAGACTGGAGATACAGTTACAGGAGAAATAAAGCCACCTAAAGCCGGTGACAAATATTTCCCTCTGGTACGTATTAAGTTCATAAACGGACGAACTCCGGAATTCATCCGCGACAGAATTCCTTTTGACTTCCTTACCCCTCTCTTCCCAGAGGAAAAGTTCAACCTTCTCGGTAAGGGTCATAATGATATGTCCTGTCGAATCGTCGATATGTTCACTCCAATCGGAAAAGGCCAGCGTGGACTTATCGTCGCACAGCCGAAGACTGGTAAGACAATGCTCCTTAAGGCAATTGCAAACGCTATAGCAGACAATCATCCGGAGGTCTATATGATCGTACTCCTGATCGACGAACGTCCGGAAGAAGTTACCGATATGGCTCGCAGCGTGAAAGCGGAAGTGGTCGCATCTACTTTTGATGAACCTGCAGAACGCCACGTCAAGGTAGCCAATATGGTGCTCGAAAAAGCCAAGAGAATGGTTGAATGCGGACACGACGTAGTCATCCTCCTTGACTCGATTACACGTCTCGCACGTGCATACAACACTGTCCAGCCGGCATCTGGAAAGGTTCTTTCCGGTGGTGTGGATGCCAATGCGCTCCACAAACCAAAGAGATTCTTCGGAGCAGCCAGAAATATCGAGAACGGTGGTTCACTTACAATTCTTGCCACGGCTCTGACAGAGACAGGGTCCAAGATGGACGAGGTTATCTTCGAGGAATTCAAGGGTACCGGCAATATGGAACTTCAGCTCGACAGAAGACTTGCCAACAAACGCATCTTCCCTGCTGTTGACGTTACATTGTCAAGTACACGCCGTGACGACCTCCTCTACTCCCCTGCCATCGCCAACCGTATCTGGGTTATGCGTAAATTCCTGGCCGATATGACCTGCATCGAAGCAATAGAACTCCTTCAGGATCGTATGCGCCGCTGGGGAACCAATGATGCCCTTCTCCAGAATATGGACAAAGACGATATGTAAAGGATACTCACAAATACAAATTGATCACCTGTTGTGGCTTGCACCGCTGAAGCATAATAAGATGCTCAGCGCACCACAGCAGGTGATTGATTTTTGTGTCCGCGATAATTGTCAGTTCCGGCAGGAAAGCAGCATAGTGTAATGACACCGGCCGCACGATATGACGTGTTGCGAAGACACCATAAAGCAAAACCCTCGTAGAATGCATCTACGAGGGTTTTCTGTGGTGTCACCGGCTTGCAAACTTGATACTTTCTGCAACTATTTTCCGTATCAAGTTCGATTCCCACACCTATTTTGATACTCGCTGCAACTAAATAACGTTGCAGGAAGTAAAGAAATCGTGATACATATAGTTATACACGACACGCTATTTACACACCGCGTCAAAAACATCTGAGAAGTTATTGCTGAGCCTAACAAACCTATAAGAACTAGCTACGTTGCTTAGATAACTCAAGTTTCATTATAAACCTTAAGCAACATAAAATTTGGTAGATATAGTATTTCCACAATCGACGTTGTCAGAGGTCGTTGGCGAAGTACCTTGGAAAATGGATCAACAGCCTTCCCTGGCGCAGTTGTTACTCCCCGAAGGGTAGGAAGAAGCCATAATCGGACTGCTTTGCTACCTTATTGACGACGGATCTATAAAGATAACCATCAGCAACACTTGCACTTCAATCAGAAGAGACCAATCCAGCGAGGAAGAGCATCTAGAGTGGCTTGACACAGCAATGTTATGAAACAAAACACCTTGGAGACCATCAGGTCTGCGGTAATTGCTGATGGCGATTATTTGACACGGTTTTTGCTTGTCGGATTGTCGTAAAAACTTATTGGAGTATTGCGAAAAATAACTACTTTTGTCATGGATAACGCGTCTGATATGGTACCATCTATTGACAAGGCATTAAGAGATGTAATGAATAACAGTCTCTCAGAATTAGAGGCTGCATTGAATTGTGATGTGTTCACCTATTTTGGTCCGATTGCAGATGGTCTGGAGAATGGCATACTTGGCATCATAGAAGACCTGGCTAATACCCCAGAGAAAAGAGACACTTTAGCGGTCATTCTTACAACATACGGAGGTAGTGCTGCAGCGGTTGAACGATTCGTAAATATCATACGCCATCATTATTCCAAAGTCACATTTATCGTCCCCGACTGTGCTTACAGTGCAGGTACCATATTCTGCATGAGCGGCGATGAGATCTGGATGGATTACTTTTCAGTATTAGGTCCTATTGACCCACAGGTCCCTAATAAGGACGGGAAGTATGTTCCGGCATTAGGATACCTTGATAAGATCAACGAACTGATCAAGAAAGCTCATGATGGAACCCTCACACAAGCAGAATTCATTATTCTTAAGGATTTTGATTTAGCGGAATTGCGCGGCTATGAGCAGGCCAAGGAGCTCACCATATCACTTCTGAAGAAATGGTTGGTAAAATATAAGTTCCGCAACTGGAACAACCATTCTGATGGAAGACCTGTCACTATGGTGGAGAAAGAGGCTCGTGCAGAGGAAATTGCCAACAAGTTAGGAGATAACAACGAATGGAAAACTCATGGTCGACCTATAGATATTGATACTCTCAAGTCACTTAAATTGCAGATAACAGATTATAGCGATAAACCAGAGCGTGATAGCATCCGCAATTATTACAAAATATTAAGGGATTATATTGCAAGACATAATTTCCAACAGTTTTTTCATACAAGAAAATTTTTATAAATATGGACACAGCAATTCAAATTAAAGAAGTTTTGATGAAGTCAGAAGAGATGTTTGGTGCTGATCCGCAAATATCTTCATTTGAAAAATCTCTTCAGGAGTTCAAGAAAATGGTTGATTCCGGAGTAGTAAAGCCACGAGGTTACAACATACGGACAGCAGACCACTGCATTATGTCAATACAATTCAACAAATAATCTCAAAGCCCTCACACGAGGGCTTTTTCTTTACACGTAATTTTCTGCAAAACTGTTGCATGTTTGATAATTATTTCTTCCTCTGCTCTTGCTTGAAATATCTATAACATACTTTCTATTTGCGGCGCCCTCAAACCGAGGATACTTACAATAGAAATATTACTTCAACAATGGCGTTGCTTTGAAAATAAGTTGTCATCTCAAATTCAATAATGAAAAGGCCGTTTCAGGTGTATTTAACACAAGCTTAAGCGGCCTTTTACATTCAATTCGTTTGTTTGAAAATCATGCCACGACATCCTATCCACAAGTTGCCTAACATCTTATGCAAAAGCAATATCTAATACAGTGCATTTCAGCGTACACAAAACTGCCACTATTTATTCACTTTTAGTACTGATGCGTTAACTTTTTAAAATAATGTTGGTTCTTTGACATCTTGATTTTAAATGAGTGGTTGTGGCTCTGTCACTAGCTTCTTCAGGTCCGTTTTGACCAGAGCGAAGACTCGTACGAGGGTGCCAATCTCTGTTATTGAGTAGGGACTGTCGCAAGTCGCTTTGATTCTGGCAAGCAGGAGGTAAGAACATATTGCAATCCACAAGTGTGTCTCCACTGCATTCTCGGAACATCCTAACAGATGTTTTACCGTGAGATTCTGCTTTATGAGTTTGAAGAAAGACTCTATATCCCATCTGTGGCGATATATATTGGCAATCTCTAACCCATTGAATTCTATCTCATTTGTGAGGTTTGTGATAAATGTGAGTAGTTCTCCGGTCTCTGGGTCGCAGAACTTTATTAAGCGAAATTCCTTCGGATAAAGTTTCTGAGACTTATAGCCAGTAAGACGTATAATGTGGTCCTCCATCAATCCTGTTGACTGATCAATATTGAAGTTGGTAGATACGATCTCGTACTTCATATTGTCCTTGGCCCTTGTTACGAAGAAGGCACCCCTGGAGTCAATCCGTTTAGTGCTTCAAAGTCGACATAAGCCTTGTCCATCGTATAGATGGCACCAGGAACAATGTTCAGCATATCCAACACATTGCTGTCGTGGCAGCGACCATCAGTGATATGTATGAAAGTATGTATGCTTCCTCTTAAGTCTATGAGTGTGTGCATCTTAACTGCACCTTTGCTATACTTGCCCTGTGCCCAGCTCATCAGTTTGAGACTGCATGATATGGTTGTTGAGTCAAGTGCAAATATGTCATGATCCTATGGAGCGATGTAGTCAAGTCTCATCTTAGAGTACAACGGGCGGACAATCTTGATGAGTGCCAGTCCAAGTCCTTCATAGATGTGGTAGTCTCTATTCTCATTAGCTCTGGAAAGCGATGACTCGTTTACAGATGTCGTGATTCCAAGTCCATAAAGGATATCTTGATGTGCACTAAGGCATAAGCAGATGTCTCTTAAGGATTTGCAAGCAGTCAACTGGCCGAATAGCATATACTTCAGCTGATTGGTACAATTGAACTCTCGCACTCGATAATCTCCTTTGTACTTCTTTACAAGTCGTTGGAAAATCTGCCGTGGAATGAAACTTGTGACCTGAGTAAAAACAGACTTACCTTCGTTCATAATCACTGTGGTTATCCCACAAAATTACGAACTCATTTCAAATAGAGGTCATCAAAGAACTTATATAATATATTAACTTTCAATTGCTTACAACCGTAGATGCTTCGGTTAACGCATCACTAGTAATTCACTTTAATTAATTGTATACATTGAACCAAAGTTCATCTTCTATCTCAAACATAGACATAGCTAAGAAGTGCTCTTGCATATACTTCAAATCTTCGCCTTGCAAAGGATAAGTCTTTATCAGCACCTTCAAATAATCATTATTTTGGTTATATAAAGATACATTTGCCTTTCTGGTACAATATCGTTCTCTAAAAGCTTTAATAAATGACAATATAGAATCCTTCGAAGTATTCAAACCTTTGTAAAAAATATGAAAGTTCTCAACTGCCGTTTTATGATCTGTCATAATCATCTCAAACGAGTCTAGCGATAAATCATATTTATATTGTTGTGTATTCTCTGCAACCAGTTCCGGGAAAAGTTTATATTCTCTATTAGGCATCTTCATTTTGAACAATTTAATATTTCAATTTGTCAATTTGTCAATGAGATACTCTTCAAGCACATTATCCATATTAAGGCCAAAGTATATGGCCTTCAATGAAGCAGGATTATATTTCTTTATATCAGACGTTTCATATAGCAATCTAGACTCATTTTCATATTTCCAAACATTCGACTTTGTACCACATATTTTCGTAATCAGCTGAACGCCAGTATTACTCAAAATATCAGTAAGACACATCTCTGGTATGGTTGGAGAGTATACAACCTGATCGATACAGCTAACATTAAACCATAACTCCTCACTTAGGGCAAGCTGTTCAATATCATACTCTATACAGAAACCTTTATGCGAATCTGCATAATGAGCCCACATCAATTCGCTGTCAGGAAAACCGCATTGAGACTTTGATAAGGAATAAACACCGGCACGCTATCTAAAACCAATAATATTATGCGTCAACTCCTGAATTGTTCCATATTGATCAGATCCCACCTCCTTTAAAAGGTGAATAGCTTCACCAAAGGACTGAGCTGCCATCGCTTCAAATGGATCATTAAGTTGGTCAAATCGAGAAGCATATAATTCATTCTTAATTACCGACTCCATATCACGATAAAGTCCATCTTCATTTTTATGAGTAATGGTTCTATATTTGAATCCAGACTCATGACAACAATTTTTGCTTTGCATTCTCAATACATTGTTTCACTACACCATATCCTTTAATGGGAAGACTTAGCATTGTCATAAGACTATGCCACTCTTTGGATTTGAAGAACTCATGATCTAATATTCCAAAGGATGATTCGAACAAATCCGTCAAAGCATTAGTAAGCATTTCCGTATCTCCCTTTTCAGACGCCAGACTGATACTTGCTGATAAAACAGCCTGAAATGAAATAGGGTTGGATTTTATATTGTATATAATTTCGGAAAATCTGTTCTTCCCTCCAACTTCAAGTTTCTTATATTCATCAATAATTATCTGCTCCGTTAAGGAAGCACCACATATGTGGCAGTCAAACATAAAATTCAAGAAGGCTTTGTAACTATCTTCATTGAACAACTTCACAAATATTTCAGAAGAAATTCTCGGGAGCGTTTGAATAATCCGTGAATAATAAGCCTCATCTGAAATCAACACATAGTCAGCGTCCTTGCGCATTAAAAAGGAGATTGTATGCTGGAATAATCTTGATAATTCTGAATCATTCGACCTTGTTTCCTCCATAGCAAGCGCCTCTTCATTACTAACTATCTGACAATTCGCTTCAATCCAGGCAATCAAAGCCTGCATTCTTAATTGTATGTCTTCTGAAATATCCTCACTATATCGATAGATATTTTCAGAACGAATGGCCTCATAGAACGGGATCGATATATGATAATTTAGGAAAGTCTTCTTATATTTAATATACTCATATAGAACATTCGACACGATTGGCTTAAGCTTAGGATTGTATCCTGATTTGTTAGAAAACTCAAAGAGTTATAACAGAGATGGCAATTCAAGTACAAATCTGGAATTGTCATTTATTTGACTAACCGTATCAAAAGAAAGTTATGCAAATGGCACTTTGTATTCAAATGATGTAAACAATCCTTTATAGTAACCGCCAATTACATCAGGAATTTCAATTAAATGAGAATAAGGGATATTTCCTTTCTTATAGTCGTCAATCTTCTTTTGTCTTTGTTCTTCATAATTATAAGATTCGGGAGAAAATTGTTTAATAGCATTTTCAAAGCTTTCCAATATATTATTTTCATCTATAAAGAAAGGCATCATTCTTTCATTTCCTCCATTAATCATAACCTCATCCAAATAATCTGCATTAAGTTTATATAGGTAGGAATGAATTGATATAATCTCATATTCATCTCGTAAAAGTGTCAAAACATCACCTTTCTTTTTACCGAGAAGCGCCTTCCCAAGTGGTGTATTTTCTCTTACTATTAATGCCTTAGGACGTTCTCTATATCGAAGTATCACACATACGCCTGGCGTAACTTCATCCAACTCGGCTGATACTACCTTAGCGATATAGCCGGTAGTACTCTCTCCAAAAAACAAATGCTTCAGTTGATCATCGCCTAAAGCTACTGTCTTATTATGCAAAAAAATGGCAGCATATTCAACATTATTTGTCTCCACCAATGCAGCATATACGAATCTGACTCTATCCGGTGATGATATATCAAGTTTTTCAACAATAAGCATTAACTCACTTGACAAAGGTTTTCCAGAACGAAGCCAAGCATTTATATAATTAACAGAAACCTCTTCATCATATGGGCATTCTCGATGTAATATTTCAAGAACCTCAAACGCCCCGGCATAATCTGCCAACAGCGATGCCAAATGAGCTTCTTTCTTCAAAAGATCTATCTGACACGATCCCCTCTTTCTATTATCTTGAAGTATGCGATATAGATGAGGGTGATGGTAAGAGTTAATAGAAAGGACATCTATAAAGACTCTCGCTTTCAAATCCAACAGCTGCTCATCAACTCTTGGACTAAGAATCTTAACCGCTAGTTCATCTTCTCCTGCTTTTGCCATCAGTAAAGCTGCGAATGCTGTAAGTTCATCTGTTAAAGTATCTGTTTCATCTTTAAAACTGGAAATATCAACCGGCTCCTTTTTCGCAAAATTACACAGCTGCCTAAGTAGGTCTTTTTCCACATGATTAATAAAAATCAGACTATCGATAAATTCCGAAACAATAGTAACATTATCATGATCTAGATAGCAAGCCAAGATTGAAGATGCAAATGAATTAAGGGCTATTTTATTATCTCTCGCCTGTATTAAGGCAAAACGAATATAATCATCATTTCTATAATCATGACCAATAAGTAGACTTAAATCAATTACCGACTGATCCACAGAATTAGACATATCACAGATTATAGCAAAAGCCTCTTCTGTTTCCCCAGACATCTGAAGCATACATATTTCATAGAGTCTAAAAATTTGCTTCTGATCTCCAATCGCAGATTTATCTATTCGTTGATATTCCCTTATTCTAGACTTTTCGCCATCAATCAAATATCCCCAATATGATACAGTAAAGATATAACCGGGAAAGCATCCTTCAAATCAGTATCTGATAACAAGTTGACAAATCTATTGACGAGATCGTACGCATTTCTATATTTATCTCCACAACTATCTCTATGCACAATCAATACAGAAGATATAGCCATCCTATGACATGATATAAGATACAACCATTCCTTGAGATTAGAATACGATAAAACATAAGGACTATCTTTAGCAATACCACTCTCAAATAGAAAATCTATTTCTTGTTGACCATTCAACATCATCAATTCGCAGATCTCTTGCTTTGCAACACTATTATTTTTAAGGTCTAAGGATAAAGAGTACTGACATTCAGGATCATCTGACAATACGATTTCTACTGCCTGTCTATACATATTATTAGGTTGCAACTTAGCCATTAATGAGCGAGCACCTTCACAATCATTTTTATTGAGGCAGTTCCTTAGCTCTGTTACAATGTAACTTTCTTCATCTGGACTTAGCAGAAACGCTTCATGGAAACAGTCGATTGCTTGTTTTGGATTTAAATAACGTAAAGACTTACCTTTGAGATATTTCAACTCGGAAAGGAGCGCGCTCTCTGACTGAAGAACATCCACACACAAACGCTCTATGGACTCCAGTACCGAGAGCGCAGTCTTTACTTTAAGATATTCTATAAGCGGGACTATTGATTCATCAATAAAACTCCTGAGAAAGCCTTTCAATCGGTCTTTATTGCCAGATTGCATCATTTCAGCTAGCTGATCCAAGCGGCTATTCATTTGAAGATCAACCTGTGTTATAGCATTATTTACCTCCTGTACTCCTTCGGATATACGATCCACCTTAGTCTCCAAAATATAATTGTAACAAATCGGATCATTACGCAACTGATCGGACCAAAGATGCAATAGACGATCAACACCATATTCTTCATCTTTAGGTTTTGAAAGCATATATTCTCGCAAAGACTCGATTGAGGCAAACCTCTCTCGAACTTTCTCTCTAATAATCGAATTTGGACACCATTTCTTTAACGCTGATTGATAACAATCCATAATTCGCTTATCCAAATCTTTATTTCCAGAAAGCACATCTTTTATTGTAGGGAGAGATCCCAACAAATATGAGGTAACCCAACCAAATACTACAGAATCAACAATGGCCATCGCAACTATCTTTTATTTCTATAAAACAAACTTAACTCGAACAAGATATACACTCTACATAACGCAAATTTAATCATAATTACTCATAAATCACAGCCATTATCATCGTAATTTCAACAAATGCAACACATCTTAAAATCAGCTACTTATCTATTATTATCCCCTCGCGATTCTCACAATATTTCCCTACATTAGCAATGTATTTGTATAAATAACCTCTTGACATCCCAAACCGATAAGAGACTTTAAATCTAACTATATATGTAACTTTTATCCGAGCCGGAAAGACATATGCAACAGAAATCTCAATTAGACCAACTTATAATATACACATCCTCCTTACACTCCGTTAACTCATCACTGCTCCGATGCATACAGATTCTCATACCTGTACATTAAAGAGTTCGTGCTGGAGCATTTACTCCAGCACGAACTGTATTATATTTAAGCGTTACGATTTCAATAATTCATCAACCTTGGCCCAATAGTAATATGCCTCAGGAATAACATTTCTAAGTTTACGAAGCTTAGTTGGGAGAACATCAGAAATCTCCATAGTAAGGACAAGTTCAGGATTATCTGAGCGTAAATAAACTCTTGATTTGCCAACCTTAAATATCTATTTAATTATCAATTTATTACTTGTGCATTTCGCAATTAACTCACAAATTTATAACATACAATTTGCATACAAAATCGAAGATTTAAGGAAAATAGTAATGCAAAAATACCACTACAAAAAATTCTATCGTGGTAGGTGATTATTTATATTTTCTTTCACTTCCGACATCACAAAGGTATAAAAATATTGCTGACGAAAAGAGAAGTTGCAATGATTTCTTTTTTCGC
>JAGAIM010000115.1 GCA_017626555.1 Bacteroidales bacterium
GTAAGTCCTCCTCCCGAGGAGGAGGATTTAGGAGGTGGGTAACGTAAATATATTTTCATATTTGGGCAATACCCTTGAAAGAATCGAAAAGTTCAGTAACGAAGAAAAAATGTATAAGGCAAGAAAACTTTGAGCGAAGCGATGGTAAGTCCTCCTCCCGAGGAGGAGGATTTAGGAGGTGGGTAACGTAAATATATTTTCATATTTGGGCAATACCCTTGAAAGAATCGAAAAGTTCAGTAACGAAGAAAAAATGTATAAGGCAAGAAAATATGAAATCGATTAAAGACGTATATAAAATAGGAAAAGGTCCTTCAAGCAGCCACACTATGGGGCCATTCAAGGCTGTAAGACATTATCTTGACAGTCACGAAGAGACTGACAAACTGCACGTTACTTTGTATGGCTCGCTTGCAGCCACAGGCAAAGGCCACCTTACCGACACAGCGATACAGGAAGCATTCGAAACCTGGTGCTACACCGACAAGGAGACTCTCGAATGCAAGAACAGGCGTTGTGGAGATGTAACCATCGAATGGAAGCCGAAAGAATTCCTTCAGGTTCATCCAAACGGAATGAAGATAGCATCAATCAATTCTGATGGAGACATTTACGACAGATGGACATATTACAGCATCGGAGGAGGTGATATCATCTGTATGGAACACCCCCTCGAGGGAGGAGCCAATGACGATATCTACGAAAAGACTACTCTTACAGAAATCCTGAAATGGTGCAACGACACAGGAAAGAATTTCTGGGAATATGTAGGTGAGACAGAAGGCCACGACAGCGGAGTATGGGAGCATCTGGAACTTGTATGGAAAGTGATGCAAGAGGCAGTAGAACGTGGAATAGAAGCAGAAGGTGCTCTTCCTGGGCACCTGCACATCAGACGAAAGGCTCTAAGTTATCACACCAGGGCATTCGGCCAGGGAGACACATTCAAGACCCGTGGCCTGGTCTTCGCATTCGCTCTTGCAGTCAGCGAAGAAAATGCCTGTGGCGGAACAATAGTAACAGCCCCTACCTGCGGATCGTGCGGAGTGATGCCTAGCGTACTCTACCATATGAAGAAAAGATATAATTTCAGCGACAACAGAATAATCAGGGCACTTGCCACTGCCGGACTTATCGGAAGCGTTGTCAAGCATAATGCATCTGTATCCGGAGCCGAAGTAGGATGCCAGGGAGAGGTGGGGGTAGCCTGTGCAATGGCAGCGGCTGCCGTAGCACAACTTATGGGTGGAAGTCCGGCACAGATCGAATATGCTGCAGAAATGGGTCTGGAGCATCATCTTGGACTCACCTGCGATCCGATCGGAGGACTGGTTCAGATTCCTTGCATCGAAAGAAACGCATACGCTGCAGCCAGAGCAATGGATGCAGGAATTTACGCACTCTACACAGATGGTCTGCACAGAGTAAGTTTCGATCAGGTGGTCAGAGTTATGAAAGAGACGGGAAAAGACCTTCCTCCTATCTATAGGGAAACCAGCGAAGGTGGACTCGCCAAGGCCCTGGAATAAAGCATATACATAAGTCAAAAAGAAAGCGGGATCTCTGAAAAGAGTCCCGCCAAAAGAAAATTTGAATTGTGTGTGTTAAAGATTGTTCCTTCACAGGAACGATGCAAATATAGTAATCATTACCCCCCCCGACTATCATTTTACACACCATTTCTGTCACTTTTGTCGGATTTAATTATTATCTTGCCAAAAATTAGCATTTATGGATATTTCGATATACGACAATTATAGTGGAGCAGAAAGAGACTTCATTTTCTTTCAGATCGACGGAGAGTACAAGATATGCGATTCTCTCCTCGCTATAATATGTCTGAGAGGAAGTGCGAAATTCCATATCAGATTCAGAGAATTCGATATAGACAAGGGAGCCTACCTGCTGATCAACTCCAACACTCCTTTCTTCATAAAGGAGCACAGTCACGACTTCCATATCGACGTGGTTCGAGTTGGTGAATCGGTATTCAATCTGTCGTATGATGAAGTATTGCACAAGCGTCTGGAAAGGCTGATATTGGAACAGCCTACCAACAGGATAAGCAACAAGAAACTGCTTATGTTCCATATGATTCACTCTTATCTGAAGGTAATGATGAAGGAAAGAGTAGATTTCTACAGGGATATGATAATATTCGAATATATCAAGATCTTCCTATATGAAGCCTGCCACATTATGGATGACACAGTCAGTGCTCCGAATCTCAAAAAGAAGGAAAGAAACATAACCAACAGATTCTTCCAACTTTTGGAACAGGAATACAAGATCAATAGGAAGGTGGAAGACTATGCCGGAAAGATTGGAGTGACAGCCAAGCATCTGGCATCGGTAATTAAAAAGACCACAGGCAAATACCCATCGGAGTGGATGGAAAACTATGTTCTCCTGGAATCAAAACGAATCCTAAGAAGCAGCGAGGACAGTATCCAGAACATCAGTTACGACCTGAATTTCGCGACTCCTTCACATTTCGGAAAATTCTTCAAGAAGCACACAGGTATTACGCCTAAAGCATTTAGAGACAGCACATTCACCAATGAGTAAGCAATATGGGAAACAGAAAATTCGACACCTGCTTTTTTGAAAGATACGCCCAGATATGCCTTGAAAGCATTCTCGGCAGCGATTACTCAACACTCATCAATCAAGACCGCCCGGACCTCCAGACTCCGGATCACACCCTGGGAATCGAAGTTACCCGTGCTATGGAACCACGGAAGAATGTGGCTCAGGAACTGTTGACAGAAATGGCTGGATTTGAAGTGAATTCAGAAGATAAGGAGGAAATGGGCAAGATCATAAGCAGCGGGTATGGCTACGGACTTCAGGACGGACGATACATCGGACAACGGGAATATGAATACTGGAGACTGGCCCTACCGCTCAGACGCATTATAGAAAGCAAAGTAAGCAAGGTAGGATCAGGATTCTACGGAGATTTCAAGGAGTACGGACTCTACATATTCTGCAAAGACGATATCTCGGAAGAAGAAGTTAATCTTACAATGGAATACACTAGCGAACTCCAGCGCAATCTTGACCTCAAATACTCAATTATGTACCTTTCATTGATCGACCGTCTCTATGTCTGCAATCTTTCGGATGTCGATCCTCATCTCCATCCAACAAGATGCGCATCCCACGAGATAACCCGAGGAATGCGCTCGTTGTTCTTTATGAAGGCTCTTACTGAAGATTAGCGGTACGCGCTGCAACTTTGCCGGCAACGTACGCAAAATTCTCTGTGTTGTCAGCAAATAGAATTCCTCGTGAAGAGTTGATCAGAAGACCACCGTGATCATTTGTTCCGTGGGCGATGACTTCTTCCGCAGAACCACCCTGAGCACCGACACCAGGCACAAGGAAGAAATTGTCAGGACAGAAACTGCGGAGTTCATCAAGTTTATCCGCCTTCGTTGCTCCAACAACAAACATCATATTGTCAGGAGTCGATATTTCCATCATCTCCTCCATAACCGCACGATACAGAGGCTTGCCATCTTTCTGAGCATTCTGGAACTGATATGCAGAGGCATTGGAAGTCAGAGCAAGTACAATCGCCCATTTATCCTTATAGTCAAGAAACGGAGTAACACTGTCGGCACCCATATATGGAGCAATCGTAACAGCATCAAAATCCATTTCTTCAAAGAAAGCCTTTGCATACATTTTAGCAGTATTGCCTATATCTCCCCTCTTTGCATCTGCTATCAGGAAAATATCCGGATATTTAGTACGTATATAATCAACTGTAGCATCCAGAGCACGAAGTCCCTCGATTCCATAACATTCATAGAAAGCAAGATTAGGCTTATATGCCACACAATGATCCGCAGTAGCATCAACTATAGCCTTATTGAACTCTATTATGGAACGTGCCTTGCCTTTGTAAAGTTCTCCCTTGATTGCAAGTTCACCTTTGGTTGCCAATGCCTTTATATGTTCGGGCATCTTATCAAAATCCACGTCCAGACCCACACAAAGCATACTTTTCTTAGTCTGAATCTGCTTATACAATTGTTCTCTGTTCATAATCTAATAATATCTATAGAATAATGCTATTGCCTCCATACCCGCGAAAAGTTGCTTGAGAAGATAACTCTCATTTGGAGAATGGATAGTATCACGCTCAAGCCCGAAGCCCATAAGAAGAGGATCTATGCCCAGTATCCTTTGCAGATCGGCAAGAATCGGAATTGAACCACCTCCGCGTGAAGGTACCGGCTCGACTCCATAAACCTCTGTCATCGCCCTCTCCGCGGCCTTGTATGCTGGTGAAGATATCGGAATGAGGAAGCCGTCTCCTCCGTGATGAGGGATGACCTCAACTTTGACATAATCCGGAGCGATCGATAGGAAATGCTCTGTGAATAATCTTGTGATCGTGGCACTATCCTGGTTAGGAACCAGTCGCATAGAAATCTTAGCGTGGGCAACTGATGGAAGAACTGTCTTAGCACCTTCTCCTGTATAACCTCCCCAGATTCCGTTTACATCAAGACACGGACGTATGCCGGTACGCTCGAGAGTCGAGTATCCTGCCTCACCCTTGACTTCCTTGATATCAAGAAATTCCTTATACTCACGCATATCAAACGGAGCGCGTGATAATTTGGCTCTATCTTCATCTGAAAGTTCCACCACATCATCGTAGAATCCTTTTACGGTTATATGTCCATCCTTGTCTATAAGCGATGATATCATATCGCAGAGAACATTGATAGGATTTGCAACCGCGCCGCCATAATGTCCGGAATGCAGATCCTTGTTCGGACCTGTTACCTTCACCTCAACGTATGAAAGGCCTCTCATACCACAATTGATGGAAGGAACTGATTCTGAAATCATTGTAGTATCAGACACAAGGATGATGTCGGCTGCAAGCAATTCCTTGTTTGCCGATGCCCACGCCGCAAGAGACGGACTTCCGATCTCCTCTTCTCCCTCAAGGATGAATTTGACATTATGCTTGAGCCCGCCCTGACGCACCATAAACTCAAATGCCTTTATGTGCATAAAGAGTTGTCCTTTGTCATCATTGGCTCCACGTGCATAAATGGCTCCTTCACGGATTTCCGGTTCAAAAGGATCCGAATGCCAAAGTTCTATAGGATCGACAGGCTGGACATCATAGTGTCCATATACCAATACTGTCGGAAGAGATGGGTCTATGATCTTCTGACCAAAGACTACCGGATGGCCGGTTGTAGGATATACCGCTGCCTCGTCAGCACCAGCCTCAAGCAGGAGTTCCACAAGCCTTTCCGCACAACGTTGCATATCAGGTTTGTGCTTCTCAAGAGAACTGACAGACGGTATTCTCAAAAGTGAAAAGAGTTCATCAAAGAATCTCTCCTTATTGGTTTCAATATAATTTTTCATAATGTGGATATTTATCTTGCCAATTTTTCCTTTGCGTATTCGAGAGTGAGTCTGAATGTTTTCTTGCTGGAGGACGGTGCTTCATACATAGCATCAGTCATAATCTGCTCGCAAATAGAGCGAAGTCCTCGCGCTCCGAGTTTATTTTCTATGGACGTATCAACAATCAGGTCAAGCACTTCAGGGTCAATGACCAATTTTATTCCATCCAGTTCAAACATCTTTTCATATTGCTTCATAAGAGCATTCTTAGGCTCTGTGAGGATCCTCTTGAGGGCATCCCTGTCAAGATGATCAAGATAAGTTATGACCGGAAGTCGTCCAATGATCTCAGGTATGAGCCCGTATGAGCGGAGATCCTGAGCCTCGACATATTTCAGCAGATTGTCTTTATCGATCTGCTGCTTGTTTGCTGCACCGAAACCTATGACCTGGGTATTCAGTCTCTGAGCGATCCTGCGCTCAATTCCCTCGAATGCGCCACCACATATAAAAAGGATGTTCTGAGTGTTGACGTGCAGGAATTCCTGCTCCGGATGCTTTCGGCCTCCTTGAGGCGGCACATTCACCACGCTTCCCTCGAGAAGTTTCAGCATAGCCTGCTGAACGCCTTCCCCGGAAACATCACGGGTTATAGACGGATTATCGCTCTTACGTGCAATCTTGTCAATCTCATCAATGAATACAATCCCCCTCTCTGCTCTTGCCACATCATAATCAGCCTCCTGAAGAAGGCGTGAAAGAATGCTTTCCACATCCTCGCCCACATAGCCGGCCTCCGTGAGAACTGTTGCATCCACAATAGTGAAAGGGACATTGAGCAGTTTCGCTATTGTCTTAGCCATCAATGTCTTACCCGTTCCAGTAGGACCGACCATAAGAATATTGGACTTCTCAAGTTCGAACTCATTGTCAGATGCAAGATTATTATTGATTCTCTTGTAATGGTTGTAAACCGCCACTGACAGGAGTTTCTTGGCTCTGTCCTGTCCTATTACATATTGATCCAGGAACTCGTGTATCTCCTTCGGTTTATGAAGAGAATCCACCTTTCCAAGCGGTTTAGATGCCTTGGCAGATCTGTCAAAATCCTTCAGATAATCCCCGGCCATCTTCACACAATCCGCACAAATGCAGGCATCAAGCCCCTGAAGCAGAAGAGAGACTTCATCCTCTCCCCTCCCGCAGAACATACAATGTCTGATATTTTTGCTTGATTTAGCCATATACTATTTCTTCTTTGTCAGAATCTCATCGATCATACCATAGTCAAGTGCCTCCTGGGAAGTCATCCAGAAGTCACGGTCTCCATCTACATATATTTTGTCAAGAGACTGGCCTGTATGTTCTGATATGATCGTATAAAGTTCTTTCCTGGTCTTTTCGATTTCCTGAGCCGCAATCAGAATATCGGAAGCCTGACCTCTTGCACCACCAAGAGGCTGATGAATCATCACACGTGAGTGCCTGAGTGCAGATCTCTTGCCCTGCGCTCCTGCACAGAGAAGTACAGATCCCATCGATGCTGCCATTCCTGTACAAATAGTGGCTACATCCGGCTCGATGATCTGCATTGTATCATATATACCCAGTCCTGATGATACCTGTCCACCTGGCGTATTCAAATATAAGGATATATCACTCGAACTGTCATTGGATGCAAGGAACAGCAACTGGGCTGTCACAATATTGGCAACATCATCATCGATCGGCACACCAAGAAAGATGATCCTGTCCATCATCAATCGGCTGAACACATCCATCGAGGCAACGTTAAGTTTTCTTTCCTCAATAATGGTAGGGTTAATGTAACTGTCAAGCACAGACTCATACCTGTGCATAGTCATAGAACTGATTCCGTGTTCCAGGACTGCATATTTCTTAAATTCCTTATCCATAATCGACATAATAAAAAAAAGCCGGCTTTGCGAGCCGGCCTGTAAGTCAGATTAGTTCAACTCGCGGAACTTCTCAACTGAAATCTTCTTCTTCTTGAGAGTAACCACCTCACGTACAGCAGCGAATGTCTTCTCGTTCTCGACCTGATCGAGAATTCTTCTGCCCTGCTCCTCCTGTGAAAGGATATTCTTCGCAAATGCTTCCAACTGCTCCTCTGGAACATTGTTCATTCCGTACATAGCGAACTGATATGCTGCGAATCCCTTTGCGCTGGCAAGAAGATCAGCCTCCTCAATCTTGACTTCATACTTGTTCATCAGATAGTTGCGTACCATCTTCCACTTGTAGTCAACTATGAAAAGAGCCCAATCCTTCTCAATGTCCTCCATTGTGAACTTACCGTCATTCACAACATAGACCCATCTCTTGAGGAAATTCTCTGCTATAGTTACGTTTGCTTTATCGAGAAGATATGCCTTTGCATCCTTAGAGAAACGGAAATCAGCCTCCTGGGCATACTCGGCACGGATTCTCTCCTCAATCTTGGCATCGAATTCAGCCTCGGTCTTGACGCCGAAAATCTTTTCGAATGTCTCCTCTGTAAGAGGTGCGTTAACAAATGTCTTTACATTCTTGACAGTCATCTTGAACATCGGATCAAGATTGGCAAGTTCATCCTTGCTGACCTTCAGCATTGAAGCACGGTCTGTCTCATTCTCGAATGCCTCATTTACATTGACATCAAGAACATCACCTGCCTTTACACCTACGAAAGACTTCCTTGCAGCCTCCGCTACATTGCGAAGAGCAACGTATGTACCTTCTACCTTGGTCTCGCCCTGCTCGAAATCAACGATAATGAAATCTTCCTCCTTTGCAGTTTCACCCTCTTCAAGAGAGCCGTACTGACGAAGAAGGTTATCCCTCATCTCATTCTTTGCAGCCTCGGTAACAGTGATTGTATAATATGTTACCTGATCGTCTTTTGAGAGTTCAAAAGAAATCTCAGGATTCTCTGCGATATCGAACTTGAATGTAAATTCATTTCCAGCAACCCATTCAGTCTCCGGCTGGTTCTCACTTGGAAGCGGCTCACCAAGAACTCTGAGGTTGTTGTCATTGATGAATTTGTTGAGTTCGGAAGATATAACATCATTCACTGAATCGACAAGAGCCGACTGGCCGTACATCTTCTCTACAAGAGACATAGGAACCATACCCTTGCGGAATCCTTTGAATTCTGCCTTTCTTCTGTAATCGTTGAGTTTCTTCTTTCTGTTGTCTGCATAATCCTCTGCACCTACAGTAAGAGTAAGTTCGAGGTTGAGATCGTCAATTCTGTTCTGTTCAAGTTTCATATTATCAATATTTTAATCTATTCTGTTCCATAACCGCTACGGGCGGTGCATAAAAGCCTGCAAAATTAACAATTCTGAACGACATTTCAAAATGTCATTTTACAGCCTTTGTCATACGCTTAGGATAGGACACACGGGAGTGATACATCTGCTGCAGATATGCCTTGATGACCTCCTTGAGCCTATTTATCTCGCGAAGAGAAATATCAGCATCATCCAACTGGTTTTCCTTTGCCTTGCCATCAACAATTCTGTCAACAAGAGCAGAGATACTTTCCTGCGAATAATCCTTCAGACTTCTTGATGCAGCCTCCACTGCGTCGCATATCATCAATATCACCTGCTCTTTCGTTGCCGGTCTGATTCCATCATAATAAAACTCGGACACATCCTCAGGATCACCGCCATCATTCAAATACTGTGTAAGGAAATAGCCCGCACAGGTAGTACCGTGATGTGAGGCGATGAACTCCCTGATTATCCCCGGAAGTCCGTGCTTTTCTGCCAGCGAAAGTCCATCAGACACGTGTCTGATTATCTCTTGAGCACTTTCTTTTGAAGTAAGACCTGCGTGATATCTGACACCTGGATTTTCATTTTCGGTAAAGCACTGCGGATTACAGATCTTTCCTATATCGTGATAGAGCGCTCCTGCACGGACAAGAAGCACATTGGCATCTATCGAACGAGCGGCCGCATCTGCAAGATTCATTACCTGAAGGCTATGCTGGAACGTACCAGGTGCCTTGTCAGCAAGAAGTCGGAGCAGTTTATTGTTGGTGTCGCAAAGTTCAGTCAACTTGGTATTTGATACCAACTTGAATATTTTTTCAAAAAGATAGATCAGAGGATATCCTGCAACTGAGAGCAACGATCCAAGTCCAAGATCTATGACGGTATGATACTCCTTCAGACCTTCAATTCCATCCACCAGACGGAAGGCACTCCATACTATGGTCATCACTGCAAAGACTATCAATGCTGTGACAAACTGAAGCCATCCTCTGTTGAAGAATCCGAACACCAGTATGCATACCGATCCCGCAACCAGATACATAATGAACAGTTCGACTCCGTTCGGAGCAAAAATCAGCATCGGCAGAAGGGATATGAAATATACTGAGAACACCATCCTCTTTGAAAAGAAGGCAAGAAGATACAGTGAAATCAAGGTAAACGGCACAAGATAGAACAACGAGGGATCAGTCTTTGCAACGAGGGATGAAGCAAGAGAAGCAAGAGCGAATATCATCAGGAGATAGAGATACTTATTGTACTCATCGAATATCCTGATATTGCAGTAGCATATCGAAAGGAATAGTACAAGAACAATGAAAAAGGCTATAAGGATATTTCCAGCCCACATATATGTTCTCGAAGAGCCGTATCCGACACTCTTGTCATATTCAGCCTTGTATGATTCCAAAAGTTGTTCTATTTCAGCGGTAACCATTTCACCTTCAGAGACAATCACCTGACCGGCCTTGACAACTCCTTGTGTGGCGGAAACATAATTGATCTTTTCTTCGTGAACCAGATCAGTGGTCTGCTGATCAAACACAAGATCAGGAATGACAAGGGCATTCATCGAAGCGGCAGCATATAACGAGTCAAGATCATCGCCTTCGTATGCAGCAGAAAGTACGTCGTATATGCAGGTCACAGCCTCTTCAAGAGTATAGACCTCGGAAGCAGGGACTTTCATCGCTCTTCTATCTTTCTGTACATATATGACGCTGCCCGGATTCAGTTTGAGTTCATCGGCATTCTGACTTGCTGAAGGAGCAAGCACACCTTTTGAGTATATGGAAGCAAGCAATTCCTCAAGCACAGGTTTCAGTGAGGAGTGCACACCCAAATCCATTGAAGCCAGGAGGTTGCGGCTTGTTGCCGGTGCCTTGGTATCCTGCTTGTAATAAGGTATGATCTCAGAGCCTGCCTTGTCGCGTTCTTCCTGAAGTTGAGCCTCAGTTTTAAGCACGGGAAAATCGAACTGCGCAAGCAAGGTCTCGTGCATCCAAGGTGAACCTTTCCTGAAATCGTAGTTGAACTTCGGACTTCTCGGCATAATGAACACAAGAAGCAAAAACAGACCTATCAAAGGAAGATAAGCCTTAATATTGCGTGGTATATTGATTTTCTCCATAACTTACCTGATGGTTATATTATAAATGCATAGTCAGTGCCGTCACCCCAGGCAACGACACTGATCTTTCGGGAAATCAAAGTTTCATTACTATTTGATGGCCATATCGACGATATCTCCCTCGTCTCCATCGTAATATCCTGCATCAAGTTTTGCGCGAACTTCTGTGAAAGCCTTAAGCGTACGCTCGACATCTTCCATTGAATGAGCCGCTGTAGAAATGATACGGAAAATCACCATACCCTTCGGTATTACAGGATAGATGACAACCGAGCAGAAGATACCGTAGTTTTCACGGAGATCCACAGCCATCCTGGACGCCTGTCCGACACCACCCTTGATCTGAACCGGTGTCACACAAGCCTCAGCAGGGCCGATTTCGAATCCAAGGTTACGGAATCCGTCCTGAAGTGCCTTCGTAATGGTGAACAATTTCTTACGAAGTTCATCTCCCTCCTTGCTGCGTATGATCTCGAGTCGCTTAAGACCACCCTCTACTAAAGCCATAGGGAGTGACTTTGCATATATCTGTGAGCGCATATTGAAACGAAGATAGTTGATGATCTTCTTAGGGCCTGCTACAAAGCCTCCGATAGAAGCCATTGACTTAGCGTATGCACCGATATAAAGATCGATTTCATCCATAACGCCGAAATGCTCCGAAGTGCCTCGACCGGTAGGACCCATATTTCCGAAACCGTGTGCATCGTCGATAAGGATTCTGAACTTATATTTCTTCTTAAGTTCAACAATCTTGTCGAGGAATCCGAGTGCACCTGTCATTCCATAGACACCCTCCGTGATGAGAAGGATTCCTCCTCCTGTCTCCTCACAAAGCCTTGTTGCTCTCTGGAGAGTCTTTTCGCAACTCTCATAATCATTGTGACGATATGTCATTCTCTTACCCATATGCATACGCGCTCCGTCGATAAGGCAAGCGTGAGCCTCTGAGTCATAGACGATTACATCGTGGCGATCCATCAACGCGTCAATTGTTGAGAGGATACCCTGATATCCGAAATTGAAAAGGAAAGCATCCTCTTTTCTCTCGAACTCGGCAAGTTCTCTCTCGAAACGCTCGTGAAGATCGGTATGTCCTGTCATCATACGGCTTCCCATAGGATAGGCTAGACCCCATTTTGCGGCTGCCTCTGCATCTGCTTTCCTGACTTCAGGATGATTGGCAAGACCAAGATAGTTGTTCAAACTCCATACAAGAACGTCCTTTCCCTGAAACTTCATATGAGGTCCTAATTCACCTTCAAGTTTAGGGAACATATAATATCCGAAAGCCTTGGCAGCATATTGGCCGAGAGGGCCTCCGGAGTGTTTTTCGATTCTCTCAAAAATATCCGTCATAACTATTTGGTTTAATTGGTTTTGTACTATGTCAGTCAATACATCTGGGTCGTATCGGCAAGACCCGGACGACATCAGGCATCTATATTGGCGTAATGAGCATTCTGCTCTATGAACTCACGGCGAGGCGGCACATCATCACCCATAAGCATTGAGAATGTCCTTTCTGCCTCCGCAGCATTCTCAATAGTAATCTGACGAAGAAGGCGCTTCTCCGGATCCATAGTCGTGGACTGAAGTTGCTCAGCACTCATTTCTCCAAGACCTTTATAACGCTGAACGAACACACCCTTTTCCGATCCTTTACCAAGTTGAAGGGTCGCTTCCTTACGCTGGGCTTCAGTCCAGCAGTAAATCTCCTCTTTACCCTTCTTTACAAGGTAAAGCGGCGGAGTAGCAAGATAAACATAACCGTTCTTGATCAGATCGATCATATAACGGAAGAAGAATGTCAGAATCAACGTAGCAATATGGCTTCCATCAACATCGGCATCGGTCATAATTATGACCTTATGATAACGCAACTTACTAAGGTTCAAAGCCTTGCTATCCTCTTCAGTACCGACGGTCACACCCAACGCTGTATAAATATTCCTGATTTCCTCGCTCTCGAACACTCTGTGTTCCATTGCCTTTTCCACATTGAGGATCTTACCACGAAGCGGAAGGATAGCCTGGGTCATACGATCACGTCCCTGCTTTGCAGTACCGCCCGCAGAATCTCCCTCGACGAGGAACAACTCACAGACTTCCGGATCTCTCGAAGAACAGTCTGCAAGTTTACCAGGCATTCCTGCACCAGACATAACTGTCTTTCTCTGAACCATTTCACGAGCCTTTCGGGCAGCGTGGCGGGCAGTAGCGGCAAGAATTACCTTGTCAACAATCATCTTCGCCTCCTTTGGATTCTCCTCAAGATACTGTTCCAAAGCAGCAGCCGTAGCCTGAGATACAGCAGAAACCACCTCACCGTTTCCAAGTTTTGTCTTGGTCTGTCCCTCGAACTGAGGCTCGGCGACCTTTACGGAAACCACGGCAGTAAGACCTTCACGGAAGTCATCGGCAGCAAGATCGAACTTGAGTTTCGCAAGCATACCTGCCTTGTCAGCATAATTCTTCAGAGTCCTCGTAAGACCCATCTTGAAACCCTGAAGGTGAGTACCGCCTTCGATAGTATTGATATTGTTTACGTATGAATATATCTTCTCTGTATAACTTGTATTATATTGGAGCGCTATCTCGATAGGTATAATCTTGTCAGTCTCAAGATAGATCGGAGATTCGATCAGTTTCTCCGCTCCTCCGTCCAGGTAGTCAACGAATTCTTTCAGACCATCCTTGGAGTAGAAAACATCACTTCTATAATGGGTTGTTTCGAGTTCGTTTCCATTCTCATCGATATCATTCACTAGCGTCCTCTTGTCAGTCAGACTAAGACGGATACCTTTGTTAAGATAGGCCAGTTCGCGCAGACGGGCAGCAAGAGTGTCATACTTATACACAGTCGTAACCTGGAAAATTTCCGGATCCGGATGGAATGTAACGGTAGTTCCGGTATCTTCAGCCTCACCGACAACCTCTACCGGTTTATACGGCTTACCTTGAGAATATTCCTGAACAAAGACCTTACCCTCCCTATGGATCTCAGCCCTGAGATAATCCGAAAGCGCGTTCACACAAGACACACCCACACCGTGGAGACCACCGGACACCTTGTAACTGTCCTTGCTGAATTTACCACCGGCGTGAAGCACAGTCAGAACGACTTCCAGAGCAGAACGGTTTTCCTTTTCGTGCATACCTGTAGGAATACCACGTCCGTTATCGCTCACTGTTATGGAGTTATCCTCATTGATAAACACATTTATATCAGTACAATATCCGGCAAGAGCCTCGTCGATACTATTGTCAACCACCTCATATACAAGATGATGAAGACCTCTCTCACCGATGTCACCGATATACATCGAAGGTCTTTTCCTCACGGCCTCAAGGCCTTCCAGCACCTGAATACTATTCGCGGAATACTGTTCCGCTGCAGCATTGTTGATTTCGTTTTCGTTCATTATATCAATATGTTCTTATTCTTCCTTCACCCCTGAAAGCGACCTCGCCAACCGGGCCAAACAAACATACAAAAATAGCAAATAAATTTATAAATTCAAACAGAATCCAAGAGTAAAATACGGCCCTTTTTCTGCATAAAGAAGACTTCTCTGTATTGTCATATTCAAAAGATTTCCACCCTTTGCCCAAACAGAGAATTTACGATTTATCAGATATTCGGCCTCAACTCCGAGATCAGCATAGCCTGGTATAGAAGACGGAATATACACCGCCTTATCATCCTGGAATGTCATCATCACATTCCCGTCTCGGGCAGAGGAGAAATCACAGACGGCACCTGCATACAACCTTTTCTTCCAATTATATCTGAAAGACACATTACCCGTCAGAGCCGCAGGCATAAATCCCTCTATATGATCAGCCTTGCTCTTATAGGATGCATACTCCAGGAAACCGTCAAAATCCACACAACCTGCATCCAGCATCCATTTCAGTGATGCGAATGCCTTTCCGTATGCTCCATATCTGATGGCTGGAAGATTGCCGACAATTGCATCAAGCGGAGCATTTCCAAAATCGGCATATCCGCCATTCAGCACGTAAGAGAATGACTTGCCGAACTTTCCTTCCAGGCCAAAGACTGCAGAGAAACGTTCATCAGTCATATCCAGGAGCCCTTTGCCTCGTCCATATAAAAGTCCTGCACGACGGTCTGAAGCGAGAAGAGAAGAATATGTATTCATCCGGCTTCCGCCATCCAGTTCAACATACATCCTGAGCGAACGTCCTGCAAGAAGACTTACACTGATATCCGGATAAATCCCCTGAATCTTGTCGGCAAACATTCCGGACATCACATTACCTCTGAATACACTTGACACAGTCAATCCTACATCAAAACGCCAAAGTCCGGAATTCCTGACATAATGCGGCGACACTGATAGCAGACTGACATTCGAAGCAAAGTATCCGGAATAACCGGCCATATCATAGCCGACATCCAAACGGACTCCCTGCTTTTTCCCTAAAGAAATATCCATAGATGCATCAATATCCAAGACATTCTCTGCAATAGAAAGATCAGCATATCCGTCAGAACCATAGCGATATGCAATGGCAGCAGAATATCCGAAAGAAGAATCTGCCTTCTTTTTTGAAGAAATACCCATATTCACATCGACAGCATTGAACGATCTGGAGTCATCATTCCTGTCGCTTTGATATATCCCATAATAACCTGCATCAAATATAAGTGCACCACCGTCCCAGTCATACTTACCATTCAGACCAGCCTTGGAAACGAGGTCTTCCCCACTCCAGGACCTCTCCTCCACATCTTTACCGACACGGTCAAAGACAATTTTCCCATCTCGATCCTCGGCACCGACTTCCCAATAACTGCCGATATATGACCTATGGTCTGCATACACATTCATACGGAACGAATCGCTCTTCAAAGCCGGGCTCCAAACCACATCAAGTTCGGGATGCAACTGATATCCGGCACCGGCATTCAGATAAAGACGTCCGTTATGGCGGTAAGTCGGAGATGGCTTCATATCAAGAACGTACGGAGTAAAATCGTATGCACCCTTATAAGGGCTGTCAGAGACCGAATAATCAAATTCCAGATCGAACCGCAAGACAGAATCAGGCACAGCCATATCAATCTTAGGTTTATGCACCTCTATGAGTTTGCCCTCATAATCCCTGCTCACTACCACTGTAGGATCCAGATTCTGCGCATCCGCTCCACAGGGGAATGCAGCCAGAAACGACAGAATGAATATAGTGTATATATTAATCTTCTTCATTTTCATCAATTTTAGAGTCACTCAGCCATAATTTCATCCAGTTTCTTCAACCTTAAATTGACGCCATCCAGTACGTCATCATCATTACCTGAAGGAGTATAACCATCACGTACACTTTCGAAAGTAGCCTTTGCCTGCTCATACTCCCCTCTTTCGACAAATGAGTCACCGAGAACGACAAAACTCTTGGCAAGCCAATATACCTGACCGGAGCCGGCATCAGAGAAGGCATACACCTTGGTCTCCACATTCTCGAATTCTCCTTTGTCATAACTGTCAAGGATAAGAAGATAGGCCGATTCCGCACCGTATGCATTTGAGACATCCCGGGCAAGTTCATCAAAGATGGCGTAGGCATCATCTCTGTTGCTCGTCGCAAGATAAGACTTTGCCTTGATATAAAGAGCCTCTGCCTTCACCGAAGCATCAGTACGTGCATCCGTTATGACTCTGTCCGCATTTCTTATAGACTCATTCAGGTTACGAGCCCGGAATGCTGAACGCATCATACCCAGAAGAGCAGCATATTTATTATTATCAATGATAGCAGCCGAATACAATGAAGAATATCCTCCGAAGGCATCCTCCCAACGTTCCATCTTATATGATAGATTTGAGAAGTTAAGCATCGAAAGTTCCACGAACGAACCTTCACCCTTTTCTATCACCCTCCTGTAACTGTCACAAGCCTGTTCAAGTTTATCAAGCATACGGTATGACTCAGCCATATAGAAATCCGCCTTATAAGCATTGGAACTGTCCGGATATCTGTCGAGATATGACTGAAGAGAAACAAGAGCCTTCTGATAATTTTCAGAAAGGAATATCTGTTCTGCAGCGTTGAAAAGCATATTCTCCTTCTCATCTTCCGACTTGACACCTCCCTTGCCGATCTCATCGATATAGGCGAGATATTCTTCAGGCTGATTCCGAGTCTGATATATGGACTCCACAGCAGCAAGAGCATCCTCTGCGTATCCGGAAAGAGGCATTTCTTCTATCACGGTCTTATAGTATCCCAGGGCTTCATTATACTGTGACTGATTCCTTGCCAGCGATCCCATCTCAATGTATGCCCTGGCAACGAATGTACTGTCCTTGACATTGGATGCAAGCATATTGAAGCATTCGAATGCCTTTTCATCTTCCTCGCGAGCCACGTACGAACGTCCCAGTTCAAACATCGCCTCAGGATAAAATCTGGCTTCAGGTGATGCTTTCGTGACATTGGAGAGAAGTTCTATCTTCTTCAAAGGCTTCTTATCCAAGCCGTATGACACTGCAGCCTGATAATAAGGATACACATCGTTCACATTGAAATAATCTTTGAGCACAAGATCGTATGCTGCACAAGCCTCCTTGTATTTCTTTTGTATGAAATAACAATCCGCCCTTCTTTCCAGTGCCTCTTTCCTGTACGGTCCCTTATACTCGGAAATATATGCATCAAACCATTTGAGCGCAGCAGGATAATTTTCATTCTTGAAATGACAGTATGCGATATTATACGGGATGAGTTCTGACTCAGGACGGCCATACAATGCCGATGTATTGTACAGATCCGTAAAAATATTCACCGCCTCATCATACTGATCATTCCTATAATACGACTCAGCAAGCCAGAACCTTGAAAGTTGGTTGAACCTGCTTCCTCTGTCAGAATAATATGCAGCAGCCTTGAGACAAGGAATCGCAAGCCTGAATGATCCATTTTCCACCAATTGCACAGCACGCAGATAATTCGCTTTCATATAATTGAGCGTCATATCCTCATCCAGTTCGTCGATCCTGTCGTATGCTCTCACTGCACCCTCATAATCACGGTCGTGAAGAGCCGCGACCGCTATATAACTGTTGATTCTGTCCTCCTGCTCCTTTGCCGGATACTTTTTGATGTAATCATTGAACACCGATGTATCGGTATTTATATCGAAGGCAAGTTTAGCCCAATTGAAATATGCATCCTCAGTAATCTCAGGGACAAAATCAGCCATCGCAGCATCACGGAAAGCCTCAAGTGCAGCAACCTTGTTCCTTGTCTGAATATAACTGTATCCAAGATGATAGTTCGCAACCTGACCTATGGAATCCGTCCTTTCCTTCATATTGGAGAAACTTCTGATCGCCCCAGGATAATCCTCCACAGCATAAAGGACAGAGCCACTATAGAACCAATCAGTACGCGAATCTGGCTCATTACCATCCTCAACTCCCAGGTCATAATACTTCCTGGCCTGCTCTGCATCACCGAGCACAAGCCAGGATTCAGATATTATCCTTGCAAGATGAGGCTTCCGGTCTTCAGGTACATTTCCATACATCTTATCGCCATTTGCAGTCACGTATCTGTAGTCCTTCTGCATAAACCTGCATTCCAGAATATAAAATTCGGCAATTTCCTTGAAACGATCATCTACGGACGCTTTCTCGAAGCACTCTCTGGCTCCTGCAAAATCCCCGTTGCGGTAAAGGATATAACCCGCCGCATATCTTGATGGAGCCGTATAGTCGGACAGTGGGCGCTCCTCCACCATATTGAATCCGTCCAACGCATCATCGAAGTTTCCGGCCTCAAGATCACAATAAGCCTTTCTGAACAAATATTCATCCTTCTGACCTTCATCCAGATCCTTGACATCCACACGGCCGAATACTTTCCTTGCCCGGTCATAATCACCTTCATCGAAAAGATTGAGAGCGGATGCATAGAGAATCTGAGGCATATATCTGGAGCCAGGTGATTCTGCCATCAACTCGCTTATCCTGTTTTCATAACCTGGGACACGCATAATCACGTCACCCAGCACAGACAACCCCTTGGCATCGGCATCGCCTGTCTCCTTTGCAATCTCTGTCAGGATATATGTAGATTGAGCGGTCATTCCACGCTCTCTGAGCCTTAGAGCCTCCCTTAATTCAGCAACATTTCCGGTATGAACGCCCGCATCTTGCGCGAATACGTTGACCGTCAGTGTACCAGCGGACAGAAGCAGCGAGGCATAAGCCGCCAGCAAATTGTTCATTCTGATCATATAAACACTCATTTTTCAGTCAATCCATACAATTGACATTCTCCACCGCAACTGACTCAAACTTATATTTGAGCAGTCGCAAAGTCATTAAAATTTTACAAATTTAACCATTTTCCATTAGAAACTGATTAAATTTTTATCATCAAAAATCTTATGATGTCTTTTTGTGACTGTTTTTCTGTTTTATGAGGAGGATATCGATGCTGTCTGACGAAGAAAGCAGGAGAAACAGGCCTAAAAGACGTCTAACGGATTGATGAGAAATCAACATTTCAACAATTGTTATTTTTTCGTAGAAAAATTTAAACAGTTTCTTATATTTGTGTGATTATATTTAGAAACTGATTCATTTTTACCGCACGGTTATGGAACCTGAAATGAGAACTCCTATAATTTCCTTCAAGGACGCAGACATAGTGAACGGAGAGGCTACAGTCATTTACAATCTCAATATGGATGTATATCCCGGAGACTTCGTCTATATAGTCGGCAAGGTAGGCACCGGCAAGACCTCGATCATAAGAACCATCATCGCAGAGAACCCTTTGGAAAAGGGAGAAGGTTCAGCCTGCGGATTCGCACTTGCAGGAATAAAGGAAAAGGAGATACCATATCTCAGAAGAGAGATGGGAGTCGTATTCCAGGACTTCCAACTTCTGATGGACAGGACTGTGGAAGACAATCTTGAATTTGTACTCAAAGCCACGGGATGGAAGAAAGAAGAAGATATCACCAAAAGGATAAGATACGTTCTGGAGGCTGTAGGTATGGAGAGAAAGGCTCACAAGATGCCTCACCAACTTTCCGGCGGTGAGCAGCAGAGAATAGCGATCGCACGCGCACTTCTGAATGATCCTCAAGTGATAATAGCAGACGAGCCGACAGGAAACCTTGATAACGAGACAGCAGATGGAATTATGCAACTTCTCACTCGGATCAACAGGGAGAAAGGCACTGCAATAGTAATGGTTACCCACAACAGACAAATATTTGAGAAATATCCCGGACGTATTATGGTCTGCAAGGATGAAGCCTGCACAGAACAAAGCAAGAACGGATTCATAGACCTCGAACTGACCATCTGATATGAATAGATCTGAAAAATTTGCAAAGGTAACGCAATGGTTCTCGGCAAATATGGACAAAGCCGAAACGGAACTCCACTACGATACACCTTTCCATCTCCTCATCGCTGTCATTCTGTCTGCACAATGCACAGACAGAAGGGTTAATATGCACACTCCCCTGATATTTTCCAGGTTTCCCGAGCCATCAGACCTCGCTTCAGCATCCTTTGAGGAAGTCTATGAACTGATAAAATCCATATCCTTCCCCAACAATAAAGCAAAGCATCTGATCGGAATGGCCCAAAAACTCATCGCCGATTTCGATGGAACAGTCCCATCCGAGACATACGAACTGGAGACACTTCCGGGAGTAGGAAGAAAAACGGCAAATGTCATAGCATCAGTAATTTACGACAAACCTGTCATAGCAGTCGACACCCACGTATTCAGAGTATCCAGACGCATAGGACTGTCTGAGGGCAACAACGTAGATGCCGTAGAAAGAGACCTGACAGCGGGATTTGCCGAAAATCTGAGAGGAAAGGCTCATCATTGGCTTATCCTCCACGGAAGATATATATGCACAGCACGCAAGCCCAAATGCCAGGAATGCGGTCTTCAGGACGTATGCAACGAATATATATCGAACAATATCGTACTCTGATGCACTCTCTGGATCCAGTCTTTTCTTTTCCTGAACATTTCACAGATCCGTTCAGATACTCACCTCATCCTGCCGTTGCCCTGGCAGCATCTGAAGTGATTGCCAGAATTGAAAGTTCGGAAGAATTGTCCGCAATCTTCGATGAAGGAAAAATGCTCGGCGTACTTGTCGTGAACAACAGTAAAGGAGAGACAGGTTATCTGTGTGCATTTTCAGGCATAGCAGGAGGACGGAACGAGATTGAAGGTTTCGTTCCCCCTATCTTCAACCTGCTCGATCCATCAGGCCATTTCAAGAGACGTGAAGCGGAGATATCGGAAATCAACAGGCAGATACAAGCCTTGTCCGGAGACGGCAGACTGGATGCCCTGCGGAAAGAACTGATCCGTGCAGAAGAAGAAATGGATAACGATATCCACCTGATGAAGTCGCGTATGGCTGCATCTAAAACAAGGAGGGATGCAATAAGGAAAGAAGGAGCAGATCAGACTATGCTCGCGAGCCTTATAAAAGAAAGCCAGTTTGAGAAAGCGGAATTGAAAAGAATCCGTTCAGGATGGGAAGAGCATATAAAAATCAAAAAAAATGCAGTAAGCGACATTGAGCAGCGGATCGGGGATTTGAAAAGCCAACGCCGCACGATGTCCGATGAACTTCAGAAATGGATTTTCAGTCAATATAAGGTACATAACAATCTGGGAGAGGAAACGAGCGTGTGGGATATTTTTGCTGCAGAAGGGCTTACACCTCCCGGGGGTACCGGGGAATGCGCCGCACCCAAACTTCTCGAATACGCATATCTAAACGGTCTGAGACCACTGGCGATGGGAGAATTCTGGTATGGGGAATCACCCGACACTGCAGTCCGGACAAAAGGCCGCTTCTATCCGTCCTGCACCAGCAAATGCGGCCCATTGCTGAGATTTATGCTCAAAGGGCTCGCCACAGGCAACGGTATCCAGCAGTTGCACGGAACTGCATCCATCATTTATGAAGACGAACATATCATCATTGTATCCAAGCCTGCCGGTATGCCTTCTGTGCCGGGATTAGACGGGCGGCAGGCACTTTCACAATTGCTCGAGGCCAAATATGCATCAGAAATTTTCCAGATTCACCGATTGGATATGGACACTTCCGGAATTATGGTATTTGCAAGAAACGCAACCGCTGCAGTATGTCTGAAGAGACAATTCGAAGAACATAGCATAGAAAAGACATATAGGGCAAGACTCTCAAAGGCACAAGAAGCGGGAGAACTTAAAGAAGGCAGCAAAGGTTTCATCGATATCCCCCTCAGTGCAGACTATGATGAAAGGCCCAGGCAGAAGGCCGACAGGATACAAGGCAAAAAGGCTATTACGGAGTATGAAGTGCTGCATATCCATCCTGACGGAAGCATAGAAGTTAGATTCAAGCCAGTGACTGGCCGCACACATCAACTCCGAGTCCATTCTGCGCATATCAGAGGTGTCGGCCATCCAATCATAGGCGACCTCCTCTATGGGGGTGATTGTGCATCACGTCTTCACCTCCACGCCGAGTCCATATCCTTCAATCATCCCTATACCGGCGACAGAATCTCATTCTCCACATCTATAAACGGATACCTTGAATAAAAAAACCGGTCTGCAGTATCCTGCGACCGGTCTGTACCTGTATGTCTTGGAAGAATTACTTCTTCTTTGCGTATCTCTGGTAGAATTTGTCAACGCGACCCGCTGTATCGACGAGTTTCATCTTACCTGTGTAGAATGGGTGAGATGTATTGGAAATCTCGAGTTTCACTACAGGGTACTCAACGCCCTCGATCTCGATTGTCTCCTTGGTGTTTGCACAAGAACGTGTGATGAACACCTGATCGTTTGACATATCCTTGAAAGCTACAAGACGGTAGGTTTCGGGATGTATTCCTTTCTTCATAACGTTATAAATTGTTAGTTAACTAAATTTGCGGCGCAAATGTAAGGCATTTATTTCAAATAAACAACTTATTTCCAAACAATCTCTACTTGATTCTATACGGCTGGTCATCATAAAGAAGGAATTTCTTCGCTTTCCTTATCCATTTCTGCTCTTCCACCTTGATATGCTCCCTCGCCTCTTCCCAGGACACGGTTCCATTTACATAACCAAGAAGCACTTCGTCCGACAATTTTTCTTCGAATCCATCTTCCAGACGGAAATCCTCATACTCAGTACGTAAGAAGCGCATCATCTGAAGTGTGTGCATCAAGGAGTGGTACTCTACACCAGGGACGCGCATCAATTGATAGCCATAGCATTTCTGTCCCTCATAACGGCCACAGGACGGTGTGAATGAGCAAGGCCTCAGCATCACACCTTCTGAAAGAGGAATTATATCACGGACGCCAGTCTTCACAAAAGGGGCACCGAAATATTCATACGGACGGGTTGTACCGATGCCCGGAGTGACATTGGTATTATTCCATAATCCTCCGCCACTATACATATCGCAAGTGAAAAGCCCCGGTATATCGGATGCTGGAGCAATCGTCCAAGGCATCAACAAGTGATTCACATCGGTGGCAAGGGCAGAAATTACGTGTAGAGCGAACTTCGCTCCGATTTCGTGATAATAGAGATTGGCAAGTTCACCTAAGGTAAGCCCGTGACGGTGAGCGACTTTTGGAGTATAGGCCTCGATTCCGGCAGAAGGCATCGTGCCTTCTACTATCCTCCCTGCCGGATTGTTGTGATCGACAACATACATAGAAGGAGCATCATCCTTCATTGCCTTCAGGGCATCCATCAGGCGGAACACATCCTTGGTGTAATTGAAATATCTAGATCCGACATCCTGAATTTCCACTACAACTGCATTCAGTCCATAGAGTGCATCCGGAGTGAACTCGATATGGTTTGTGAGTGGAGTCAATTCAGTATCACGTGGATTGAATATCGTGGCAAGATTACCCCTTTCGTGGAAAATTTCATACATATATCTTCCACGTTCAGTGTCCCAGCAGTTCTGGGTACAGAAACAGCCGACCTTGCCTTCGTGAAGTGCCTTATCCAACTGTTCTTCCAATGATGTAGTCCTAAATGAAAACACGAGTATATTATTTTTCTTATCCCGCAAATTTAAAGTTTTATGCAGGCAATTACAAATTAAATATTACTTTTGCACCCGTTAAGACAATCATATATGAAAGCAATCTGGACTATCTTACTGCTCATAGCATCCAATGTATTTATGACATTCGCCTGGTACGGACATCTGAAACTTCAGGAAATGAAAATATCTTCCGGCTGGCCGCTTATAGTCGTGATATTATTCTCGTGGGGAGTCGCTTTTCTGGAGTATTGCGCCCAAGTACCGGCCAACAGAATAGGATTCATTGAGAACGGTGGACCGTTCAATCTTATGCAACTCAAGATAATCCAGGAGGTAATATCACTGACAGTATTTACCGTACTTGTTACGGTGATGTTCAAGGGACAGACGTTGCAATGGAACCATTTCGCAGCATTCTTCTGCCTGATTATGGCAGTATTCTTCGTTTTTCTAAAATAAAATGCATATAGAGGTAAAAAATCCAAGAAAAAATTTGGAAGTAAACAAAAAATAACTACCTTTGCATTCCCAAACGATAACACGGTCGGTTCGTATAACGGTTAGTACTCAAGATTCTCAATCTTGCAATAGGGGTTCGATTCCCCTACCGACTACCGGAGGTCAGCAGAAATGCTGACCTTTTTTATTATATTTGCTACATATTCGGCACATAAAATGAAAAAAATCGTCATAGCATCCAATTCATTCAAAGGTTCCCTCACTTCCAAAGAAGTAGCAGAGGCTGTCTGCAGAGGGATAAACAGAATCCTGCCTGACTGCAAAGTGGTAAGTATATGTCTGGGAGACGGTGGAGAAGGTACAGCAGAAGCCATTGCCTCGGTCGTACCCTGCAATTGGATGGAGGTGATCGCAAGCGATCCGATAGGAAGAAAAATCTCTGCGAGATATGCCGTATGTGACAATGAAGGAATAAAGACCGCCATTATCGAACTGGCCTCAGCAAGTGGTCTGACCCTATTGAAGGATAGTGAGCGTAATCCCCTTTACACATCAACCTTCGGAACAGGAGAAATGATTCTCGACGCAATCCGCAACGGATGCCGGAAATTCATCATTGGTATAGGAGGCAGCGCTACCAACGACGCTGGCACAGGAATGCTTGAAGCACTCGGCTTTCGTTTCATTGATTCAGAGGACAACATAATCAAAGGATGCAATGGCCTAATATTGAACAAAATACGTTCAATAGATGCATCAATGGTTCCGGAAGAAGTTCTCTCATCAAGTTTCACTGTGGCCTGTGATGTCAGGGCTCCATTCTACGGAAAGGATGGTGCGACACGGATATTTGCCGCTCAGAAAGGAGCAGGCAAGGAAGAAATCGAGATATTGGAACAAGGGATGTCATCATTCGCAGCAATGATATGTAATCAATACGGAATCAATCTGCAGGATATCCCCGGATCAGGAGCAGCAGGAGGCGTTGGAGGAGCATTGTATGCATTTCTGGGGGCAGGACTGACCAGCGGAGCAGACCTTGTGCTGGATTATGCCGGATTCGAAGATGCAATTAAAGATGCTGACCTTATCATAACAGGCGAAGGCAAGATCGACAGCCAGACATTCAGAGGCAAACTTCCTGCTGCAATACATAAGAGAGCGGCTGCCGGCAACGTCCCTGTTGCTGCAATCGGAGGAATTGTTGATCTTGATGACAAGGATATCGCACGCAGCGGTTTCCTTGATATCCTGCCGATCCAGCCGGTACCTGAAAGTCCGGAAGAACTGGCAAGGGCTATGGATCCTGCGACTGCAACAGTAAATATCAGCCGAACCATAAGAGAATTCCTCGTGAGACTCCTCACACGAAAAGAGACCTGATCGGAATGATCAGGTCTCTTTTCGTGTGGAGATAGTCGGAGTCGAACCGACGACTTCCTGCTTGCAAAGCAGGCGCTCTAGCCAACTGAGCTATACCCCCGAATGCGGATGCAAATATGCAACTTTTTTTTGAAACCGCAAAATAAAACTGACAATTTGCATCACATTTTCAGATTCAGAACATAAGGCCATATACAGACTGCCCTCTAAGTTCTTCTTCTATCTTCAAAAGCCTGTTATACTTTGCTATACGTTCTGACCTGCTTAATGATCCTGTCTTTATCTGACCACTGTTTGTTGCGACTGCAAGATCGGCAATTGTCGTGTCCTCTGTTTCACCGGAACGATGCGAGATTATGGCCTTATAGCCGTTACGTTGAGCCATCGCTATAGCCTCCAAGGTCTCTGTAAGAGTACCAATCTGATTGAGTTTTATCAATATAGCATTGGCGCATCCTGTTTTAATCCCTTTTGCCAGATATTCTACATTTGTCACGAACAGATCATCACCGACCAATTGGCAAGCATCTCCTACTTCCTGTGTAAGTTTCTTCCACCCCTCCCAATCATTTTCAGACATACCATCCTCAATGGAATCAATTGGGTAATTTTCAATCAGATGCTTCAGATACGATATCTGTTCATCGCTGTCATATTTTCTCCCGTGGCCTCCTTCAAATACTGTATAATCATATATACCGTCACGATAAAATTCGGAAGCAGCACAATCAAGTGCCAAAGTCACATCCTTCCCTGGAACATATCCAGCCTTTTCCACAGCACTCAGAATCAAATCCAGAGCATCTTCAGTTCCCGCAAGAGAAGGAGCAAATCCCCCCTCATCTCCTACGGCAGTACTCAATCCCTTGGCCTTCAGCACTTTCTTGAGAGTGTGGAATACCTCGGCTCCAACCCTCAATCCTTCTTTGAAGGATGTTGCGCCCACTGGACGGATCATAAATTCCTGGAAGGCTATCGGCGAATCACTATGCGAACCTCCATTTATGATATTCATCATCGGCACAGGAAGCACATTTGAGTTTGGAGCGCCAAGATAATGATACAGAGGGACTTTCATTGATAATGCAGCAGCCTTAGCAACTGCAAGCGACACTGCAAGAATGGCATTCGCTCCAAGACGGGACTTGTCAGTCGTACCGTCAATCTCGCATAAAAGCCTGTCGATAGCCATCTGTTCGAATACACGACGGCCGGTCAAAGCAGGCGCAATGATAGTATTTACATTTTCGACTGCCTTTAAAACACCTTTTCCAAAATATCTTAAAGGATCGCCATCACGCAATTCCAAAGCCTCATTTTCTCCAGTTGATGCACCAGAGGGCACGGATGCCTCTGCTTTTATGCCGGAATCAAGAGTTACTTGCGCTGCGACTGTCGGAGTCCCGCGTGAATCCAGTATTTCACGCGCATATATTCCACTAATCTTCATATTCTTAATTTTAAATTCTATCAAGATCAGATTTCAAAAATGATTCCACTCTACCGGACAACTGGCAGAATAATTCTGGATGCTGCATCTTTCTGATGGAATACAGTAACTTCGGACTTGATATAATCCTCTTTTTCCGCCTCATAAATATTGTCAAGGAACGACTGAGGATTCATATTGACCAAAGGATAGCAGGAACTTTGGATCTGAACCATTATGCTATGACCTGGAAGAAACCAATGTGCAATATCATTCATCGTAAAACGAATATGAACCATTTCACCAGGAACCACAGGCTTAGGTGAATCATACCCGTCACGATAACGTACCGGAAAGACATCCCAACGCACGAGCATCTGATAGCCATCAGGATGAACATCAATCAATTTGATCACAATATCAGCATCCTCGGTGGAAAGTGACAGATCAAGTTCGACTTCTAATGGTCCTTGTACTTTAATCACCGAATCAAGAACTTGTCCTCTGAAAGTAAGTACATCATCTCTTTCAGATGCAAACGACTGATCAGCAACCATATATGAATTATTTCTAACTGAAGCATCTTCCATAAAAGGTACCGGCCTGAAAGGATCTGATATATATGAAGATGATGAGAAGTCCTCGACCGGATGATTGAATGAAAGACTATTATCCGATGTCAGATACAGTTCCCTATTCTTAGCATCAGATGAAGGCCATACATCAAGGATTTGCCAATCTTCAGAGCCTGACGCAAACAGATATACTGGGGCAGGCTTACGACCTTTGCCTTCAAGATAATATCTGAAGAAAGGATACTCAATTTCTCTCATAAAGAAACCTGAGAGATCGTCTCCAAACTCAATGCAACCAAGTCCCTGATAATCAATATTATGCCATCCTCCGTGCGGCCAAGGTCCATATACAAAATGAAGATCAGTACCAGGCGAATTTTCTCTGATCAGCCTATAGGTATTAAGAGCGCCATAACAATCATCTGTATCGTATTCGCCTCCGACTACAAGAATAGCGGGCTTTATATCTCTCAGATGCTGCTCAAGAGAACGCTCCTGCCAATATTGGTCATAATCAGGATGCTGGAGGATTTCATTCCAGAATATGAGTGTATCAGGCAATGCGGATGTAAGATTCCGAATAGTCAACAAATCAAGGAACCACTCGTATGCACTTGTATCTACCGGAGAAGGTAAACCGTGATCTTCCTGTAGCGGATTATTATGATCCTTGAACATATAAGGAGCAAAAGAATAAATATCCAACAGCATCAATGCACCATTGTGATGGACATCATCACCCTTGAACCAATCCAATATCGGAGCCTGAGGAGAAACTGCCTTCAAAGCAGGATGCCCGGACAAAGCCGCCATTGTGGCATAGAAACCTGGATATGACATTCCTGTAACTCCGACCGATCCGTTATTATCTGTATTATGCAGCAGCCATTCAATTGTATCGTATGTATCAGAAGCCTCATCTGTCTGAACTCCTGTCTTATATGGATTATATGGACGGACATTCAGATATTCACCCTCACTCATATAACGTCCCCGCACATCCTGAATAACTATAATATATTCATTATCAAGGAATTCAGTCATATATTCCAGAAGATCAGATTTCCATCCCTTGCCGTATGGGGCACAGGAATATGGAGTCCTGACCAAGAGTACAGGACGGTCAGATACATTTACAGGAGTATAAATAGAAGTATATAACGAGACTCCGTCACGCATCTGTACCATCGCCTCGTGTTTTATGTAATTGGCTTCAAGCCACTGCTGATCTATGGATTGAGCACACGATGTAAAGAAGATAATTGAAATAATAAAAGGCAAGATTCTGTTCATAACAAATATATTTTAACCGATGCGAAGACAAATATACTAAATATAAACGAAAAGTCCCCGACATCATCAGATGTCAGGGACTCGTATAAGAAAGTGGCGGCTACCTACTCTCCCACCTGGTGGGGCAGTACCATCGGCGATGGTGAGCTTAACTTCTCTGTTCGGAATGGGAAGAGGTGGA
>JAGAIM010000116.1 GCA_017626555.1 Bacteroidales bacterium
CTTTTCTTGCTTCTTTTACCCGATGGCTGCGTTGGACTTCGTTCGGCGGTCGGTCATTACCGAAAGGTAACTCCCTTCCTTCTCACTCGTCCGCCTTGCCCTCTGGCAAAATAAGCGTCGAAAGTATTCCGAAGAACTTTTTTTGCGGTGCGGACGGGACTCGAACCCGCGACCCCCGGCGTGACAGGCCGGTATTCTAACCAGCTGAACTACCGCACCAATTTGTTCAGACTTATGCGTTTTTCTCGAACGCGGATGCAAAGGTACGCAAAAAATCGGAACCTCCAAATTTTTTGCGTACTTTTTTGCGTTTTTTTGTTATTTGACCTCAATTTCTCTCTTCTCGTCCTCGGCCTTTACTTTCTCCAGTTTTGGTATTATTACCTTTAGAACTCCGTTATTCACCTGAGCCTCAATTCCTTCTTTGTCGGCATTGTCGGGGAGTAGCAATGTCTGGCTGAATTTTGAGTAAGAAAACTCTTTTCTGAGATATCGACACTCTTTTTTGTCCTCCTCTTTTCCTTTGCAGCCACATTCCTTCTTCTCCATTTCGATTATGAGGTTGCCGTCTTTATTAAGATGAACCTTGAAGTCATCCTTGCACATTCCCGGTGCTGCGACTTCGAGTCTGTATTCTTTTTCGTTTTCCAAAACATTCATTGCAGGTGCAGTGCCTGTTACTTTTTCCAATGCCTTGTTCTCGAAGAAATCGTTGAAGAAATCCGTGAGACCATATTGGCTGTTGAATCTTCTTGATGGTAGCATATTCTATTCTCCTTTTTTGTTAAATTGTTTTATAAATATCTGCCAATTTTCATCGGCCCTTTCCCGAATATCAATATCCAGACCATTGGGATGAATTTGTGGTGTAAAATTCGTATATTTGTAGGCTGCCATCAAATGCAGATGTTTGAAACGGATGAAAGAAGAAGGAAATATCATAGTCAGAAGAGCGAAAGTCAATAACCTTAAAGACGTTACCGTGGAGATTCCGCGAGGGAAGTTTGTCGTCATAACGGGAATTTCCGGATCGGGCAAGTCTTCACTTGCCTTTGATACGCTTTTTGCTGAAGGACAGAGACGTTTTGCGGAGAGCCTTTCGTCTTATGCCCGTCAATTTCTAGGAAGAATGTCCAAACCGGATGTGGAACTTATTGAGGGTATTCCTCCAGCAATTGCAATCGAACAGAAGGTGAATACTAGAAATCCTCGTTCGACAATCGCCACCAGCACAGAGATATTTGATTATCTGAGGATGATATTTGCCCGGATAGGGCGCACCTATTCTCCTGTGACGGGTGAGGAAGTAAAATGTCACTCTGTCAATGATGTGATGTCGTACCTGCTGGATGGAGATGCCTCTGCTGCATATATACTTGCTGATCTGGACTGGAATAACCGTCAGGATAAGGTGGAACTGATGCTCCAACTTAAGGAGGAGGGATATTCTCGTTTCTTTGCAGACAGAGTAATCAGAATTGAGGAGGTTATGCAGAAGGCTGAAGCAGGTGACTATCCTTCGGAATTGTATCTGTTGATTGACCGTGTAAAACTGCCACGTATCTCCGAACATCTTCCTGTGGATATGGGACAGAATGACTGGGAAGATCTTCAGACCCGTCTGAATTCATCTGTTGATACTGCTTTCGAAAAGGGAAACGGCACGATGCTCGTCAGAAAGGAACTGTATGATGGTGCTGTGGTGATGAAAAATTTCATCAATCGTTTCGAGGCAGATGGGATAGAGTTTGCAAAACCGGATGAGTACCTGTTCAGTTTCAACAGCCCTTTGGGCGCCTGTCCAGTGTGTGGTGGTTTGGGACAGATAATAGGTATAAGTGAAGATCTTGTGGTACCGGATAAGAGTCTTACCCTTTATGATGGAGCGATAGCCTGCTGGAGGGGTGAGAAGATGGGTTGGTTCAAAGATCAGTTGATACGGAATTCATCTAAATATGGCATTCCTATTTTTGAACCTTACTGCAATCTCAGTCAGGAAGTGAGGGATCTGATATGGAAAGGTTGTCCTGCAGCGACTGAAGAGGAATCTTTGATCGGCTTGAATGAGTTTTTCAAATGGGTGGAGTCCAACAGGTATAAGATCCAATATAAATATATGCTGAGCCGTTATTCCGGAAGGACGGTATGTCACGAATGCGGTGGCAGCCGTCTTAGGAAAGAGGCTTTGTATGTCAAGGTGGGAGGAAAGACAATTCACGAACTTCTATGTATGAATGTGTCTGCTCTTCTGGAGTTTTTCGAAGGGGTGCAATTGTCGGAGTATGAATGGAATATAGCCTCTAAAGCAATAGGTGAGATAGTGTCCAGACTCAGATATATAGAGGATGTAGGGTTGGGGTATCTTACTTTGAACCGTACTTCCAATACTTTGTCGGGAGGTGAGAGCCAGAGGATAAATCTGGTAACTGCTCTCGGAAGTTCGCTCGTGGGGTCGCTTTATATACTGGATGAACCGAGCATCGGCCTGCATCCTCGTGATACAGAGAGGCTTATAACGGTCTTGAAGAGACTTAGGGATATCGGTAATACAGTGATTGTGGTGGAGCACGATGAAGAGATAATGAAGGCAGCCGACCTGCTTATCGATATAGGACCAAAGGCTGGAGTAAATGGCGGCGAGATTGTCTTTCAAGGCAGAATAGGGGAGGAGGACAGCGGTTCAGGATACGAAAAATCTCTTACCTTGCAATATCTGAACGGAGATAGAGGACGATATGTGCGGAAGAAGCGCGGCTGGACATATTCGATAAAGGTGGAAGGTGCTATGGAGCATAACCTGAAGGATATTGATGTAAGATTCCCATTAGGGGTGCTGACAGTTGTGACCGGAGTCAGCGGCAGTGGAAAATCATCGCTGGTCGGTGATATACTTTATCCTGCATTATATCGTGAGATAAATCATACCGGTTCTGCTCCAGGTACATACAGAGGACTTTCCGGCAATATAGACCGCATCACCCAGGTGGAATATGTCGATCAGAATCCTATCGGCAAAAGTTCGCGTTCCAATGCCGTGACATATCTGAAAGTCTATGATGAGATACGTAAACTCCTTTCCGATCAGCAGTATGCAAAAATGAACGGTTATACTCCTTCGCATTTTTCTTTCAATATGGATGGCGGACGCTGTCCTGAATGTCAGGGAGAAGGATTCGTGAAGATCGGTATGCAGTTTATGGCCGATGTGTCGATGGTCTGCGAGTCGTGCGGCGGAAAACGTTTCAAGCCGGATATACTTGAGGTGAGATACAAGGGATTGAATATCGATGATATCCTTAATATGAGCGTTGAGGAGGCTATAACATTTTTCGGATCGCAGGATGATGCGACTGCAAAAAGAATTGCAGAAAGACTTCAGCCTCTGGTTGATGTGGGACTCTCATATATCAAACTTGGGCAGAGCAGCAGTACTCTTTCCGGTGGTGAGAGTCAGCGAATCAAACTTGCTTACTTCCTTTCTATGAATGACAACGGATCCAGGACAAAGAATCAGAATATTCTCTTCATCTTTGACGAACCGACTACAGGCCTGCATTTCTATGATGTTGAGAAACTTCTCAAGTCTTTCGATGCTCTTCTGGCCAAGGGACATTCCATAGTAGTGGTAGAACATAATCCGGACGTCATACGTGCGGCGGATTGGGTGATCGACCTGGGGCCTGAGGCTGGTGACGGAGGTGGAAATCTTGTGTATGCCGGTACTCCGGAGAATTTGTCATCGTGCGAAGAATCATATACCGGAAGATACGTCTTTCAGGGCTGATTTACCTCGATGATGAATAGAGCGGCATCATTTACCGGCTCTCCTGCTTCCATATATATCAAGCCTCTGCCAGGACCGGTAAGGGTAAGTACCGCTCCGTGACCGTCATCGTCGATCGTGTAATCATATATGCCTTCGGCTTTGTCATCGTCCATATACTGGATTCCTATGTCAAAAGGAGCATCAGCCGGACTGAATTCGCACCAGATATGTATTCTGTCTCCTATGTCTCCTCTGATGTAGTCGGAAGGATATGCTCTGAAAAAAGGGGAAGATATATCTTCTATTCCGCTCTGATCCACACGCCAACTGTTTTCAGACAGACCGTCGTTTTCAGGAGTTACAGTAATATGGTATGATGTGTTGCGTCTGACATCAAAACTGTTTCTGTCCTCTCCCAGATAGAAACGGTATATCAGGCCTTTTTCTCCGCTTTTCTTGTCTTCAGACATATATTCTATCTCCAGTTCTATGTAGGAGCACAGATCTGCTCTCGGATCGTCTTTGTCAATGACCTTGTCGCTGTCCTTGCCCGATGGCACATCAGTTCTCCCCTGTATGTTTTCAAACATATACAGATATACTTCTTCGCTCAGTCCGGATCCGTCCTTGGTGTTCAGGTCTGCAGTCTGTATGTCATTGAGGGAGAATCCTAATGGGAAACTGTCATCAGCATCTTCTATATGGCTTTCTCCGAACGGCCTGACATATCTCGGGCAGTTGCCGATCCTTGCGGAACGAACATTCATTTCCACATCTTCATCAAGTCTGCTCCTGTCCATTTTCAGGCAGATCTTTGCCATAAGTCTTTCAAGTCCGATGTTGATGTCTGTGTTTTCCGATATTGTTATTTCTTGCATAGCATACATCGGGATGCCTTCACGATATTCATCAGGATATGCCATACGATAAATGGTCTCCTGAAGTTCATCGATATGATCGGCATAGACCTGATATCCGAAATTGGCGCAAGCACAGAAAGTATATGTGTTCCCTACGATAAGCCTCAGTGTGCATTCTGTCGTTCCATTGTTGAGCCAGATACATTCCTCAGCATTCCCTGTCGCGTCAAATACCATAAGGCTTATGTCTGTAATGAGATATTCGTCAGGGCTGTCAGAACGTACCTGAGGGGTCGTTCCATAAAAGAAGATCCTTGTTTCTTCAATCTTCTCATACCTTTCGCACGAGCATATTGCTATGATGCCTGAAATCCATATAAATGCCATCAGAAAATGATGGGATAGTCTTCCTTTTCTGTCCATTTCTCGATACTAAGTCTTATGTCCATATCTTCGGTCTTTACGGGAATGTCGGGATCGGTACTGCCTTTTCTTGTGATCCGGACATTGTAGATATATCTCTCGTTTCTGCAGACACCTCCTCCTGAGTCCTCCCTGTTTATGTTTATCGGCCAATAATATTTCGAGCCTGATATCTTTCCCTCAATGACAAGCCTTGTAAACGGTGTGCCTGGACTCTCTGCGTTAGAATTGTTAGGATAGCATATAAGATTTATATCCGGGTATATGATATTCCGCCCGACTTCTCCCGGTATTTCTCTCATCAGCATTGATGGTGCCGGAAGCATATCCATATCTTCTTCGCAGAGTCTGCCTGCGTTTATGATCCTTGAAGGGAGTATGTCATTCGTGTCAAATATACCGCATTCGCCATTGACATTTGTCAGATATACCTTTACGTCCGTCATCTTTTCCCCTGCGTACGGCTTGTCTGAGAAATCGCAGCACAGGCTCCTTAACTCCACGCTGCAGTACAAGGGACATATATTCATAACTGCCTGCCTTCCGCTTTCTCCTGAAGGTACACTCATAATGCCGCTCATAAAAGGGGACTCTATGCTGTCGTCTTCCAATTGCATTCTGATTTCCTTCAATGCAGCCAGCGACGAAAGGAAAGACCAGTCCTGTATGCTCTTGCGGCTGTTTGCGCACACGGCAATGAGCCTGTCTCCATTTCCCGATACGACTTCTTCATTCCAGGAGAGCGGGTCTGTTATCTTCTGATAGCAGTCGAGTCTCTGCATCCGGTCGTCATCAAAGACAAAGATGTCCAGTTCCTTGATGTCAACGGAGGTTCCTGCCAGACAGATATTTACTGTCTTTTCCTGAAGATGCTGTGGCAGTGGTTCCGGAACACTGCATCCGTATAAGAATGCCGGGAGAATGTTCAACAAGGTAAGCGTGCCCAGAAAAGGCAGAATTGGTTTTGAAAAATAAACTGAGATAACTGAAAAGAGATGCTCCCGGCAGATATTTTCATTGTAATTCTCCATATTATAATCTATAATGAATTTCTATTGCTATGTCCTGTGTGCCTGGCTTTATCCCTTTGATGCTCTGCATCATACGGAGTCCGTATCCGATGTTGATGTGAATGCCTTTCCAAAGGGGAATGGTATAGGCAACATTGATTTTCAGATCAGGAATCTGCTTGAATCCGCTTACGATCCCTAAGGCTACCGATGCACCTTTATGCTTATCCTGAGCCCAATATCTGAACGACATCTCCCATTCAGAATATCCGTTACCGGAGAAGGTCCTGTTATGCCATAGATCGTTGCCTATCCTGAATGAAGCGCTTGCTTCCGAACTCCACATCTGTGAAAATGCGTGGGATATGATGATGCGCATATTACCATTGTATGCAGTTTCGGCTAAGTCGGTGCCGATGCTCAGATAATTCTGCCCGAATGATAGCGTTGAAACTGCGAGAGCAATGATGAGGGTCGTGCAACGTGTCATTTTTTTTGATGGCAAATCTATCCTGTGAATTTGAATTTTACAGCAGAACTTAAAAAAGAAAAACGCATTTTTTCTCTTTTTTATCTTCTTGTAACTTTTTTTATGTGACATAAAATTTATTTTATCTTTATTTTGACTGAGAATCCTGACAGATTGTCTTTTTATGCTATGATTTCTTGAGGAAAAAGCATATATTTGACAGATTGTATAATGCAAGATCAGATGGCAATGGCTGAAATGATTGACTCAAGAGATTTTTCCAGATATAACCCCGAGGGATCGGCATTGCGTCGTGACCAGATGGAACTGTTACGGATGCTGGAGAAACTGGCCGGGATATGTGATGCCAACGATATCCCTTGGTGGCTCAGTTCCGGGACACTTCTCGGTGCTATACGTCATAAAGGATTCATTCCCTGGGATGATGATGTAGATATTGTGATGTTTCGGGAGGACTGTCTGAGATTGGAGAAGGTGTTGCTTGAGATGGAAGATGACGAGTATGTGTTCCATTCGAATAAAACCGATCCTGATTATGTGTATGTGTTCGGTAAATTCCGCAAACGTGATGGAGAATATGAGGTTATGGACCGCAGGAGCGGATATTACAAGTGGAGGGGACTCAGTATTGATATTTTCAGCATTGAAAAGACCAGTTATCTTGCGGCTCAGTTGGCACGGTTCTTTTACAAGACGGCTCTCAGGGTGTCACAGAATGTCAAGAACCGCAAGTGGAGACATAGGCTGATAGCCGCTGCCAACTGGTGGGGTTACAGATGTGTATTCCCTTTCTTCAGATTCATAGGACGCTTGAATCCTAATGGTGAATATCATTATACAATGGGTATAGGTTGGGCGAAATCAACGTTTTATATGAAGGATATATTGCCTCTTTCACGAGCATCCTTTGAAGGAAGGATGATGCCTGTGCCCAAGGATGCCGATGCATATCTGACCAATGTATATGGTGACTGGAGGAAACTCCCATCGGACGCACAGATCAAAAAGGCTATACATAGCCGTGAATACAGGGATGAGATATTCCCGGAAGATAAGTAGAGAAATGGATATTGTCATTACATACGTTGACGGGAACGATCCTGTCTGGAAGAAGGATTACGAGAAATATACTAGTGTCCCGGTTATGGAGAAGCGTTTCCGTGACTGGGGAACGTTGAAATATCTCCTCAGAGGCATAGAGGTGAATATGCCTTTTATAAGGAATGTATATCTTGTGGTGTCACATCCATCACAGGTCCCTGCGTGGGTGAATAGTGAGCAACTTAAAATAGTCCTTCATAAGGATATAATACCGGCAGAGTATCTGCCTACATTCAATTGCAACCCGATCGAGATGCATCTTCATCGTATAGAGGGACTTGATGAGGAGTATTTATATTTCAATGACGACCTGTATCCTCTTGCAGAATGCCGTCCTGAGGACTTCTTCCGTGAAGGTAAAGGAGTTCTGGGATTTACGAAGCATTTCTGGGTGTCAGGTATGTATAAGCAAATATGCAGAAATTCTGACAGATTTGCGCGTAAGGCTCTTGCGATGCCAGCCTCGCCGGTGTTCGTCAGGCCTCAACACACTTGTACACCTATGTTCCGCAGTGAGTGTGAGAGACTTTATTCGATGCTGGAGACTGATATTCTTGGATCCTTGACCAGAACTCGTACGAAGGATAACCTGAATCAATATCTTTTCCTGGATTATCAGTTTTACAAAGGGCGTATTATCAATGAGAAGATTTCAAACAAGCATTATTCTGTCGCTCTTGCTTCACCCCAGAGGCTGTCTGCATTCATAATGAATCCGACAAGGAAACTCTTGTGCGTGAATGATGTACATCTTGCTGAAGAGCGGTATATGGCTCTTAGGACTGCAATGATAGATGCTTTTGAAAAGAAGTTCCCGGTCAGATCTAGATTTGAAAAATAATATGGATACGAATATTACCATATCTCTGGTAATGCCTATATATGGAGTAGAAAAATATATAGGGCGCTTTGCGGAATCTGTTCTGGGACAGACATATCCACATATACAGTTCGTTTTTGTGAATGATGGTACCAGAGATCGTTCGATCGATATTCTGGAAGGGATTATCGATGAGAAATACGGCCATCTTCGTGACCGTATAGTGATAGTTCATAAGGAAAACGGCGGGCTTCCGTCTGCGCGTAAGACAGGAATGGAATATGTTCGAGGGGATTATGTCTGGCATATAGATTCGGATGACTGGATCGGACAGGATGCGGTGGCGAAGATCGCGATATGTGCAGAGGCTACAGGTGCCGATGTCATCTATTTCGATTTCTACAAGGAATATGAGGGCAGGACAAGACTCAAGGTCGAGTCTGATTATGCTGATAAGGATAGATATATAAGGGATATGTATAATCACCGGGCATTCGGATGTGTATGGAACAAATGCGTATGCCGGAGATTATATCAGGAGAATGAGGTGCATTTCCCGAAATATTCATACGCAGAGGATACGTTTCTGATGTCTCAACTTGTGGGATATGCATCGGGAATGACTCATCTGAAAGAACCTCTGTATCATTATCGCAAAGACAATCCCCACGCAATAACTAAACAGAAAAGGACAAAAAGGCGTAGAGAGGCTGTGATGAATTTTCTGTCTCTTTATGAAATATACTCAGATAAACCATTGCAGGATAATCCGGTTCTTCCGATAACGGATGACATATTCTACAGAGCCGGATGGTATTCGCTCATTTATGGATTCGGCTTTTTCAGAGAATATCCTTATCTCGCTGATAAGATTCTGAAGGCAGAAATCAGGGGCAGGTCTGATATCGGTATTCCGATACAGATTGTACTGAAAGTATATGCCTTTTTCCGTTGTATGTTAACAATTAAGCATTAACTGGATATGCAAGTCGTTATATTGGCCGCAGGTATGGGAAAGCGGCTTGGAGAGTTGACAAAGGAAAATACGAAATGTATGGTCAAGGTCAATGGTGAGGCATTGATTGACAGGCTTTTAGGACAATTGTCCCGACTTGACCTTACGAGAGTGATCATTGTGGTCGGATATGAAGGCGACAAACTGATAAACCATATCGGTGACCGATATTCTGACCGTCTGAAGATCGAGTATGTCACCAATCCGATTTATGACAAGACCAACAATATATATTCTCTGGCTCTGACCAAGGATAAACTTCAGGAGGATGACACGCTGCTTATCGAGTCGGATCTCATATTCGATGACAGAATGTTTTCTCTTCTTCTGGATAATCCGTATCCAAATCTGGCTCTTGTTGCAAAATACTGTACCTGGATGGACGGTACGATGGTCAGGATTGATGATGACTGCAATATCGTGAACTTCATCACAAAGAAGGCTTTCAAGTATTCTGATGTGGATTATTACTACAAGACTGTGAATATCTACAAGTTCAGCCGAGACTTCCTTGTGCATAAGTATATTCCTTTCCTGGATGCGTATTGTTCTGCCTTAGGAAACAATGAGTATTATGAGCAGGTGTTGAGGGTTATCTGTATGCTGGATAATTCGGAACTGAAGGCTCTGCCGATTTCTGATGAGAAATGGTATGAAATCGATGATGTCCAGGATCTGGATATTGCTGAGGCACTTTTTGCCGATGATGAGCAGCATCTCAAGCAATATATGAGGCGCTTCGGCGGATATTGGCGTTTCCCGGATATGCTGGACTATTGCTATCTTGTCAATCCGTATTTCCCTTCGCGCAGACTGAAGGATGAGATGAGGGCAAATTTCGATTCTCTTCTGACAGAGTATCCGTCCGGAATGTATGTGAATTCATTGCTCGCAGGCAAGTGTTTCGGTGTGAAGCAGGATTATGTGGTGCCGGGAAATGGAGCGGCAGAACTGATAAAGAGCCTGATGGGGTACCTTAAAGGCCGGATGGGTGTTGTATATCCGACTTTTGAGGAATATCCTAACAGACGTAGTCAGGATGAATTGGAAATCTTTGTCCCATCATCTGACGGGTTTCGTTATACGGCCGATGATCTGATGTTGTATTTCTCTGATCATAAGCCGGATCATATTCTCCTCATTAATCCTGACAATCCGTCTGGAAACTATATTCCATATAAAGATCTCCTTCGTATCGCCGACTGGTGTAAGGAAAAGAAAATAAGGCTGGTAGTTGATGAATCTTTCGTTGATTTCAGTTCGGAATTCCCGGAATGCTCCTTGTTGCGTGATGATGTTCTGGAGGCGTATCCCGATCTGGTTGTCGTAAAGAGCATATCTAAGTCATACGGGGTTCCCGGCCTTCGTCTCGGTATTATGGCAAGTGCTGACAAGGAACTGATATCCTTCCTGAAGAAGGATGTGGCGATCTGGAATCTGAACTCATTCGCCGAGTTCTTTATGCAGATATATACAAAGCACGAGGCTGATTATATCAAAGCCGCTGAAAAGTTCCGTGCAGAAAGACTGAGATTCTGGGAGGATCTGGATGCCATACCATATCTGAAAGTATATCCTAGTCAGGCCAATTATTTCCTTTGTGAGGTACATTCTCCTTACTCGTCATATAATCTTGCTGTTGATTTGCTGAAGGAACATAATATCCTGATAAAGGACTGCAGCGGTAAAAAGGCTTTCGGAGGAAAGAATTTCATAAGGATAGCAATCCGATCCCGAGAAGACAATGTCAGGTTGGTTGAAGCACTTAAATCGTTGTAGGATGAAGAGGATATGTATATGTGGCGGAGGATCTTTGGGACACGTGATTGCAGGATGGCTCTCTGCAAAAGGAAAGGCTGAGGTCAGTGTGTTGACAGGTCGTCCGGACAGATGGAGCCCTGCCGTGACAATTGCATTGCCGGATTCAGGAACTATTACGGGTCATCTTGAAACAATAAGTGGAGATCCCTCGGACGTGATTCCTTCCGCAGATGTTGTTTTGTTCTGTTATCCTGGCTTTATGATAGCCTCGGAACTGGAAAGGATAATGCCATATCTGCGTCCGGATACATTTGTGGGCAGCGTTTTTTCTTCGACCGGCTTTTTCTTTGAAGCCTTGAAGAGGCTTCCCTCCGGTCAGCCCCTGTGGGGGTTCCAGAGGGTCCCTTTCATCTGCAGAGTAAATGAATATGGCTGTTCGGCCAATCTTCTCGGCTATAAACCTTGCTATCATATTGCAGTTGAGAATATCCCGGAGACTGATAAAAAGAAATTCGCTGCAATGATATCCGATTGGTTTGAAAGACCTGTGCATTTGCTGAGAAACTATTATGAGGCGAGTCTGACCAACAGCAATCCTCTTCTGCATACGTCAAGATTATATACAATGTTCGGCGGTGAGAATGAAGGAAGGGCTTATCCTCAGATGATCAATTTCTATGAAGATTGGACAGTAGAGGCATCGGAGGTGCTTATAAAGATGGATCAGGAATTTTTCGACCTGTTGAAGGTGCTGCCGGTAGGAGAGGACTACCTTCCGACTATACTTGATTATTATGAAAGCCGTGATGCAGAGTCTTTGACCAATAAGTTGTCTTCTATATCTGGATTCAAGGGTATCACTTCTCCGATGATTCAGACCGACAGAGGCTGGATTCCAGATTATAAAAGCCGATATTTTACTGAAGACTTTCCGTATGGATTGAAGTATATCTGGATGCTTGCTCACGAAAATGATATCTCCGTCCCGATGATAGATAAGGTATATGAGTGGGGGATTTCCAAATTGGAAAGTCTGGATGTGTAATTAACCTATAATATATATAAGAAATCGCCTGCGTCACTGACGCAGGCGATTTGAGTATTACGCTCCGAAGTTGTCGTAAAGGATGTTCTCCGGTGGTACTCCGAGTGAGTCTAGGAGGTTTACAACCGCTCCGACCATCATAGGAGGTCCGCACATAAGGTAGAGTGCATCCTCTGGATTCTCGTGCTGCTTGAGATAAGTCTCGAACATAACGTTGTGTACGAAACCAGCAACGTATGGTACGCCTGCTGCATCAGCCTCAGGATCCGGTCTGTCAAGTGCGAGGTGGAACTTGAAGTTAGGGAATTCCTTCTCGATTGCGTGATAGTCATCGAGGTAGAAGGCCTCCTTAAGCGCACGTGCACCATAGAAGAAGTTCACCTTGCGGTCTGTCTTCTCTGTCTTGAAGAGATGCATAATGTGGCTTCTCATAGGAGCCATACCTGCACCACCACCGACGAAGATCAGTTCGGTCTCTGGTGAAAGATCCTTTGGAAGGAAGAACTCACCGTAAGGACCTGAGATTGTGATCTTGTCACCTGGCTTGAGAGAGTAGATGTATGAAGAACAGATACCAGGGTTCACATCAACCCACTTGCCCGCAGCCCTGTCGAATGGAGGAGTTGCGATACGTACGTTGAGTTTGATAATGTCACCCTCTGCAGGGTAGCAGGCCATCGAGTATGCACGTACGGTAGGGGTCGGGTTGACCATCTTGAGAGTCCTGAGACCCATTTTCTCCCAATCTGCCTGATACTGCTCGTCAACGTCGATATCCTTGTAGTCAACAGTAACAGCAGGTACGTCGATCTGGATATATCCACCAGACTGGAAGTTGAGGTGCTCTCCCTCCGGAAGTTTCACCACAAATTCCTTGATGAATGTAGCCACGTTGTGGTTAGAAACCACCTCGCACTCCCACTTCTTCACGCTGAGAGCAGAAGCAGGTACCTCGATAGACATATCTTCCTTGATCTTTACCTGACATCCCAGACGCCAGTTGTTTGCGATCTGCTTGCGGTTGAAGAAACCGACCTCAGTAGGAAGGATCTCTCCGCCACCCTCGGTCACACGGCACTTGCACTGTCCGCAGGCTCCCTTACCACCACAGGCTGAAGGAAGGAAAATCTTCTGTTCTGCGAGGGTTGAGAGAAGGTTTCCGCCAGGGGTTACCTCGACGATCTTGCTTCCCTCGTTGATGTTGATCTTAACTGTTCCTGAAGGTGTCAACTTCGTCTTGATGAAGAGGAGAAGCGCCACCAGAATGAGTGTGACGATCACGAAGACAATCACAGCAAAAAGTATTGTTTGTGTCATATTCTTGTCCTCCTATATTAAAGTTGAATACCCATAAATGTCATAAATGCGATACCCATAAGACCTACGGTAATGAATGTGATACCGAGACCCTTGAGTCCTGCAGGCACGTGTGAATAAGCCATCTTCTCGCGGATTGCAGCGAGAGCGACGATAGCAAGCCACCAGCCGATACCTGAACCGAGTGCATAAACAACAGGCTCACCGAAGTTTACGAAATCTCTTTCCTGCATAAAGAGCGAACCACCGAGGATTGCGCAGTTCACAGCGATCAGCGGAAGGAAGATACCGAGTTGTGAGTAGAGGTTCGGAAGAAATTTCTCCACTACCATCTCCACGATCTGTACGATTGCTGCGATGACTGCGATGAAGATGATGAAACTGAGGAAACTCAGATCAAGGCTCGCATATTTCTCGCCCATCCAGGCCAGAGCACCTGGCTTGAGGATGTACTCGTTGAGGAGATAGTTGACAGGGAGAGTGATCAGAAGCACAGCGATAACGGCAATTCCGAGGCCGTTTGCTGTCTTCACGTTCTTTGATACCGCCAGGTATGAACACATACCAAGGAAGTAGGCGAATATCATATTGTCGATGAAGATCGACTTTACAAATAAACTAATATAATCTGCCATAGTTTTCTTTAGTTATGTGTTATTTTTCCTGAAGGTCCTTCTGAATCGATCTCTGTACCCAGATGACGCATCCGAGGAGGATGAGTGCCATCGGAGGGAGGATCATAAGACCGTTGTTTACGTAACCGAAATCATAAACGGCCTGCGGGATTACCTGGAATCCGAAGAGCGTGCCGCTTCCGAGAAGTTCACGGAAGAAAGCAACGATCACAAGGATCATAGCATATCCCACACCGTTTCCGAGGCCGTCCATAAGTGACGCGAAAGGCTTGTTTCCGAGAGCAAATGCCTCGATACGTCCCATCACGATACAGTTGGTGATGATGAGGCCGATATACACGGACAGGGTCTTGCTGACGCTGTATGCGTATGCCTTGAGCACCTGATCCACAAGGATTACCATCATTGCTACAACGACTAACTGCACAATGATACGGATTCGGTTAGGAATCGTGTTCCTTAAAAGTGAACAGATAAGGCTTGAAAGACCTGTTACGATTATAACGGAAAGTCCCATCACGAACGCACCCTTCAACTGTACAGTAACTGCAAGTGAAGAACAGATACCGAGGACAAGGACAGAAATAGGGTTGCCCTTGAATATCGGATTCAAAAATGTTTCCTTAATGTTTCCCATAATGTTATTCCTCCACTGTGTTTACTGGCTCAACAACTTCTTCTGCAGCAACCTCTTCGCAGCAAGGTTGTCCAAAGCATTCTGCGGCGTTCTTTGCGAAATAGTTCTGGTAGAAACCGAACCACTGGTTGAGGGTCTTGCCAAGAGCCTGTGATGTGATTGTCGCACCTGAGATGGCATCGACACCATTGTTCTCGGTCTGACGGTTTGCCGGCTTTGCAACTTCGAAAAGGATGTCGCCTGTTCCGACCTGCTTTCCTACGAATGCCTCAGCAAATGAAGGCTCGTCTGCGATCTTTGCACCGAGACCAGGAGTCTCACTCTTATGTCCGAAGCAGACAGCCTTGATAGTCTTGAGGTCGCCCTCGAAACCTACATATCCCCAGATCGGACCCCAGAGGCCTGCTCCGTAGCAAGGAACCACTGTGATGCCGTTCTTGAAAATATATACCGGAAGAGCTTTCTGTTCTGCGGCAATCTGTCTCTTGAGGTCAGATGTTCCATAAACTTCACAATCCTGAATGTCAAGGTCAGCGACCTTGTTGCCATCCATATCAACGAGGATTGCAGATTCGATCTCCTGTCTGTAAGTGTCAAGGATTTTCGCATCCTCTACTCCCGGGAATGTTGCTGCAGTAAGGATCTGGCTGATTGTGTCCTTCTTTACATTGGCATCCTGAGTCGGCTTGAGGAACATTGCAGCGAATGCAAGAACCGCAGCGACTATCACAACAAGGATAATCGAATATATGACTGTATATGTATTACTGTTTGTATTCATACCTATAATATATTAAGCGGTTTTTACTTTCTTCGCTCTTCTCTTGAGGGATCCTTCGATCACATAATGGTCGATGAGCGGTGCAAATGTGTTCATAAGGAGGATGGCAAGCATCATTCCTTCAGGGTAACCTGGGTTCCAGAGACGTACTGTCACAGCGAGAGCACCTACGAGGAATCCATAAATCCACTTACCGCACTCAGTCTGAGCGGATGTCACAGGGTCTGTCGCCATAAATACGGTACCGAAAAGGAAACCACCCATTACAAGTTGATAATATCCAGGAAGGTCGGTTGCTCCGACTGCATATCCGAGATATCCGATTGCCAGACCACCAAGTACAGATGAAACCATAATCTTCCAACTTGCAACACCTGTCCAGAGAAGGACGATTGCACCAAGAAGGATAGCGATCACGGAAGTTTCACCTACAGAACCGGGTATTGTTCCGAGAATCATATCCCAGAGGCTGTAACCGCTGTCCTGAAGTCCCTGCATTGATGCATTTGCGAGAGGAGTAGCACCTGAGAAACCATCCACAAGGCCGTTTCCTGCCTGGAATGCCACACCTTCGTTCATCCATCTCTCTACACCACCTGTCCATACAGTGTCACCGGACATCTTGCTTGGATAAGAGAAGAAGAGGAATGCACGTGTGAGGAGTGCAGGGTTCCAGATGTTCATACCGGTACCTCCGAATACCTCCTTGCCGATGATCACTGCGAATGCTACAGCGATAGCAAGCATCCAGAGCGGAACGTCAACAGGAACGATAAGCGGAATGAGCATACCTGATACGAGGTAACCCTCGTTCACTTCGTGTCCCTGGATCTGAGCTGAAACGAACTCGATGCCGAGACCTACAAGGTATGAAACGATATAAAGAGGAAGTACCTTTACGAGACCGTAAAGTACAATGTTCCAGAAGCCCCAGTCGAGGCCGAATGCGAGGCTGTGCTGATAACCTGTGTTCCAGATACCGAAAAGCATTGCAGGAACGAGGGCGATCACCACCATAATCATAACTCTCTTCAAATCGACGCAGTCCCTTACGTGAGCGCCACGGCGTGTCACTGTATTAGGGACAAAGAGGAATGTCTCGAAAGCGTCGAATGTCGAATGAAGGAATCCAAGTTTTCCGCCTTTCTCAAAGGTCGGCTTGATCTTATCTACAAAATTTCTTAATCCGTTCATATTCTTCGCTTTAGCACATTTCTTTCAACATAAGGGCAATACCGTCTGTGATGATCTGCTGGATGTAGATCTTTGACGGACATACATATTCGCAAAGTGCAAGATCTTCCTCGAGAACTTCGTAGATACCGAATTTCTCCATCTTGTCGATGTCGTTTGCGAGGCAGGCCTTGAGAAGATATACAGGATAAAGATCCATCGGAAGAACCTTTCCATATACATCGTTTACAACGAATGCACGTGGACCACCGTGAAGGTTGGTATCCATATCATACTTCTTGTTAGGGGTAAGCCAGGAGAAATATGTGCGTGATGCACTGAACAGTTTTGGTCTGAATGGCTTAGCCCATCCGAGGAGTTCGTACTTGTCTCCTTCCTCGAGGATAGTGACCTGATTGTCGAAGAATCCGATGAATCCCTCTGCGCCGATATTCGTACCTGTGAGAATGTCACCGCTGATGAAGCGGAGGTTCTCGGAAGCGTCGTAGAACTCTTTGATGTCTTTCATTGAGATTCCAGGAAGTCCTTCCACGTATGCCGGATTGATGGCTTTCGGGCCGGTTACGGCAATCTTTCTGCTGACATCATACTTTCCTGTGTTGAAAAGTTTGCCGATTGCAGCAAGCATTACTGGAGAAACTGTCCATACGATTTCACCCTTCTGTACGGGAGAGATGTGATGGATCTGTACTCCTACGTTTCCTGCCGGATGCTTTCCTGAAACTGTGTGAAGCACTACGTTCTGAAGTTTGCTGAATACAGAAGCAGAAGCATTTGCGGCATTTACGCTTACGTGAACATTGCAGCCTGCCATTTTGGCAAGTGCATCAACTGCAGTCTGGATGTGCGCCGCCTGTCCGTTAAGGGCAAACTCTGTGTCTGCTGCAAGAGGAGCAGTTGAAAATGCTGATACGAAAATCGCCTTTGGCTTGCTCTCAGGGTTTGCGATGATTCCGTAAGGCCTCTGAGTGAGGGCAGGCCATAGACCTGCAACAAGAATGGCTTCCTTGATCTGCTCAGCAGACATCTCGGATACCTTCTGCTTTCCGAAATCGACATACTCCTGCTCTGCATCGGCTTTGATGCGAACCTCAAGCAACTTTCTCTTTTCGCCTCTGATCACCTCTGCTACGGTACCGCTTACCGGTGATGCGAAGAGGATGTTCTGAGACATCTTGTCTGCCAATACTGGTGTTCCTGCGAGGACCTTGTCACCCTCCCTTACCAGAAGTTTCGGAACGAGACCTCGGAAATCGGTAGGTTTTACGGCCACAACATCAGGAGTGATCACCTTCTTGGTGTTCTGGGTCGCCGCTCCATTGATCGGAATGTCGAGACCCTTTTTCAAATAGATGTTGTTTGACATTATATAAACTGTTTTGAGTATAGAATTCAAAATGCGCCCGCGAAGATACGGACTTTTTCCCTATTTTAGAAGTAAAAAGCACCTTTTTTGTCAACTTGAATGTTTTTGCAAAAAGTTCGGATGAATTGCAATGTTTTGCCTAATTTTGCAGCCGTTATGGAAAACAGGTGCAGTACTATTCTGGAGGGACTGAACAGTGAGCAGAAGGCTGCTGTCAGTTGTGTCGATGGGCCGGTGCTCATTGTTGCTGGAGCGGGATCGGGCAAGACAAGGGTTCTGACCAGCAGAATCGCATATATTCTGGAACGCGGATGTGATCCTTCGCGAATTCTTGCCTTGACCTTTACCAAGAAGGCGGCAACGGAAATGAAGGAAAGGATTGCGTTGATGGTGGGTGAAAAGCGTGCGAGACGCTTGTATATGGGCACATTCCATTCTGTGTTCATCCGTTTCCTGAGGGAGTTTGCCGACTCGTTGGGATATCCTCAGGCTTTCACCATATACGACACCAGCGATTCGGTAAGTGCGATCAAGACCTGCTTGAAGGAACTTCAACTTGACGAGAAGATATACAAGCCGAAGGATGTACTTTCGCGGATTTCGATGGCGAAGAATAATCTTGTGACAGCATCGGCCTATCGTCGGAATCCGACGGCGCTGCAGAATGATGCGGCTGCAAAGAAACCACGCATTTGCGATATATACGACCTGTATGCTTATAAATGCAAAATGGCAGGCGTGATGGATTTTGATGATATCCTGCTGAATATGAACATATTGCTCAGGGATAATCCTGCAGCCCTCGAATCAGTTGCCGGCAGATTCGACTACATAATGGTCGATGAGTATCAGGATACAAACCTGTCGCAGTATCTGATATTGAAGAAACTCAGCCAGTTTCACAAGAATATCTGTGTCGTGGGTGACGATTCACAATCTATATATGCTTTCCGCGGAGCCAAGATTGAAAATATTCTGAATTTCAAGAAGGATTATCCGGAACACCATATCTTCCGTCTGGAGCAGAATTATCGTTCGACGAAGACCATTGTGGATGCCGCCAATTCTCTGATAGCCAGAAACTCAGCCCGTATTCCCAAGGAATGTTATTCGATGGGCGATACCGGTGAAAAGATAAGACTCATACAAGCATATACGGAGCAGGAGGAAGCATTGTTGATTGCCTCGTCAATAATCACCCGTATCCATTCTGAATCTGCTCAGTATCAGGACTTTGCAATACTGTATAGGACTAATGCCCAGTCACGTGCGCTGGAAGAGGCTCTTCGCAAGAGGAATATTCCATACGTCATATATTCAGGTAATTCATTCTTCGACAGGGCGGAGGTCAAGGATATGATGGCTTATCTGAAACTTGCTGTCAATCTTAATGATGACGAGTCTTTCAAACGAGTCGTAAACAAGCCTGCGCGAGGAATCGGTGACACATCTTTGACGGCATTGTCTGCTGCAGCGAACGAGCATAAGACATCTCTTTTCAAAGCGGCTTTTCTGGATGACCTGGAACGGTTTGGCTTGAAGAATGCGGCAATTCAGAAAATACGTGCGTTCTGCGAAATGATGAGCAGATTGTGTGTCAGAGGAGCAAAGGAGGATGCTTATACAGTGGCGACGGCACTGGCGATGGAGTCAGGGCTTCTGTTGTTTTATAAAAGCGATAACAGTATTGAGGGACAGTCACGTACGGCAAATGTTGAAGAACTTCTCAATAGTGTCAAGAATTTCATTGAGGAGAAGCAGAATGAACAATTCGAGGAAATGCAGGCGGAAGGCTCTGTCGGTGAAGGTGTTGAGTTGACTTCCGCGGATTTTTCTGTTGTTACTTTGGGGGATTATCTTGAAAATGTTTCGCTATTGAGCGCAGTAGATATGGAGGATGAAGAGGATGCTTCCAACAAAGTCGCTCTTATGACGGCGCATTCTTCCAAGGGTCTGGAATTTCCATACGTGTATGTTGCAGGAATGGAGGAGAATATTTTCCCTTCCGGTGGCTTTCTTGCATCGGAGACTGAAATCGAAGAGGAAAGAAGGCTCTTCTATGTGGCTATGACCCGCGCCAAAAAAGCAGTGTCATTTTCATTCGCTCAGACTCGCACCAGAAATGGAAAACACGAATCCAATTCACCTTCGAGATTCATAAGGGAAGTGAATGCCAGATATATTGCAAATCCATTGACATCTGCTCTGGATGATGTCGATGACGAGCCGCGTCAGAGTTCCGGCAGCCAGTGGGGATATCGTCCTTCACATCATCGCCAGGGTTATATGTACGGACAGTCTTCAAAGCCTGTTGTCGAGCGCCGGCCATCCCAATCTCAGCCGATACGCAGGGCTGAACCGGTAAGACGCGCGGAACCTGTTCCTGTTAGAAGACCACAGCCTCTTTCTTCAAAAGTTCCTGCCAAGGAATTCGAACCGACTCCTATTCTCCAATTAAGGGCTGGACAGAGAATCGAGCATAATCGTTTTGGCTATGGAAAGATTTTGGAAATATCGGGCAATGTTGTCGATTTGAAGGCAAAAATAGCCTTTGATGACCACGGAGAGAAGATTTTGATATTGAAATATGCAAAAATTCGTGCATTGGACTTGGAAAATAATTAATTATCCGTACCTTTGCAACGAAGTTTTTCATAGTTTAAGTTTAGGTTAAGTAGCGGAGCGTTCGCAGTTGATGCGGGTGCTCCGTGAATTTTTTTTTTGACCATCTTGTATTATTTGTCATTTCTGATGAAAAATCCAATAAGATTTGATGAAAATGCATAAAAAAGAGAAATAAATCTGCATAAAATAAAGCAACTGAATCTTTTTCTTTTTCTTAAATAAATTCTCATCCGCATATCCTACTTTTGCCGCTGTCCGCAATGTAGCGGCGTATAGATATGAGGAGTTGGAAAATGAAGAAAAAATCATTTTTACGTTTGTCAGCGGCGGTTGCCGCCGTTTATGTCTCAACAATACTGCTTCTTCTGCAGTCGTGCAATTTACTTGGATCAGGATCTCCCGGGGAAGGTGAATTACGTATAGCCTTTGCGCGTGGGCAGGAACTGCTTACCCGTGCGGGACTTGAGATACCGGATACAAGCGATTTCATACTTACCGTTAAGGATAGCAAGGGAACAGTCATCTATGATGGTGCATACGGTGCTTCACCGCAATCCCTGACTTTGAAGGCAGGAAGTTATACCGTCAAAGTGCTCTCCGCACAGTTCAGCAAACCAGCCTTTTCCGCTCCGCAATTCGGGGATGAACAGTGTGTTGTGGTGTCAGAGGGAGAGGTTGCAGATGTCAGGCTGGAATGCCGTCAGATGAATTCCGGCATCCGTCTTTATATAGATTCCGCTTTCCTGTCTAAATATCCTGATGGTGCTTTGATTCTTAAATCATCTTTTGGAAGGCTGCTTTACGGTTTCAGAGAGAAACGCATTGCCTATTTTGCTCCTGGCAATATCTCTCTGGTGCTAGCGGATGGTGGAACTGATGAGGTGCTGCTGACACGGACTCTGAAGGCTCAGGAAATACTTGAACTCAGGCTCAAAGTGGGGGCATCTGGAAATTCTTCACAAGGAACTGCTGTGTCGGATAGGATATCAGTGACTGTTGATACTACTAGAGTATGGAAATCAGAAGATTATGTTATAGGATCCGGAGCGTCGTCGGGTGGTGGGATACTGTCGGTGTCGGATGCAATTTCCAGCCCTGGGGAGGAAGATGTCTGTGTGAGCGGATATATTGTCGGTGGAGATCTGACTTCTTCTTCTGCCTCTTTTGAAAAGCCATTTTCATCAAGAACAAATATTATTATCGGCCCGAGAACGAATACTTCTGAAAAATCCTCCTGTCTGTCTGTCCAATTGCCTTCAGGAGAGATCAGGGATGCTCTGAATCTGGTGGATAATCCCGGACTTCTGGGTCGTAAAGTGCTCCTCAGAGGTGATATCGTGGATGCTTATTATGGGATTCCTGGAATCAAGAATATTACAGAGTATGAATTGCAGTAAGTCAGTTTGTTTCATTAAGTTACTTGAATCAGTGTGTGGGCGGCGCTGCCGTGAGGTACCGCCGTTTTTAAAAACAATCTAAAAATATGTTGATTATGGGAAGAAATACAGCCTGTTTGTTGTTTTTGTGTCTGTCAGTCTCTTGTGCAGTGGAAAATACTGAAGAGCAATCTATGAATGCATCTTCTTCTGCTTGGGAAGAAGTATGTTTCTGCACAGAGATCGAAGGAGAGGAAGTGATAAATGTGAAAAGTGTATTGCCGGAAGATATTGAAACAAAAATCTCTGATGTGACTTTAGCCTCGTATTCTGCCGATGGAAGCCTTACGGATGCAAGATACTATGAATCTGGATTTTCGTCAATGCGTCTGTATGTGCAGGAGGGCATTGGAAGCAATATTTATGCAGTTGTGAATATGGGAGATATGACAGATGCTTTCCCGGAGGATGAAGAATCTGTTCAGGATATTGTGTATGATGTCGGGTCTTATCAGACAGTCGGAATGCTTGGCTTTCCGATGAGCGGATCTCTTACTGGTTTTACTCTTTCAGAAAGTCCCGGGGTCGTGAAAGTGGAACGATTGTTCTCAAAGATTTGTGTGAGGATTCTGCATAATAGTCTGAGCGGGTATGATCCATCATCCGTCTATTCCTACAATATGTGCAACAGAAGTCTGTATGTCAGACAGGCAAATAAACGTCTTCTTCCTTTTGCGATAAGAGGCAGCCGTGCATTATCTCCCTTGGATATACTGCAATCGTCTGATTATAATTCGAATATGAATGACAGAACAGCATACGATGGATCATTGGCTGCCAGTCAGTTGGGTCCGGGACCCGGATATTTCCAGGATACGACTGTGGTGTTTTATGTCCCGGAGAATATGCAGGGTAATCTTTTGCCATCCAATACCGATCCATATAGGAAAGAGTACGACAATATTTCCGATATAAATGGCAGATCTTACTCTGATTTATGTACCTATCTGGAGTTCAATGCAAGGCGCGAGCCTACAATCGGTTATTCGGGAAGTGTTATGTATCGTTATTATCTTGGAGCAGACAATACATCTGATTTCAATCTGGAGCGGAACAAACGCTATGACCTGACTTTGGATTTCACTGAAGAGGGCTTCTATGCAGATAGTTGGAAGGTTACCAGAGGAAGTGACTGGAATGATAAGCGTGTGCTGGAATTCCTTGAGGAACCTTTTGGCATCCAGCCTGGAGGTACTGAAAAGGTAATGATTCATTACCATCGATACGGGGCTTCGGGTTCCCAGAATTATCCGGATGACTGGAGTTTTGTGGCTGATGAATCGGCAATGAAGGCTGCCGGGCTGACATTATCTTTCGATCCTGATGTTCTTGTCACCGGCAAGAACGGGTATAAGGATTTCTGTGTCAATGTTTCAGCCTCTTCATCTGCAAAGGTTGGGGCAAAGTTCCCGTTGAAAGTAATAACCAATGATGGGGTGATATGCGATGAGAGTACTATAACTGTCATAGAAAAAACAGGATTGATTCCTGTGTGGAGCAATGAGGTAGAGTATGTTTCACAGGAAGGCATATTGTCATTTACGGGTGCTGTTGAGGGTGACTTGCCGCTGTCGGTAACTTTGTCCGATGAGTCTAAAGTGGATTGTACCCGTATAAGTGATTATTCTTTCAAGGTTGTTGCCAATCGTACCGGAGATGTGACTGTCAATGTCAGAAATGCTTCGGGTACAAAGACAGTTTCCGTTGATATGTCCATAATTGCTCCGGTTCTTGATGTCAGCGATTCAAGTATCGATCTTAATCCTGATGGTGCTTCAGAAGTTACGTCATATAATTATCTGGATCGTTATGGAAAGGCGCTGTCAAATGTAAATTCCTCAGCATTCGATACATACCTCAGGCCGGTGGTCAGTGCTGGCGGATATTTCAATTCCTACGTGACATCATCGTCTTTGCGGTTTGAAATAGGATCCTTGAATGTGTCCGGTGTCAGGATAAACTTGGGGAGAACGTATCCGGCAAAAGTGTCAGCCGTTGATTGCCAGGGTGTGGATCCTAAGACTGTTGCATTGGTGGTAACTGATCCGTTCCCGGATATCGCAGCGGAAAATCTGGGGAGCATAGATGATTATACCCTTTTCGCATCTTACGGGACGGTTCCTGCTTTGAGGACTGTTTTTGCAGATGAAATTGCAGCAAATGCGTCATTTGAATATCAAGGCTTTGTGCCGGATGCAGAAAGTCAGTATGTTTCTGTGGCATTGGAACCGGAGTGGCTTGGACGCTTCAGTAATTCGAATGATATATTCAAGGCTTCGCTGGATCTGGGTTCAGGCAGAATTTCTGTGAAACAGACAACGTTATTGACAGGTGCAGAACACAGTGCTGGCAGGCACAATCTGATGATATATGTGCAGAACAGACATTCTTCTGAAAAGATAGGCCGCTCGTGCGGGACTGTTGATGTTTATGTGCACACGGCGATAGGCGCAAGAGCGGTGTTTGACTCACGTGCTTGCGGATACAGGAATGGAGGCACTGAAACATTCGCATCGGTATATAATACAGTTGCCGGACAGACGATTTATCCTAATACGACATCATCTGATAAAATCCATTATATTGATGTTTCGATGGAGTGGATGACCGATGTGTCGGGAGTATATGTCCTTGGGACAATGGATAATGCGACTAAGGGTAATGGATATGCTTTTGATTCGGACAAGATCATACGCCCGTCGGTTTCTGATTGCCAGACGCTTACAAGTACACGTATGTTATATTCGTTATGCAGCACCAGGGACAGCCGTATATCGGTGTGCGATGAACCATATAGGGAATATAAAGGAATCGGGGCTGTGCTTTACAGGGCGCTTCTCATACCTGCATATTCGGGTACGGTGAGCGAAATCAATCTGAAACTCTGGTTCTTCGGGTGGCAGTCGCATACCGGCAAAGGTACTATAGCGTACGCTCCTTGTTATGAATTATATGATGTGTTGAATGGAATAACTGTTACTTCGAGACAACCATATCATTTTACGCCATCGGCATTGAAATCATACGTTGACAAATCAGGAAGGGGGTACCACGTAATTCATTTTCTGGAGAAGATATATCCCGATACATACGGTTGGATCAATCTTCTGTAATCTATCGGCTCTATGATTATGGGTGGGACAGACACAAAAAGTCTGTCCCTGTTTTTTGTATGGTCGTCTTCTTTCCTGCAGATTGGCCGAAAAATGAATAATGCGTGAATATTATGTCTTTAGGCATTGGAATAGAGCCGAAAATCCGTTATATTTGCACGATTTGGATATTAATATAAATAACTGATGAGAAAAATTCAAATATTGATTTTGGCATTATTGATGTCAGTCATCGGTGGAACGGGACTTCGGGCTCAGAATTCAGTGAAAGTGGTTGGAGTTGTAACTTCCGCTGATGACGGGCTGCCGATGGTAGGGGTGGCCGTGATGGCTGGTCCTGGCAATGGCGTCATCACTTCTCTTGATGGAGAATACGAGATAGAGGTGGCTCCTGGTACCGAACTGATCTTCTCAAGCATCGGTTTTCTTGATGACAAGGTGATAGTGCCGTCTGTGGAGACATTCACATATAACGTGGTGATGCAGACGGAGGCGATGAATCTCGATGATGCCGTTGTTATTGCGTATGGTGTACGCAAGAAAGGTACTGTGGCGGGATCTGTTTCGACTGTGAAGTCGGAGAAACTGGAGAATACGCCTACTGCAGCGTTTGATCAGGCACTTCAGGGACAGGTCGCAGGCCTTACGGTGCTTTCAAGCACAGGTGAGCCAAGTGCTTCGGCAACAATGACTATCCGTGGAACCAATTCAATCAACTCCGGAACATCTCCGTTGTATATACTTGATGGTGTGGCTATCTCTGCTGCCGACTTCAACACTATCAATCCGGCTGATATCGAAAGTATGTCCATTCTTAAGGATGCTTCTTCGACATCGATATATGGAGCCCGCGCTGCAAACGGTGTGATAGTGATAACTACCAAGAGAGGACGTAATATGGATCGTCCGAACGTCAACTACCGTATGCAGATGGGATGGTCGTCCCTCGCTCACGGCAACTGGGATCTGATGAATACTGCAGAGCGTATCCAGTATGAAAAGGAACTTGGTCTGACTGCCGGTCAGAATTATGATTATCTTTCCAAGACTGATGTCAATTGGATGGATGTCGTGTTCAATGATTCCGCAATGCTTCAGAGTCACGAACTATCGGTGTCAGGAGCGACAGAAACGACCAATTATTATTTCTCCGGTGGATATTATGATCAGGAGGGAATTGCGCCCGGATCAGAGTTCGAGCGTTATTCAATGCGTTTCAATTTCGAACAACAGATGGCAAAATGGTTGAAGATGGGAACCAACACTATGTTCAACTATCAGAATATCAAGCAGGCTGATGAAGGAGCATATACTCTTGTAACTCCTATTTCCGCAGCTCGTTTTATGCTCCCTTATTGGAATCCATATAGAGCGGATGGCTCATTGGCATCTATCAATGACGGCTCGTGGAACGGACAGGGACAGAATCCTCTCGAGTGGCTGGCCAACAATCCTCTGACCTACAAGAAGTACAAGATGATATCTACTGTGTTTGCAGACCTTACTCTTTACAGAAATCTTGTATTCCGGTCACAGTTTGCTGTCGATTTCTCGCATACTACTGGATTCAGCCAGTCTTTCCCGGATTACGAACCTAATCTTGGTGAGGGCTCAGCGGCCAGAAGTTCAACAGATGGTCTGGGCCTGCATCTTACCAATACCTTGACCTATCGTTTTGATATCGATAATATCCACGATTTCAATTTCCTTCTCGGTCACGAATGGCAGGACTATCACCTTGAGGCTTTCAGTGTAAGTACAGCAGGACAGACCAATTCAAAACTTACAGACATATCCAACGGAACAAGGGCTACATCCTGGACAAGTACGGCAGACTCTGATTACTCACGTGTGTCGTTCTTCGGACGAGGTGAATATAATTATTCAGACCGGTATTATGCAGAGGTCTCCGTCCGTACTGACGGTTCGTCCCGTTTCGGAGAAAACAACCGCTGGGGTGTGTTCGGAGCGATAGGATTTATGTGGAACCTTAGGAATGAAGGTTTTATGTCCGGAACGCGTGATTGGCTCACTATGGGACAGGTGGCTTTCAGTACCGGAACTTCCGGAAACTCGGAAATTCCTAATTATGAGCATCTTGCCCTTATCGGAGGCGGTTCTGACTATATTGGTGATGCCGGTGTCGCTCCTGTTCAGCCGGGTAATGAAGACCTGACCTGGGAAAATACCTGGACTACCAATCTGGCTTTGCATTTCGGGTTCTGGAACAGGCTTAATGTCGATCTTGAACTCTATAACAAGAAGACTACCGATATGCTTATGTCGGTTCCTCTTGCATATTCCCAGTCAAACGGATATGGATACAAGTGGGATAATATCGGTGCTATGGTCAACAGGGGAGTTGAACTCAATGTGAATGCAACTGTCCTTCAGATCAGGGATTTCTCCTGGAATATCAATGCGAATGTAGGATATAACCATAACAGGCTTACCGAACTCTACAATGGAGTCGATGAATATGAAACATCGAATACAAATACTAAACTGGTGGTAGGTCGCCCGATAGGAGAATTCTACATCAACAGATATGCAGGAGTCAATCCTGCCAATGGTGATGCCCTGTGGTATGATAAAGACGGTAACATCACTAATGAACTCAGAGATGAGGACAAGGTTATGGTCGGAAAGTCCTATCACGCTCCTTGGCAGGGTGGATTCGGTACTTCACTTTCCTGGAAGGGACTCAGCCTGAGTGCACAGTTCAGTTGGGTCGGAGACAGGTGGATGCTCAATAACGACCGTTATTTCGATGAGTCGAACGGACGTTTTATGACATATAATCAGTCGAACAGGCTTCTCAATCGCTGGAAACAGCCTGGTGACGTTACCGACATTCCGCGACACGGTGAATATACCGAGTTCGACAGCCGTCTTCTTGAGGATGCTTCCTTCCTCAGGCTCAAGAATCTGATGCTTTCCTACAATCTTCCTTCCGGACTTTTGAAGAAGACCGGCTTCATCAGAGGACTCAGAGTCTATGCTCAGGGACAGAACCTCTTGACTTTCACTAACTTCTCCGGTCTTGATCCTGAGGGTGTCACAAATATCTATGCGGCTCAGTACCCAATGTCGCGTCAATACACCTTCGGACTTGACATTATGTTCTAAAGAATGAAGAAGATGAAATATATATATAATGCAATAATCAAGATGGCGGCAGTGATTGCCGTTGCCTTAAGTCTGACATCCTGCCTTGAGAAACTTCCTGGAGACTATATTCTTGAGGAGGATGCTATGCAGACGCTTTCGGATGCAGAGCAGACGCTTACCGGTATATACACAGCCTATATGAGCGGTGCCCTGTACAGCGGCTACCTTACACTATGTCCTGATATCCAGGCAGATCTTGTCTATGCTGTACAAGGTAACACAAACCAATACGGCACACACTGGTTGTGGGATATCCGTTCGACAAACTCGGAAATCGAATCTGTGTATGCCGCTTTATACAGAGTTATAGGACGATGCAATTTCTATCTCGATCAGGTGGATGAACTTCGTTCAACTCTGACTGATGATGAAGAAATCAAATATCTCGATTTCTATACAGGTGAGGTATATTGTGCAAGAGCCCTGGCCTACTCCGAACTTCTCAAGTGCTTCTGCAAGGCATACGATCCTGCGACGGCGGAAAATGAACTTGGAGTAGTGCTTGCCGATACTTATTTCGGCCAGAAACCAGCGACAAGAGCCAGTCTGAAGGAATCATACGAATTTGTCATCCGCGATCTCCGGAAGGCTCAGGAACTCCTTGATGAAGATAACGACGGCTTTGATGCCCCATATTTCACAAAGGCTGCGGCTCACGCGATACACGCCCGTACTGCCTTGTATATGCAGGACTGGGATAGCGCGATCGAACATTCTACGGTTCTTATTGATTCGGATGCCTTTGCTCTTGCTTCTGCAAGAGGTTATGTTTCTTCTACTCAGACATATCTGGATTACCTTTGGACTAATGACTCTTCATACGAGAACATCTGGAGAATAGGCTATACAACGACATCATACGGTGGAGCACAAGGTTCTGTATTCCTGAATTTCACCACAGATTTTTACTACTATTATCCGGATTATGTGCCGGCTCAGTGGGTTCTGGATCTTTATGCTTCCGGTGATGCAAGATATAATGCATATTTTGCCCGACTTCAGACGGGATATCCGCATCAACTTGTATGGCCGCTTCTTGTAAAATACTATGGAAATGAGGCGCTTATGCAGAATCTCATATATCACGTTAATATGCCGAAGCCTCTCCGACTGGCCGAGCAGTATCTTATCCGTGCCGAGGCATATTGCCGAAAGGGAGGATTTGCCCAGGCTTCAGCCGATCTTTCGGCTCTCAGAGAGTCCAGATACACTTCTGGAGGAACGATTTCGGTAAATGCAGGAAACTGGCTTGAAACCATTTCTGATGAGAGGGTACGTGAACTTTATATGGAAGGATTCCGTCTTCAGGACCTCAAGCGATGGGGCAAAGGTTTTGAGCGTACACCGCAGTCACAGACCCAGTCGGAGGGTAGTTCACTTAAGATTGAGGCCGGTGACCCACTTTTTGTGTGGCCGATTCCAAATCACGAGATAGTGTCGCCTGGTTCACAGATCCAGCCTAATGAAAGTAACAGATAAAACATAGAAATATGAAGCATATTTTGAAATATATTGCAATTCCTTTCCTTGTATTCCTTTATTCGGCCTGCCAGGAAAGATATGTGACATATTCCGATGCCGAATATGTTATGTTTGCAGATACTCTGGCCACATATCCTGTGCAGAGGGATGTAGAATATTTCAGCATTCCTGTTGTATCGACTGTGACAAGGGATTATGACAGAACTTTCGGTGTGGAAATCATAGATAAAGGCAGCAATGCCATAGAGAAAGTTCACTATAGCCTTAAGTCCAATACCGTGACCATCAAGGCTGGGGAAAACCGTGCAGACGTTCTTGTCCACGGATATTATGACAATATCGAGCCTACTGATTCATTGGGATTCCAACTTCAACTCATAATGAACGAAAGTCTTGAGATGCCGATGTACGGCAAGCAGACCAAGGCTGTGCTTATGAAGAGTTGTCCGTTTGACATCAATGGATTCACGGGATATTGTGTACTTACATCGATGTTCCTTTATGATTACAGCATTACAGGTTCGTATCAGCGTCTTGTATATACGGATAAGCATCCTACAGAAGATAATATGATAATCTGCCGCAATTGGTTCAATGACGGATATGACGTTACGATAAGATTCAATGCCGATGATCCGATGAAGCCATTCGTGACAATGGATGAGGATCAGGTGGTGAGTGATGAAGGATCCTTTTTCGGAACAGCCCACGGTGATGACAAGATACTTGTCAGAACAAGTCCGCTCTATGATTCGGTGTTCTACCCGTGTGGTAATTATCTTTATTTATGGGCAGAAATTTATGTCGAGAATCTTGGCGAACCGGTCGGTACAGTCGGTCATTTCTATAATATAATGGAGTGGGTGAGCGATGAAGAAGCCGACAGACTTCAGAAGGAAGAGGGTATGTAAAACACTTGGATAATGAAAATATGAAGACTATGAATATAAAGAGAATATTTGCAGCACTTTTTGCTGTCAGCGCCTTTATGGCTGTTTCTTGTAATAATCCTGAGCCTGACGGACCTGATAAGCCAGGAACGGTAAAACCGGTTTTCCCTTCTGTCGTGGAAGATAATGACGTGGCTCCAGGGGATGTCCTTACCCTTACTTTTGAGGCTAATATGGACTGGACGGTGAGTGTTCCGTCCTCGACTCTTCAGTGGTTCTGGATCAAGGACGATGCCTTCAAACTTGATAAGGTGAGTGGCAAAGTTGCAGACGGAAAGAATGAGTCCGTTACTGTGCAGATCGGAGTCTCCGAGAATGAAGAGTTCGACACCAACCGCTCTTGTGAAGTGACACTCACTATGGGTGGCGAGTCCAAGGTGATAGCAAAGTATATGCGTCCGGCAAAGAACAGGTCTCTCGCTGTATATGCGGCAGAGTTCGATGGCAGTGCATTTGTCACCGGTACAGATGGAGGATATCAGTATGAGACATCGGAGGCATCTTCACTTGACCTTGTCTGGTCGGAGACTGATGCTGATTTCCGTATGCCTGTGAAGGTTGAGGCAAACTGCGAATGGCAACTTGAAACGCCAGAGTGGCTTGAGGTGCAGGTACCTGAGACCACAGTCGGCTCTATCGATCTTGTCCTGCTGGGAGCATCTGTGGATGCGGCTGATGGAAAGATTGTATTCAAGGCTGGAGACAGCGTATTGAAGGAAATAAATGTAAGCGTTCCGGAGTGCGGTGAGATTGAAGTATATTCTACGCAGATCGATGAGAACGGTGAATTCCTGTTCGGTACCGACGGAGATTATCTTTATACTGCCGATCCTGTAGAGTCTGTTACACTCGTCTGGCCCGGAAGTGATTTCCGTATGCCTGTGAAGGTTGATGCCAAGTGTGATTGGACACTGGAATTACCTGAATGGCTCGTTGTCAAGTATTCCGGAGATGCACCGTCAAAGCATTCCGGAGTCGTGAATTTCAATCTTATGGGTGATCCTTTCAAGTATCCGCTTGAAGATACGACCGAGGACATAGAGTTCAAGTTCAAAGGAGAAACAGTTCATACTGTGGCTGTTACTATACCGGGATGCAGGGATATGTTCGGGTTCGGACTGGAAATGGCTCTTACATCCTGGGAGTTCAACACTGCAGGACAACTTATGACTGCGGTCGGTTTCCAGAATCTGCCTGCTGCTGCCTGGATTATGGGTACCAAAGATGCTGGTGCTGTCGCTGTGGAAATGAATGGCGGAAAGAAGGTTTCCGAAAATCCGGAATGGATTACTCTTGATGTACAGGCATACGTGCAGGGAGGTGAAGTGCTCCAGCAAAGGGAAATATCTCTTGTCGTCAATGAGAATTCAGGAGAAAAACGTGAGGCCTACCTTGTATTCGCCAAGGACGGGAATATTGACATTTTCTTCGAGGCTGACGGTACTCCAAAGGAGAATCTTGCAGACAATTCGGTTCATATCGTACAATATGGCAGTGATATGGACTATGTGATTATGAACTCTTCAGAAGAGGATATGAATGCTGCAGGTGCTATGTTCGAGGAATCTGATAATCCGAGACTTACCTCCTGGTTCGGTAATACGGATTTCCGTTATACACTGACTTATACAAATGTATATGCACGTGATAATGCTTTTATGTCATTTGCAAGACCATACGCTTCGTATAAGATATTCAATACAGGCAGGAACGATGTGACTTCCGATCCTGACTACTGGCTCAAATTTACGCCATCAAATGAAAGCAATAGCGGAGGAGTCATCGATATGTTCAGCGGTATGGAGGCTCCGGACAGAAAAGATACCGGGTATATCGTATTTTATGGTACAGGTGGAGATGTGCTGGCAATCATAGAATGTGTGTTTGACCCGTCGGCTGTCAGCAGCGGGGATGTACTTATATCCTTTACAGAGCAGTCTGCTCAATATGCAGATATGCTGGGCTTCACTCTTGAGCACTTGACAAGTGGTCCGCTTTATGACACATATTTTGATGGCGTTGCTCCGGTATATCATCTGACATATACCTGCGAGGGTATGCCTATGTCTGTCAAATTACCGTCAAATGTCAAGAAACATAATGTCAATCCTTGGATGCTGAAGGATGCAATCCGTGTCAACAATGTGCCGTACGATACCGATCTGGGACCATCATCAACCATCGGTGAGATTACATTGGACGATGAAGGTGCGGTCGAAATCTATATGAATATTCCTGAGGGTTCGGACAAGACGATGATTCGCGGCAATATTAATTTCCTGGATGCGTCTGATGCAGTCATTGTGGTTCTTGTCTGCACTCTTGACCTTAGAGAACAATAAAACGAGTGGATATATGAAATTGTTTAGATTCATCATAACTGCAGTGATTCCTATGGTTGCGGCTTTCGTACTGGCAGGTTGTGCCAAGGTTGAAGAGCCTGACTATATGGAAAATGACTACGGATATGTACAGTTCAAGTTATATAAGGAAGCGTCCTATCCGGGTACTAAGGCTGCTCAACTCGAGTATCTCAGGGACGTTGCGAAACTCAAGGTCACTCTCAGATATGAGGATAATCTCATATCACAGACGCTTGTTATGGGTGCATCCTCAGATGAAGCCGCTGAGTACGGACTCCGTAGTGACAAACTGAAACTTCTTTCGGGTGACTATCAGGTGATTACATTTACTCTATATAACAAGTTGGATGAGCCTGTATATGACGGCACTCCGTCTGAAGGAAATAATTCATTCTCTGTCATAGCCGGAGGTCTATCGATCCACGATCTTCTTGCTGATGTCGTGGAGAGAGGAAAGGTGAGGTTTACAGTTGTCAAAGATATGTCCGACTTCAAGGATACCCCTCAGACCAAGGCACCTGCGAGAGAATATACGTTCGATGAGATCGAATACCTTTCGGTTTCGGTCAAGACCGGTAATACAGTGACAGCATTCGAGATGCTTCCTGCAGAGTTTTCTGTGCATTTTGAAGATGACGGAGATGATACAGACGGATATCAGACATCTTCTGCAGTATGTGACAGTCTTCTGTCTTTGAGAGCCGGCGAATACCAGATTGTTTCCTATAGTGTGTTCGACAGCAGCAGGAGGCTTCTGGAGACTGAAAATCCTGCAGATGCTAAATTCATCGTCGAGGATAACAAGACAACAGATGCGGATGTACCGGTGAAACTCCACGAAAGTGACGAGTATCTCAAGGACTACTATGCCCTTTACGAGATATGGAAGTCACTGGGCGGACCGGATTGGTACTATGTCGGTGAGGATCAGCCTAGAGGATGCAACTGGGACTTTAACAAGGATCCTGATCTTTGGGGTGTCCAGCCTGGTGTGTCACTTCATTCCAATGGCCGTGTGGCCTTGATCAATCTCAGTGAGTTCGGATTTTATGGCGATATGTCTCCGGCTATCGGCCAACTTACCGAACTTGTTGAACTCTACCTCGGTAATCATAATGACGGCAATCTGATAACGTATGATCCTACTGTCCAGCCAGGAAAGGGTACTGCACGCCGTATGGAAAGACATAAGGAGTTTATGGCATCTGCAAGGACTGTAACTCAGGTGTCCGAGCCTATAGCCAGGGCACTTGCTGAGAACGGCATTTCCATTCCTGAGATGGCTATGTATGAGAAGATGAACGAGTCAGATATCATCGAGAAAGAGACTGGAAAGATGAGAATCCAGCCTAAGGATATGATTTCCGGAAAGATCAACAATGGTCTGAAGAGTCTTCCGAAGGAGATAGGATACCTCACCAATCTTGAGCAACTTTTCATCGCAAACAGTGAAATCGAGACATTGCCGGACGAGATTGCGAATCTTGTATCCTGCACAGATGTCGAGATCTATAACTGTCCTAGGATGAAGGAATTTCCTATGGCGGTGACTCGGATGCCGAATCTTGCATTGCTGAATCTTGCCAACAATCTTCAGTGGAGTCCGGAAGAAATCCTCAAAGGATTCAAGGAACTTGCTACAGGGCCGTCGAGGCAGAAGATACAGATCCTTTATCTCAACGAGAATAATCTTGAAATCGTACCGAAAGAAATCAAGAATATGAAGAAACTCGGTATGATCGATTTCTCTTCCAACAGGATACATACGATAGAGGAGGCCTGGGGTAATGACATCAAGCCTGTTCAGATTTATTTTGACAACAACAGGCTTTCTGAATTTCCGGTGGATGAGAAAGGTGTGTTCTGCTATATGGAGGATGCCGAGACATTTTCTGTGAGGAACAATAACTTCACTCAGTTCCCGAATATTTTCGATGCTGAGTCTATGTACGCCATTGTCTCAATTGACTTCTCATATAATCACATCAGTTCATTCCCTGAAGATTTCAGAGGAGTCTATGTCCAGACACTTACGATATGCAATAATCCGGAATTTACCAAGTATCCGGTGGAACTTGCAAAGTCTAATTCCAAGATAATGAACATCAATTTCAGAGGATGTAACATCAATGAGATACCTAAGGGTTCGTTTGAATATGAGAATGCCATTCTGCTTCAGTCATTTGACTTCTCGTACAACGACCTCAAGAAACTTCCTTGGGAAATGCACGCAGGCAATCTTCCATACCTCTACGGTGTGGAACTTTCCTACAATCAGTTCTCAGAATTCCCTTGGGAACCGCTTGACAGCCAGTATCTGACTGTGTTTGCAATCAGGGGACAGCGTGATGAAAACGGTGCCAGATGCCTTTCTGACTGGCCGGAAGGCATATATCAGCACAGAGGTCTTCGCGGATTCTACATCGGATCCAACAACCTCGGAAAGATCGATGACACCATCTCGACCATCTGCTATTATCTTGACATCAGCGATAATCCGGAAATCGTCTTTGATGCATCGGACGTATGCTATGCAATCCAGCAGGGCGCGTACATCCTGATTTATGACAAGACACAGGAAATCAGAAATTGTGACATCTTATTCTAATGAGGAGGAAATATATGAAGATAGATAGAATCATAATGGTTTTTGCTGCGATAGTATTCGTTGCAGCCTGCCGTCCTGTTACTCAGATAGAATTCGGTGTGGATACGGACAATATTAATATAGGTCCAGCCGGCGGAATGAAGAAGATAAACATCAGTTCTTCCGGCGATTGGGTCGCTATGACAGAGTCTCCTTGGATCACAGTGTCTCCAGCCAATGGAAATGGCTCCGTAGAATGCTCGATAAGCATAGACTCCACTCTTGTAACCGAGTCTAGAACAGGGTCGGTGCGCATCTTGAGTCTTGATACTGATGAGAACAGAGACTTTACAGTTGTTCAGGAAGGTTTTGAATATCAGATTGTTATTGATGATTCCCAGGTTGATGTTGCGGATTATGCAGATTACGATTCAAGGTATTTCGAAGTGAATGTGAAGGCCAATATAGACTTTGACGTGATTCTCCCTGAGGGTGCGGAAAGTTGGCTTACGTTCAAGAAGAGTGATCTCAATCTCGACAGAGGAGCAAGGCCGCGCGAATCCAAGGTCCGCTTTGACTGGCGTGTCAATTCACGCGATAATGAAAGAATCGCAGATATAGAGTTCAGACCAAAGGAGGAGGTTTCTATGGGACACCACGATGCATTGAAGGTGGTGCAGAAAGGAGCGCTTCCTATACCGGTAGGAACTCCGGCAGGTGACTCGCTTGCGATTCTTGCCGTGAGCCGCGCCCTTAATATGTTCACGGAATGGGAGACATCCGAGAGAATGGAACATTGGAATAATGTAGCAGTCTGGAAAGACGGTCCGGACAAGGGACGCATCAGATATGTCCAGTTCTTTATGTTCAAGACAATGGAAGAGATTCCGTTTGAAATCCAGTATCTTACGGCGGCAGAAGAGATAATAATATACTCTAATGCCAACCACTTCCTCCGTAATCTTGATACCGGTGAGCATATTACCAAACTTACCAATCTGAAGAGATTGACGATCGGTGCATACGGACTCACAAGCCTACATCCGGACTTTAAGAATCTGAAGAATCTTGAATATCTCGATCTCAGTTCCAACTGTTTCCAGACTATTCCTGATATCCTGACTCAAGAGAATTTCCCAAATCTTCACGCTCTGGTGCTTAACGCTAACCAGCGCCATACGATTTATGACCTGAGCAATGACATCAGGGAAAATGTCGGTGGATTCATAGATGAACCTAAGTTCCCGGAAAGGATACTCGAGTGGAATAAACTGGATACGATCAGACTTTCCGTTAACTATCTCCAGGGTGAACTCCCTAAGATGCTCGATCACGAGAAATGGACAGCGGAAGAGGTGCAGGCTAACGATACCCTCCCTGATGTGCTTATAGGTCTTCCTAAGGTACTTCCTGATACGGAATTCTTCGCCATCAACTATAACCGTCTGACAGGTGAGATTCCGGAGTGGCTGCTCTTCCATCCGAAACTGGATATCTGGTATCCGTTCTCTCTCGTCTTCTCGCAGGAGGGAAAGACAAGGGACGGAGTCAATGCAGGGTTCAGCAATGAGCCTGCAAGCCTTGACTATTATTATCAGCACTATACCAACAAGAAGTACAACCCGAATAACAGAACAGAAGAATAATGATAATAAGGAAAAGCATATATGTTTTTGCGGCTGTCCTGATGGCAGGATTTGCCGCGTGTTCGGTCGAAGGCCCTGAGACAGGAACTCTGACTGAAGGCAACAAGGCTCCTATGATCACTGAGGATGTCGTAAAAGGACAACTTCTTGTACGGTTTGACCCGAGAGTAAGTGATATACTCGATAGGGCAGGGATTACAAAAAGCGGCCCTATGGCTCCTATGACACGTTCAGGTATCCTTAGTGTGGATGAGATTCTCGACCTTGTGGACGGCTATCAGATAGAAAGAGTATTCCCTGTAGATATGCGAAGTGAGGAAAAGGCAAGGAAGGAGGGTCTTCATCTGTGGTATGTGGTACGCTTCAGCGAGGATCATCCTGTTGATAAGGTCGCTGCCGATCTTGCAAGACTCGGTGAAGTCAGCCGGGTGGAATACAACCGTACTCTGAAGAGGGCATCAGACGACAAGCCTACTCCTCTGTCGGTCGAGCGTCTCAACGAACTTGCAGCAAATGCAGTAAGTGGTGCATTCAACGACCCTCTCCTTTCGGATCAGTGGCATCTTGTGAACAATGGCAATCTTCGCCCGACAAAGTTCATAAAGGGTGCAGATGTGAATGTTGAAAAGGCCTGGGATCTTACTACTGGTGATCCATCCATCATCGTAGCGGTTCTTGATGAGGGTGTGGATGTCTCCCACCCGGATCTTAAGGAGAGTATGTGGGTGAATGAAGGTGAGATATGGAAGTCAACTGAAGATAATGACGGAAACGGATATATAGGTGATGTACACGGATACAATTTCGTAGGCAAGCACGGTGTGATTTCCACAGACAGCAAGTATGATACAGGACACGGAACCCACGTTGCCGGTGTCATCGCTGCCACAAACGGCAACGGCCTTGGCATCAGTTCGATTGCCGGCGGAAACGGATCCCTTCCAGGTGTTAAGATAATGTCCTGCCAGATATTCTCAGGCTTGTACGCAGGTACTGTGCTTGAGGAAGTCAGAGCAATCAAATATGCCGCAGACAATGGTGCGGTGATACTCCAATGCAGTTGGGGATATATTTCAGGCGCTGCCAATCCATACGAATGGACTCCTCAGTACTCGACTGACGAAGAGTGGGAGACTTACAATGTACTGGAAAGGAAGGCTCTTGACTATTTCATCCATAATGCAGGTTCCCCTGATGGTGTTATAGAAGGAGGTCTGGCGATATTTGCAGGTGGTAATGAGGCTGCTCCAGCAGCAAGTTATCCTGCTGCATATCCTGATTTCGTGGCTGTCGCTGCTACAGCAGGCGACTTTACCCCTGCCGTCTATACCAATTACGGCCCGGGCACGACAATTTCGGCTCCGGGAGGAGACCAGGACTATTACTGGGACTATGTTGATGATACTCACAGACTTGGAGAGGTTGGATGCATTCTTTCCACCCTTCCTTTCAATGTCAGTGAAAGCGGATACGGATATATGGAAGGTACATCTATGGCCTGTCCTCACGTGTCCGGTGTTGCGGCACTGGGTCTTTCATACGCAGCCAAACTCAGAAAGCATTTCAAGGCAGACGAGTTCAAGGCTCTTCTTTATGACACTGCGACTCCGATTGACGACTATATGAGCGGTATGAAATACTATAAGAAATATGTCATAGACCTTGAAGGTTCCGCTCCATTGATGTCTCTCAATATGGATGATTTCCGAGGAGGTATGGGTTATGGACAGGTCAATACGTATGCGCTTCTGAAGGCTATTGAAGGCTCCGGCGTGGATATGACATTCCCGAACCTGTTTGTTGCTGTCGGGGGGCAGGCGACTGCAATCCCTTCAATGTATATGGAAGGTAAGGATTTTACTGTCAGCGTAAATGATGCATCTGTAGCAACGGCGGAAATAGTGGATGGTAAGATGATCGTCAAAGGTATCAAAGCCGGCCAGACAGAGGCTTCTGTGACCGGAAGCAGAACCGATAAGTTCGTCATAACCGTGCGTGAGTCGGCAAGCGGAGCAGGCTGGTTATAGAATTAAGTGTGAACCTTATGCTCAGGCGCTTCGCTATTGCATTACTTTTGACCTTCGGGATGTATTCTGGCCTGTATGCCCAGTTGAAGATACTCCCGAAGGAAAAGATTGATAATATAGCAAATCCTCGGCTATCGGCCGATTCTTCAGCCATAAGATTTGAGGCCGAACATATAGTTGCCGAAACAATGAATGAGGATGATGCTCCGAAAGACTTTGTGTTCCGTTTCACAAATGTCGGAGATGATGTAATACATATTGACAGGCTTGTTTCGACCTGTTCCTGTGCATCTGCATCATCAGACAAGACGGAAGTCCTCCCGGGAGAGCAAGCGGCAATAACTGTAAGATATACCCCAAAGGGGCATCCCGGTAGTTTTGAGAGGAGAGTATTCTTATACACTGGAAAGGGGAGTGCGCCGGCAGCAGTATTGAAACTATCTGTCAATGTGGAGAATGGTTCTGACCTTTCGGGCTTATGGCCTGTTCAGATGGGGACGATACGCCTCAGACGATCGGAATTAGTTTTCAAGGAAGGACAGAAGGCAGTGGAAAGCCTTCGTTTCATCAATCTTAGCGGGCGACCTTTAAGACTTGAATGTGAAGATGCTTTTCTTCCCGGATTCCTGTCGTTCAAGACGATACCGGAAGTACTGGAGGACGGAATGGAGGGTGAGATTCTCATATCGTACGCTCCTTCCGAACCGCTGAAACAGAATGTGGTCAAGGTGATCCTGAAAGGATTGGGCGTTCCTCCGAGCCGTTCCTCCCTGATAGTCAGGATAGAACAGTAAGATGATAATGATAAAATTTAAAGATATGAACAGAATTAAAATATTGATGGCAGCGTTATATGCGGTGGCTGCACTTCTGGTTTCCTGCACTGAGAAACCGGATGAGGCGGTGCAGTACCTTGATGTCAATGCCAATAACATTTCAGGCAAGTGGGAACTTGTTCAGTGGAATGATGCTCCTCTCGCAGAAGGTACATACGTGTATCTGGATATTGTACGTAACGACAAGACTTATACGATGTACCAGAATCTTGACAGTTTCACTAATGTCCCTCACAAGGTGACAGGATCATACTACATTGAATACGATCCTGAACTGGGCGCCATTCTCCGCGGTAACTATGACCACGATGCTGGCGACTGGTCTCATCGTTACATCGTGAAGGATCTCACGGCAAATGAAATGTCCTGGATTGCAAGTGACGACCAGACATTTATCCAGAAGTTTGTCCGAGTAGATTCCATTCCTGTAGAATAATCCTCGGCCACCATAAAACCCTTACGGACTGATATATCAGTCCGTCTGTTTTTTGGATTGTTTCCTGCTTCTTCTCCACCATCTGAACCATCTGGCATATATCGGTCCGAGGATGCCTCCGGCCAGAGCCGGAATTATGAATGTGTATACGATATCCCAGAAATCCATAACTATCTGTTTTTGTCCATTATAAGGAGTTTTACGGCATCATAGACATCCTTGGCTCCGTAGATTGCCAGGAATATCATTATGCCTATGCCGAAGATCTCGTCTCTGTTGTTTACCTCGTCCCACCAGATGATGATGACAAGGAACCATAATACGGCCTCGACCAACTTCAGATACGGTAGCCAGCGTGTAGGGGGATTGTATTCCTTGTTCATCCACATTCTGATGAAACGGAATATGAAAAGGCCGATAAATACTGCCTGAATGACCAGAGATATGGTTCCGGGTGTCGAATCGGGGCTTATGAACAGGCCGATGCCGCCGAAACAGCCTCCCAAGGCCAGGAGGATTCCGCTGATGGGATCTTCAAACTTGCTTCTCATATTTGTGGGGATTTTGCAGGTACATCTTCATCAATCTCCTGCAGGAGTTTCTGGATATACAGGTTGATATTCGTGTCGTGTTCGTTAAGTCCGAGTTTCTTCCTGATGGCACTGCTGGCGTTGTAGTAACTGTGGCTGTTGAGGTAGGAGACGATTTCCTTGCCTCTCAACCCGATTGCGTGAAGGCAGCAATAGCCTATTTCAAGATCGGTAAGTCCTTTTTCTTTCAAGTATATAAGGAACCGGGGATGTCCTATGATGAAAGACATACGGGTTGATTCGATGAAACTGTTTCTGTCGCTCATAAGTCTTTCAAGTTCGTTGTATGCTTTTTCCGAATAATTGCCAGAAATATGGGCAGTGATGAATCCGTTGAGCACATTGAGCCTCTCTTCCAGAAGCATCTTCATATCTTCATTTATAACTCCTTCTTCTTTCATTTCGGAGAGCATCTTTATTTCTTGCTCCAGTTTCTCTATATCCCTCTTCAGCCACTTGTTCCGTATCTCAGTCTTACGCTTGGCGATTGCAATCTTGTCCACGACGACTGACGATACGATTATTGTGAGGATGATAATGGTCAGCATCATAGACCTTGTGTTCCTTTCCTTTTCCAGGACTTTGCGCGTGATGTCCTGCTCCAGCATCTCGATATAAGCCGCAGTATCCGCCATCATTGTGATGTCCGGCTGCTGTGGGTGTCTTGCTTCTGCGGTCTCTCCGGCATTCCCGGCTTCTACGGAGCAACCAGCCATAAAAAGCGTTGTCGTTAATATGAAAAGCAATAGTCTCATAGTGGTGGTCTGAATTTCTGTCTGCGAATATATGCAAAACCTCTCTCCCATCAAAAAATAAAGTTTCACCCTTGTATCGGAGGCTAATGTTGTGATAATTAGTGCCTTATGTGTCCTGCGTGCCGCACAAAGGGGAGCACGTGGAGTCGGTAAGTCGCTGAAATACAGCGTGATAGGTGTGCGGGCGAATGAAACTAAATAATACACTTCGGACAGAAAAACGTGACGGCTGCTATTGGTCGTCCGGACCGGCCAACGGCACCGCCTACGACATCTATTTCTTCGGCACCAACACTGGTAGGGGCACCTCCCCTCGTGCGAGCGGGTACTCTGCCCGTTGCGTCCAGGCAACCGACTAAGTCGCTGAACTTTAGCGAAGAATATCACTCCTGTTCAGACGGGTTATAAATTAAATACCGGTGCTACACAGATCGACTCATTCGTGTAGCACCGGTATTGGTTTTATATCAATCTGGGGTGATATCTGCACCGGTGATGCATAAAATGCGCGTTTTATATCACACCGGTCAGATTCAACTGGATTATATATTCACGATGTGGTAATGCGGGCCGAAGCGTTCGAAGGCTGCGCGGTCGAGTTCTTCGCGGTGGTCAGGATGGGCGATGCTGATCAGTAACTTGGCGCGCTCCTGCATTGACTTTCCGTAGAGATCGACGGCACCGTATTCAGTCACGACATAATGGACGTGCGGTCTGGTGGTTACGACTCCGCCGCCTTCGATGATTACCGGTGCGATCTTGCTGCCTCCTTTGTTGGTGGTAGAAGGCATTGCGATGATGGCCTTGCCCTGAGGCGCGAGGGAGGCTCCGTAGATGAAGTCAACCTGACCGCCTACTCCGGAGTGGAAGCGTGTTCCGATGGAGTCTGCGCAGACCTGTCCGGTAAGGTCGATCTGTACAGCGGAGTTGATTGCTGTCATCTTAGGGTTCTTTGCAATCACGAACGGGTCGTTGGTGTATCCAACATCCATCATCGCTACCATAGGGTTGTCGTCGATGAAATCATACACTTTCTGCGAGCCCATAAGGAAGGTTGACACAAGTTTGCCACGGTCGGTAACTTTGTTGGAGCCGTTGATGATACCTTTCTCAACAAGTTCGAGGACACCGTCTGCGAACATTTCTGTATGTACACCAAGGTTCTTGTGTCCGCCCAGTTGTGCCAGAACGGCATTAGGTATGGCTCCGATACCCATCTGGAGGCAGGCTCCGTCGTCGATGAGTGCCGCACAATGCTTTCCGATGGCGGTTTCCACTTCGTTCGGCTCGCTGAAATGTGCAGGTTCCAAAGGCTCGTTTCCTTCAACGAAGATGTCGATCATATCCATCGGGATCATTGCATCTCCCCAAGCGCGTGGAACATTCGGATTCACAACAGCGATGACTGTTTCTGCGCATTCGATCGCTGCCAGTGTGGCATCCACAGATGTTCCCAGGGATACATAACCGTGTTTGTCAGGCGGACAAACCTGTATCATTGCCACATCGCAACGGAGGGCACCACATCTGTAAAGTTTCTGCGTCTCGCTCAGGAATACCGGAATGTAGTCCGAATAGCCGGCCTGAACGCTTTTGCGGACATTGCTTCCTACGAAGAATGCCTGATGGAAGAAGATCCCGTTGAATTTCGGGTCGGTATATGGAGCCGCTCCTTCAGTGTGGAGATGATGGATGCGTACATCCTGCAGTTCTCCTGCTTCACCCCTTCTGCAGAGGGCTTCGATAAGGATGCGTGGAGCGCTTGCTACACTGCTGAAATGAATATGATCGCCTGATTTAACGACCTTTACGGCTTCGTCTGCCGATACGAATGTGATGTCTTTGCGCATAATTATGTGATTGAATCTCCAAAGATAGAATTTTATTATTAATTTTGTATGATTTCCGTCTATGCTTTGTCGCTTGATGGAGGAAAAACTGGTAATATGCATACAAGAGAAGAAAAACTTGAGGCCTTCGGAAGAATTCTGGATGTGCTGGATGAATTAAGAGAGAAATGTCCTTGGGACAGGAAACAGACAAATGAGTCTCTTCGTCCTCAGACAATAGAAGAGGTATATGAACTGAGCGATGCCATCCTCAAGGGGGAGGAAAGGGAACTGTCGAAGGAATTGGGTGATGTACTTCTTCACGTGATATTTTATGCAAAGATCGGGGAGGAGAAACAGCATTTCGATATAGTGGATGTAATCAACTTCCTGTGTGACAAACTTATATATCGTCACCCGCACGTGTTCTCAAGTGCTCAGGTGGGCGATGCCGAGGATGTGATCAAGCAGTGGGAAATGCTCAAGACTACAGAGAAGGACGGAAACAAGAGGGTGCTTTCCGGAGTGCCGGACGGCCTTCCGCCGCTGCTCAAGGCCTATCGTATGCAGGACAAGGCTCGCGGAGTGGGATTTGATTGGGAGAAGAAGGAACAGGTCTGGGACAAGGTGAAGGAGGAGATGGGAGAATATCAGGCTGAACTCGATGCAATGGCAGCCGCTCAGACTGAAGAAGAGAAGGCAGCAGCATACGACCGCGCTGAAGACGAACTTGGAGATTTCCTCTTTGCAACTGTCAATGCAGCAAGGCTTTATGGTCTGAATCCGGATACGGCTCTGGAACGTACCTGTGCCAAGTTCAGAAGAAGATTCACTTACCTTGAAGAGCATACCATCCGTCAGGGACGCAATCTGACCGATATGACGCTGGCTGAGATGGATGCCATCTGGGACGAAGGAAAAGCCAAAGGATTATGATCTACGATTGGCAGGAAAGGACAGCAATGCTGGTAGGGGAGGAGATGCTGGAGCATTTCCGTAATTCCACTGTGGCTGTCATCGGAGTCGGAGGTGTGGGAGGCTATGCTGCGGAGATGGTTGTGAGGGCAGGCATCGGACATCTGATCATTCTTGACAGTGACGACGTGTCGGTAAGCAACAAGAACCGGCAGTTGCTGGCTTTGGATTCTACGGTGGGCAGACCAAAATGCGATGTTCTTGCTGCCAGACTCAAGGATATCAATCCTGAGTTGGATCTTATAATAATAAAAGAATATCTGGAAGCGGAGAGGGCTGGCGATCATCTTGCTGCATATAAGATTGATTTTCTGGTGGATGCGATTGATACATTGTCGCCGAAACTGCATCTGATAAAATACTGTATGGACAATGGAATTCCTCTGGTGTCATCGATGGGAGCGGGCGCAAAGTTTGATGCGACCAAAGTCAGGATTGCCGATGTCTCGAAATCCTTTAATTGCCCTTTGGCCTACATTGTGCGCAAGCGGCTGAGATATATGGGCATCAAGAAGGGATTCAAGGTGGTTTTTTCGGAGGAACTGCCTGATAAGGAATCTATTGTACCTTGTGAAGACCGCAATAAGAAGTCTCAGGTCGGCACGATATCGTATATCCCGGCTGTGTTCGGATGTGTATGTGCTCAGGCTGTCATTCAGGGACTTATGGAAAAATACAGATAATTTATTATCTTTGCACGATTAAATTAGATATATGGCAGATAACACATTGTTGGAGAAGGTTTTAGGCCTTCAGGAAAAATATGAGGCTCTTCAGAATCAACTCGCAGATCCTGAAGTGATTTCCGATATGAAGAAATTCGTTCAACTCAACAAGGAGTATAAGGAACTTACTCCTATCATCGAGGCCGGTAACGAATTCAAGAGAATTCTTGAGAATTATGAGATGGCAAAGGATATTCTTGCTACTGAGAAGGATGAAGATCTTCGTGAAATGGCGAAAGAGGAAATCGCTGAGATAGAGCCGACTCTTCCTGAATGGGAGGAGAAGATCAAACTTCTGCTTATCCCAGCCGATCCTCAGGATAGCAAGAATGCGATTCTTGAGATTCGTGGTGGCTCGGGCGGTGATGAGGCTGCTATTTTTGCCGGAGACCTCTTCCGTATGTATTCGAAGTTTGTCGAGACCCGAGGCTGGAGAATGGAGATTACCAGTCAGGCGGAGGGCGCTGCAGGCGGATTCAAGGAAATCATCTGCAAGGTATCCGGTGACGGAGTGTATGGAGTGCTCAAGTATGAGTCGGGTGTACACCGCGTGCAGCGTGTGCCTCAGACCGAGACTCAGGGACGTGTGCATACTTCTGCCGCATCAGTAGCAGTTCTTCCGGAAGCGGATGAATTCGATATCGAACTGAATATGAACGATATACGTAAGGATACATTCTGCTCTTCAGGCCCGGGAGGACAGTCTGTCAACACGACTTATTCGGCTATCCGTCTAACCCATATCCCTTCAGGTCTCGTTGTGCAGTGTCAGGATGAGAAGTCACAGTTGAAGAACTTTGACAAGGCTCTTGCCGAACTTCGTACCCGTCTCTACAATCTCGAATATGAGAAATATCTTGCCGAGATTTCATCAAAGAGAAAGACTATGGTTGCAGGTGGTGACCGCTCTGCCAAGATCCGCACATACAACTACCCTCAGTCACGTGTGACCGATCATCGTATCAACTACACGATGTACAATCTTCCTGTATTTATGGACGGAGCGATCCAGGACGTAATCGACCAACTTCAGATTGCCGAGAACGCCGAGCGTCTCAAGGCTGCGGAATAGCCTTGGATCTATGCATAAGATAAAGAATCCATATCTGGGACTGGAGGAGCAGGGCTATAACTGCTTTGCCTGCTGTCCGGAGAATCCATACGGATTGAAGATGGAGTTTTATGAAGATGGGGATGACCTTGTCTGTCTGTGGAACTCTGACGACCATTATCAGGGATGGCTCAAGACCCTTCACGGCGGTATTCAGGCTACCTTGATGGATGAACTGGGAGGCTGGATCGTGAACCGGAAACTTCAGACAGCCGGAATGACGACCAGTCTGACTATGAAGTACCGCCATCCTGTGCCTACAGGAAAGGATGTCAGGATCGAGATCCGTGGCAGCATAAAGGAAATGAAACGTAATTTCGCATTCATAGAAGCGGAACTGATCCACGATGGCCAGGTCTGCTCAATGTGCGAAATGACATACTACTGCTTCACGAAAGAAAAGGCTGCATCCGATTTCTTCTTTACCGGATGTGAGCTGGAAGACTGATAAACAGCAACTGTCGGTATACCGATGACCCCCGCCCTCCCTTTGGTCGGGCACCCCCTAGCCGGGGGTGGCACGTCATCTATATACCGACAGTTGCTGTTTATTCTTCTATCGGATCCAGAAGAGGCTGGACTTCTGTGAAATAACTCAATACATTGTCCGTATATGTCTTGGTTACAGGAAGCGGCTGAATGGCTTCATTGTCCAGGTCAAGTACATAGCCGTCGCTTTCCTTGCGCAATGTGGCTACTTTATGGATATTCACGATATATTTCCTGTTGCATCTGACAAGTCCCACTCCTCTGAAATTCTCTTCAACCGTCTTGAGACGGCAACGGAGCATATATTGCTTGAGTTCTCCTTTATTGTCTGTGTACCATACCTTTATGTAGTTGTCATCGGATTCGATATAGTACAGACTGTCCGGATTCAACGATAGTTTAAGTGCACCGCTGTTGTCGAAAAGGGTGATCTTGTTCATCTGTGTTCCCGCCTTTACCGGTTCGTCAGTGACTACATTCTCATAATTGAGAAGTCTTATGGTGTTGTTCTTATCTATGATGGCGAAATACATTCCTGAGATAATGTACGGTATCCCAAGCGCAATAGTCACATACAGAAATGCTCTTCCGAATACTGTCAATGTGGTCTCGGTCTGGGGCTGGGCTATTCCCGTGGTTATGCCGGTATAGAATACAGATATGGTGAGTATCTCAAGAATGCACCAGATGATATATTCAAGATAGTTGATCTCGAAGTATTTCTTTATTTTGTACATCAGCAGGCGGCTGGCTATCAGTGTAAGAATGGACACTGTGATCACTATGACAGTGAGCAGGAACATCACTGAGTCTCCGAGTCCGAACCACGCAGTTTCTGAGAAGGGTATATATATATTCAGGAATACCACTGCGAACAGAACAGAGAATGTAACTGTACCGATCAGTTGGTATTTCCCCAGAAGATATTCAGGAATTTTATCTTTTAGAAACATCTTATTTCAGGTTTTAGTCGAAGCAAATGTATGAATTTTTGCCTCAATTACCAAAAACGGTCAGCCTCGGGAAATAATCTCTTTGACCTTTTGGGAATAAAAATAAGTTGCACATCATCCGTAATGACGAAAAAATCAATAACTTTGTATTTTTATTGGTAATGGACGATATAGATATGGTCAGAAGAGTTGTTGTTACAGGAACAGGGGTCATCACTCCTGTAGGAAATGATGTGAAGACATATTGGAAGAATCTCCTGGACGGAGTATGCGGCATCGATTTCATAACTTCCATACCAGTTGACGACCTGCCGGTGAAGATTGCCAGTGAAGTCAAGGATTTCAATCCTGCAGATTATGGAATTGAACCACCTTTTGCAAGGAAACAGGACAGGTTTACCATATTTGCAGTTGCTGCTGCCTGGCAGGCTGTGAATCAGTCCGGCCTGGATTCCTCGGAGGAGGGAAATATAGATCCATTCCGTTTCGGTGTATATGTCGGTTCCGGAATCGGTGGATTCGCCACACAGGTCAGAGAGACGGAGAAGATTCTCAAGGAGGGAGCAAAGTGGGTTTCTCCGCTCTTCATCCCTACGATGATATCCAATATAGCAGCGGGAAACATTGCAATCAGAAACAATGCGTGCGGCCCCTGCCTCCCGGTTGTTACAGCCTGCGCAACATCGACTCACGCCATCGGTGAGGCCTACAGGGCTATTAAGCACGGATATGCGGATGCGATAATCGCGGGAGGATCAGAAGCGGTAATCATTCCGTTGGGTATAGCAGGCTTTGCCAATGCCAAGGCTTTGTCCAGATCGGAAGATCCTCACTATGCGTCGCTTCCATTCAACAGGAATCGTGGCGGCTTTGTTATGGGAGAAGGTGCCGCGATGCTTGTGCTTGAGGAATATGAGCACGCAGTTGCACGAGGAGCAGAAATAATCGCTGAGGTATGCGGATATGGCAATACCTGTGACGCTCATCACGTGACGGCACCGAGACCGGACGGACTCACACAGGCTGCAGCGATACGTCAGGCTCTTGATGAGGCGGAATATACTTCTGAGGATGTTCTGTATATCAATGCACACGGCACTGGTACGGCTCTGAATGATGTTTCCGAGACTGCTGCATTCAAGATTGCTTTAGGTGATGATGCTTATAAGGCTCATATCAGTTCCACCAAGGGCTCTACCGGACATCTTCTCGGGGCAGCAGGCGCTGCTGAGGCTGTCGCTGCAGTAATGGCTGTCAAGGAAGGAATTGTGCCTCCTACAATCAATCTTGATGAAACGGATCCGGAATGTGACCTGGATTATACTCCTTGCAGACCCGTACAGGCAGACATTACCATAGCGATTTCAGATTCTCTTGGGTTCGGCGGACATAACGGTTGTGTCGCTTTCAGGAAGTATTCTGGAGAATGACGCTGTCAACGGTTCTTTTTCGCTTTTCTTGTCGCCTTGACAGATTGTATAGTCATTTCATCGACCATTGACCTTTTGGCTGCGGCAAAATCAAGAAATGCTGCAATAAGAGGGAACAGGGCTGTAAATGAAAATGACATATCGTTTCTGTTTATGAGTATGTCAGTCGCGAGCCAGATCTGAAATCCGATCGCCAACAGTCCTGCGATAGCGCCGATTCGAGCCTGAAGAAAGAATGCCTTGAAACTGGCTGTCGCGGCGATTTGTGCCACTATCATCATTATCATCAAAGTCAGATATGCGAGTTTCTCAGAATATCTGATGACGATCTCGGAGCCTTCGGGGCCTGCGATTGTTGCGAATGTGCAGAAAAACATCGAGAAAACAAGACAGGTCGCAATGATGAAATATAAGGTCTGTATCCTTTGCCACATAATGATAGAGTATTATACGCTTGTGAATGAACAAAAATAGGAATTTTCGATGGAAAAAACTATATTTGGCAAGACTTTGTAATGGTTTAAGATATGAGAATAGCAGAATCAGAACTTATAATCAATGGCGACGGATCGGTGTTCCATCTTCACCTCCGTCCTGAGGAATTGGCCGACAATGTGATTCTTGTCGGAGATCCCGGTCGCGTGGATATGATCGCAGAATACTTTGAAGAAAAGGAATTCAGACATTCTTCGCGTGAATTCGTTTCAGTTACGGGAAAATATAAAGGAGTCAGAATGACTGCCTTATCCACAGGCATCGGTACAGACAATATCGACATCGTGATGAACGAACTTGATGCTCTGGCCAATGTCGATTTCGAAACTCGTGAAATAAAGCCGGAACACCGTTCGCTGAACATCATCCGCATCGGCACATCCGGTGCCATTCAGCCGGAGATTCCTCTTGGAGCATTTGTCTTCTCGCATATTTCCGTAGGCTGCGACGGGCTGCTCAACTGGTATGCCGACCGTGATAAGATTGCCCTGACTGATATTGAAGATGCTTTCAAGAAGCATACAGGCTGGAATACTCATCTTCCTGATCCGTATTTCGTAAAGGCCGGTGATAAGATGTCCGCTCTTTTCCGTGATTGCACCGTGCCGGGAATGACGATTGCCGCTTCCGGCTTCTACGGACCTCAGGGGCGTGTCATCAGAATGCCTCTGGCGATGCCAGATATGCTTGATACCTTTGAATCTTTCCGTTTCAATGATCTCAAAGTCACAAACTTCGAGATGGAGGGATCTGCGATTGCCGGTATCGCCGCACATCTGGGACATAATGCCGGCACAGTGTGTTGCATCATAGCCCACAGGCATCATAAGGCAAGTAACCCGGACTACAAGCCTCAGGTCAGAAAACTTGTCGAACTTGTTCTTGACAAACTCGCAGAATAATCATACTGAAAGGCTGCTATAACGGTGACCCCCACCCTCTTCGAGGGAACCCCCTAGCCGGGGGTGGCACGTCACTTATATAGCAGCCTTTCAGTATGGTTACGGTCAGGAATCAGTTGCCGTACAATTCCTTACGGGACTGAGGACCTGAACCTTTATAGACATCAGGGTCGCTGAGCCAAGCCTCGACGATCCTTTGTTTTTTCTGCATTACATTGGTCTCAAGGAACCTGATCTGAAGATCGACGGTAGTATCCATAGATCCGGCGATTTCGTGGCCGTAATCGATGAAATGATACATATTGTAACTCAGACCGTATTTCTTGAATCTTTCCACAAGTTTGCCGCCACCGAAGAATCCGAGGTTGAAAACCTTGATCTGCTCGTATGGCACCAGTTTGTCTGCAGTTCCGTGCAGCATAAGGGTCGGGCAAGGATCATCCTTGAAATCAACCTTTCCCTCCCTGGAGAGAATCGCTCCTGAAAAAGACATTACTCCTGCGTAATTGAAGCCAGACGGAAGAACAGAGGCCCATTCGGTTCTGTTGGCTATTTCATATTCCGCCTGCATAACGCTGATGGCACCTGCCGAAGAACCGCTTATGACGATGTTGCCGGGATCAACCCCTAACTGTTCTGCGTTGTCGATGATGAATGTAGTGGCGCTGAACAGGTCTTCAACAGCAAGGTGTATGGCCTTGTCAAGTACGTTTACCTGAGCGACCCCCACTTTGTCCGAACCCTTGAGTCCGAGGCGGTAGTCGATGGAAATTATCCTGTATCCGTTTTCTGTCATCATTCTGAACCATTTGAGATAATCTGCGTCATCCCTTGTTCCTTGAATAAAGCCACCTCCGAACATAAAGATGATGGTAGGCTTTCCGATGCCGAATGCGGACGTTTCACTGCCTTCTGCAGGATCGTAAACATCCATAAACAGATCGCAAGTGTCTCTTTGGACAAAGAGATATGTCCCGTTTGGCTTTATCTCCGGTTCTTGTGCAAACATAACTTCATTTCCGATACCAGCCATAATGATTGCTGCGATGATGATTAATTTCTTTATCATTTTTTTTCAGATTTTAGTCTTGATCTCCAGTTATCAGCCTTTCAGACGGTATCAGCCTGCGTATAGCCTTGATATGTCTGAAGAAACGGAATGCAATCACCCTTACGACTGTATAGCACGGTATGGCTACAATCATACCCAGAGGCCCTCCGATATGTCCTACGATAAGCAGGACGATGAATATTTCGAGAGGTTTCGACTTTATGCTTGTCGAATAGATTACAGGCTGATAAAGGAAATTGTCAATAAGTTGGGTGAAACAGAATATGGCGATAAGGATTGCTGTGAACACCCAGAAATTCACGTCCAGACCGATAGGGACTGCACTGCTGTATTTCAGGATAAGGCCGAGGATCGTTCCGATCGCTCCTCCAAGCAGCGGTCCTACGTATGGGATGATATTGGTGATTCCGGTAAGGAATGCTATTCCTATGGATGCATTGAATCCAAGTCGGGCTATCAGGAGCAGACCGATGAAATTTACCAAAGCGACTCCGGTCACTTCCACAAGCACTCCGATGAAATAGCGTGAGAGAAGGTATCCTATGTCGGAAATAGCCTTTTCTGTGGTCTTTTCGTGTTTGTCCGGTACCAGGGCACATACTATTTTGGTGAACAGACCGTCATCCTTGATGAAGAAGAAGCCGATGAATACGACCGAGAATATGCCTACTCCGAAACTTGTAAGAAACGATGTCGCCGAGCCTATCATCGATGATATGACGGACACATCGAATATCTTCTGGAGTTCCTGGATCACAGCCATTTCTATTCTGAAATCCTTTCCAAGTTGAGGGAATGTATCTCTGAGGAAAACATTCAGGTCGGCCAGAGGAAGCGCTATCTGTCCGGCGGCCCCTTCGATGTATGATATGGATATCCCTTTTATTATGTTGCTTACTATAGGGACTATGAGTGTGAGTACCAGAAGTATGAGCGCTATCACTGTACCTAAAGATAAGGCCGCGAGGAACCAGTCAGGAGCCTTGTGACCCTTTATCCTGATTTTCTGCAGGAGTCCCATTATCGGCTTTGCGATGAGCGAGACCACAACTGCGGCGAGTATATATACGAGTACGCTTCTGAAATACCAGCATATTGCGCAGACTATTCCGATGCCTGCTGCTATGAGTATGTATTTGGCGAGTCTGTCAACGTATCTTTCTGTCTGTTCCATAGTATGGCAGTTTAACGCAAAGTTATTCTTTTTTCATTATCATACAGCACTGCTGATGAAATTTCTGCGGGAAATCCGACCAAAAGCCAAGGATTGTATGCGGAAAGTTCCTCTTCGGTCCTGAATCCCCAGGTGACACCTATTGCTCTGACTCCTGCGTTTATGCCTGTCTGCATATCCACATCGGAATCTCCGCAGTATATGACCTCTTCAGGAGAGATCCCCTCGATGCCTGTCATTGCTTCCCGGACTATTTCCGGATCCGGTTTTATAGGTTTGCCCTCTCTTTGACCAAGAATCCTGACAAAGGTATAACTGCTGAAAAACTTATCAATAAGTGCTTCTGTGCCAGCCTGATACTTGTTGGATGCTATAGCAAATGCAATGCCTTCTGCGGATAAGGTGTCCAGCATATCGGTTATGCCTGGGTAGGGTCTGGTACAGTCATCTATGTGACTGTTGTAGTACGGGACAAAGTGGCTTTTCATCTTCATTATCATTTCATCGTCCCTCTTGTCTTCAGGCAAAGCCTGGCGGAAAAGATTATATATTCCTCTTCCCACCAGCATATTGTATTCCTGTATGTCTCTTTCCGGACAGCCGCACTTCTTGAGCGCGTAATTGCAGGCATTCGCTATGTCTTCCCGTGTGTCCAGAAGTGTCCCGTCCAGGTCGAATATTATGAGTCTGGTCATATTGTTTCAAATTTTTCTGTTGTGCTTTACATTGGCACAGACGCCTGCTACTTTTGCATCAACAAAACGGATAAACCAATAAAAACTACAGATATGAATACCGACAACACTCTCGCTTTCATCAGTTCAATGTTTTCATCTGAAGCCACCTATAGAACCTTGGTCGATATGATCGATGAGATGGAGCTGGAACTTATGGATGTCAATATTGCCTAGCGCCATTCCACTGCAGTGCTTTCCTTGTCTTCAGACAGGCTGACGCGGATTCTTTTCAGGTCAGCGGTGTTTTTGCCGGACAGCATTCTGCCTGTTATAATGTGTTCAGATACAGGATCTTCTATATATTTCTGTATTGCTCTTTTCAGTGGTCTTGCTCCATAGTTGGGGTCGTAGCCGCACTCTGCTACCAGATGTTTTGCAGCGGTTGTTACGTTCAGTTCGTATCCTGCTTCTTTGACGCGTTTCTTCAGACCTTTGAGTTCGATGTCGATGATCTTTCCGATATCTTCCTTGGTGAGTGAATTGAAGAATATCTGCTCATCGACCCTGTTTATGAATTCGGGAGGGAATGCCTTCCTGACAGCCTTTTCCAGCACGGTCTTCCTGTTGCTTCTGATATCTCTTCCAGCAGTGCTGAAACCGACTCCGCTGCCATACTCTTCAAGTTCCCTGCTGCCGACATTGGAAGTCATTATCACTATCGTGTTGCGGAAACTGACCGTTCTGCCATTGCTGTCCGTGAGCCGTCCTTCATCCATAACCTGAAGAAGTACGTTGAATACATCAGGATGTGCCTTCTCGATTTCGTCCAGAAGGACGACACAATATGGCTTGCGCCTCACTCGTTCGCTCAATTGTCCTCCTTCTTCGAATCCTACGTAGCCCGGAGGCGCCCCGATCAGTCTGGAGACATTGAATTTCTCCATATACTCACTCATATCCAATCTGATCATATTTTCCTCTGAATCAAACAGATATTCAGCGAGAGACTTTGCAAGTTGCGTCTTTCCCACTCCTGTGGAACCGAAAAACAGGAAGGTTCCGATAGGCTTGCCCGGATCCTTTATTCCGGCTCTGTTCCTCTGAATCGCACGGACGACCTTGTCGATCGCTTCGTCCTGTCCGATGATCCTGCTTTGCAGTTTGGACTTCATCTTCATAAGTTTGCTGCCTTCCCCCTCTGCGATTCTTCCGGAAGGGATTCCAGTCATCTTGGAAATCACTGTCGCAACATCTTCTGCACTCACGTATCCTGTCTTTTTAGGATTCTTCAGCCTTACCATAGAGCCTGCTTCGTCCATAGCGTCAATGGCCTTGTCTGGCAGACATCTGTCAGTGATATATCTGTCTGACATCCTGACGCAGGCTTCTATCGCTTCATCCGTATATATGACATTATGATGCTTCTCATAATTGGTCTTGAGCCTGTCGAGAATGGATATTGTCTGTGGAATATCGGTATGTTCGACGACAATTTTCTGGAACCTGCGGTCAAGAGCACCGTCCTTCTCCACAATTTTCCTGAATTCGTCCATAGTGGTTGCTCCTATGCATTGTATGTCTCCACGTGCGAGAGCAGGCTTGAGCATATTTGCAGCATCCAGACTGCCTGATGCTCCTCCGGCTCCTACGATGGTGTGGAACTCATCTATGAACAGAATGACATCAGGGCTTTGCGCTACCTCATTGATGATGGATTTTAGTCTCTTTTCGAAATCGCCACGATATTTCGTTCCGGCGACAATGGAGCCTAAGTCCAAGGAAATCAGCCTTTTGTCGGCGAGTACAGGAGGTATGTCTCCGGTAACGATCTTGATGGCTATACCTTCTACGATCGCAGATTTTCCGACTCCGGGATCTCCGACAAGCATCGGATTGTTCTTGCGGCGACGGCCAAGTATCTGAATGACCCTTTGAATTTCATCTTCACGTCCTACGAGAGGGTCAAGCCTGCCTTCTCTCGCAGCCTGTGTTATGTCATAGCCGAATTCTTCCAGAGGAGAGACTGCCGGCACTTCTTCCTTCCTGTCTTCTGCTGCCACCGCGCGGATCCTTATGTGAGGGATGTTTTCGTCGCTTTCCTCAGTATTGCCGCTACCTTCGACAGCCGTATCTTTATCGAGAAGTTCATTACGATCCAGATATTTGTATATATGCCCGTAGTCTATTCCCAGGTCGTGGAGGTAGGTGCTTCCGTACGAACTTCCCACTTTGCAAAGTGCTAGAAGAAGATGTTGTGACGATGCCTGTGCGCTTCGAAGTTTTGTCGCTTCCAAGATAGTGAAACTCAGCACGTTCTGTGTTCCTCTCGAAAATGAGACCTTATCGATGTCTGAATACGGGATGTGCTCGTTTGTGAATATTTTTTCGTCGATGAACTGCTTCATCTCGTCAATGTCTATCATTGCACCGCGCAGGGCATCTACAGCAGTGTTTTCCCGATGGCGAATTATGCCCAGGAACAGATGGTCCGGGGCTATTCCGTAACTTCCGGTGCGCATCGCTTCTTCTCGGGAGAAGTTTATGATTGAACTGAGTTCGTCTGATATGCTGATTTCCATATTGGCAAAGTTCTTTTGATTTTCATTGCACAAAATTACTATTTTTTTTGTAACTTTGCCAAGATGTAAAATTGAGCATAAAAAGAAAAATTGCATATATGGAAAATGAGGTAAAGACAGGTAGGATTGAGCAGGTCAATATCGATCAGCAGATGAGGAGTGCGTATATCGATTACTCTATGTCTGTAATCGTTTCAAGAGCGCTCCCTGATGTGCGCGACGGTATGAAACCTGTGCATAGAAGGGTGCTGTTCGGAATGGAAGGCCTCGGACTTACATATTCCAGCCAGACAAAGAAATCAGCCAGAATCGTAGGTGAGGTTCTCGGTAAATATCATCCGCACGGAGATTTAAGCGTTTATGACGCAATGGCTCGTATGGCTCAGGATTGGAGCCTGAGATATCCTCTCGTGTTCGGACAGGGTAACTTCGGTTCGATGGATGGTGACCCTGTCGCTGCTATGCGTTATACAGAGGCAAAACTTGCGAAACTTTCTGACGAGGTTCTTGCGGATCTCGACAAGGATACTGTAGATTTTCAGAATAACTTCGACGATTCCCTCCAGGAGCCGACTGTGCTTCCGACGAAACTTCCGCTTCTTCTCTTGAACGGATCGTCAGGAATCGCTGTCGGAATGGCTACGAATATGGCACCGCACAATCTTTCGGAGTGCTGCGATGCGATATGTGCCTATATTGATAATCCGGATATAACGATTGATGAATTGATGCAGTATGTCAAGGGACCGGATTTCCCTACAGGAGGTATAATCCAGGGTCGCCAGGGCATAAGGGATGCATTCGAGACCGGACGTGGCCGTATAGTCATACGTTCCAAGACCGATATCGAGGTAAGTGACTCAGGACGTGAGACAATCGTTGTGACAGAGATACCTTATATGGTGAACAAACGCGAGATGATCGAGAAGATCGCTGAACTCGTGGAGACCAAGAAGGTGGACGGAATCGCATACATCAACGATGAGACTACAATGAAGGGAGTCCGCATTGTGATCAGGCTGAAGAAGGATGCCAATGCCAATGTGGTTCTGAATATGCTTTATAAATATTCTCCGCTTCAGTCAAGTTTCTCAGTCAACAATGTCGCTCTTGTCAACGGTCGTCCGCGTACACTTAATCTGAAGGATCTGATCAAGTATTTTGTAAGACACAGACACGATGTTGTCGTAAGGAGGACAAAGTTCGATCTCGAGAAGGCTCGCAAGAGGGCGCATATCCTCGAGGGATTGCTCAAGGCTCTTGACGTTATCGATCAGATCATCAATATCATACGTTCTTCGAAGAGCGTCGAGGATGCCAAGAACGAATTGATGGAGACATTTGCATTTACTGATGTTCAGGCAACTGCTATCGTCGAGATGCGTCTGCGTCAACTCACCGGACTCGAAAGAGAGAAACTTCAGAATGAGTATGACGAACTTATGAAGTTCATCCGTTATTGCGAGGATGTGCTTGCTGACGAAAGGCTCCAGATGGGTATCATAAAGGATGAGACTCTTGAAATGAAGGAGAAATATGGCGATGCCAGAAGATCGGAAATAGCCCTTTCTGCCGAGGAATTCAATCCTGAAGATTTCTATGCTGATGAAGATGTGGTGATTACCATTTCACACCTCGGCTACATCAAGAGGACCTCTCTCACTGAATACCGCCTTCAGAACAGAGGTGGTGTCGGAATGAAGGGTAGTGCTACCCGTGATGAAGACTTCATAGAGCATATATATGTTGCCAATATGCACAGTACGATGCTCCTCTTCACACAGAACGGTCGCTGCTACTGGCTTAAGGTATATGAAATCCCAGAGGGGTCGCGTGCTTCTAAGGGACGTGCAATCCAGAATGTCATAAACATTGAGCCGGATGACAAGATCAAGACATATCTCAATGTCAGGAATCTCAAGGATGAGGATTATATAAACAATAATTATATAGTTCTCGGAACAAAGAGGGGTATTATAAAGAAGACCTCGCTTGAGGCATATTCTAGGCCTAGAACCAACGGAGTCATTGCAATAACTGTTCGTGAAGGCGACGAACTTCTCGATGCTGTAATGACCAACGGACAGAGTGAAATCCTTCTTGCAGGACGTCACGGACGCTGCTGCCGATTTGACGAAAGCGATGCACGCGCCCTTGGAAGAACCGCTTCAGGAGTTCGTGGCATAAATATTGATGACGATGATGAAGTAATAGGAATGATTGCTTACGATCCGACCGCTGAAGACGCCAAGGCGCACAGCCTGCTTGTTGTCAGCGAACACGGCTATGGCAAGCGTTCCGATTTCGATGAATATCGCAAGACCAGCAGAGGAGGAAAGGGAGTCAAGACTCTGAATATCACTGATAAGACAGGAGAACTTGTTGCGATGAAGAATGTAACTGATGAAAACGATCTGATGATCATCAACCGTTCTGGTATCACGATAAGGATGGCTGTATCTGATATAAAGGTGGCGGGACGCGCAACGCAGGGCGTACGCCTTATCAACATCAAGGACGGTGACGCAATTGCAGCGATTTCTGCAGTGAACAAGAGTGAAGACGGTAGTGAAGAACCGGCTCAAGAACAGACTAATGAATAAATAACTTAATACCATATTATTATGAAAAGAATTTTGATCGCATTGGCAGTCCTCGTTTCAGTTCAGGTCGCTGATGCACAGACAAAGACCCCAGAGGCAGCCAGAAAGGCAGTCGAGAACGCTGAGGCAGCATCCAAGGATGCAAAGAAGGCTGCAAAGGTTGCAACCTGGACTAAACTCGCAGGTGCTTATATGGATGCATACAATGCTCCTGCAGGAAATGCTTGGCTTGGTGCTTCAAAGCAGGAACTTCAACTCCTTATGGGTGCTGATAAGCCTCTTTCTACAGAAATGACAGTGGTTGGTGGCGAGCAACTTGAAAAGGAGACTTATTCAAACAAGGAATTCTACTACAGCCCTGCAGGTCAACTTGTTCTCATCAACGTGACAAAGCCAGTCGTAGAAGATGCTCTTGGCGGAGCGCTTGAGGCATACAAGAAGGCATACGAAGTGGATGTGAAGCAGTCAAAGACAAAGGATATCGTGGCAGGTCTTGCACAGATCGCTCAGAAATATCTTGACGAGGGTATGAACAGTTACTCTTTCGGCAATCTTGCTGAGGCCAGCGATCTTTTCGAGAAGGCTGCGATTGCATCTGCAACTGCTCCTCTTTCAAAGATCGATACTACTGCAGTTTACAATGCAGGTTATACAGCCTGGGCTATGAAGGATTATGAGAGAGCAAAAGGATTCTTCGAGAAGTGCCTTGAAATAGGTTATCATTATGAGGGTGGCGAAGTTTTCGCGAAACTTGGAGATGTATATTCAAATCTCGGCGATCCTAAGAAAGGTGCAGAGACTCTCGAGCAGGGTTTTGTAATGTACCCGCAGAGCCAGAGCATCCTCATCGGTCTCATCAACTACTATATGACAAGCGGTGAGAATGCTGACCGTCTTTTCGTACTCATCGATGAGGCAAAGAAGAATGAGCCTAACAATGCTTCTCTCTATTATGTAGAAGGTAACATCTACAAGGAACTCAAGAATACAGAGAAGGCTATCGAGGCATATATGAAGTGTTCAGAAATAAATCCTGAGTATGAATTCGGTTACATCGGTGCAGGTATTCTTTATTATGAGACTGCAATCGAACTTCAGGAGAAGGCTGCAAACGAACTTGACGACAACAAGTACAACGCAATTGTAGCAGATTTCGAGAAGGCGCTCCAGAATGCTATCGCTCCATTCGAGCAGGCATACAACGTGTCTAAGGACAATGGTCTGAAAGTGAATATCGCAGAGTACCTCAAGAACATCTACTATCGCTTCAGCAGCAACGGCCCAGAGTATGAGGCTGGCTACAAGAAGTATGATGAGGTAGTCAAGACAGGTCAGGCTAACTAAGAATAAATCAATTGAAATATAGAAAAGGGGAGACGGTTATACCGTTTCCCCTTTTTCGAATGCTTTTACTATCTTTGTTACAAGTGGATGCCGGACAATGTCTTCATTCTTGAAGAATATGGTCTTGATGCCCTTAATGTCCTTTGTCAGTTCTATACCCTTGAGAAGGCCGGAATCCTTTTTGTTCGGGAGGTCTATCTGACTTGCATCGCCGGTAACGATGAATTTTGCGTCACATCCCATTCTGGTCAGGAACATCTTCAATTGCCCCAGATTTGTATTCTGTGCCTCGTCCAGAATAACGCAGGCTCTGTCCAGAGTGCGTCCTCTCATATATGCAAGAGGGGCAATCTGAATAGTCCCTTCCGTCATAAATTCCTGAAGCCTTTTGGCCGGAATCATATCCCCTAAAGCATCGTACAGAGGTTGGAGATACGGATCAAGTTTGTCTTTGAGGTCTCCGGGCAGGAAACCGAGTCTTTCGCCTGCCTCGACTGCAGGTCGTGTGAGAATGATCCTTTTTATTTCCCTGTTTTTCAATGCCCTGACAGCCAATGCGATAGCAACGTATGTCTTTCCTGTACCTGCGGGTCCCACAGCGAAGATCAAGTCATTCTCGAAATAAGATTTCACCATTTCTTCCTGGGTGCGGTTGCGGGCTTTTATAGGCTTGCCGTCATTTCCGTGCACAATCACAGAGTTGCCGCACAGCCTGAATCTCTCAGGTGAGACTTCGCCGTCGAAAAGGTCTTCCACATCGTAGGGTGTAATGTTCATCTTATGATGTCTTCTTTCTATGAGCATCTTCAGTTTGGTCTCGAATTCCTCTATGTCGGTGTCCTTGCCTTCGAGGATGATTTCATTGCCTCTGGCAACGACTTTCAGTTCCGGAAAGTAACTGCACAATGCCTCGAGAATCTTGTTTGCCGCCCCGTATATCTCTATAGGGTCGATGGCTTCCAGCGTGATGTTCTTTCTTGTCATTATTTATGTTCTGTTTCTTTTCTTACTCTTTCGTATGTCGTCTTCATCTTGTCGTAATCGCTGCCATTCTTCCACTCGGCCTTTCTTCCGATGTATTCATCGACCGGAATTATGACATATCTGTCGTTATAACCTCCTGGTCTGGAACACCATAGGTATTTGAACTCCGTCGGAAGAGACCTGATATCTCCATTCCCGTATCTGACTAATCTTATGATGGCCATAAGTCCCAGTTGAGTGTTCTTTGCGCTCATATTCGACACCGCATTCCCCAATGAATATGCAACGGGGACTGTTCCTATTGTGTCGCGATCCTGTATGACGTGAGGATGAGCGCCTATTATGCAGTCAACCCCGTTTTCTACCAGCCATCGGGCAAAGTCTTCCTGCGAGTCAGAATGACTTAGCGTATATTCCGTACCCCAATGCGGAAGTGCTATTATGTAGTCGGCGTCTTCTTCTTCAGCCTTCGACAACGATCGTGCTATCTTGCTTCTCTCACCTATATAGTTGGTCTTGGGCCACCTCGTGTCAAGACCCGAATTGGTGCCGTAGGTAAAGTTCAATAATGCAATCCTGATGCCTTTTCTTCTGATCATCAACGGATTGTTCTCTTCCATCTCGCTCTCGTTGCCTGCTATCCCGGTGAACCTGATGCCGTGACTTTCTCCCAGTCTTCTGTAAATGTCTATGGTTCTGTCTGCCCCTTTGGCTCCTTTGTCGAATATATGGTTGTTCGCTGCAAGGAATACATCAAACCCGCATCGAGCGAGATGACCCGCAAGAGTGTCCGGCGCAGAAAAGCAGGGATAGCCTGTGTATGGTTCTCCGGCAAGGGTGAATTCCATATTTGCAACGGCAATGTCAGCCTTTTTTATTTCATCTCCTATCAGACTGAAATATGATGAGAAATCGTATCCGGAACCACCTGTATGGGCGTTTCTGATCTGTTCGGAATGCATCATAATGTCTCCGAGCACACAGATGCTCAAGGTGTCCTGTCTGAATATGGGTCTGGCGTATGAATATGCATTCTTCCATCTTTCGGGCATAATGATCTCTTGAGCCATCGAGGTGTGCCCTGATGCAAACAATATGAAGAATACCACTCCTGTAATCTTATGTAAATATGACTTGCTCTTGTTCAAAATAAACGTCAGAGGTTTATGATGTAAAATTCAGATGATTTCTAACTACAAATATATCAAGAATTATTTTGTCTCAGACTATTAAATCGTTAAATTTGCACGAATGTGCAAGTTTGTATGAATATGAGAAAGTCTTTGATATTGTTGATGCTCGCTGTGATGTTGCTTGCTACGGGATGTGATTTCTTCCGTATTCTGGCAGGAAGACCAACCAGCAAGGATATAGATGCGAAGCGTGTGGAAATAATGAAGTCCGAGGAAGCGGCTCTGCAGGCTCGTCTTGATTCTATCAAAAGAGCGGAGGAGCAGGTTATTGCTGATTCCATTGCAGCGCTGGATTCCATTGAACATTACGGAATCATAATGGACGGGGCTTCCAGATTTGGAGGTTTGCAGGAAGAAAGACTCTCACGACGTTACTATATAATAGCCGGAGCCTTTCGTGACAGAAGGAATGCGCAGAAACTTGTGAATGAGTCCGTCGATGCCGGTTATCCTGCAGAAATGATAGAATGCAGACGTGGTATGATTGCTGTAGGATTATGCCCTTCGGATAGGATTGCTGAGGTGTATGCTTCATTCCAGATGCTTCGTAAGGAGCCATTCTGCCCTAAGGATTCGTGGATTTTACTAAGTGAATGAATATGATTTTCCGAAGATTGATAATGACGGTCTTTGCTCTGTCATCCGGCGTTATTATGTCTGCTCAGTTCAGAGAGGGAGCAGTATATGAGGATCTCTACGACGGGGAGACGGTTTCGGCATTGAAAACGCACGTCAGAGAATTATCAGCCGCTCATCTCGAGGGCAGAAAGGCCGGCTCTGAGGGTGAGAAACTGGCTGCTGTATATGTGACTGATATCCTCAATTCCTACGGAGTCGATGTCTTGTCGCCGGCGGAAGGAGAAGTGTTCGGTATAAGAAAAGAAAGCGGGGACACCTTGACTTCACGGAATGTCATCGGATATGTCCAGGGTTATGACAAGAATCTGAGAGACAAATACATAGTTGTCGGAGCGAGATTGGATAATCTCGGAACAATGACAATGACCATTGACGGAAAACCGTATGAAAAGATATATTACGGAGCCAACGGAAATGCTTCCGGTCTTTCCATAATGCTCGAACTGGCCAGAATGGTGCAGACTAATTCCATCCTGTTCAGGCGTTCAGTACTTTTTGTCGCTTTCGGGGCATCTGCAGAAACATATTCCGGTTCGTGGTATTTCCTCAACAGATCATTTGCCGATGTCGGCAACATTGATGCTATGATCAATCTTGATATGCTGGGGACAGGTGATGACGGCTTTTATGCTTACACAGGCTCCAATGTGGATCTTAATGCAGTGATCCGTACTCAGTCTGCTGAACTTCAGCCTATATTGCCGGAAATCACTGCTGCGGAAATATATCCTTCGGATCATCGTGCATTCTTCGATAAGGAAATCCCTTCAGTTCATTTTACCACAGGACGTTATCCGGAGCATAATACAGAGAAGGACACGCAATCTATCCTCGATTATGAGAATATGGAGAGAGAACTGGAGTATATCTATAATTTCACCCTGGCCCTGGCAGGAGATGATAAGGATTTTGCTTTCAGAGAGTCTGATTCTCCTGTGAAAAGCAAAGATGCTGACGGTATCGTGTCATACAGCGATTGCGATCAGAGACCATCTTTCCTGAACAGTTACGATCCTGGCCGTTTTCTGGAAAAATGGGTATATCAATATCTGAAATACCCGCAGGAAGCCCTTCAGGAAGGAGTACAGGGACGTGTGATGGTCTATTTCATCATAGAGAAGGACGGTAAGGTTACTGATGTGAAGGTTGTCAAGGGCGTTTCTCCAGAATTGGATGCGGAGGCTGTCAAAGTTGTGAGCGCTTCTCCTAAGTGGAAGCCGGGAAGAGTGGCGGGAGAAAAAGTGCGTGTGGCAATGACCATACCTGTGGAATTCCGTTTGGAAAAGAAAGGCGGAAAATCAAGTTTCGGAATAAAGAAATAATATTACTTTTGCAAGATATATCATATACCTATGGAATATAATTTTAAGGAAATCGAAAGCAAGTGGCAGGCATTCTGGGCTGCCAATGGTACATTTAAGGCTGAAATAGATAATACCAAGCCTAAATACTATGTTCTTGATATGTTCCCTTATCCTTCGGGTGCGGGACTTCACGTGGGACATCCTCTTGGATATATAGCCAGTGACATCTATAGCCGCTACAAGCGTTTGTGCGGATTCAATGTGCTTCATCCGATGGGATATGATGCATTCGGACTTCCTGCTGAACAATACGCAATACAGACAGGTCAGCATCCTGCTGTGACTACAGAAAAGAATATTGCAAGATATCGTGAGCAGATGGACAGAATAGGCTTTTCGTATGATTGGTCACGCGAGGTGCGTACCTGTGATCCCGGATATTATAAATGGACACAGTGGGCTTTTCTGCAGATGTTCGGATGCTGGTACGACAATGTGCAGCAGAAGGCTCGTCCGATATCTGAACTTGAGGCCGCATTTGCTCAGGGTGGAAGCGCTTCAGTTGATGCTGCCTGCGGAGAAGTGGCTGCATTTACAGCATCGGAGTGGAATGGGTTCGATGAAAAGCAGAAAGCGGATATCCTGATGCAGTATCGTATTGCATATCAGGGAGAAACGGCAGTGAACTGGTGTCCTGCACTTGGTACGGTGCTTGCAAATGATGAGGTGAAGGAGGGATATTCTGTGCGTGGCGGACATCCTGTCGAGCAGAAGAAAATGACTCAGTGGCAACTTCGCGTTTCTGCATACGCCGGCCGCCTTCTCGATGATCTTGAAGACTTGGATTGGACTGATTCACTTAAGGATATGCAGCGCAACTGGATCGGTAAGAGCCAGGGTGCGGAAATGAATTTCAAGGTTTCCAACGGTACCGAAGAATATGATATGACCATCTTCACCACACGTGCTGATACTGTGTTCGGAGTGACCTTTATGGTGCTTGCGCCTGAGAGCGAGTGGGTGGAGAAACTTACAACTGCCGAGCAGAAGGAAGCAGTGGAGGAATATCTTGCAATGGCTAAGAAAAAGACCGAGCGTGAGAGGATGACAGAGACCAGGAAGGTGACGGGAGTATTCTCAGGTTCGTATGCAATCAATCCTCTTACTGGCAATAAAGTGCCGGTCTGGATTTCGGAGTATGTACTTGCAGGATATGGAACAGGAGCGATTATGGCTGTTCCTGCACACGACAGCCGTGACTATGCTTTTGCAAGACATTTCAATCTTCCTGTAATTCCTCTTATAGAAGGATGCGACGTCAGCGAGTCAAGTTTCGATGCCAAGGAGGGCATAATGTGCAATTCAGGTTTCCTTGACGGACTGACTGTAAAGGAGGCAATTCCTGCGGCCATCGATTATGTAGAGAAGCACGGTATCGGACACAGGAAGATCAATTATCGTTTACGTGATGCAATATTTTCACGTCAAAGGTACTGGGGAGAACCGTTCCCTATGTATTTCAAGGACGGTGTCGCAACCCCGATGCGACTTGAAGATCTCCCTCTTGAACTTCCGGAAGTCGATAAATTCCTTCCTACCGAGACTGGAGAACCACCTCTTGGACGTGCTGCAGACTGGACTTACGAAGGATATCCGATAGAACTCAGCACTATGCCTGGATTTGCAGGCAGCAGCGCATATTATCTCCGTTATATGGATCCGCACGACGATCAGGCTCTGGTGAGCCGTGAAGCGGATGAATATTGGAGAGATGTGGATCTTTATATAGGTGGTACCGAGCACGCTACGGGACATCTCATATATTCCCGTTTCTGGAACAAGTTCCTTTTCGATCTCGGATATGTATGTGAGAAGGAACCATTCAGGAAACTTATCAATCAGGGAATGATCCAGGGACGATCTAACTTCGTATATCGTATCATAAATACTAATACATTCGTTTCACTTGGCCTCAAGGATCAGTATGAAACCACTGAGATACACGTGGATGTCAATATCGTAAGGAATGACCGTCTGGATATCGAGGCTTTCAAGGCCTGGATGCCGGAATATGCAACAGCGGAATTCATTCTCGAAGATGGCGAATATATATGCGGATGGGCTATCGAGAAAATGTCCAAATCTATGTTCAATGTGGTGAACCCTGATATGATCTGCGATACGTATGGCGCTGATACTCTGCGACTTTATGAAATGTTCCTCGGCCCTCTCGAGCAGTCGAAGCCTTGGGATACGAAGGGTATTGATGGCGTAAACCGTTTCCTCAGGAAGGTATGGAGAATGTTCTACGACAGAGACGGATTCATCGTTACCGATGAAAAGGCTTCGCCCGAAGAACTTAAGTCTCTCCATAAACTGATCGGCAAGGTTCGTACAGATATTGAATCCTTCTCGTTCAATACCGCGGTGAGTGCTTTTATGATTGCAGTCAATGAACTTACAGAACTCAAATGCAGCAAACGTGAAATTCTTGAACCTCTCATCATTCTTCTTTCACCGTTCACGCCGCATATAGCGGAAGAACTCTGGGAGGCTCTCGGACATAAGGAAAGCATCACTTTCGCATCTTTCCCTGAATATATTGAGGCATATACTGTTGAGAACAACTGCACATACGCAGTATCATTCAATGGAAAGACACGTTTTACCGTGGAACTTCCAGTGGATATGTCACGTGAAGAAGTTGATGCACACGTACGTGGGCTCGGACAGACAGCAAAGTATATCGGGGACGGTAATATTGTAAAGGTTATCGTGGTACCTGGAAAGATAGTCAACATTGTAGTCAAATAAATTTCTTTATAACCTATGAAATCAAGCAAGATATTGACTGTGCTTTGGGATTATTTCCTGATGACTGTCGGTTCGGTTATTTTCTGTATGGCCTGGACTTCCTTTGTCATCCCTAACGGACTCGCCAGTGGCGGACTTACAGGTCTGTGCACGATATTCCAGTATGGCACAGGAATTCCTGTCGGTCTGACCTATCCGATATTGAACGTTGCATTGCTCATATTGGGATTCATTACCTTAGGCAAGGGATTCGGTGTCAAGACTATTTATGTCATCGCGCTTACTTCCGTCCTTTTTGAGGTTCTCCCGATGTTTCCGCAACTCCACGTTCTGATGGATGAAAAACTGCTTGTCGCTCTTGTCGGTGCTACTATGGAGTCGGTGGGTCTGGGACTTGTATTGCTTCGTGGAGGCAGTTCCGGAGGCACGGATATCATCGCGATGATGATAAACAAGTATTGGCCTGTATCTCCGGGAAGGGTATATCTCATTACTGACCTTGTAATCATATCCTGTCTTCTTTTCGTGCCAGGAAAGGGTCTGGTCGATATGATATATGCTTACGTGATGATGCTCGGATTTTCTTTCGGTGTGGATTTCGTGCTCCTTGGAAATAAATCTTCCGTGCAGATTCTCGTATTTTCATCCAAGTATGAGGAAATTGCCAATCATATCATTCACGAAGTGCATCGAGGAGTGACTGCTCTCCAGTCGGTCGGCTGGTACTCTCAGAAAGAAAGCAAGGTGCTTCTCATCGTTGCCAGAAAGCAGCAGATGAATGAAGTTGTCAATGAGATCAAGACCATAGACAAGCAAGCCTTCATTTCCGTTTCTACAGCAATGAGCGTCTTTGGAGAGGGCTTTGAGGAAGTCAAGACTGGCCTGAAGATAAAGAAAGCGAATAAAAAGGAGGACTGATATAATGGGAAAGACAATTTTGAAATCATCTTTAGGAACGCTTTTCAAAGAGTATGCTCTCGTTACCATAGGAGTTGTGTCATACGCATTGGGATGGACGATTTTCCTTCTTCCTAACAACCTCATAGGCGGTGGCGTATCTGGTTTTGCATCGATCCTTTTCTATGCTACCGGACTTCCGATGGGGGTGACATACTTTATACTTAATGTCCTTCTCCTTATAATCGGAACCAAGATTCTAGGTACCGGTTTCGGTGGCAAGACAATATATGCGATAGTGATGACCTCCATAATGCTCAGTGTGATGCCGAAACTCATTCCTGCTGACTTCATTCACGAGTTCGCACTTTCCAACGGCAAATTGATATGCACTTTTCTTGGTGGTATAATTGCAGGATTCGGTATAGGCCTTTCCATTTCTCAGGGGGGCAGTACAGGAGGTACGGATATAGTTGCCCTTGTATGGTGCAAATTCTATCCTGCTTCACCTGGCCGTGTCATTCTTATAATTGATGTCGCTATCATTCTTTCCTCTCTTTTGTTTCCGTCATATACCGAGACAGGAGAACTTCTGTCATTCTCTGATAAACTGGCGGTCGTAGTATATGGTCTTATACAGGTTACTGTCAGCGGATATGCCATCGATCTTTACATATCAGGATCCAAGCAGTCGGTGCAGGCTTTCATTTTTACAAAGAAAGTGGATGAAATGGCTGATGCGATCGCTTTTGATATGAAGAGGGGAGTCACAGTTCTGCCGGCTAAGGGTTGGTATTCCAAGGAGGACAAGCAAGTGATTATGGTAGTGACCAGAAAGACGGATCTGAATCTTCTTTTGAGATATGTCAAATCGATTGATCCAGATGCATTCCTTTCGGTTTCATCTGTTATGGGTGTTTATGGGCAGGGCTTTGATACGATAAAGGTGAGAACCAGGAAACAAAATGCATAAAAAAAGTTAAAAACACATAAAAAAAAGAAAAATGTGACGAATGTCGGCGTTCTGAGGCACTTCAGAATGCCGACATTGCTTATTTTTGTCTGCCCGAAACGGTTGTCAAATTGATGTTGTTTTATGAGGATTCTAGTAATAACTGCGATACTGCTTTCATTGCTTAGCATCATATTCTGGCATATATTCAGGAATGATGGCACCAGGGACAGGTATGTAATACTGCTTCTGTCCTCGGCCGTACTTGCCATATCTGTCGATCTCCTTACAGGAGAAAAGCCACCAGTGACAATAATGATGGATGTGATGCCTGCTGTAGTCGGAATGTTTGCTTTGATTTCATCTTTGTGGGAAAGGAGTACATCCCGGATATTGGTTCTTCTTATGGCAGTATCTTCGCTTACGCCTGTCATTTACAATATTTCTTTTGCATTCGGGTGGCTGGATGGTTCCGGAACTGGATTTTGTCATTTGTTTCTGGTATTGTCGATTATTCTGCTTGCCGGTCAATTCCTTTTTGGGGTGATCGAACGCTTGCGTTCCGTGAAGCAGGTACTCAGAGCAGGCGCGGTCTGGACAGGAGTAGGACTGGCTATCGACTCTTTTTATGTTATTGCTGTATTGCTTTGGTCGATTGTTTATATATTCGCCCGGCAGTCGTCTCTATGTGACGACAATCCGTTTCTTTGGGTGTCCCCTTTTATGATAGGAATGACTTTAGTCGCTGCGGGTATCAGGGGAACAGATGATGTCAAGTTTGTAATATGGCGTAGTCAGGAAAGAAGGATTGTGGAATCAATGAAGGTCACTCAGGTCGAGACAGCCGTTGATCCTGCAGGAATAGATGATGTATATCAGGATATCTATGAGAGGGTCCTGGCATATTTTGAGGTGGAAAAGCCTTTTCTTGACAACGATCTTACTATTAATGATCTGGTGAAGGTACTTTATTCCAATAAACTGTATATTTCCAGGGCGATAAGCCAGTTTACAGGAAGGAATTTCTGTCAGTTTGTCAATTTCTACAGAGTGAAATATTCGATGGAACTCTTCAGGGACAATAACGACCTGAAGATACACGAACTTGCAGTAGGCAGTGGCTTCAATTCGGACGTGTCATACAATATGGCTTTTCGTCTCTTTATGGGTGAAACTCCCGGGGAATGGTGCAGAAAAGAGAGGAACAGAAGGTTCAAGATCAAAAAATAAGTTGTGGATTCGAATGCGGAAGATTATCTTTGCATCTGATTGAATATTTAATTAAACTATAGTCATTTATGGCAGACGAAAAGATAATATTTTCTATGAACGGGGTGGGAAAGATTCTGCCTCACAACAATAGAGTCATTCTCAAGGATATCTACCTTTCTTTCTTCTACGGAGCGAAGATCGGTATTGTGGGTCTTAACGGATCAGGAAAGTCAACTCTGATGAAGATCATTGCAGGTATCGAAACTGGATACCAGGGTGAAGTGGTATGGGCACCTGGCTATTCTGTGGGATATCTGGAGCAGGAACCTCAGATGGATCCGGATAAGACTGTGATTGAAGTGGTCCAGGAGGGTGTTCAGGAAGTTATGGACATTCTTAAGGAATACGAGGAAGTCAATATGAAGTTCTGTGAGCCGATGTCAGATGAAGAGATGGCTGCTTTGATTGAGCGTCAGGGCGAACTTACAGAGAAGATCGAGAATTGCGGTGGCTGGGAGATAGACTCGAAATTGGAAAGGGCTATGGATGCCCTCCAGTGCCCTCCATCAGATGCAAAGGTGTCAACTTTGAGTGGAGGTGAGCGCCGTCGTGTCGCTCTTTGCCGTCTTCTTCTCCGTCAGCCTGATGTGCTTCTTCTCGATGAGCCTACCAACCACCTTGATACAGAGAGTATCCAGTGGCTTGAGGCGCATCTCCAGCAGTATAAGGGAACAGTGATAGCCGTGACTCACGACCGTTACTTCCTGGATAATGTGGCCGGGTGGATCCTTGAACTCGATAGGGGAGAGGGTATTCCTTGGAAGGGTAACTATTCATCCTGGCTTGATCAGAAGAGCACTCGTCTTGCTCAGGAAGAGAAGCAGGAGAGCAAGCGTCGCAAGGCTCTTGAACGTGAGTTGGAATGGGTCAGAATGGCTCCAAAGGCACGTCACGCGAAGTCAAAGGCACGTTTGGGCGCATACGAGAAACTTGCGGCAGACGATGGACGTGAGAAGGAGGCTAATCTTGAAATCTTCATCCCTAACGGTCCAAGACTCGGAAACAAGGTCATCGAGTTCAAGAATGTTTCCAAGGGATATGGAGACAAACTCTTGTATGAAAATCTTAATTTCGTCCTTCCGCCAGCAGGTATCGTCGGTGTGATCGGCCCGAACGGCGCCGGTAAGACCACCCTGTTCCGTCTTATAATGGGGCTTGATACTCCGGACACAGGTGAGATCACGATCGGCGAGACAGTAAAGATTGCATACGTTGACCAGCAGCATAAGAGCATTGATCCGGAAAAGACTGTATATGAGACAATTGCAGAGAATTCTGATTTTGTGAAACTGGGTAAGAGAGAAGTCAATGCAAGGGCATACGTTTCCCGCTTCAATTTCTCGGGTGCGGATCAGGAGAAACTCTGCGGCATTCTGTCAGGTGGTGAGAGAAACCGTCTCCACCTTGCTCTGACTCTAAAGGACGAGGGCAACGTGCTTCTTCTTGACGAGCCAACCAATGACGTGGACGTAAATACGATCCGTGCTCTTGAGGAAGGTCTCGAGAATTTTGCAGGATGCGCGGTTGTCATATCTCACGACCGTTGGTTCCTTGACCGTATCGCGACTCATATCCTTGCCTTCGAAGGTGATTCTCAGGTATATTTCTTCGAGGGAACTTACTCTGAGTATGAGGAGAACAAGAAGCGTCGTCTCGGTAATGAAGAGCCTAAGAGGTTCAAGTACAAGAAACTGATGGCAGAATAAAAAGTACAATTATGAAACCACGTCTCTTTGTCTTGTTCGTAATGCTAATAAGTGCATCGTTCAGGATATGTGCACAGGAAATATATACTCCAGAGGTCGGAAAGAGTGTCCGGCCAGGAGTAAAGACACTGGCAAAGGAACAGAGGGGTGGATATGAGTGCAGGTATATAGAGTTCTCAACCGAGGAGGAAGAGCGTATTAAGGCTTATCTGCTGGTGCCGGATAGGGCTTCGTGGGTGGAGAAATGTCCGGCTGTACTTATGCTGCACGACCACGGTGCCCGTTTTGATATCGGCAAGGAGAAACTTGTAAGACCTATGTATTCCGTGCTTCCTGATGGGCAGGATGACCATATTGTGAAATCGTCACGACAGTGGATCGACAAGAATTTCGATGGAGTATATATGGCCGATTCATTGGCTTCATTGGGATATGTGGTTCTGGTAGCGGATGCGCTGTACTGGGGAGAAAGATCTGTTGACGATGCCCAGAAATGGTCCGAACTGAACTATGGTACTTCAGCCGGTGGCACAATGTCTCCAAAGGAGAGGAAAGAGGCTGTTAAGGCATTGAAAACCAGGGTATATGATGGTCAGAAGACTCTGTATGATTCTTTATATGATTGCGGAGTAATATGGGCAGAGAAGATGCTTCGGGACGATATATCCTCAGTACGGCTGTTAAGGCGTCTGCCTTATGTAGATAAAGGGAATATAGGTGCTTTCGGCTTTTCGATGGGAGCACACAGATGCTGGATGCTTACGGCTTTCTGCGAGGAGGTAAGATGCGGAGTGGCTCTATCCTGGATGACTTCTCTCGATCGTGAAGAGAGAATGAAACCGTCCGATTATTCGATGGCGGTTATGCCTATGCGCGAACGTATGGATTTTGGCGATATCGGTCTTTTCCTGGCTCCGAAGCCGATGCTTTTTCTGAATGGTTCGGAAGACCATCTGTTTCCTAAGGAAAAGGTCGAAACAGCATTTCTTAAACTGCAAGGCCACTATTCCAGTCATAATGCCTTATCCGGCAGTAACTCTACCGAGCCTGCTTTCGAGCCCCTCCAGACAGTATTTTTCAAAGGAGGCCATCATTGCGGAAAGGATGTGCAGGACTTGATAGTGCGCTTCTTTGATGAACATCTGGACTGATGCATATATAAACGAATCCAAGGCTGTAGGCCTTGGATTCGTTTGTTAAATATTTAGAAGTTGAAATATCTGTCAGCGTTGTTATAAGATATATCCTTGACCATCTGGTGTATGAACTCCATTTCGCTCTTAGGAAGTTTGCCCTTCTCTAAGTCTTCGCCGATGACGCTGCAAAGGATGCGGCGGAAATATTCGTGGCGTGGATAGGAGAGGAAACTGCGTGAGTCTGTAAGCATTCCTACAAAGCGGCTCAGAAGACCCAGAGATGAAAGAGCGTTCATCTGCTTGCGCATACCATCCTCCTGATCGAGGAACCACCATCCGGAGCCGAGTTGGATCTTGCCAGGAGCAGTGCCGTCGTTGAATGTGTAAGCCATAGTCGCCAGTACCTCGTTATCCTTAGGATTGAGGTTGTAAAGGATAGTCTTGGTGAGTTTGTCCTCCATAGCAAGCCTGTTGAGGAACTTATGTCCAGCAGCAGCACACTGAACGTCGTGGATGGCATCATATCCTGTGTCCGGACCAAGTATGTTGAACATACGGGTGTTGTTGTCGCGGATGGCTCCGATATGGAACTGCTGTGCCCATCCCTTTTCGTGATCCATTCTGGCGAAATCAAGAAGGATCGCGCTGCGGAATTTGAGAACCTCTTCTTTGGTCGGCATCTTGCCCTTGAGTGTGTTCCTGAATATCTTGTCGATCTCTTCTATCTCGAAGTCTTCTGCATAGAATGTCTCAAGGCCGTGGTCGGACAGACGGCTTCCCATTTCGTGGAAGAAGTCGTGGCGCTTGCGCAGGGCATCAAGCAGATCCTGATAACTGCGGATTTCCATTCCTGCCATCCAGCCCAGTTTCTTGATATACTCCTGATACTGCTGAGGTTTTTCTATGACCATAGCCTTGTCAGGTCTCCAGGCAGGGAGAACCTTAACTCCAAATGGATTTTCGTTGATCTGTTTGTGATATTCAAGGGAGTCTGCCGGATCGTCAGTAGTGCATACCACTTTTACATTGAACCTCTTCATCAGTTCCTGTCCTCTGAATTCCGGAGTCTGGAGTTTCGCTGTACATTCGTCATAGATGGCGCGTGCAGTCTTAGGGTTGAGGAGGTCGTATATGCCGAACACTCTCGCAAGTTCGAGATGTGTCCAGTGATACAGCGGATTTCTCATAGTGTATGGCACGGTCTCAGCCCATTTCTCAAACTTTTCATAACTTCCCCGGCCTCCTGTAATGAAGTCTTCCGGAACACCGTTTCCGCGCATCGCTCTCCATTTGTAATGGTCTCCGCCAAGCCATACCTCAGTGAGATCCCTGAACTGGTGATTATCTGCTATCATTTTCGGTACCAGGTGGCAATGGTAATCGATGATAGGCATTTTTTCTGCACTTTCGTGGTATAACTCACGGGCGTAATCATTGGTGAGCATAAAGTCATCGTGGATGAAAGGCTTATCGCTCATCAGTCCGTCGATGTTCTCTTTAACTTTTGATAAGAAATCCATTGTTAGTAGTATTTAGAGTTTCACAAATGCAAATATCGCCTTTGGGGGCTTCTCCGAATATGAAAATTTTACAAAAAAATGTAAAAAATCATCATTCGGGGATAAATATAGGAATTTTTCCGTGAACGGACACGGAAATTTTATATATTTGTGACAAAAGGCAAACAATATAACTACATAATACTATGGAAGCATTAAACAGAAAGACGGCCAAGGCCAATCAGTATCCGACAAGGATCATCCAGTTCGGAGAGGGCAATTTCCTCAGAGCGTTCGTTGACTGGATCGTATGGAACACAAACCAGAAGACAGACTTCAATGCCGGAGTCGTTGTTGTCCAGCCGATAGACAGGGGAATGGTTGATATGCTCAATTCCCAGGATGGCCTGTACCACGTCAACCTTCAAGGCATTGACAAGGGTGAAGCAGTGGACTCGATCCAGATGATTGATGTAATCAATGGGGGACTGAATCCATATACGCAGTTCGATGAATATCTGGCTCTTGCGGAGAATCCTGATATCCGTTTTGTCATTTCCAATACCACAGAGGCCGGCATCGCATTTGACCCGGCCTGCAGGCTTGAGGATAAGCCAGCATCCTCTTATCCAGGCAAACTCACTCAACTTCTCTACCATAGATATGAGCATTTCAATGGTGATATGTCAAAGGGTCTGATCATTCTCCCTTGCGAACTTATCTTCCTTAACGGTAAGGAACTCAAGAAGTGCATCTACCAATATATCGATCTGTGGCAACTTGGTGAAGGATTCCGTAAGTGGTTCGAAGAGGCTTGCGGAGTATATTGTACACTTGTTGACCGTATCGTTCCGGGTTATCCAAAGGATACGATCGATCAGATTCACGAACGCATCGGATACAAGGATAATCTTGTCGTAAAGGGTGAGATATTCCATCTCTGGGTAATCGAGGCACCGGAATCAGTGGCAGAGGAATTCCCTGCAGACAAGGCTGGTCTTAATGTCCTCTTCGTGCCGAGCGAGGCTCCATATCACGAAAGAAAGGTGACCCTTTTGAACGGCCCTCATACAGTTCTTTCTCCGGTAGGATATCTTTCAGGACTTGATACTGTGAAACAATGCGTTGAGGATCCTGAGGTGGGTCAGTTCGTCAAGAAGGTGATGTATGGCGAACTCCTTGAAACTCTCAATCTTCCAAAACCTGAACTTGAAGCATTTGCTGATTCGGTTGTCGAGCGTTTCGTCAATCCATACGTGAAGCATTTTGTGACCAGCATTATGCTCAACTCATTCCCTAAGTACAAGACTCGCGACCTGCCGGGACTCAAGACATATCTGGAGCGCAAGGGTGAACTCCCTAAGGGACTTGTCCTCGGACTGGCAGCCATCATCACATATTACAAGGGTGGCAAGAGAGGAGATGTAGATATCGTACCGAATGACGATGCTGCCATCATAGCCCTTCTGAAGGATCTTTGGGCAACCGGAGATGTACGTAAGGTTGCAGAGGGCGTACTCGCTGCCGAATTTATATGGGGTGAGAATCTCAATGAAGTACCGGGCCTTACCGATCTTGTTACGGCTGATCTGGAACTCATTCAGAATGAAGGAATGCGTGCTGCAGTGAAAACAGTTATCTGATATGGCAGAATTCATAAAGATAAATCCGGCCGATAATGTGGCCGTAGCGATAAAGGATGTCGAGGCCGGATGTGGCTTCGACATCGATGGCGTGAAGATCACGGCTCTTGTCGGTATCCCTGCAGGTCATAAGATGGCTCTGAAGGATATCGCTGAAGGGGAGGATGTCGTAAAGTACGGATTCCCGATAGGGCATCTTCTGCAGGCTGTCCCTCAAGGAGGGCTCATTGATCATTCTGTCCTTAAGACCAATCTGGAAGGACTGCTTGAATACTCATATCAGCCTGATCTTACTGAGATCGCTCCAACGGCTGCACCAGCCACATTCAAAGGCTATCGCCGTGCTGACGGTCGTGCCGGCATCCGTAACGAACTATGGATCATTCCTACTGTAGGATGCGTCAATGGAGTCGTACAGAATATTCAGAAGCGTTTTGAAACGGAACTGGAGGCATATCCGGGAGTGGAGAAGGTGATAGCCTTCCCTCATAATTATGGATGTTCTCAACTCGGAGACGATCACGAGAACACCCGTAAGATACTTGCGGATATGGTACATCATCCCAATGCTGCGGGAGTTCTTGTCGTTGCTCTTGGATGCGAGAATAACCAACTTGGCGCTTTCAAGGAACTTGTGGGAGAGGTGGATGAGACCCGTGTCAAGTTTATGGAGTCGCAGAAGATAAAGGGAGACGAGGTCGAATACGGACTCGGACTTCTCCGCGAGATCGCTCAGGCGGCAAAGGATGATGTTCGTGAAGATGTGCCTGTAAGTGAACTTAAGGTCGGACTTAAGTGTGGTGGCTCTGACGGATTCTCAGGCATCACCGCTAATCCTCTTCTGGGACGTTTCTCAGACTGGATCGTGGCTCAGGGAGGTACTACAGTCCTGACTGAAGTGCCTGAGATGTTCGGCGCGGAGACTATTCTGATGTCTCGTTGCCAGGATGAGGCTACATTCGATAAGACTGTGCATCTGATCAATGACTTCAAGGCTTACTTTATGAAGAATGACCAGCCGGTGTATGAAAACCCTTCTCCGGGAAACAAGGCTGGCGGCATATCTACTCTTGAAGAGAAATCTCTGGGCTGTACGCAGAAGTCAGGCAATTCCATAGTAAGGGATGTGCTTCTTTATGGCGACCGCCTCAAGACCAAGGGACTTAATCTTCTTAGTGCTCCAGGCAATGACCTTGTAGCATCTACTGCGCTTGCCGCTGCCGGATGTCAGATAGTGCTCTTCACGACTGGCCGTGGTACTCCTTTCGGAACATTTGTACCGACGGCCAAGATTTCTACCAACAGTACTCTTGCCGACAGCAAGCCTTTGTGGATCGACTTCAATGCAGGTGCGATTGTGGACGGAACATCTGTTGAAGAGGTTGACAAGGATTTTGTAGATTTCGTTTTGAGAGTTGCTTCAGGTGATCACACAAACAATGAGAAGTCGGGTTATAGTGAAATAGCGATTTTCAAGTCGGGTGTGACACTATAGCATATATGTCCAATCTATGATAACCGCGTCCTTTGGGATGCGGTTGTCTTTTTTTTTATTTATATTTGCAGGATGTATATGAAGAATTAACGTACTAAAACATAATATAATGAAAAGATTCAGACCATTCATTCTTGCAGCAACGATCGTTCTTTCAGGACTTCTTGCTTACGGTTTGTGGACGCGCCCCAATGCTGCACCAATTGATGCGGAAAGTTTTTCTGCGGCTAGGGCGGCAAAGGATATAGAAGTCATTTCAAAAGAGCATCATTCCGTAGCCCATCCTGCCGAAAGAGCCCTCGTTAGAGAATATCTTATCGACCGTCTGGAGCAACTCGGTGCTGACACAGTGAAGTGTTATCAGTATGATTCTCTGGTAGGACCACAGAACAAGCACGTTGTATATACGTTTGATGCTGTGAATGTACTTGCGGAATTTGCTCCTGCAGATGTATCGGATCCTACATACCTCCTTATGGTCGCTCATTATGATTCACGATATTCTCAGCCTATGCCTAAGGACACAGTCTGGTCGTATGGTGCGGCTGATGACGGATATGGCGTAAGCGTCATACTGGAGACTGTAAGCCAGGCCTTGAAATACCGTCAGGACTGGAATCAAGGTGTAAAAGTGCTTTTCACGGATGCTGAAGAGGTGGGAATGATGGGTATGAAAGCGATATGGGAAAATGACAGGGAAGTCTTTGACAATGTCGGCTTTATGATAAACATAGAGGCTCGAGGACCTTGGGGACCAGCCCTCTTGTTTGAGACCTGCCCAGGTAATGAAAAGGTTCTGGAACTTTATGCAGATGCCGCAGAATATCCTTTTACATATTCGCTCACCACTGTGGTCTATGGATTTATGCCGAATTTCACTGATTTTACAATAGTGAAGGATGAGATACCGGGAATGAATTTCTCTACAATCGCTGATATCAATCATTATCATACCGATCTTGACAACTTCAGCAATATCAGTGAGAAGTCGATTCAGCATTATGGCGCCCAGATAGTACCTGTGACGCAGGAATATCTGACAAATGCGGCATATTCTGACAAAGACTATTTCAAGGCTGAGGATGATACAGTCAATTTCACCATTCCTGTTCTTGGCCTCTTCAATTTCAGCAAGGGACAGTATATGGTGCTGAACATAATCGTATTCATCCTGTTCCTTCTTGTATTTGCGTTGGAAGGTGTTAGAGGAAGACTCAAGGCCTCAAAGGTGTTCAAATGTTCAGTCATAGTGCTTGCTGTTGCGGTCGGAATCCTTGTTCTTGGCGAGGTGGCGGCATATTTGTGTGCCCTTATCTCCGGCGCCAGATTCAAACTTTTCGGCGTTATGCAGGGTATAGGCTTTGACAATGCCGCAATGATAGCATTCATTGCCATTATGGCTGTTGTCTGTGCTATGGTCTATATTTCTGGAAGACAGAAGGCCGTGCGTAAGGTGTCCGGTTCTATGAGAGCCAGTGCGGCATCCAATGCTGTTGCAAAATATGCTGCTAATATTCTATACGGAACTCTGGCACTTATGTTCATTCTCAGTGCAGTGCTTTTGTTCACCCTCGGAGAGAACCTTATGTTCTTCATTCCACTCATATTTGCAACGGCAGCACTGGTGCTGTATCGTCTTACTTCGCTTAAATTATGGCTTCTTTGTGCCATCGCTTTGATTCTCCTGCACGCATTCTCATTCCTGTATGCCCTTGCAATGGCACTGACAATAGGAGCCTTCGGCGCAGTGGCAATGCTGGCATTCTGCGATCTGATGGTTCTTATACCGCTTGCGGATATGTATCTGTCGTCCTATAAAAAGAAATAACCCCAGATTTGCAGACTATGAAAAAGTCAATATCATTCATTGTGTTCATTATCCTGTCCGTTTTCTTTTGTGCGGCACAGAATGACACAATCAAGGTTCTTGCAATCGGAAACAGTTTTTCAGAGGATGCCGTGGAGCAGCATCTTTCCGACCTTGCCCGTTCGGAAGGACTGACCGTCGTAATTGGAAATATGTATATTGGCGGCTGTTCAATTGAGAGACACGTGAAGAATCTCCGTGGCGATATAGCAGATTACAGATATCGTAAGATCGATCCTCAGGGAAATATGCAGGAAATCAAGGGATATACCCTTGAGAAGGCTCTTGCAGATGAAGATTGGGATTTTGTCAGCGTCCAGCAGTCGAGCCCTCTCTCAGGACAGCCGGAGTCATACGCCCTCCTTCCTGAACTTGTGGGCTTTGTCCGAGAGCGCATCCCGACTGACGCAGTGGTGATGTTCCATCAGACCTGGGCATATTCAGAGGATTCCTCGCATAAGGCATACGTCAACTATGACCGCGATCAGATGAAGATGTACAATGCCATCGTAGAGACTGTTGCGGCAGAGGTTCCGAAGGTTGGAATCGGACTTGTGATTCCTTCCGGAACAGCAATACAGAATGCCCGCACGTCTCATCTGGGCACAGACCTGACAAGGGACGGCTACCACTTGAGCCGCCCTGTCGGACGATATATAGCAGCCTGCACCTGGCTGGAAGCAGTGCTCGGAAAGAATCCTGTCGGCAATGACTATATACCGGAAGGAATGACTGCCAAAGAATGCAGAACTGCTCAGAAAGCCGCTCACAAGGCAGTCAGGAAACCGATAAAGATAAGCCGGATCAGATAATCTCCGGCCATCAGTCTCTTCTCGCCAGGCCGATATAATAAAGCAATGTGGCAAGTGAACCAAGGGCTGCTATTACGTAAGTGTAGGCGGCCCATTTTAATGCATCGATGGCCATCGGACGGGTCTGGCCGTCTGTGATGCCGGTCTGGGTAAGCCACGAAATGGCTCTTCTGCTGGCATTTATCTCCACTGGGAGAGTGATGAAACTGAATAGTGTCGTGGTCGCGAAAAGTATGATACCGAACCAGAGGAGGCCTGGGAATCTATGCATCATAAGGACTCCGGCAAGAAGTACCCATTGCACTATATTGGATGCAAAATTCACTACCGGTACCAGGGCTGAACGCATTCTTAAAGGGGCATAGCCGTGAGCGTGCTGTACGGCGTGACCGCATTCGTGTGCTGCGACAGCAGCGGCCGCCACGCTTCTGCTGGCATATACGCTTTCACTGAGTGCTACGGTCTTGGTCTGGGGATTGAAATGGTCTGTAAGCATACCATTGGTGGGGACGACTTTCACATCATAGATGCCGTGGTCGTGAAGCATCTTCAACGCCACTTCGGCGCCGGACATACCGTTCGGAAGTCCTACCCTTGAATACTTGTTGAAGCGGCTCTGCAGCATTTGCTGTACGATGAAACTCAGAGCCATAATGATGATCATAATGATCCAGATGTTCATTTCTCTATTCTTTTAATTGTTAATAATCCTTTGTATATGACATTTTGTCCATCTTTGACAGGTAAACACTATGTCTTTAGCGGTGGCATATATATGCAAAAAGCACACCTCTGCCAAAAATAGGGAAATTTGTCAGAATATTTAGTAATTTTGCATCCGGTTTTCAGAAACTGTTATAACAATGTACATCAGCAACGAATTTTCAAGACTGGAGATCAATCTGAACGGATGTCTTGAAAACTACAGATATTTCAGATCACGTCTTGATGCCTCTACGAAACTTCTTGTGCTCGTGAAGGCCAATGCATACGGTCACGGAGCGGTCCAGTTCGCCTCCCTTATGGAGGAGGCCGGTGCCGATTATCTTGCCGTAGCCTATCCTATCGAAGGTATGGAACTGCGTCAGGCAGGGATAAAGTCCCCGATTATGGTACTGACGGCCGGAACCGACTCTTTTGAGCAGATAGTGAACTATGGTCTGGAACCGGGAATCCCGAATATGTGCTCACTGAGGATCCTTTGTGATGTGCTTCGGAAGAGGGGAATTACGGATTTTCCAGTCCATATCAAACTCGATACCGGTATGCACAGGTTGGGATTTATGACCGATGAACTTCAGGAACTTCTGGACTTCGTGCAGGAGTGCAGAAGTGTGAAGATAAAGTCGGTATATTCACATCTTGCTGCAGCCGATGATCCTTCCTGCGACGATTTCACGCTCGGTCAGATCCGGCTTTTCAGGGAGAATGCAGACAGGCTGACTTCCGCTTTGGGATATAGGCCTCTCTATCATATCCTCAACTCCGCCGGCATCGAGAGATTCCCTGAATATCAGTTCGATATGGTACGTCTCGGTATAGGAATATATGGGGTCAGCGCATTGCCGGGGAACCACCTTTCGACTGTTGCGTCATTCAAATGCAAGGTGCTTCAGGTCAAGTCTCTGAAGCCGGGAGACGGCACTATCGGATATGGCCGCCACGGAAAGATTGCGCAGGAAGGCACTGTCATAGCGACCATACCTGTAGGTTATGCCGACGGTCTTGACCGTCACCTGAGTTGCGGCAAGGGACGTTTCCTTGTCAATGGCCACAGGGTACCCACAATTGGCAACATCTGTATGGATATGACTATGCTTGATGTCACCGGTCTTGATGTGAAGGTGGGCGATACCGTGACTATTTTCGGAGAGGCTCCAACCATCACCGAACTTGCCGAAATCCTCGGCACCATACCGTACGAAATCCTGACCTCAGTCCCTCGCAGGATAGAGAGAATCATCGTAAAATAATTGCAGCCGATAATCCGCTGTGTGTCAGCGACTTGCCGACCCTGCGTGCTCCCCATAGTGCGGCACGTAAAGTGCGTAAGTGACTGTTGCTCATTGTTTTACCCTACTACGCGTAAACCATAAAAATATGAATACTTCCAACGATTTGAATAACAATAAGAAATACAAAGTCCTTTTTGTGTGTCTGGGGAATATCTGCCGGTCTCCGGCTGCTCTGGGTGTGTTCGAGCATATTGTAAAGGAGAATGGAATGAGTGACAGGATCGAGGCGGATTCTGCCGGAACATACAGTGGGCACAGGGGCGAACTGCCGGACAGGAGGATGAGGAATGCGGCGCTTTACAGGGGATATGCCTTGACCCACAGGGCCCGTCCGGTGTCTTCTCTGGATTTTCTGGATTTCGACCTTGTCATAGCGATGGATGACCAGAACTATGAGGATCTGATGCATCTTGCTCCTTCGGTTGAGGCTACTCACAAGATAAGGAAGATGGCATCTTTCCTGAAGATGCATAAAATCTCATATATCCCGGATCCGTATTATATGGGTGCGGAAGGCTTCACCCTTGTGCTTGACCTGCTCGAGGAAGGCTGTCAGAATCTCTATGACGCCATAATCAAGGCAGAATTTTAATCTGATTCGAGAAATAACGCTTATATTTGCATCGGGATTATGGAGCAAGGGAATCCGGTGCAAATCCGGAACTGTGCCCGCAGCGGTAAATCTCAGAACGCACCTGCACGATGCCATTGCAGCAGAACGGCTGTGAGAAGGCGCAGGATGCGGAGATGAGTCCGAAGACCTGCCATAGTCAAGTCGAACATCCGAAGCCCGGGGGCAGGCTTCAGTCAAGGCGTTTACAATGTTAAATTTTATTCTTGTTGCAAGTCTGCTTTCAGCAGGCTTCAGCCAACCGGTTGCAGATACGCTTGATTCTGTGACGGTCACAGCCGATAAAGGCGTTGTTGTGTCCAGAAAGGATACACTTTATGTTTCAAATTCATTCTCCATCTCTGATATCCTTCAGCAGAGTCCCGGACTTCATCTTGGGGACAATGGCGGTTATGCCGGCATCAAGACGGTGAGCCTCAGGGGATTGGGGAGTGCACATACTTCTGTATATATCGATGGGGTGAGGGTCGGCAATGTCCAGTCCGGACAGAATGATCTCGGAATGATCGATTCTGACAATGTTGGCAATGTGGTTCTGGATTATGCACAGAACAGTGTCTCTTTCAATACGGCTAAGCCAGTATTCGGTAAATCGCCATTTGCAGGTAAGGTGAGGCTTTCAGCCGGTTCTTTCGCCACATATCTTCCGTCTGCAAGGCTGGATTTCCGTCTCTCCGAACGTCTTTCTCTTTCTGCAAATGCCTCAGGAGTCTTCAGCAAAGGCGATTTCAGATATGGTGAAGGGGAATTCAGGACTAACAATGATATACAGCAGGTGAAGTCCGGGCTGGATCTTTTCGGCCTTACAGATGGTGGAGATTGGCATCTTAAGGCATATTTCAATTGGGTGGAAAGAGGAACCCCCGGTTCTGTATCCTGGCCTTCTGATGACAGGCAAAGGGACAGGAACGCCTTCATTCAAGGACGTATGACAAACAGATTTTCTCCAATATATACCTTGAATCTCAGTTTCAAAGGGGCATACGATGATATTTTCTACACGAGTTCATACGGCGACAGCCATTATGGTCAGACTGAATTACAATTGAATTCGTCCCATAATTTTCAGATCCGCAAATGGTGGAAACTTTCTTTTGCGGCGGATATTTGCTGGGATGGACTGGCTTCCGATAATTATGATGCCCGTCGTTTGAGCGCATTTGCCGCACTGGCATCGGCGTTTGTTACTGACAGGTTCACTGCAAATGTTGCCGTTGAATATAATGGGGCATTCGATGCCGGTGCCTTGTCCAGAAATGCCGTATCTCCGTCGGTTGATTTGAAATATACCGTAGCCAAAGGATTGGATGTCACTGCATTCGCAAGAAGAGCCTATAGGATTCCGGTGTTTAATGAACTGTATTATGCTGGGTATGGCAATCCGGATCTGAAGCCGGAGGATGCCTGGATGACTGATCTTGGGGTAAATTTCAGCCGAAGGTCAGGCTCCTGGGATCTCAGAACAAGGATTGACGGCTTCTGCAACTGGCTGACCGATAAGATCACTTCCGCTCCTACGGCTGAGGATCCCAATGTGTGGCGCCCATACAATATCGGCAAGGTGCTTTCCTACGGTGCGGACGTGATTGCTGGCGTGATCTACCGGTCAGGAGACTGGGAATGTCACGGAGATTTTAAATATACCTTGCAATCCGCAACAGATCGTACTCCGGGCAGTTATTCATTCGGACAGCAGATACCCTATCACGCGAGAAATATAGCCTTCGTCAGCCTGAAGTTCGGTTGGAGGGGATGGAATCTGGCTCCGGTATGGCATTGGCGGGGAGGACGTACAGACGGCATAGGAACTCTTCCGGACTGGAATACAATAGACCTTGTTTTCTCCAAGTCTCTCCTTATGCGAGGCCAGAATGAATTGCTTTTTAGAGTAGCGTTAAGGAATATCAATGACTTCAGGTATGAGACAGTGAGCGGATATCCGATGCCGGGTAGGAACCTTATGGCCAGTGTAGAATATAGATTCTGATGATTATGCTGAGTGTTTTATATGTTTTGATTTCGGGAATAGCCTTGCCGATAGGGGGCATCCAGATGCAATATCTGTGGCGCAACCAATTAGGGGATGTGTATAGCCTGGGGCTTGGCAGCGCGGCCTGTCTTGGGGCGGCGGCAGCAACGATGACCGGCTGGTGTTCACTCACGGTGGGAAGTTTCATCTGTACTCTGTTATGTACTATTGTATGCTTTTTCGTCACTTTGAAGGTAAGTACACAGAATCTGATCACCTTCGGAATCCTTTTCGGTACCTTCATAGGTTCGCTCGGAACGATTGTCGTCACCAATGCTCCTAACGGTGACCTTCTGAAGCAGTATTATCTTTGGGGAGCGGCAAATTTCAATCTCGAAGGAGTCACTGCCGGTGATATCATATTCTCTTTGATTCTTTTTGCAGCCGGCATAGTGGCGGCGATTTGGTCATCAAGGTCGCTTACGCGACATTTCAATGGGGAAATTGAACTTTCAAATGCCCGCAAGGCTCTCCTTCTTTTGGCAATAATGTTTCTCGTGACCAGTTCGGTCTCGATCTGCGGGCCGATAGGATTCATATCTCTTGGAGTGCCGAACTTAAGCCGTATTGTTTGCAAAAATACGGATATAAGGAAGCATTATCTGATATCGTCTGCTATGGGGGTAGGGCTTCTGTTGGTGACTTATCTCGTGGTAAAATATGTGAGTTTCGGCATATATCTGCCGATAAGCGCAACAATGGCTATAATTGCCCTTCCTCTGATGGCCATATTATTTATGAAGAAATAGAAAATGCTCCGAAGGAAATGTTTCCAACGGAGCATTTGAGCGGGTAACGGGGGTCGAACCCGCGGCCCTCGGCTTGGGAAGCCGATGCTCTACCACTGAGCTATACCCGCGATTCTCTGCAAATATATGCAGAAAAATCCATAATCAGTATGGTTTATTTGAAAATTGTGTTCAATACGTATGCCAGACGATAGCCTGCATTGAGAAGTTGTTCCTCGAGAAGAGGGGAGAAATCATATACGAATTGATATGAAAGTTCAGGAACAACCTGAGTGGAATTCTCGACATATTCGTAAATCTTTGCAGCCTCTCCGACAGTTTCCATAAACCATTCCTGGTAAGTTCCGCTTGTTACTTCCTTGCGGTATTTCCTGTCGGCGACGTCAAGTTGCTCGCACCATTCGGTATAACTCCATTTGCGTGCTGAATCTATCATCCTGCTGTCCCATACGGAATGAAGGTTGGTCTCGCTGCGGAACCACATTACCTTTGCACCGTTTCCTCCTCTGTCAGAGAGTCTGCCTGCGTGCATCGGACAGTGCAGGTCACCCACTAGATGTACTATCATCTTCAGATAGTCAACTTTCATACTGTCAGTCAGTTCCTTGTAGTTTTCCGTCATTTGCCTGGTGAGGAACTCAAGGCTTGTCACAACATCCCCGTTCTCATTCTTCTGCATTGTCTCGTATGTATGACCCTTGTCAACATTTGCATAGTGCCAGGTCTTTGTCTTATAGTATCCGTCTTTCCAATATGGGGAATTCTGGATATTGTCCATCCACGATGAATAGTAAACAATCGAACGGCCGTCCAGAAGTTTGTTTATCTTCCTTTTTGCCTTTTGGGTAAGATGCTCTTGTGCAATTGCTGCAACGATGTCGTGCCCTTTGGCTCCCCAGGCGAAAACCTGGACCGGATCGATAAGCATAAGTATGCATATCAGTGAAATCACTATTCTTTTCATATTCATTCTGTGTTTGCGGGTTATTATTTAGACAAAGTTAATAAACAGATGCTGAATTTGGAAGATTATTTACCTTATGATATGTATCTTTATATGTAACTTGATGATTATAAGGGGATAATTATTTTGTGTTTACGATTTGTTGTTAATGGGGTGCAATAACTTTTAAATATAAAATTATTCTCCTATTAAATTTATGATATGTAAGTGTGTCTGATGTTAACTTTCTGTTACAAAGTTGGTTATCTCGATTCTTTTATTTATCTTTGCGGTCTAAAGTTAGATAGTGTGTGACGGCAGAGATGCCGTGTTATTACAAACTTAAACAGATTAATTATTATGGAAATCAACAACATTGGAAACAACGCAGGTATTCTTTGGAATGTACTCAATGCAAACGGCAAGATGACTGAATCCAAACTTAAGAAGGAGTCAGGACTCGGCAGCGCAGAGTTCTACACTGCTCTCGGATGGCTCGCTCGTGAGGGCAAGGTCAGCACTGAGACTGAGGTAAAGGGCTCTAAGACTTGTGAGTACTATTCTCTTAATGCTTAATCAGGATATACCTAGATGAGAAGAATCAGGGCGACCCACTCGGGCCGCCCTGTTTTATTACATTTCCTTGATTTCTTCCATCACCCTTCCGGCTTTTTCATAACCGTCAGCCGGTGCTTTCCAGATGGTCGCAATTACCAGGCACCCGATGAGTCCGAATATGACTGCAACCATAAAGACTGAGTTCCAACCGAATCTGTCTGCAAGATATCCAAAGCCTATTCCGGCGATTGTGGTGGCTGCATAGCCGAATATTCCCAGGATACCGTTGGCTGTAGCGCAGGCTCTTTTGGTTGCCTGCTGCGAGGCTGCAACTCCAAGCAGAGCCTGCGGGCCATAGACGAAGAATGCCGACAGGCATATTAGTATGGCACTGATCATCCAATGTGCGGTGTGAGGAGTCTGCCAGAACAGGAAAAAGCAGAGGGTTGCACCTATTGTGCAGAGAAGGCAGGTTCTGTGAGCCTTATTCTGCATAAATCTGTCGGTAAACCATCCCGCTGCCAATGTTCCCAATACACCTCCGGCAAGTTCGGACATAGCCACTATGTTCGCTGAAAGTGCTATCTCGAAGCCTTTATACTGCGTCAGGAAAGAGGTTCCCCATTCCAGAATCGTGAATCTGATCACGTAGATGCAGAAATTTGAAAGTGCAAGAATCCAGATGACGGGATTCCTGAAGACCAGACGGTTGAGGAAATGCTTGTAGGCTTTACCTTCAAGGGCAGGCTCTGCCTGGTGCCCGTTTGTCTTGTGGTCAAGTTCTTCAACCTCTGGGAGACCAACGGATGAAGGAGTATCCCGGAGAGTAAAGAATACCACGATTCCTCCGACAAATGCTATTGCGGCAGGCACTGCAAAGCAAAGATTCCAGGCCGACATACCGAATTTTGTGAGAAGCCAGCCGCAAAGCGCAATCACTACTCCTGCTCCGATCGAGTGTGATGCATTCCAGATTGATTGCTTTGTGGCAAGTTCGGATGGTCTGAACCAGTGTGCCATAAGGCTGGCGCACGGAGGATAACCCATTCCGTGAATGTAACCGTTTATCACCCAGAGAGATCCTATCAGATATACCAGACCCATCGTGGCTTTGCCTTCTGTGTCGAGAAGTTCAAACACTCCGTCAAGTTTCGGGCTGAATGCAATGGCGAAGTTGATTATGGATGAGAGGATCAGACCACCGGCAAGAAGTTTCCTGCGGCTGCATCTGTCTGCTATGAAACCGTTCACAAATCGTGAAAGACCGTATATTATGCCGTTAAGGGTTATGAAAATACCAAGTTGCAGTTTGGTGATGCCTAATTCCTCCTGCATAGCAGGCAGCGCGGCGCTGAAATTCTTTCGGAGGAAATAATAGAGTATATAGGCTATCATAAGGATAATAAGGGTCCTCCACTGCCAATAAGTGTATTTTTTATTGATCTGCTGTTCCATAGTATTGAAAAGGATTATTGATTTCCTCTGCAAAAGTATTAATTATGATGCTTCATATCAAGTTTAATCTTCATCAGTTCCTCAAGCGGCCTCTCCGGTTGTTCCACATCCTCCGGAACCGGCATACCCGAGAATAGTCCGAAATACTGTACGCAGGCATCTCGCCACCATCTGGCATCACTCTCCTGTATGGTAAGTTTGCAATTCACGGCTTCCCACCGTTCAGCATCGACGTACGGTCTTGCGCCTTCCCAGACAGCCTGATATACGCGCACCTTCTTTATGCCTCTGTCATATCTGTGGCACATTTCATCCCAGAATGTCCTTCCTGATGCCATCTTGTGATCCCAAGGAATATGGTGGAACCATAGGAGAAGTTCTTCCGGACAGGTGTCGAGGCTGTTGTACATCGATGCAAGCGGCTCGTGGTACTGATCAACGTTTCCGCTTCCCTCGCGTGTCCTGTCGAAGCCGATTCCGTCAGTTCCGGCCTGATGGTAGTATTTAGGCAGCCAATCCAGCCTGGCTCCTTCAGGCTCGTACCAAGGTTCAGGGCCATAGTGGTGTATTCCTGCGAAAATGTGATGCAAGCCAAGAGGCATCATATAGTCAACTGCAGTCTCTCTCGATGTCATCATCATATCCAGAACCGGCTCGACAAACTTTTCATCGGTGGAAAATGTCTGTTGCAGCCACTCTCTGGCTATTTCTTCAGAAGAAAGATCCGTGTCCCAGGCCAGCCTTCCGAATGCATACCACGAAGATTGAGCAAAATCGTGTCCGCACCAGTTGGCGTCGCGTCCGATGTTGGCAACTCCTGCAATCGCCGTCGTGCTGTATGCTTCAGGATACGTTTCACCTGTCGTAATCTGTGCTACAGTAGCCCCTCCTTCTGTGCTATATGTCTCGCTGTCAAGGCATTCCTCGAATAAAGGGGAGAGATATACCAGATGGTTCGAGCCTCCGAGGTATTCCATCGTGATCTGGTATTCTATCATCATAGCGGTCTTTGACATACCTCCGAAAAGAGGACTGAAAGGTTCGCGAGGCTGGAAATCGACAGGGCCGTTCTTGATCTGCACTATTACGTTATCGCGGAACTGCCCGTCAAGAGGCATAAACTCTTCGTATGCCTGATTTGCTCTGTCAGGGCTGTTCGGTGCATAGACAAATGCCCTCCACATCACGATACCGTTGCACGGAGCCAGGGCATCCGCCAGCATATTCGCTCCGTCACTGTGCGTCCGTCCGAAGTCCTGAGGGCCTGGGAGCCCTTCCGAGTTGGCTTTTACCAGGAATCCACCGAAATCAGGTATTAGTGCATAAATTTCGGATACTTTCTCTTTCCACCATTGACGTACTTCTTCAGCCATAGGATCGGATGTTTCAAGTCCTCCAAGGGCGGCCGGTGAAGAGAAATTCACGGAAAGATATGTCTGTATCCCATATTCACGCAGGATATCCGCTATCTGTGCAATGCGCTCGAGATAGTCTCTGCGGAGAATTTCCGGTGTCGCATTCACATTGTTCAGCACACTTCCGTTGATTCCTATCGAGGCATTCAGTCGGGCGTAATCCCTTATGAGATCCGCAGGTACCGGCTCACCCCAGTGCCATATAGACCATCCGGCATATCCTCTTTCTATGGTATTGTCGAGATTGTCCCAATGGTTGAGGATACGTTTGTCGAAAGACGGTTCTTCGCAGATGTCGAGAACTTCGTCAGCACGGCCTGTCCTCTCTAGCCTGTCCAAGGCATAGCGCCCGTACATCGCTCCTGTCTCGCTGTTTGCCTTTATTATTCTATCCTTCTTCCCTCCTTGTATTATGAAACCGTCAGGATGTATCGATAGTGTAGTGTCAATGATGACTTCAGCCTTCGGACACGGGTCGCTGTTGTCAAGCCATAACAAATCATTGCCGGCGTGCTGGGAGCAGCCGACAATGAATATTGAAAACAGTATTGCAGTATAAATTTTATTCATCGAGACCTTCAATTGGCTGTATTGTACCATCTTCATTATATTTGAGTTCGCATACCTTGAGGCTTCTGAGCCACGTCTTTCCTCCTGAAGGAACGCTATCGTGGTGGAACAGCCACCATTTCCCTCCGAATTCCACAATAGAATGGTGGGTGGTCCATCCCACAACAGGAGTCATAATCACACCTTTATATGTGAACGGACCGTATGGGTTGTCGCCGATCGCATAGCAGAGATAGTGAGTGTCTCCGGTGGAGTAGGTGAAGTAATACTTACCATTGTATTTGTGCATCCAGGATGCTTCGAAGAATCTGTATGGATTGTCTGCGGTCAGAGGCTTTCCGTCTTCATCCAGAATTATCACAGGCTTAGGATCTTCTGCGAATCCAAGCATATCTTCGCTCAGACGTACAGCTCTTCCCGGCAGAGCATCCTCCTTACCTTCAGGAAGATAGGCGTTCTCCAAGGCCTTATTGTCCTTGTAGCGCTGGAGTTGACCTCCCCAAAGTCCTCCGAAATACATATAATATCTGCCTTCTTCCTCGAAGATTGCAGGATCGATGCTGTAACTTCCCCTGATAGGATCCGGTTGAGGAATGAACGGGCCGGCTGGAGAGTCGCTTGTTGCAACTCCAAGACGGAAAATGTCATTCTTGTCCTTGAGAGGGAAGTACATATAGTACCTGCCGTCTTTTCTTGCAACTTCGCAGTCCCAGAGTTGTCGTCCAGCCCAAGGAATATCCGCTACATCAAGCACCTTTCCGTGGTCGATGACCTCTGCAGTCATAGGGTCGTCTCCTTTGAGGCTCAATACGTGATAATCCTTCATATTGAAGTGGTCTCCGTTGTCATTTTCAACAAAGTTTTCCGGTTCCCAATCGTGTGACGGATATATATATATTCTTCCGTCCCAGACGTGTACTGAAGGGTCTGCCATAAAGTCGGCAGGGAATAGATATCTTTTCTTTGTCTTCATAGCAATATCAATTAATTTATGTATTCTTTAAGGAATGGTTTCATTTCAAGTCTTCTGTCAAAAAGAAGAGGGTATTCAACGCGACCTGCCATCGGCCAATTGTTCTTCCAGGAGTCGTTATCGCTTACTCCCCAGGCAGTTACGCGCGTAATGTCGTCCGAGTGTTCCAGGAACAGATCCATAAACATCTTCATACGCTCGTTCCACATTTTTGAAACATCTTCCGGAAGACCGTCTGTATAAGGATTCATCGCCGCTCTGAATGCAACTGTATCGCTTACGTTGGCTCCCATATTTACTGTAGGCAGGGCAGACATATCCCATTCGGTGATCATCACTTTCACACCTGTTCCGGCAAAAGCCTCCAGACTTTCCTCAAATTCAGTGATATCCGGGTAGTCCATACCCATATGTCCCTGCATTCCGATTGCATCGATACGCAGCCCGCGTTCCTGGAGATCCTTTATGATGTTCACGTATGTATCGCGTCTGCCCGGTACATTCATACCATAGTCATTCAGATAGAGTTCCGCATCCGGATCCGCTTCGTGCGCATATTGGAATGCCAGAGGTATGAATTCTTCGCCGAGGATCTCATAGAATGGAGTCTTCCTGTAGGAACCGTCTTCAATAATGGCTTCGTTCACTACATCCCATCCGTTGACACGTCCCCTGTAGCGAGTGACGATGGTGGTGATATGGTCTTTGAGTCTGGCCTTGAACACCTCAGGAGTGACATAATCGCCGTTTTCGTCGTACGGGAACCATTTGGCGAGTTGCGAATGCCATACGAGGCAGTGCCCCACGATGAACATATCGTTTTCCTCTCCGAATTCTACGAAGCGGTCGGCAAGCGTAAAGTCATATACTCCTTCTTCAGGATGTATCTCTTCTGACTTCATACAGTTCTCGGCGACGATACTGTTGAAATGCTTCTTTATTAATTCGACACCGGCACTGTCAGCACCGGTTATTTCCTCTTCATTCAATGCGGCTCCGATGAGGAAGTCGTCGGCAAATATATCTTTCAGCCCCGGCTCCAGAGGAGCGCTGCAGGAAATGACTGCGACAAGCGCAGCGACATATATCAGTGTTTTCATAGTTACTCGTTTTTAGCCCTTGCTTCGATTTCCATATTTATCTTATCAATCACGTCATCTTCAAGTTCATATTTGGATATTATCCACATTGCAACCAGAAGAAGTGCGGCAGGAATCACGCATACAAGCCAGAGGATTCCCTGCTCGGCAAAAGGTGTCTGCTGTGAAAGAGATGCATCAAAACCTACAATGGACAGGACAAGTCCAGGAACGACTCCGCCAAGCGCCATTCCGGCCTTGAAGAATATGCCGGTAAGTGCATTTACGATGCCTGCAATACGTCGTCCGGATGTGTATTCTCCGTATGATACCACTTCAGGGACAAGTGCCCACATATAGCCTGTAGCCACGATTATACCTGTACTCTTTACGAATTGCGCTATGCAGAGAAGCCAGAACTGCTTGAGAGCCTCTACGGATACGAAAACATACATCATAGCCATACCGGCGACTGCTGTTCCAAGGAAGAGATAGAACATACCCTTCTTGCCTATCTTGCGTTTGATGGCCGGTACCAGAGGCATAAATATGAAGGCAGGAATGGTTCCCAGCCACATAAATGCTGTGGTCATCATAGGAGTCGCTCCCACGTTGTATGTCATAAAATAAGCATCGGCCGCGTTCCCTATGCTCATCATCGCAAATGCTGTGATGAAGAAAAATGCCAGTACTCTCAAAGGACGGTTGCGGAGGAATTCCATCCAAAGGTCGCTTACCTTCACGTTCTCGGATTCCTTCTGATCCATTACAACCCTTTCCTTGCATTGCGAGAACGAGAATACAAGAAGTGCGAGACCGGCGAGTGAGAATATAGTCATAGTGATGAACCAGGCAGATGCTGATTCAGGCTTGTCGATGATTGCTGAGCCGTCTGCAGCAGCAGGAGCGAATATGGCAATTACCATCGGCAGCGATTTGACTATCAGAGCACCCAGATTTGCCATAAACATTCTTGTGGAAGTGAGTATGGTGATCTCTTCCGTGTCTCTTGTGAGGGATGAATTCAAGGCACCGTATGGCACGTTTACCAAGGTATAGCACATACTCATACCCACGTATGTGATATATGCATACACGATCGATCCGCTGAAACCGTTCCAGAAGCACAGGATGGCAAGACCGGCAAGCGGAACACCACCCAGAATGAGCCACGAACGGTATTTTCCACATTTCGGATTGCTCTTGTCAACAAAGGCTCCGACAAGAGGATCCCAGAGAACATCGACCAGACGTACAATGAGGAACATCAGTGCGGCAGAACCGGGAGAGATGCCATAGACATTTGTGTAGAAGAACAGGAGCCAGATGCTGACAGTCTGGTAGATGAGATTCTGAGCCATATCGCCGCTTCCGAATCCGATACGCTGTATCCACGAAAGTTTGTAGAACCCTTTGGCCTCGTTCGTGTTTTGATTCTGTGACATAGTGGTTTAGTGTTATTTGGTTATTTTCATATCTTTCAGTGTTGCCTCTGCTGCTCTTTTCCCAAGAGTCTTCTTGTCAAGCGGATGGATATCATTCCATTCTCCGAGGTCGCTGTTTCTTATAAGAGTCGCGTTGGTGTTCATTTCTGCAGCCTTAGCCTGCTGCTGACGCATTTCAGCCCAGGCCTTCCTTCCTGCGATGTCATCCTTATGCAGATAATCAGCCAGTTCGACAATGTAGAATGGGAGACCGGCATCTGCGAATGTTTCCCTCCAGCATCCGATCATAGCAGTGAGAAGATCGGCGTATTCGTGCCTTCTGTCCACATTCGATTCGCCCTGATACCACAAGACGGCTCTGAATTTCATATTCTTGAGAGGATGTATCATAGCGTTGTAAAGGCATACTGGCTTATAGCAGAAGAACATCATCGAAGGTGCTGGAGGCATAGGTGCTCCCAGGCTGTATTTCCATCTTCCCTCAAGATTGATTTCCTCTCCTTGACAGATGATCTTGTAAGGCTTCTCAGGAATGAATCGTGGCTGTCCTCCGTTGCTTATGATCCTGACTGTGACATTGTTCTGGCCTTTTTTCAGAATGCCGGCAGGAATCCTGTATATCCTCGGAGGATATTGGTAGCCTGTGGAACCGACGAAATGTCCGTTTACATACACCGAATCGGCATCAACAATGCATCCCAGACGTAGCACGGCTTCTTTTCCTGCCCATCCGGATGGGATGTCAATATCCTTTCTGAGCCAATGTGACCCTGCTGAAGGTCTGAAACCATCGTTTCCCCAGTCCTTGGAGAACATATCTACGTCCTTCCATCCGCTGTCGTCATAAGCATATTCATACCATCTGGTTTCAGCCTGCATACCGGGGTCACCGGAATAAAGGGCTGTGTTCCATCGGTGGAAATTTTCCCCCTCGAGTGTCTTTATCCTTTTGCAATATCCGGGATTCTCGTACAGGCGTTTCTCGTTGATATACAATGGAAAGTCCTTCAAGGCATCTTCGCTCATCCAGGCCTCTACAGGTGTCCCGCCCCAGCAGCAGTTCACTATACCTACCGGTACCCCTGTTCTGCTGAATATCTCTTTGGCATAGAAATATGCAAGGGCGGAAAATTCCATCACATTATCCTGAGTGCAGGCTTTCCAGGATGATGCAGGAGTGTCGTTCTGAGGTGCAGTGAAATCGAATGTGTCAGGTACTATGTACTGGCGTATCCGGGTATTTGTGTATGATGCGATCTCGTCAGCGAACATATCCGTGACTCTTCTCACAGGAAGTTCCATATTGGACTGTCCCGTACACAGGAAAACATCTCCTATCAGGATATCATTGACGACAATATCTCCTATTGTCATTGTGTAGGGACCTCCTGCAGGCATTGAGGGCAGTATCAGTGTCCATTCTCCGTTTCTGTCAGCAGCCACCGGATAGCATCTGCCGTCCCAGCATACGCTGAATTCTTCTCCTGAGTCAGCCCAGCCCCAGACTGTGACAGGCTCATTTCTCTGAAGGATCATTCCATCACCGATTACAGAAGGGAGCCTTACGGCGGCGAATGCCTGTGCCGCAATCAACAGTACTGTGATGATAGCCGTCGTTCTTTTCATAGATTTCCCATTTGATACAATACAAAGATACGGAATAATCTGTTAAGAGAAATAATGTCTGTTTCATTGGCTTGAGATTTTGGAACACTGCTGTCACAAATGATAAATATTTCTGTTGATTCTGTAACATTGTGCTGAAATATATACGTTTCCTAAAAGAGATTTGCTTAAATTAGCGAAAGTTTAAATCTTCATATATGAAAAGTCTTTCACTTATTGCTGTGCTTTTTAGTGAAATGATCACTCTACCCGCTTGTCGGCCTTCGGGAAATGCCGTATTCAGAGAGTTTACGTATCTGGGAGACGATGCGAGGTATGTCATACTGCCTTCGGGTGAGAGAGTTCCTACAGTTGTGGGGAAATCTGCGCTCCAAGGTAAGACGGGTGCTCCTCTGACCGGTAATTTTACGTGGACGGATAGATTTGACTCATTGGATTTCAAATGGATGCAGTTGCGTACCCCGAAAAGCCAGTGGTGGCAAACGGATGGAGGATTGCATATCACTCCAAGGATTGAGACTATTTATGACGAGGGCGCAAATCCTTCATTTATGGCTGTCCGTCAGCAGCATTCTAAATTTGAGGCTCAGACCCTTATGGAGTATGAACCTCAGGCAGATGGGTTTGCTGGACTTGTGGTGTTCCAGAATGAATCCAATAATTTCGCATTGGGAAAACGGATGCTTGAAAATAAACCTTATGTGGTTCTTTATAAGGCAGATAAGGAAATTGGACGCTGTGTTGTGGCGGCAGAGCCACTGAACGGTAAAGCCGGCTGTCCTTTGTGGCTTAAGGTGGCTGCTGATGGAGATGAATATATGTTTTATTATTCAGAGTCTGGGACGGATGATTGGAATCAGATAGGTGGAATCCAGGATGGCAAGATACTGAGTACCTGGTATGCCGGAGGTTTTACCGGTACTATGATCGGATGTTATGCAACTTGTGCTGTTGCGGATAATCATTAAAATGATTAAATTCGCGGAATTTATGTCGAATAAACAAGAGTAACGATATTATGAATGACACTAAGGTAATGAATCTCGCTGCCGATAACATCCGTATTCTGGCAGCCTCAATGGTTGAAAAAGCAAAGTCAGGACACCCGGGAGGTGCAATGGGTGGAGCCGATTTCATCAATGTGCTTTATGCCGAGTATCTCCAGTATGATCCTGAAAATCCGAAGTGGGAAGGCCGTGACCGTTTCTTCCTTGATCCCGGACATATGGCTCCGATGCTTTATGCTCAACTTGCCTTGACCGGGAAATATACCCTTGAAGAACTTAAGCAACTCCGTCAGTGGGAATCTCCTACGCCAGGCCATCCTGAGGTGGATGTTATGCGTGGAATAGAGAATACTTCCGGTCCTCTCGGACAAGGACACGTTTTCGCAGTGGGAGCAGCGATTGCAGCCAAGTTCCTTGCGGCACGTACAGGAAATCCGACGTTTGCCAAGGAAACCATATATGCATATATTTCTGACGGAGGTATCCAGGAGGAGATATCACAGGGAGCGGGTCGCGTTGCGGGTACACTCGGGCTCGATAACCTGATTATGTTCTATGACTCCAATGATATCCAACTTTCCACTGAGTGCGACGATGTCACTGCCGAGGATACCGCTATGAAATATACTGCCTGGGGATGGCACGTAATCACGATTAACGGCAATGATTGCGACCAGATCCGCAAGGCGATAGAGGAAGCGCAGGCTGTTGAAGGACGCCCTGTACTCATAATAGGAAAATGCATTATGGGAAAGGGTGCAAAGCAGGCAGACAATTCTTCATACGAGCGTAATTGCAAGACTCACGGAGCGCCTCTCGGAGGAGATGCTTTCAGGAATACCATAGTTAACCTTGGCGGAAATCCTGATGATCCGTTCGTGATCTTTGATGAAGTGAAGGAAGTATATGCAAAGCGTGAGGCTGAACTGAAGGCTATTGCCGCGCAGCGCCACGCTGAAGAAGATGCTTGGGCAAAGGCTAATCCGGAAAAGGCAGCCAGACAGGCTGAATGGTTCAGTGGAAAGGCTCCAGAGATAGATTGGAGCAAGGTGCAGCAAAAGGCCGGTGGCGCTACCAGAAATGGCTCGGCAACCGTTCTTGGACAACTTGCTGAGCAAGTACCTAATATGATATGTGCTTCTGCCGATCTTTCCAATTCCGACAAGACTGACGGCTTCCTCAACAAGACTTCCGCTTTTGTGAAGGGAGATTTCAGCGGAGCATTCTTCCAGGCTGGAGTTGCGGAACTTACAATGGCTTGCGTCTGCATCGGTATGACTCTCCACGGCGGTGTCATTGCAGCCTGCGGTACATTCTTCGTGTTCTCTGACTATATGAAACCTGCAGTGCGAATGGCTGCTCTGATGGAACTTCCTGTCAAATTCATCTGGTCGCACGATGCTTTCAGAGTGGGCGAGGACGGACCTACACACGAGCCTGTAGAGCAGGAGGCACAGATACGTCTTATGGAAAAAATGAAGAATCACAGCGGAAAGAATGCTATGCTCGTGCTTCGTCCTGCGGATGTGGAGGAAACGACTGTATGCTGGAAGATGGCGATGGAGAATATCGATTCGCCGACCGGCCTCATATTCTCACGTCAGAACATCGATATGCTGCCTTCCGGAAATGATTATGCTCAAGCAGAGAAGGGTGCATATATTGTAGCGGGATCAGAAGAGAATCCGGACGTGATTCTTGTCGCATCCGGTTCGGAAGTGTCAACTCTTGTTGCCGGTGCTGAACTTCTTCGTGAGGACGGATTGCGTATCCGTATAGTAAGTTGCCCTTCAGAAGGACTTTTCCGCAGTCAGCCGAAAGAGTATCAGGAGGCGGTTCTCCCGACAGGTGCTAAGATTTTCGGTCTTACTGCCGGCCTTCCTGTAAATCTTCAGGGACTTGTGGGATGTAACGGACGTGTGTTCGGACTTGAAAGTTTCGGATTCTCAGCGCCTTACAAGGTTCTGGATGAAAAACTGGGATTCACTGCGCAGAATGTCTATAATCAGGTCAAACAATTTATCGGATAGTATATGAACAGAATTTTCAAGACTTTTCTGTATATGGCTGCTGTCGCATTGGTCAATTCCTGTGCGACGGCGCCTGATAAGACTCTTTCCGGTCTGTATGGAGATGATTTCATCGCGGACTTCGGCGGAAAGAAGACCGCTCTATACACATTGACGAATGCAGCAGGAATGGAGGTCTGTGTGACAAATTTTGGAGGAAGAATAGTTTCTGTGATGGTTCCGGACCGTAATGGCGATATGAAGGATGTAGTTCTTGGATTTGATAATGTCGCCAATTATGCAGATAAGGTCAATACGCCGAGTGATTTCGGAGCATCCATAGGACGATATGCAAATAGAATCAATCAGGGACGTATTGTAATAGACGGTGAGACCATTCAACTTCCTCAGAACAATTTCGGACATTGTCTTCACGGAGGACCTGATGGCTGGCAGTATCAGGTGTATGATGCAGTTCAACCGGATAAATCGTCCTTAGTCCTGACAATGCATTCTCCTGACGGTGATTCAGGATTCCCGGGAGAAGTGACCGCTGTCGTGATTATGACTCTTACAGATGATAATGCCATCGACATCAGATATGAGGCTGAAACGACAGCAAAGACTGTCGTGAATATGACCAATCACGCTTATTTCAATCTCTCAGGAGATCCGACCCGCAGAGTGGATGACCATCTGATGCAGATAAATGCGGATTGTTTTACTCCTGTAGATTCTACATTTATGACAACGGGCGAAATCCTTTCAGTCGAAAATACCCCGATGGATTTCAGACAGCCATCTGCTATAGGTTCTGATATAAAGAACTTTGAATTCCAGCAGATCAGGTTCGGCAACGGATTTGACCACAATTGGTGCCTCAATACAAAGGGGGATGACTCCCAAGTTGCTGCACGTGTTGTATGTCCGGAGACAGGCATCTGCCTTGAAGTGTTTACCGATGAGCCTGGAGTACAGTTCTATAGCGGAAACTTCCTCGATGGAACCTGTACGGGCAAGAATGGTATCGTATATGAGCAGAGTGTGGCTTTCTGCCTCGAGACCCAGAAGTATCCTGACAGTCCTAACAAACCTGAATGGCCTTCAGCATATCTTGAGCCTGGACAGAAATATTCAAGTCACTGTGTCTATCGTTTTTCGGTAGTAGAGTAATATCAGTCGAAGAATTTTTTAAGAATCTCTTCGTCTTTGCAGTCGATGTATCTGGCCACGAATTCCTTAGGTGTCATACCGAAAAAGTCGTGGAATGAGTTGGAAAAGTATGAGTGGGTGGAAAATCCTACTTTATACGCCACTTCAGATACATTGACTTTCTTATTTATCAGCAGATAGGCTGCTTGCTTGAGTCTTATGGATCTGATCAGGTTGCTTGGGGATGTGTTCATCAGTTCCTTGAGTTTCCTGTTCAGATGCACACGGCTCATACCGATTTCTTTGCTCAGGTCTTCTACTGTGAAATCGGTGTTGTCGATGTTCTGTCTGATGACATCAATCACCTTGTTTACAAGTTTGTCACTGCTGTCAGGCATCTGCATATCTCCGAGCCTGTAATCTATTTCCTTATTGTATTTGTTCTTTATTGTTTCTCTGGTAGAGATAGCGTTCGCTATATTGCTTTTGAGGATTTCCAGTGATACAGGCTTCGTAAAGAATCGGTCGGCACCACTGTCTATGCATCTCTGCTGGCTGCTTTCGTCTGATGATGATGTCAGAATAATCACAGGGATATGGTTGGTGGCAGGGTTTTTCTTGACCTTTTCGCATAGTGCCGCTCCGTCCATCCCTTTCATCATAAGATCGGTGATGACTGCATCCGGAATGCCTGCAGTGATTCTTGACCAGGCATCCTTACCGCTTGCACAAACCTCGACGTTGTACAGACTCTGCAGTTCGAGTTTGAGATAGGCTCTCATTTCGCTATCATCGTCAACAAGGACAATGTTCTTCTTTGATTTTGCCTGTTTGGACTTTTCTTCCTTGACTGGTGATGGCGTATAAGTTACGTCTTCGCGGCTGGACGAATGATCAGCCATCGGATTCTTTGTATATAGATCTTTATGATTGGTCGGTTTTGTCATTTCTTCTGCAGAAAGATGAGCGCATCCGGCTGGAATCCTGATGGAGAATGCTACGCCTTCGTCAGTATTGTATGCTCTTATATCTCCGTGATGAAGTTCCACAAGCATCTTGGTAAGGTTCAATCCTACGCCCGATCCTACTTTTGCATCAAGAATGTCGGCCTGGAAGAATCTGTCGAACACTTTTTCAAGGAGACGTTCTTCTACAGCGCTTCCTGAATTCTCAATGACAATTTCTACATATTCATTCACCTTCTCGTCAAGAATGCCTTCATTCGGCTTGCAATCGCTGATATGGATCGATACGGACCCGTTTTCCGGAGTGTATTTGAAAGCATTCGAAAGTATGTTGAATATTATCTTGTCGAAGTTTCCCTGATCGATCCACAGATTTGTAATATCCCGCTGCGGGGTGATGCTGAGGGATATGTTTCTGCTTACGGCAAGATTATCAAATGATTTCATAATGTCCCGTATGAAATAGATGACATCTGTTTCAAGGAAATGAAGTTGCATCTGTCCATTGTCTATCTTGCGCATATCGAGGAGTTGATTCACGAGGCGCAGGATACGCAGGCTGTTACGGTACATAAGGTTATATAATTCCTTCTGCTTGGGATCCTTCTCTGCTTCCCTCATCTTCTTAAGAGGATTCATCACAAGGGTGAGAGGAGTGCGTATTTCGTGTGAAATGTTGGTGAACATCTTGAGTTTCAACTCCTTGATCTCTGATTCCTCTTGCTCTTTCTTTCTGATACCAACTCTTTTCTTCCATTGTATGAATATCAGCACAGCAAATAATGCTATGATTATGTATATGATATATGCAACAGCGGTTCTGTACCAAGGCGGTAGAACTTTAATATCGATTTCGCGGTATGAAAAGTCCTCCGGCTCACCTTCAAAGAATGCTTTGACCTTCATTGTATATCTTCCTGAAGGAAGATTGGTGTAAGTTACGGTTCTGGAATCACTGCGCAAATGATTCCAGGAACCATCGAATCCTTCCACCATATAGGAATAGGTAATCTTTTTCGGATTGGTATATTCGAGGACAGAAAATTTGATTGAGAACATATTCCTGTCATTCGGAAGAGTTATGGACGTAGCCAAAGTGATGTGCTTGTCGAGAATGTTGTCATTCCCTGCTTCCGGCGAGTATTCTATCGGTTCGTTCATTATCCTCAGATCAGAAAAGTACAGTGGCGGAACAGGATGGGTGCGCTGATCGATTATATGAGGATAGAACGATGTAAGTCCTTTGATACCACCGAAGTATAGTCTTCCATCTGATGATTTGAATGATGCTCTCGAATGGAATTCATTCTCTTGCAGGCCGTCATACTGATAATAGTTCTTGAATTCCTTGGTGGCTGGATTGAATCGTGACAGACCATTCAATGTGGAAATCCACAGGTGACCGTCATTGCCTTCCTGTATGTCATTGAGTACGTTGCTTGGAAGTCCGTCATCCTCAGTGAAATATGAGATGTTCCGACTGTTCCTGTCTATGCCTGTCAGACCTTCTCCGGAGCATATCCATATATTACCGTCCGAACTTTCGCAGAATGACTGGACTCGTGTCTTGAGTGATTCTCCTACTTCATAATCTTTAAGGATTCCGGTGCGGTGGTCATATAGCATCGGCCCGTTATAGGTTCCGACCCACAGCATCCCAGCTTTGTCTATGTACAGGTCGCTGATCCATTTATTGTTATCATCTGAGAATGTCCTCTTGACTTTTTCTTCCGGAAGTTTTATTGCCGACATTCCGTTGCCGTGCGTTCCTATATATAGAATGTCATCCTCTGAAGAATACTCAAGGCATACGGTCTTTTCTGTATTGAGTGATTTCTGGTCACGGAATGCTCTGAAATCACCCTCCGGGGTCCATTTTACCAGGCCTCCAAGGTATGTAGCAATCCATAATGTTCCACGTTTGTCCATTTCGAGGCTCATAATGGAATTGTTGGAAAGATGCGAATTACTGCTTGTGAAATGAGATTTCCTTCCGTGACGGTCTATCCTGTAGAGACCCGCTCCGTCGGTGCCTATCCACAGGTCGCCGTTTCCGGGGTTTTCAAGAATAGATGTCACGCAGGCACCATCTCCGTTTGCGTAATCACTGAAATGTATCTGCTCGAAGCCGTACATTGATTTCGGGATCACCAGAACCCCGGTCTGGAACGCTCCAGCCCAGACATTCCCTTGATTGTCTTCCATCAGACTATGTACTTTCCAGGTGGAAGTCTTGTAGGCTACATTCGGCAGGCTGACCTCTCCGATGATTTCTTTAGTGGCATCAAATATCTTTATGCCGTTGTTTTCCATTCCGACCAGGAAAGTGTTGTCACCATATTGTGGTGCGATGTTGTTCTTAAGCAGGCTCTTTACCCTATATTTCGAGGCATCCTTGTTCTTTGCCTTTCTGATAAGACCTGAAATCTCATCAAAAATGAGTATTCCGTGGCTGGAAGATCCCAATATGACGTTTCCGGTCCGGATGTCTTGTGCAAATGCAGTTACAACGATCTTCTCTGCTATCTCAGGGTCACTGAGATTCTGGATGTCAGTCGTTGCCTTTCCGCTTTTCAGGTCGATTACTGATATGCCGCCGTTTTCCGCTCCGATCCATAACCTGTCAGACCTGTCGGCATAAATACGTCCTATAAACGAAGGTATGCTGCTCCCCAGACTTTCGCGGGCAGCATTGTCAGGAGTTCCTGTGTGGGGATCGATAATATATATGCCGTGTCCGGATGAAGCGGCAAGTATCCTGTCTTTCCCCAAGAACTCCACTTCAAGTATATCCGCTATATGCTGATCTGATTCAGGTACGGAATCATCTCCTAGATTGATTGAGTTGAAAATGTTGTATTCTTTGTCGAATGTCTGAAGTCCGGCTGATGTCCCGATCCAGAACAACCCATTGCTGTCTTCGAGGACTTTCAGGACAAGGTCGCTTGCCAGTGAATTTCTGTTCCCTTTGTCAAATCTGAAAGTGGAGAAGTCCATACCGTCAAATCTTGACAATCCGTTTTCGGTGGAAATCCATACGAATCCTTCCGAGTCCTGATAGATACTGTTGATCTGACTGTTCGATAAGCCTGATCCGGGAGTATAAAGTCTTGCTGTTTGTGCATTAGCCGTAATTATTGAGACTGCGGTCAATATGACTGTCAGGAAATGTCTGGGTTTCATAAGTGTCGGTTTTCGTCTGTGTTATGTTGCAAAATTACAATAATTGTCCTTGTTTTTGCCAAAAATGATACAAAATGCAACAAATAATGCTGTTGATGTTTCAAATTTGTATGTCTTTGTTTCAAAAATGTCGTTGTTTATGCTTTGCTGAAATTAAATTTGTATCATTGAAAATGTGCTGTTGACAAAAGACCAGGAGAATAACAATTCACTATAAACTACTAACCAAATTATTTCATTTATGAAATCAGCAACCTATTTCAAGCACATCTGGCTTCTGTTCGTGCTGTTCATTCTTCCGTTGGGGGGGGCAGCATACGCACAGAATATCACTGTCAAAGGTACAGTGTCAGATGCCATTGGCCCAGTTATCGGAGCCAGTGTCATTCAGAAAGGCACGACAAACGGTGCTGTTACTGAAATTGACGGAACATACACTTTGAATGTCCTGTCTAATGCGGTTCTGACAGTGTCCTGCATAGGATACAGAACACAGGAAATCCAACTCAACGGTCAATCCGTGCAGAATTTCTTCCTTGAGGAAGATACTGAAATGCTCTCTGAAGTCGTTGTGGTCGGTTATGGTCAAATGAAGAGAGCCGATCTTACTGGTGCTGTTGCATCTGTAGGTGACGAGGCTATTTCAAAATCGGTCGTAACGTCCATTGATCAGGTACTTCAAGGCCGTGCTGCCGGAGTTCAGATTCAGGCCAATTCCGGTACGCCTGGTGCATCTTCATCAATCCGCATCCGTGGTATCAACTCTCTTAATGCCACCAACCAACCTATCTTTGTGATTGACGGAGTTGTGATTGATTCCGCTACAGACGACGAGACCAGCAACCCGCTTTCGACGATCAACCCGTCTGACATTGAGACTATGGACGTGCTCAAGGATGCATCCGCTGCTGCGATCTATGGTTCGCGAGCATCCAACGGTGTCATTATGATCACGACAAAGAAGGGCAAGGCCGGTCACGCTACTGTTACATACGATGGATATGTCGGCTGGCAGGAGATGGCCAAGCAACTTGAAATGCTGAATCTCAGCGAGTATGCAGAACTTCACAATCTACGTGCTGATATGTATATAGTGGAGAAGAGCAGTCAGTTCGTCCGTCCGGATCTTCTGGGAGAAGGTACCAACTGGCAGGACGAACTCTTCCGTAAGGCGCTTATGCATAACCACAGTCTTTCCATCACAGGTGGTAACGGAAAGACCACATACGCCATCAGCGGTGGTTATCTTGGGCAGGAAGGTATTGCTCTCGGCTCTGACTTCAACCGAATCTCTCTCCGCTCGAATATCGATACTCAGATCAAGAAATGGCTCAAAGGCGGTGTGAACTTCTCATTCGCTCAGTCGAAGCAGAATGTCGGCACAGACAACAATACCATTATGAGTGCCCTCATACAGCAGCCTACTGTGGCCGTTACTTCTCCTGACGGCTCGTTCGACGGTCCGGAAGATACCTGGATGCCTGAAAACCCTGTGGGTCTGGCTTCGATCCGTACCAATAAGAACGAAAAGATAAATTTCCGTTTCAATACTTATCTTGAGGCTCAGATCATTGACGGTCTCACATTCAAGACAGAACTTTCTACAGACTGGAACTTCAACAGTTACTACTACTACCAGCCTGATTATCGTTTCGGTATCAAGGAGAATGATATCCGCACATCAAAGTGGACAAAGACCAATACCAAGTACTGGTCCTGGAGAAACATTCTCACATATAACAAGACTTTTGCAGAGAAACATAATGTCAACCTGATGGCCGGACAGGAAATGTCTTTCTCAAAGTGGGAGAATCAGGTGGGTACAGCCACTGGCTTCCTTTCCAACTCGACTCCAGACCTTAGTGCCGGAGACATCACCTCATCAACCACTACTGGTACAAAGGTATCCAACTCTATCGCCTCTTTCTTCGGAAGAGCATTCTACTCATACGATGACCGCTATCTCGTGACAGCGACTATCCGTAGGGATGGCTCCTCAAAGTTTGCAACAGGCAACAAATGGGGATGGTTCCCGTCAGCGGCTCTTGCGTGGCGTATTTCAGAGGAGTCCTGGATGGAGAATGCAACTGCTCTGAACAACCTCAAACTTCGTGCAGGCTGGGGTTCGACAGGTAACCAGAATGTAAGCGACTTCGCTTATATGGCACTCCTTTCATATAAGACTACTCCTTGGGGAACAGGTGTGCTTACCGGCAACACCGCCAATCCGGATCTGACCTGGGAGACTACAGATTCATTTAATGCGGGACTTGACGTCGCTCTCTTTGACAACCGTATTGAATTCATTGCTGACGTTTATTATAAGAAGACCAGAAACCTTCTCCTCCAACTTCCTCTTCCTGCATATCTCGGATCATCCGGACCTGGTTCCGCTGCCAATCCTTGGGGTAACGTAGGCTCGTTGGAGAACAAGGGTATCGAACTCACCCTCAATACTGTAAATATCAGCAAGGGTGACTTCTATTGGGGTACCAATCTCATCTTCTCTCTCAACAGAAACAAAGTGCTCGCTCTCGACACTGCGAACTCTTCAATAGAGAAGAACTACCAGCCTTCATCCAACAACTTCATCGTTACCAAGACCGCTGTCGGACAGCCTATCGGACAGTTCTGGGGTTACAAGGTAATCGGACGTTTCGACAATCCGACAGATTTCTATTATCGTGATGAAAATGGAAACGTGCAGCAGGTGGCTTTGCCGGAGGGTAATACCATCTCTGAAAGCGGTACCTGGATAGGAGACTACAGATATGCTGATATCAATGGTGACGGAGTCATCAATAACGAAGACTGTACTTATATAGGCAATCCTGAGCCTAAGTTTACATACGGTATCGGCAATACATTCACCTGGAAAGGATTTGACCTGAATATCTTCTTCAACGGTTCGTATGGCAATCAGGCGATGAACCTGACACGCTACCGTATTGAGGATCCACGTGTAAACAATAATGTACTCAAATCGGCGCTGAACTATGCTAAGGTCGAGGTAATTGACCCAAGTCTCCCGGATAATGACTACCGCAATCTCCGCGTATCCAATCCGGATGCCACTTCAATGCCTGCAATCCAGAAGACTGATGCAAATGCCAACTATACCCGTATCAGTGACCTTCTCATAGAGGACGCCTCATATATCCGTCTCCAGAACATTTCAATCGGATATACCTTCCCTTCCGCTTGGATGAAGAAGGCCAGGATTTCTAGTCTGCGCCTTTATGCAAATATTCAGAATGTCTATACCTGGAGCAAGTACAAAGGTCTTGATCCTGAAATCGGTGCAATGTACGGAGACGCACTTATGACAGGTGTTGACTACGGACGTTATCCATCACCACGTATCTATACATTCGGTGTGAACATTTCCTTCTAATCAAATAAATGGACAATACAATGAAAAACAAGATATTGATTCTCGTGGCAATGATGGCCGGAGTCGCATTCTTCGCATCCTGTGAAGACTTCCTCACTTCGACCAACACGACAAATGCCAATCAGGAGACTTATTTCGACAGTGATGAGGCTCTCGAGACTGCAACCGCACCTTTGTATAATTTTGTGTGGTCCAACTTCAACGGCAAGTTGTACTACAGTATGGGTGACGGAAGGTCAAACAACCTTACTGCGCGCTGGTCAGACTATATCTATCCTTTCACCAACTTCACAGAGACGGCGCTCAGCCCGGGTCTTGAAGATGCGTGGGGATCTCTCTATTCGGTGATCGCTCAGGCCAATTATACCATCACCAATATACAGAATTATTCTACCGCATCAGTCTCCGAAGAAGCGAAGATCCAGGCATACGCTGAAGCACGCTTTATGAGAGGAGTTGCATATTGGTATATTGCATCTCTCTGGGGAAAAGGTATAATCTACACAGATACTGCGGCTCAGGTCGCTAATCCGATCGTACCTCCTCACCGTCAGGTTGATGTTATGGAGTTTGCGATCCGTGATCTTGAATATGCAGCGGCTAATCTTTCTGCTACAGCAGGCGACCCAGGCCGTGTGACAAAGTACAGTGCATTCGGAATGCTCTCAAGAGTATATCTTTCAATGGCCGGTCTCACTACAGACGGACAGTATGATGGAACGAATATCGAGACAAACTTCAATGACGGGAAGCGTAATGCGTATTATCTCGATCTGGCAAGAAAGGCTGCGATCAAATGTATAGAAGGCCCGTATGCTCTTCTTCCTGAGTATAAGCAACTTTTCGCAGTTCCGACTTGGAATAATAACAGCGAGTCCATATTCCAACTTCAGTGGCTCAAAGGCTCCAACGATGCTATCGGCTGGGGTGGAGGTAATGCCCTTTCTGCATTCTTCTCCTGGTCAACAATGGTCGGTGAGACCAACTGGGGAAATGCAACGTATGCATCCTGGGATATGGTCCGTGAATATGATCCTGCTGATGTCATCCGCCGTCACGCCACTATCGCGACTGTGGGAGCATTCTATGATGACCTCAATACGGAAAATGGCGGTTATACATACGATGTGACAGAAGACGGATATGACAACAAGTGCAACGTCAAGAAGCACGTTATCGGAAAACTTGCCGACAACGGACAGAGTTATCAGCAGAGTTCAGGTGTAAATACCTATATGATGCGTCTTGCTGAAGTTTATCTCAACCTTGCGGAGGCTATTCTCGGCAATAATGAGACAACCAACGACCCGACTGCGCTCCAGTACTATAATGCAGTGCGTGAGCGTGCTGGTATGCCGACAAAGATGATCATACGTTATGAGGACCTCAGATATGAGCGTCGTATCGAACTTGCGTACGAGGGACAGTACTGGTATGACCTTCTCCGCCGTTCATACTATCAGCGTCAGGAAGTGATCAATTATCTCAACAACCAGGAAAGAAACCGTGGTTATGAGTGGGATGAGGCTGCTGGAACATACGTTGCGGCCGAGGATCCTGGTGAAGGTGTTTCAGTCGCTACAGAGCAGCACCTCCTTATTCCTATTTCCGATGTTGACCGTGGACGTAATAATCTTCTCAACGGTGAGCCTGTGGCATACGAGTTCGGCGAAAGAGAAGTGAATGTTGCTGAATTGTACAACTAATTAATGAATAGAGAGTTATGAAGAATATCAAATATATGTGGCTCTTGTGTATCGCTTTGATTTCGGCGGCATTCGTATCCTGCAACAAGGAGGACGAGTATTTCAATGAGGAGTATCAGAGCGTACCTGTCAAGATTACTCAGATCTATCTTGAGAACTATGAGTCTTCTGTACCTGACCGTCCTGTGGAGTTCGCCCGTCTGGGGCAACTCATCCGTGTGGAGGGCAGCGGACTGTTTGGAATGAAAAAGGTGTATATCAATGGATATGACACATATTTCAACCGTGCATACGTATCGGACAATTCTATGCTCATCCAGATCAACACCAAGACTCCGGTAGTGGATGCAGAAGAGGAAGTGCGTAATACAATACGCTTTGTCAAGGATGAAACTGAAACTGTATATGAATTCCTCATCCGTGCAGCATCTCCTACAGTCACAGGAATCAATATGACGCTTCCTATGCCTGGTGAGACTGTAAAGGTGAACGGAACCAACCTCCACGAGACCGTGAAGGTTACTCTTCCGGGAGGCATCGAGGTGACTGAAGTCACTTGTGACGAAGATGGCGAGTGGTACTCTTTCGTAATGCCGGAGGGTGTGACAGAAGGTGGATGTCTATATTCTGAAGGTGCTCACGGTTATGCTCAGACTCCTGACTATTTCAACGAAAGAAGGGGTATGATCATTGACTTCGACGGTGTCGGAACTCAGGGTGGCTGGAGTGCAACCTATACATCGGAAGAACTTGCTGTTGACCCTCTGGGAACCGGTCGTGGCAATGTAGTGCCGGCAGTTCCAGAGGCAGTAGTTGCGGAAGGCGGTATTGCTGCTGGTGCAAACGGCAAGGGATGGTTTACGGCAGGTGGCGAAAAGGGAGCCTGGTCTGCAGACAGCGAGGATTGGGCAAAGACATTCGGCGAACTGATTCCGGCGGAAACTCCTGTGGCTGAGATCGCACTTCAGTTTGATGTGTATTCTCCAGAGCCTTGGACAACAGGTATGCTTGAGTTTACATTGCAGAACAACCTGTCTAACTACGGATATGGCTCTACCGAGACTACCAACACCACCAATATCGAATTCCCGACTGCTGTGGTTTGGGTGCCTTGGCTTACAGAAGACGGTGGACAGGAACCATACCAGACCGACGGATGGGTGACAGTCACTATTCCGGTAAATACAATCGGAAAATATCAGAACACCGAGGCTGACCTTACTTTTGCATCAATCTGCGCTGACCGTGCCGCTGCAAGTTATGCAAACTTCGGTATGTTCCTCGTGAATAATGAGGTGGCTTACAGTGAGGATATTGTCTATAAGCCGTCTGCATTCGCTCAGATGGTCTATGTTGACAACTGGCGCCTTGTACCTTATAAATCAGTGGTGGTTTCCGACTATCCTGAGGATGAGGAAGAGTAATCAATAACACAAAACTGATGACAATTATGAAATACAATAAATTCATTCTCCCTTTCGCGGCTTGTGCTCTGCTTTTCACAGGCTGTATGGACGAGATAATGGAGTGGCAGGAACCTGACGGATCGATCACTGAGGCGGACATACCTCTTCAGGATGCAGAGGCTCTTGCGAATTACAAGACTATCAAGGAGTATGCGGCAGAGTATGTTCCTGGTATGAAGATAGGTCTTGGTCTCGGTGCGGATCTGTATATCGAAGATCCTGCATACAGAGAGATTGCTGATGCAAATTTCCAGATGTTTACAACCGGAAATGCAATGAAGCATTCATCTGTTGTCAAGGCAAACGGTGAACTGAACTTTGCAACAATTGATGCCTTTATGGAACTTGTTCCTTCTGATATCGAGGTCTATGGACACAATTTCCTCTGGCATACCCAGCAGAAGCAACAGTATCTGAAGTCCCTCATTGCTCCTGAAATGAAGGTTGAGGTTCCTCAGGGTGAGAAATGCGAGAATGTTGTCACAAACGGTGGCTTTGAGGACGGAACGAATGGTTGGACCGGACTTTGGGGTAAATATACATACGCTGTCGAGCAGCCTGGACGTGACGGTACAGGTAATGCCATCCATTTCACTATCAGCCCAGAATGTGCGAACCAGTGGGATGCTCAGTTGTTCTGGTCTCTTGGCGATTTCCTTGTGCCTGGTGAGACCTATTATTATGAGTTCTATGCCAAGTCAGACTGCGGACTTGCCTGCCAGTTCATAGGTCAGAATGCCGCATACAGTGGCATTTATAAGGATACATTCACACCTGGAACAGATTGGACATTCTTTTCCGGTGAGTTTACACTTGGAGAGACAGAACTTGCCGATATCGAGCGTGTGGGATTACAATTCGGAGGCGATCCTGGTGCACAGATCTGGTTCGACGACTTCAAGTTCGGAAAGAAACTTGAGAATGTAGAGCCTGAAAAGATGATCAACATTGTGGGCGAAGACGGCAAGTTCGAGTGGACGGACGGCACAACAGGACAGTGGACCGGCCTTTGGGGCAAATATACTTATCAGGTCGTTTCCCCAGGTTATGAAGGCAATCAGGCTATGGAATTCACACTTACTGCAGAGTGTGCGAACCAGTGGGATGCACAATTGTTCTATCCTGTCAATCTTGAGGTCGGCAAAACATACGCTTATTCATTCTGGGCGAAGTCTGATTCTGCTCTGAATGTTCAGTTCATCGGTCAGAACGAGTCTTACGCCGGTATTTATAAGGATGCCTTTGATCTTCCGGCTGATTGGATTCTTTGCGAGGGTGAGTTCACTTATACAGAGTCTGATCCTGAGGCTGTTTGCCGTGTGGGTGTCCAGTTCGGACGTTCAGGATCAGCGGGTGCGAAGTTCTATATCGATGACTTCAAATTCGGAGAGAAGAATCCTGACTATGGCAAGGAAGAGCCTTCAGATCCTATGATCAATGTCGTTACAAACGGTGGATTCGAGGCTGGCGCAGAGGGCTGGACAGGTCTTTGGGGTAAATATACATACGAGACTGATGCGGCAGGTTATGACGGACAGTGTCTTGCTTTCACTCTTACTGCAGAGTGTGCAAACCAGTGGGATGCACAATTGTTCTGGCCTGTCAATCTCGAGGTCGGCAAGACATACGCATATTCATACTGGGCGAAGTCTGATTCAGGACTCAATGTTCAGTTCATAGGTCAGAACGAGTCGTACTCAGGTATATACAAGGAGTCGTTCGACCTTCCATCAGAATGGTTCTTCTGCTCTGGTGAATTCACTTACACAGAGTCTGATCCTGAGGCATTATGCCGTGTCGGTGTCCAATTCGGAAAGGCTGCTTCAGAAGGTGCCAAGTTCTGGATTGATGAATTCAAGTTCGGAGAGAAGATAGCAACTCCTGCTTCATCACGCAGATATCTTGCTCCTAAGCCTCAGAAGGCTGCTCCTACCATCACGTATATCTATAAGACACCGGAAGAGAAGAAGGAACTCCTTCTTGGCGCTATGGAGTCCTGGATACGTCAGATGGCAGAGCATCTTCCTACAGTAAAGTGCTGGGATGTCATCAACGAACCTATCATCGACGGAAGCCACGGCTGGCGTGGTCTGGATGGCAACTTCTCAGAGGGTGACTCCGCTCCAGTAGAAAATAACGGACTTACTCTCAACTGGGAGTCAGATCGTTGGTATTGGGCATATTACATAGGTCAGGAGTATGCTCGTAAGGCTTTCGAGTATGCACGTAAGTATTGTGGAGAGGATGCAAAACTCTTTGTCAATGACTATGGTCTGGAATCAAGTGCAGGCAAACTTGATGCACTCATCAAATTCGTCCAGTATATCGAGGATGGCGGTCACAGGGTTGATGGTATCGGTACTCAGATGCACGTGTCAACATCCATCACAAAAGAAAAGGTTGATGCGATGTTCAAGACAATGGCAGCAACCGGCAAACTTGTACGTGTGACCGAACTTGATGTCCAGGTGGGAACTGCAAACCCTTCTGCAGATCAACTTCTTGCACAGGCACAGACTTATCGGATGATTATGGAGTCATACAAGGAGAATGTCCCTGAGGCTCAGCAGTCCGGTATCACAATCTGGACTCTGTCAGATAATGCTGCAGAGCACGAATTCTGGCTCAACGGTGACGCTCCTAACCTTTTTGATGCTAATTACGGACGTAAACTTGCCTACAAGTATTTCTGTGACGGAATTGCAGGAAAGGACATATCTGAAGAATTCGACGGACTTGACTGGAAGAATGCAGTCCATACTGAAGAATAATTCACGGAATTGATGGAATCAAAGCCGGTCTCATAAAGGGACCGGCTTTTTACACAGACATTTGAAAAGTTATGAAGCGTATATTCCTATCTCTTATATTTGTTTTGATATTTCAGTATGGATTTTCCCAGAATGCAACGTTGAAAAGATACGGTGATGCCTGGCAGATGGAAGTCGATGGAAAGCCTTTCCTTATTCTCGGAGGAGAACTGGGGAATTCTTCTGCTTCCTGTCCGGAGGATATCAGAATAAATTTTGCGAAATTGAAGAGAATGGGCCTCAATACTGTTCTTGTGCCAGCATATTGGGATTTGACTGAGCCCGAGGAAGGCAGATTCGATTTCTCATTGACTGACAAGGTCTTGGAAGAGGCAAGGAAGAACAATCTGAAAATTGTATTTCTGTGGTTCGGAGCGTGGAAGAACTCTATGAGTTGTTATGCACCGATGTGGTTCAAGAAGGATTACCGGAAATATCCCCGTGCATACACACAAGAGGGGAAGCCTCTGGAGATTGCGAGTGTTTTTTCTGAGAATGTGTTTTCTGCCGACAATAAGGCATTCAGAGTCTGGCTGACGCATATTGCCGAAGTTGACAAAGGGTACGGAACCGTGATAATGCTTCAGATTGAGAATGAAATCGGTATGCTTGAGGATGCTAGGGATCATTCTGAAATAGCGGACCGGTATTTCAATGCTGAGGTTCCGGATCAACTGACAGAATACCTTGTGAAGAACAAATCCCTTCTGCATCCGTATCTGTCCGGAAAATGGCAGGAGAACGGTTCCAGAACCGAAGGGACCTGGAAAGATGTTTTTGGAGATGATATTTATACGGACGAGATATTTATGTCCTGGCATTATGCGTCATACGTAGAAAGGATGGCTGCCAGTGCAAGGAAAATCTATGATGTCCCTCTTTTTGTCAATGCAGCGATGAACAGCCGTGGACGCAAACCAGGGGAGTATCCGTCTGCTGGCCCTCTGGCACATCTTATAGATATATGGCACTGTGCTGCACCTTCAATAGATCTGATTGCCCCTGATCTGTATGACGACGGCTTCAAAGGATGGACTGCAAGATACGATCTGCACAATAACCCGCTTTTCATCCCTGAAATCCGGCATACTCAGAATAACGGGGTAAGGGCATTTTACGTGTTCGGTGAGCATAATGCCCTGGGCTTCAGCCCTTTTGCAGTAGAGGATGGCTCTGACGATAAAGGATCCCCTTTTGTCGAAGGTTATGCAAAACTTCGTGAAATGATGCCTCTGATCACGAAATGGCAGGGCAAGGATGCTATGTGGGGTCTTCTTTTTGACCAAAATGACAAGGAACGTGTGATAGAAGATGGTGACAATCTGCTGATATGCCGTCATAATTTTACCCTTCCTTGGGATCCGCGGGCTACAGATGGTTCGGTATGGCCGGAAGGGGGCGGGATCATAATCCGTCTGGCAGAAGACGAATATGTTGTAGCCGGTAATGGTATTGTCGTAGAGTTTGCAACGGTTCAGGAAAGTCTTGCGGTCACTGCTCCTGGATCTTTGGGTGAAGACGGATTTGCCTCAGAGGGATCGCACGGCTATGAGGCTGCCGATATGATCTGGAAAGGCGTCAGATGCGGTATAGGCTCGGTTGACGAAGTGTCTGTAAATGAAGACGGATCATTCTCACGCATCCGTCGCTTGAACGGTGATCAGACTCATCAGGGGCGTCACGTGCGCATTTCTGTAGGAGACTTCAAGGTTCTCCACGTCCGTCTTTATTCTTATGAATGACGCTTGCTGAAGGTTTAGCACAATAATTGACTATCATATCTCTGATTAATTATTAGTGATATGAAACGTCGTTTTGAAAATCTTACCAAGAAGGCCGGCCGTGCAGTAAGGCATTGGTGGCTTATGATGCTTGCCGGTGTGCTTTGCATTGCTGCCGGTATTGCCGTATTTGCTTTCCCCCTCGAAAGTTATGTGACATTAAGTCTCCTGTTCGGAGTGCTTCTTCTCGTGGTAGGTGTGGCAAAACTAATTGCTGCATCCACCAGCGGCAACTACTTTATGATGAGAGGATATGTCATCGTTGGAGGTGTCCTCGACCTTATTCTGGGACTCTTTCTGTGTTTTTCTCCTGGGGTCACCCTAATGCTTCTCCCTATAATGATGGGGTTCTGGATGATGTACAACAGTTTCATCCTGATCGGTTTTTCCGGTGATTTCGAGACTTTCGGTGTTCCGGGTTCAGGCTGGCTGGTGGCAGGGGGAATCCTGCTTCTGATCCTGTCGATTCTGGTTCTTGTGAATCCTTTAGGCGCAGGTATTGCAACAGTTGTCGTGTTGGCGGGCGTCGGCCTCATTGTCTTGGGAATACTGCTTTGCGTTCTGTCGATGAAACTCAAGGATATTCATCGTAATTTTGACGCAGAGTACGTCCGCTGATTTGAGTAGTGTAGTGTTGATGGCATCCGGATGACCTTTCACGGTCGTCCGGATGTGTCTTTATCTGATGCTGAGATTGACTATCGACTTGGCAGGCATCTTGACGGTGATTCTTCCATCTTTGCTCTTGAAGTCATTGAATGTCATTGGCTTGACTGTCTCCGGACTCTCAAAGGTGTTGTGGGCCTGAATGTCTTCAGATGTAAGTATCTCTCCAAAGATTTCCGGTTTCCCGTCTGACGCAAGAGTAAGGATGACTTCTGCCTCATTCTCAAGGTCTGTGTTTGTTATGGTCACATTGATGATTCCCTCTGCATTTCTTGAGGCAGTTGCATCGATCAGCGGGCATTCTCGTCCGTTTCCGTCTGTAAATGTTCCGGAATTGCAGGTAAAAGGAAGATAGATTGCGTCCTGGTGGACATTGTACATCCTGAATACGTGATATGTTGGAGTGAGTACCATTTTGTCTCCACGGGTCAATACCATCGACTGGAGTACATTCGCTATTTGTGCGATATTTGCCATCTTGAGCCTTCTGGTGTATTTGTGGAAAATGTTGAAACTCAGCGCAGCAACCATAGCGTCACGCATAGAATTCTGCTGGAAGAGATGTCCAGGGTTGGTGCCTGGCTCGACATCGAACCACGTTCCCCATTCATCGAGAAGAAGGTCAATCCTGCAATCAGGATCATATCTGTCCATAATCTCGATATGGCGCTTTATCACGCTTTCCACTTCTACTGCCTTTCCCAGAGTGTTGTAATATTCTTCAGCATTGAACTCTGTTGCGGAACCCTTGCTTCCGTCCCATCCCTTTACCGTGTAGTAATGAAGGGATAAGCCGTTCATCAGACCTCCGACATTCTTCATAAGTACTTCTGTCCAATTGTAGTCATAGTCGGATGCTCCGCTTGCTACTTTGTAAAGAGTGTTTCCGCCGAAGTTGCGGCAGTAGGTCTGGTATCTCCTGTATAGATGGGAATAGTATTCCGGCACCATATTTCCGCCGCATCCCCAACTTTCGTTGCCGACTCCAAGATATTTCACTCTCCACGGCTCCTTTCTTCCGTTTTCAGCGCGCAGTTTCGCCATCGGGCCGTCAGGGGCAGTCATATACTCTACCCACTTTGCCAGTTCTTCGACAGTACCGGAACCGACATTTCCGCTGATGTAAGGCTCACATCCGAGCATTTCGCATAGATTCAGAAATTCGTGTGTGCCGAATGAGTTGTCCTCTACTGTACCTCCCCAATTACTGTTGACCATACGCGGTCTGTTCTCACGTGGACCTATACCGTCCGTCCAGTGGTACTCATCGGCAAAACATCCTCCCGGCCATCTCATAACTGGCACCTTCAGCGTCTTGAGCGCTTCCAGTACGTCAGTGCGGTATCCATTGATGTTAGGGATGTCCGATTCCGGTCCGACCCATAGTCCTCCATAAATACAGGATCCGAGATGCTCTGCAAACTGACCGTAAATTTCTTTAGGGATGACCTGTCCGTCTGTAATGTCGCTGTCTATATTGACTTCGACTTTCATCTGTGCATAGGCAGACGGATAGAGTGCCAGCGCTATAAGGGCTGAGAGGATTATGCGTTTCATATCTGTAGTTTTAGTGTTTTGTTTCGTAAATATAAGCAAATGTATCGAAAGTGTGCGAAAATACTGTCTTGAAACTTAATTAATGATTAAATTTGTAGAAATATAATTGATAACCGATATGAAGACAAGAATCCTTTCTCTTCTTTTTGCTGCTTTCCTGCTCGCTTCGTGTGTGGGGACATACAGACAGAACGGAGCCGGAGTGACCGTGAAAGTTCAGGATCCCGTAGAAGGCGGTCCGCGCCTTGTGAGGCTTGAAGTGCTTGGAGACAAACTTATCCGTGTGTCTGCAACACCTGAGAACAAGTTTGCAGATCCGCAAAGTCTGATTATAGTACCGCAGACCGGTACACCGGAGTTTACTGTGACGGAAGACGATGGAATCGTTTCCGTCAATACATCAGCGGTCGTTGCGAGCGTAAACCAGGCCACAGGAGAAGTGTGGTTCACAGACCTTGAAGGCAATCCGATTCTGGCCGAACAGGCAGGTGGGGGAAAATCATTCGAACCGATCGAGGTGGAAGGAACACACGGTTATACCTTCCGTCAGGTCTTTGATTCTCCTGAGGATGAGGCATTCTATGGCCTCGGACAGCATCAGGCAGACGAGTTCAACTATAAAGGGAAGAATGAGGAACTTTTCCAGTACAATACGAAAGTGTCGGTGCCTTTCATCGTCTCTAACAAGGGATATGGTGTCCTGATGGACAGTTATTCGATGATGCGTTTCGGTAATCCTGCTGATTATAAGCAACTTGGAGAGGTATTCAAACTCTATGACAAAAACGGAAAGGAAGGCTGTCTGACCGGAACATACGTCCCTGCCCAAGGTGAGACTCTGGTCCGTGAGGAACCGAAAATCTATTTCGAGCATCTTGTGGCTCCGGAAATGGCACGGGTGGTGAATCTGCCGGAGGATTTCCAGTTCTATGGTTCAAATGTGACCTACGAAGGAGAACTTGAGGCTTCTGTAACAGGCGATTATCAGTTCATTCTCTATTATGCAGGTTATACTACCGTCACTATGGACGGTGAGACGGTAGTCCCTGAGCGTTGGAGGACGGCCTGGAACCCTAATGCATATAAATTCACAGTGCATCTTGAAGCCGGAAAGAGGACTCCTGTAAGAATAGACTGGGCTCCTGACGGAGGCGTGTCGTATTGCGGCCTCCGCGTATATGATGTAGTCGATCCTGAGCAGCAGGCAAAGCATCAGTGGTGGAGCGAGATGACCAAGCAGATGGACTGGTATTTCATTGCCGGGGATGATATGGATGAGATCATCAGCGGGTACAGAACCCTCACCGGCAAGGCTCCTATTATGCCTAAATGGGCTATGGGATACTGGCAGAGCCGCGAGCGCTACAAGACATCGACTGAGATGATCGAGGCTCTTGAGGGCTTCCGAAAGAGGAATATTCCGATTGATAATATCGTTATGGACTGGAGCCATTGGGAAGAGGACGCTTGGGGAAGCCACGAATTCGATCCTGCGAGATTCCCGGATCCTAAGGCAATGGTGGACTCCATCCATAATCTTGGCGGACGAATGATGATCTCCGTATGGCCTAAGTTCTACGTAGATACAGAACACTATAAGGAGTTCAATGATAAGGGCTGGATGTACAATAAGGCATACGAAGACGGAGTACGGGACTGGATAGGTCAGGGATATCTTTATGGCTTCTATGACGCATACGCTCCAGAGGCGCGCGACCTGTTCTGGAAGCAGATGTACGAGCATTATTATCCTCTTGGAATCGACGCGTGGTGGATGGACGCATCCGAGCCAAATATCCGTGATTGTACCGATATGGACTACCGTAAGGCTCTCTGCGGACCTACTGCCCTTGGTTCGTCAACCGAGTTCTTCAATGCATATTCGCTCGTAAATGCAGATGCGATCTATAACGGTCAGCGTGGCGTTGATAATGACAAACGTGTATTCCTTCTCACAAGAAGCGGCTTTGCCGGCCTCCAGAGGTATTCTACTGCTACCTGGAGTGGTGATATTGCTACCCGTTGGGAGGATATGAAGGCTCAGATTTCTGCAGGTCTGAACTTCGCCATCAGTGGCATCCCATACTGGACAATGGACATCGGAGGCTTCTGTGTGGAGAACCGTTATGTTGCCGGTCAGGAGATCTTCAACCGTACAGGAAAGGAGAATGCAGACCATAAGGAATGGCGCGAACTCAATACAAGATGGTTCCAGTTCGGAGCATTCTGTCCTCTCTTCCGTGCGCACGGCCAGTATCCTTTCCGCGAGCCTTGGGAAATCGCTCCTGAGGGACATCCGGCATACGAATCTATCGTTTATTATACAAAACTTCGCTATGCATTGATGCCATATATTTATTCTCTTGCCGGAAAGACCTGGTTCGAGGATTATACGATTATGCGTCCGCTTGTAATGGACTTCATTGAGGATAAGGCAGTTGAGAATATAGGAGATGCCTATATGTTCGGTCCGGCCTTCCTTGTTGCTCCGGTATATGAGTATGGAGCACGCTCACGTGAGGTCTATTTCCCTGAGTGCCAGGGCTGGTATGACTTCTACAGCAATGAGTTTATCGAGGGCGGTCAGTCCAAGACTGTAGCGGCTCCATACGACAGGATGCCTCTTTACGTGCGTGCCGGAGCAATCGTTCCGTTCGGTCCAGAGATCCAGTGGTCGGACCAGAAACCTGCTGATGTGATCGATCTTTATGTTTATCAGGGTGCTGACGGAGAGTTCACTCTCTATGAGGATGAGAATGTGAATTACAATTATGAGAAGGGTGCATATTCGATGATAGAGTTCGAATATGATGACAAGATGAGACTTCTTTCCATCGCCGAAAGAGAAGGGGAGTTCCCTGGAATGCTTAAGGAAAGGACTTTCAATATAATCCCTGTTTCAAGGAACGGAAAGGGAGAGGCCAAGACAGTTGAATATAATGGTCTGGCAATGAAGGTAGTATTGTAATCAAAACGCTGTTACTATGAAAAGATATTTGATTGCAGCCGCTTGCGCCATACTTTCAATGACATTATGCTCCTGCGCGGGGGACGATGTTCCAGTTACTGTCGGAAATCCGTATCTTCCTTTATGGGAGCATATTCCTGATGGCGAGCCTTATGTGTTAGAGGATCCGGACAATCCGGGAAAGTACAGAGTGTATATATACGGTTCTCACGATACCCGCATCACCGATTATTGCGGACGTGAACTGGTGGTCTGGTCGGCAGATGTGGACAACCTGAACGAATGGCGATATGACGGAGAGATCCTCCGTGTGAGCCATAATGCAGAGGGAGAACCGCTTGATGCTCAAGGACTTTCCGATGTTCTTTTCGCACCTGATGTGGCTGTCAAGACTGGGCCTGACGGCAGCAGAATGTACTACCTGTATCCTAACGATCAGGTGGGCGGACGTCAGAACCTGATAGCCATAAGTCCGAGACCTGACGGGCCTTTCGAGGTGTGCAACTGGAGCAAGGACAATCCGAATATGACTGAGGGAGTGCTGGGATTCGATCCGGCTGTCTTTGTCGATGATGACGGAAGAGTATATGGATATTGGGGCTTCCAGTGTTCGTATGCAGCGGAACTTGACCCTGAAACTATGTGTACTGTGAAACCAGGCACGCAAATCATCGAGGATATGATTCCTGGAGGACAGGAAGATGATACTTTCCGTTTCTTCGAGGCTTCCTCTATCCGCAAGGTAAAGGACAAATATGTGTTTGTTTACAGCCGCTGGACTAATGATGGCGAATTCGGCCTGCCGGTAACCAATTATACTCTTGCCTATGCATACAGTGACAATCCCCTTGGCCCTTGGACTTACGGCGGCACCATCATAGACGGAAGAGCACGAGAGATCGATGAGGATGGAAAGGTGATACCTTCTGCGACAGCGACAGGAAACACTCACGGAAGCATCTGCGAGATATGTGGTCAATGGTATGTGTTCTATCACAGGCAGACCGGTCTTGATGAGTTTGCCCGTCAGGCTATGGTGGCTCCGATCACAGTTGACGTTCAGGAAGGAAAGGGAGGCAAGGTGGCTATTTCCGAGGGAGAATATGACTCTCAAGGATTTGCAACAGACGGTCTGAATCCTCTTGAAGTACATTCTGCAGGTATAGCGTGCTGGTACACCGGTACCAGACCTCAGCAGCATTCGTGGCCGAACAAGACATTCTTCGGATCATACGTGGCATCCGGATATGGCACCGAGGATAAGTTTGAGGCTCCTTACGCAATAAGGAACAACACCAATCCTGTCGTGAATAACACTTCCGGTTCGATAGTGGGATATAAATATTTCAATTTTACATCAACCTATGGCCGCAAGAATCTTCGTCTTGTCCTCGATCTGATTCCTGAAGGTGTGGACGGCAGGATAACTGTCTTGGCGGACAGGCCTTGGACATCACAGGGAGGTGTCGTTCTGGGCGAACTTGAAATCACGGCTGATATGCCTCAGGTCCCTGTAGAATTGAGTGTCAAACTTCCTGCGGCAGCAGGTTTGACAGGCAAGCACGCTATCTTCCTGAAGTTTGAATCTGACAGTCAGGATACATCCATCTGCGTGCTTAATACATTGGTATTCAAATAATCATAAATATGGAAAAGACCTGGAGATGGTTCGGAAAGAATGACAAGATCACTCTTTCTATGTTGAGGCAGATCGGGGTGGAAGGTATTGTCACTGCCCTTCACGATGTACCTAATGGAGAGATTTGGACACGTGAAAAGATACGCGATTTGCGTGAGTATATTGAAAGTTACGGAATGCGTTGGTCTGTCGTGGAGAGCCTTCCTGTGTGCGAAAGCATAAAGTATGGCGGCGCGGATAGGGATGCGCTGATTGAAAATTATAAGGAGAGTCTGCGCAATCTCTCTGTAGAGGGCATCCATACGATATGCTATAATTTTATGCCTGTACTCGACTGGGCGCGCACGGACTTGGAACATCCGAATCCGGACGGCACCTCCAACCTCTATTTTTCTTATTCCGAGTTCGCTTATTTCGATATCTATATCGTCGGGCGTGAAGGAGCCCGCGAAGAATGGGCATCATTCAAAGTGCCGGGAATGGATATCGAACGTGATATCATTGCAGAAGTGGATGCCCTCCGTGAAAAGATGACACCGGAGATGGAACATAAACTGGTCGAGAATATAATCGTAAGGACACAGGGCTTTGTAAGCGGCAATATTCGCGAAGATGACGAACGTCCGGTTGAACTCTTCAGACAACTTCTCTCTCAGTATAAAGGTGTTACAAAGGATCGGCTACGTGAGAATATGCGTTATTTCCTTTCTTCCATTATGCCGGTGTGTGAGGAATGCGGTATGAAGATGTGTGTTCACCCGGATGACCCTCCGTTCCCGGTTCTCGGTCTTCCGCGTATAGTAACATCCGAAGATGATATCGAGTGGTTTCTCAAAGCGGTTGATAATCCTTGCAATGGTCTGACATTCTGTGCAGGATCCCTTTCTGCCGGAGCACACAATAATGTTGTAGAAATGGCTCGCAGATTTGCCTCACGCACTCATTTCGTACACCTGCGTTCTTGTCATATTTTCGACAATGGAGACTTTACAGAAGCGAGTCATCTCGGTGGACGCGCCGACCTTGTGGAATTGGTACGTATTTTCGAGAAGACCGACCCATCCCTTCCTATGCGTGTGGATCACGGAAAGACTATGCTCGGTGATGAATCCAGAGGTTACAATGCCGGTTATTCCTTCCTGGGACGAATGTTTGCAATGGGTCAGGTGCAGGGTGTGCTTGCGGCTGTCAGGAACGAACTGAAGTGCTCCGAAGGATGATGTTTGCCTGATTCTGTCGGATTTGACATAAAATCTGTCGGAATTGAAACACAATTAAGAATCATCCGCACGGTTCGGTATATTTCATTATATTTGTGATATTAAACAAAGTTTAAATATGTATCTGTTAGGTTACGATATCGGAAGTTCGTCAGTAAAGGCGAGTCTTGTCGATGCTCAGTCCGGTAAATGCGTCGCTTCTGCGTTTTATCCCAAGACTGAAGCAGCAATCATTGCTGTCAAGCCCGGTTGGGCTGAACAGGAACCATCATCCTGGTGGGAGAATCTGAAGTTGGCGACAGCCGACATACTCGGCGCTTCCGGGGCTGATCCAAAGGATATAAAGGCGATAGGCATATCATACCAGATGCACGGACTTGTCTGTGTCGATAAGGATATGAATGTCCTTCGTCCATCAATTATATGGTGTGATTCACGAGCCGTGCCGTATGGACAGAAGGCATTCGATGCCCTTGGTCAGGAGCGATGTCTGTCACATCTGCTCAATTCGCCAGGCAACTTCACAGCATCAAAACTGGCTTGGGTCAAGGAAAACGAGCCTGAATTGTATGCAAAGATCCATAAGATTATGCTTCCGGGCGATTATATCGCTTTAAAACTCACCGGAGAGGTCTGCACTACCGTTTCCGGACTCTCGGAGGGTATTCTCTGGGATTTTGCGGAGGATGCTCCGGCGCAGATGCTTCTGGATCATTACGGGATAGACAGAGCCCTTCTTCCGGATATGAAACCGACTTTTTCCGAGCAGGGGCGTGTTACTGCGGCAGCAGCGCGGGAACTGGGACTTGCAGAAGGTATCCCAGTAACCTACCGTGCAGGAGACCAACCTAACAATGCACTTTCTCTCAATGTGTTCAATCCTGGCGAAATCGCTTCTACTGCAGGTACGTCGGGTGTGGTGTATGGAGTTCTCGGTGATGTGAATTATGACCCTCAGTCACGGGTCAATACTTTCGCTCACGTCAATCATACATCGGAACAGACACGTCTGGGAGTCCTTCTGTGCATAAATGGAACGGGAATCCTCAATTCGTGGATGAAGAGAAATATCGCTCCTGAAGGCTTGTCCTATCCGGAGATGAATGAACTTGCCGCTCAGGCTCCTATTGGAAGTGAAGGCGTAAGCATAATGCCGTTCGGCAATGGTGCTGAACGTATGCTCGGCAACAAGGAAACCGGATGTTCAGTTCACGGAGTGAATTTCAATGTGCACGGCAGGCAGCACCTTGTGCGCGCTGCACAGGAAGGCATTGTTTTCTCTTTCAAATACGGTATCGAGATTATGGAACAGATGGGAATGAATGTGAGCAGGATCCACGCCGGCCACGCCAATATGTTCCTCAGTCCTATCTTCCGTGATACGCTTGCCGGAGTTACCGGAGCGGTCATCGAACTTTATGATACGGATGGTTCGGTAGGTGCAGCAAAAGGAGCGGGAATTGGCGCAGGTGTTTACAAGGACAATACGGAAGCATTCTCTACTCTGGAGCGGCTCGCAGTTGTTGAACCAGTTGATACAGAAGCCTATAAGGAGGCATACGAGGTCTGGAAATCAAGATTATAATTATAAACCAATTAACGAACAATACTAAGACTATGGCAACAAAAGAATTTTTCCCTGGTATCGGTAAGATCCAGTTTGAAGGCAAAGAGAGCAGGAATCCTATGGCATTCCGATATTATGATGCCGATAAGGTTGTCCTTGGCAAGAAGATGAGCGAGTGGCTCAAGTTCTCAATGGCTTGGTGGCACACTCTCTGTGCTGAGGGTGCAGATCAGTTCGGCGGAGGTACCAAGACTTTCCCTTGGAATGGAGCAGCGTGCCCTGTCCAGGCAGCAAAGGATAAGGTGGATGCCGGATTCGAATTTATGCAGAAGATAGGTATAGAGTATTATTGTTTCCACGATGTTGACCTCGTTGAAGAGGGAGCAGACGTAGAGGAATATGAGGCTCGTCTCAAGGAAATAGTTGCATATCTCAAGGAGAAACAGGCTGAGACCGGAATCAAACTTCTTTGGGGAACGGCAAATGTATTCGGTCACAAGAGATATATGAATGGTGCTGCTACCAACCCTGATTTCGACGTTGTTGCACGAGCAGCAGTCCAGATCAAGAACGCTATCGACGCTACCATCGAACTCGGCGGTACAAACTATGTGTTCTGGGGCGGTCGTGAGGGTTATATGAGCCTTCTCAATACAGACCAGAAGAGAGAGAAGGAGCATCTTGCAATGATGCTTACCCTTGCCCGTGATTATGCACGTTCAAAGGGATTTACAGGTACATTCCTCATCGAGCCTAAGCCGATGGAACCTACAAAGCATCAGTATGATGTTGACACTGAGACTGTTATCGGATTCCTTAAGGCTCACGGCCTTGATAAGGATTTCAAGGTGAACATCGAGGTGAACCACGCTACTCTCGCAGGTCACACATTCGAGCACGAACTCGCTTGTGCAGTTGATGCAGGTATGCTCGGCTCGATCGACGCTAATCGCGGAGACTATCAGAACGGTTGGGATACAGACCAGTTCCCTATCGACTCGTTCGACCTCACTCAGGCGATGATGCAGATCATCCGCAACGGCGGACTTGGAAACGGTGGTACTAACTTTGACGCAAAGACCCGTCGCAACTCTACTGACCTCGAGGATATCTTCATCGCTCACATCGCAGCAATGGACGCTATGGCACGTGCACTTGAGAATGCTGCTGCTCTTCTCGAGGAGTCTCCGCTCTGCCAGATGGTGAAGGAGCGCTACGCTTCATTCGACGAGGGTCTCGGAAAGAAGTTCGAGAACGGTGAACTTACTCTCGAGGATGTTTACGCATACGGTAAGGAGGTCAACGAGCCTAAGCAGACTTCCGGAAAGCAGGAACTCTACGAGGCTATCCTCAATATGTATTGTTAATTGTCATTTCGAGCATAGTCGAGAAATCTATGACAAATACAAATAATAAAGGCAGCAAGGGCTATCTTATCTCGATAGTCCTTGTGGCCGTTATAGGCGGTCTGCTGTTCGGATACGATACGGCAGTCATTTCAGGTGCGGAGAAGGGTCTTCAGGCATTCTTTATGGGAGCCAAGGACTTTGTCTATACCGATTTTATGCACGGCATCACTTCATCCAGCGCTCTTATCGGTTGCGTGATAGGTGCCGCGATTTCAGGAATATGCGCATCGAGGATGGGAAGAAAGAAATCCCTCATTATGGCAGGTGTCTTCTTCTTCCTTTCTGCTCTCGGTTCATTTAACCCTGAATTCCTTTTCTTCCCTAAGGGAGAGCCAACCTTCTCTCTTCTGGTAGCATTCAACCTCTACCGAGTTCTCGGTGGTGTCGGCGTGGGACTTGCTTCTGCAATCTGTCCTATGTATATTGCAGAGGTGGCACCAAGCAACCTTCGCGGAACTCTCGTTTCGTGGAACCAGTTTGCCATCATCTTCGGTCAACTTGTTGTATATTTCGTCAACTTCCTGATCCTCGGTGACCATATCGCACCAGCCATCCAGAAGGTTGCTGAAGGCATCAACCAGATTATGAACCCGGGCGAAGCACAATGGATGATCGAGACCGGATGGAGGTATATGTTTGTAAGTGAGGCGGTTCCTGCCGGTCTCTTTACCGTGCTTCTTTTCCTTGTTCCTGAGACTCCGCGCTATCTTGCAATGACAGGCAAGGACGACAAGGCACTTTATATCCTTTCAAAGATCAATGGCAGGACCAAGGCTCAGGAGATCCTCTCCGAGATAAAGGCTACCGTGACAGAAAAGACAGAGAAACTCTTCACATACGGATGGCTCGTCATCTTCGTAGGTATTATGCTCAGCGTATTCCAGCAGGCAGTCGGCATCAACGCAGTGCTCTATTTCGCACCTCGTATATTTGAGTCGCTCGGTATGGGCAACCCTATGATGCAGACCGTGCTGATGGGTATCGTGAACATCACCTTCACCCTCGTGGCTATCTTCACGGTAGAGAAGTGGGGCCGTAAGCCTCTACTTATCTGGGGATCCCTCGGTATGGCAGTCGGTGCGGCCGGTGTAGCAGTGACAAGCGTTTCTGCTGCTCTTCCTCCTGTGGTGGCTGTGATCAGCATTATGGTCTATAGCGCGTCGTTTATGTTCAGTTGGGGACCGATCTGCTGGGTACTCATTTCGGAGATCTTCCCTAACACCATCCGCGGTGCTGCTGTAGCAATCGCTGTCGCATTCCAGTGGATTTTCAACTTCATCGTTTCTTCGACCTTCCTTCCTATGTACAATATGAGCCTCGGCTCAATGGGAGAGAACTTCGGTCACGCTTTCACATACGGCCTTTATGGAGTTATCTGCATCCTTGCAGCCGTATTCGTATGGAAACTCGTTCCTGAGACAAAGGGCAAGACCCTCGAGGATATGTCAAAACTCTGGAAGAAATAATCATTCCGAATAGTACTTTTATCCGATATGTCCGTCTTATAGTCAAAACCATTGATTATGAGACGGACATTTTTTATTCTGACATTGGCATTCCTGTCAATTTTTGCTTCATCAGCCCAGGACAGGATTCATTTTTTGGATTCAAGAGTTGTGGAGGCTGTGGTGGATGAGGTTGGCAATGAACTTATCTATTATCGGTCATACCATAATCAGAACGGGCCTCTTTACTCTGTACCGGTATCTCACGTTGAAAAGATTGTGTATCATAACGGATACGAACAGGTCGTCCGGGGTGGAATGCTCTTCAATGACGACCTTCTGACTGCTGTCGGAGGCGTAGGGGGAAAGATGAGATTTGCAAATGGAAAACTCTATCTGGGATCGCATTCTTATTATGGCCAGATGCAGGCTGACTATATCGCTTTCAATCTTTATGGTGATGATTATTACAAGGCCCGCAGACGCAGGACGACCGGTCATACTCTGACGTGGGTAGGGGCATCCGTGTTCACATTCGGCTTCCTGCTGCTTGCCGGATCGGATATCCCGGAAGGGGGAGCGGTCATTATGGGAATAGGTGCGGCAGGTATGGGAGCAGGCATTCCATTGATCTGTAATGGAAACAAGATCCTGAAAGGTATAGCCTCAGATTATAATTCTCGCCTTTCCCCTGACTATAAGCCGAACCTGACTTTCGGTCCTTGCCGCAGCGGTGTCGGATTCGCCCTGAATTTCTGATATTATGAAAAAGATACTTATAACAATGACCCTGGCCCTAGTGGCCCTCGCCGCCACAGCGCGCGACTATTCCCATCCGGTAGGATATTATAAACTACAGTCCAATCATTCCATAACCACAACACTTCTAGGTCTGGAATACAGTTTCGAAGGTGTTGTGGCTGACAGATGGACTCTGATAGGAAGAGCAGGTCTTGTACCGACAGGTTTTACAGCCTATTGCGGTCCGGATGCTACTGGATTCGAAGGCTATATGGGTTTTGGAGCCTCTTTTGAAGCTCGTTATTATTCCAGCATCAAGCGCAGGACTGAAATGGGGAAGGATACGTATAACAATTCCTCCGATTTTATATCCATAAGGCTCAGAGCCAATACATACGATGGCGGGCCGGAAGTAAGCATCACTCCGGCATACGGCTTCCGCAGAGCCATCGGAAAGCACTGGGTGCAGGAATTCACCCTTGGTTTCCGTCTGGGAGTGAATAATGACAGCGGCTTTTTTGCCCCTCACGCCCAATACCGTATCGGTTTTGTCTTCTGATTTATACCCTTGACGCATAACGGCCTGTCTGTTAAGGATATACGTAATATGCCTGCTGTAAATTTACAGCAGGCATATTACGTAATTCGCTGAAAGATAGTGAGTTGAGTGTCGCGATTCGTACGCGAGGGAACTGCTATTTCAGATTCCAGCCGCAGTGGCCGAGGAACCATTCGATGTCGCTTTCGTTGATTCTTGGCTGCTTCTTGAGGATTTCTGGAAGATTGTTATAATTCGCCATAAATGCCTCAGCAAGTTCTGACGCCTTTTCAGGGGAGTACATAATTGCCTCATTGATGGTACCCATCATCGCGAGTTCATCTATAGGGTCTGCTCCGGTGCGGAACTTGAGAGCCTCGATGCTTCGTGCCATACGGCGTGAAAGACCGATGAGTCCGTCAGCAAGTGCAGGTAGATCATCAGTATATGTGATCACAACAGTCTTTTCTACTGAGCAATCTGCTACAGGTACGTCTATCACGAATGCGAGATTCTTACCGAGATATTCGAAAGGAACATTTTCTCCGTTTATGGAAACGCTTGCAGGAGCCTCAGAAGCAAGAACCTTTATCTTGAACTCTCTCTCTGCCGGCATACCTTCGTATGAGCCCTTGCGTGGTGCTATAGTCACAGTCTGGACGTTTCCGTTCCATCTGCTTGAAATATGTGTGGTCGCGTATGACTCAGCATAATCCTTGTCATTTCCTGCGTCTTCGTACATCTCGAAGCATCCTTCTCCGCCAGGGAAAACGGTCACATATATGTCCTCATCATTGCTGTTGAGGTTATTGACCTCTTCTCCGTAGAACGGAAGGACAGCCCCGGCCTTGATATATACTCCGTATTCATCAAGAGCGAAATGACGCTTTACTACTGCACCTCCTTTTAGCAGAACGCCTGTGTGGAGTTCGTACCAGCATCCTTCAGGAAGCCAGATCTCCATCTCTGCGAATCCGTCAGTCATAGGCTTTGTCACAGGGGCGATGAGCATATCGTCACCGAACATATACTGGCTGCGGAATTTTACGTCGTATGCTTCCTGAGCCTCAGGCCATTCGTAATAAAGCGGACGGCACAGGGCGATACCTTCGTCATATCCCTTACGGGCCATCGCATAGATGTATGGAACCATATCATAGCGCTGACGTACTGTCTGACGGATCACGTTGGTGTATTCCTCAGTGAATACCCAAGGTTCCTTGTTGAGGGCACCGCTCTTCGAACTGTGGGTACGCATTACCGGGCTGAATCCGCCATATTGAAGCCATCTTGTGTACATTTCAGGATCGATGCTGTTTCCGAGGTGTCCTCCGATGTCGTGACTCCAATATCCGTATAGCACATTTGAAGCGGTTGATGTGAAATATGGCTGGAATTCGAGGGATTTCCAGGTGATGGTGGCGTCTCCTGAGAAACCTACCTGGTAACGGTGGTTTCCGAGGCCGCCCCAGCGATGGTAGAGGAGAGGACGTTTGTCTCCATAACGCTGCATATCGCTGAAATAGCAATAGTTTATCCACCAGGTGTTATGAAGTTTTTCAAGTTTTGTGTCATATACGTGCTGCTGCCAGTCGAGCCACCAGAAATCCACACCTTCCTTCTGCATAGGATGCATCACCTGCTCGAACATATTGGTCATAAACTGCTTGTCAGAATTGATCCATTCTATGCGGTCCTTGGATGCCGGATCCTTGCCGAGACTCTCTGCGAGGGCAGGGTAGCACTCCTCCCAATGGTCGAATCCGTCCGCAGGGTGGAGATTCAAAGTCACCTTCAGCCCCTCATCCTTCAGGTAGTCCATAAATTTGCCTGGGTTCGGAAAAATGCTCTTGTTCCAGGTCCATCCTGTCCATCCTCCGCGCCCTTCGTCGGTGTAGTGCCAGTCCATATCGACAACGAGCACGTCAAGCGGAATGTCGTATGCGTGGAACTTGTCAACCAATGTCCTCATTTCCTTGTCGGAATATGCCCAGTAGCGGCTCCACCAGTATCCGAAAGTGAATCTTGGCGGGAGAGGCATCTTGCCGGCAAATACAGTGAAGTCCTTAAGAGCCGCCTTGTAGTCGTGGCCGTAAGCCATAAAGTACCAGTCCTGGCACTCCTTGTTCTCTCTCTCCTTCACCCAGGCCCACTCGGAATCATCGAAGAGATAACTGTCGGATTCGTCGATCAGAGTCCAGCCGTCTTTTGAGAGGATACCGTCCTCAAATTGGCGGATTTCGCCTTTCTTCATATCAGATACCCAGTTCTGGGTCTGTACATCACCGTCCAGTCCGTCCAGTGTTCTGAAAGTGCCCTTTAGATTATGATTCTGCTTCATTCCGGGCTTCCAGGTGAAGAACCCGTCATTAGCCTTGATCACAAGGTTGCCAGCGTTGAATTTACCGCTTCCGGTCTTGTATTCCAGAGTCATCTTATGTGTCTGGATCCTTACCTTCTTTCCGGCTTTCTTTACCTTGAATTCAACTGTAGGGTAGTCGCGTTCTGATGCGACAAATGATGCCAGATCGGTAAATCTTCCCTCCGGCTCCCATTCAAGACGGATCACACCGTCGGTAATTACCGTGAAGCGGACCTGTCCGTCCTGGTAGGCTACATTGCCGGAGGATTGTGCTGAAAGAACGGCTGAAATCAGCATCAATGCCGCACAGATCAGTGTCCTGATTCTTCCTGTTGTCATATTTATATGGAATTAGTGTTTAAGCAGGGTATAAATATAGTCATTTATTTTAAAACCGGCCCGTCCTTCACAGGAAAGGCCGGTTGAGCGTGACAATCTACTAACCAACAATAAAAAGATCATCACAATATTGTCATAAAATTACTATTCGCTTTTCTCGTATCTGTATTTCAGGAATTTTTCGCTGCCTGTCCCCAGATATAATGTGATCCTGTATTTACCTTTCTCGGCAAATCTGCAGGCTCCATCCCATTTGGTGTGAAGTTCTCCCGAATCGGCAGCAGAATCATCTTCCTCTGCACAGAAAGTAGCAAATGGTGAAGAATGCACCTTCCACGTCGTACCGGCTTCCGCATCTACCAGAAGTTCGTATGTGTTATCCGATATGTTTTTAAATTCGTATTCTTCGGAATCGTTGTAACCTGCATAAGATGAGAAACTTCCTGTCAGTCTGAACTTTGCATCATTGATATTCTCTTCAATCTCAAGTCTGCAACTGATCGTACCTGCATCTGTAAGTGTGGCGATTACATAAAATTTTCCAGCAAGAGGGAAGCGTGCGGAACCATCGCTCGCTGCTCTGGTGAGTTCTCCTTCTATAAGAGGCGTGCCGTTACTGATGCCATATTTCTTGTTTTCAGCAGTATAGATGCACCAGTATTTACCTCTGGTGGTTTTGAAAGATACCTTGTAGGTGTTGTCGGCAATGTTTTCGAAATCATACTTGGATGAACTGTATGACCACTGAGTATTGTTGTTGTCGAAGTTGTTTCCAAGTCGGAGTGAAGCATCGTTGCATACAAGTGTATATTCAACTGTTCCGTTGCCATTGTCTCTTACAGTGACCTGATATGTTCCTGTGTATCCGAACTTTGCTTCTGATGTTCCTTCTGCTGTAAGTGTTCCTTCAAAAGCGGAGTAGCCCTCTTCCAATGCTCCGAAGGCTCCCGACGGTGTCAGAATCTTCCACTCATTTCCAGCCGAAGCCGATACCGTAGCTGTATAGACGCCGTCTGAAGTCTCTGTCAGTACGGCAGTTACGTCCCCTGCTATCTGCCAGTTGTCAACTCTCTCATCGCCATCGTCTTCATCCCCCTCATCTTCCTTCTCTTCCGGATTCACGACATCAGGGTTCCCGAAAACAATGCTTTCTGCCAGATCTCTCATATATGAAGCACGCTCGGCTGCTACATTGCAATTGACATCCGGTGAGGTGAATTCCTTGCCGAACATAGTCACATACTCTACACAGGCCTCAAGGAAAGCGCTGGTACGGGTCGGGTGGAGGCCGTCTCCTGAGAAATACAGACTCCATCCGGAATGCTCCTCCCTTGACTGGGCGAATGCCATTCCTACAGGCGCGATTCTGCATTTCGAAGCAAGAGCCATCTCCATTACTCCGTCATAGAGCATCCTGTCGAAATTCTCGAAACTTCCATATCCTCCGTATGAGTTGTCGGAGTTAGGATAAGCCCAGGTAAGGTCAAGTATGACATCGCAAGCTGGTGAGTACTGGCGTATCATATCAGCAAGAGCAACGCAGTTGTCACGTACCTTGGCGTATCCTTCGGGGTCATCCGCCAGTCTTGCCGGATTCTTGCTCTGGTCCTGTATGATGGCGAAGTCATAACCACCTTTCCTGACCGCTTCCAGAGAGTTGGAAAGTTGAAGATGCTTCTCGAATGATTGTGAACCCTTCACGTGCGCGGTAATCTTCAAGTCGATGCCCTGACTCCAGGCGATTTCGCGCAGCATAAACATCGGGTTGAAGTAATAGTGGAAGGAGTTGCCGAGAATCAGCACCTTCTTTGTCTGAGTTATAGTGACGTTTTCATAAAGCTGTACTTCAGATGCGGTGAATCCGAAGTCCGGAAGACTGCAGGCTGATCCAGAAACGGCATTGATGTCTTGTATGCTGCCGTCACAGGTCATCTTACCGACAGCCCTGCATCTGATCAGGACCTTCTCTGCAGTGTTCTCAAAACGGTACGTCTGCATTACGGTTGTATATTGATATGTATCAGGGGAGCCTGTGGAAACCTCTCCGGAAAGTTTGTAGGTGTATTTTACAGATGCATCTTCTGATGCCGAAAGAAGATCCTCCTCGGTCGATTTCCATTCACCTCCGTCGTAAAACTCCACGATGAAGTATTTCGGAGCCTTTTTGTCACCGGCCATAGTGGCGTTGAAGGCAATTACAGATCCTGCATCCACAGAGGCGTCGAAAGTGTACAGCCAATAGTCACCCTCAACCATTGTGGATACATTAGGATTATTCCCCACTACCTTGCAGTTGAAAGGTACATCTGAATTTGACTCTCCGCGGACAACGGTTATCTGTCCTGCAGAACCGTCGGTTGCACCAATTATATGCATCTGAGGCCAAGATACCGAATATGTGTTCTTGTTGTCCCTGAATACCCACTGGCTCAGGAACGGTTGCTTCGCCGCAGACTGGGTTACGGATAATTCGATGTTCTGACTCTTGTCTGCAGATGAGATGATGACCTTTCCTTCGCGGATGCTCTGCTCGCTGTTTGGGGCAGCGTGGAGAGTCAGATATTGAGCCTTGTTGCTCTTTGAGCCGGATGAAACCTTTTCTCCGTTCTCGTCGAGGATCATAAGCCAGTCATTCTCCCCATAACTGATTGTCCAGTCGTAGTCCTTTGCAGATAATGTCAGCTGCTTGCCTCCTGTAGGGAGACTTTCAAATGAAGCAGAAGTGATGCTTGTCGAGAATTCATTTCCTGCTTCTTCCGAGAAGTAAGGATCAACTTCTTCAGCCGAGTCGTCTGTCACCTTGAAATAGTAGTGACGGTTCATAGTCACTTCGTATCCGTCTTGGGTGTTCTGTGATGAGTTGCAGTTGAAGATCAGTTTCATCGTCTTGTCGTTCAACGATGATCCCATATCCACATATTTATATGTCACTTCGTTGATTTCAATGCTTCCTGTCACTGCATTTCCCGGCCAGGCCTTGGTAACGCTTCCATCTGTACTGTTCCATCCGTAGATGTGGGTCGCTCCCCAGGAGGTACGGTCCTGGAAGAAGATTGCATAACCGTCGAGTTCGAGTTCGGCGACGGGATCTTTCTTGTCATCTTCCGGAGTTACCGGAGTTTCCTGATTGTCGCTTGGATCTTCCGACTCGCTTGGTGCCGGTTCCGGCTTGCAGGCGCAGAGTACCGATGATATAAGTGATATCGCGACGGTGATATAGAAATGTCTGATGCTCATTATTATTTCAATATGATATATTCGTAAGGGTTTAGATGTATATGTCCTTCCAGTCTGATGGTATTGTCAGTCATAAGGTCTGTGCACTGCTTTCCCGCCCATTCTGCAGGAAGAGCGAAGGTGTAGTCCTCGTGACGTACATTTACAAGCACAAGAACAGAATCATCTTCAAGGCTCTTCTGGAATGCGAGTATGTTCTCGTCAGGATAGGCTGTAATCTCACCTTTGCGGATAGCAGGTATCCTGTTGTAATTGTCGAGGAGTCTGGTGTATTCCTTGTTGAGTTCCTGGCAGTTCTCCCAATTCATCGGCACATATCTGAAGAAATTGATTCTGCCTGGATATCCCACTTCCTGCGAGCCATATACAAGAGCACCGCCGTGGAGGTATGTGGAAGCAACGAATGCAGCCATAGAAGCCCTCTCTCCGCCGAACTCCCTGATAGGGGACATCTTGTCGGACTCGTCGTGGTTTGTGGTGAAACGGAGTTTCACACATCCATCAGGGATTCCTGCATACTCGGCTGAGTCAGCAGCGAAAAGAGTGTGTGCAGGCTGTGCGGGACCGCGTCTTCCTCCGTTGAAAACCCTTCTTACCGCCTCAAGATAGTCCCAGGCATAGTTCATTTCAAATCCTGCGTCAAAATGATCCTTTCTCTTTCCTTCTGCAAGAAGGAGAAGTTTGTGGTCAGGAATAGCGCGGAGCGAATCGCAGCACTGCTTCCAGAAATCGAAAGGCACGAAGTCGGCAGCATCACAACGGAATCCGTCGATGCCGACTTCTGTAACCCAGTATTTCATAGCGTCGATCATTGCCAGACGCATCTCGGCATTGTCGAAGTTGAGGTCTGCAACATCGAGCCAGCCGGTATTGGCCGGAGATACGATATCACCGTTCTCGTCCAGGGTGTACCACTCCTTATGCTCCATCCAGTTGCTGTCCCAGGATGTGTGGTTGGCTACCCAGTCAACGATGACACTCATACCCTTCTGATGACATTTTGCAACGAGGCTCTTGAATTCATCCAGAGTACCGAACTCCGGATTCACGCCTTTATAGTCGCTGATGCAGTAAGGGGAGTTTACAGTCTTGATCTGTCCCACAGGATATATGGGCATAAACCATACTACGTTGGTACCCAAGGCCTTGATCGAGTCAAGATGCTCGGACACCGCATTGAATGACTTTTCAGGAGCGAACACGCGAGGGTTCACCTGATACATTACTACGTCCTCCGGAGCAGGAACTTCATATCCTCCTTCGCAGGTGCAGTTGCTGCTACAGGATATAAGCAGCATAATGGCCATAAGGCCGGCAAATATATTTTTGTAGGTCATTATTTCTCGATTTTCCAGATTTTGTACTGATATGCTTCAAGATTCAAGGCTGCAGGAATGTTTTCTGACTTGCCGGTCATCATATCCACCGCCTTGTCTCCTGCACGCTCCATAGGAGTCTTGACCTGTACGGCAGATCCGCTTGTATTGGCAACGACAAGCAGTCCTGCCTTGTAGTAAATGGATGCGATATCTCCAGTGTTGTAAAGAACCGGCTCTCCTCCTCTGAGTGGTGCAGACTCTTGGTATGCCGCCATAACTTTCTGATATTCTTCAGTGTATGAGGGATTGCTGTCCCAGTCCATAAGTACATTGGTGAAGAAGTTGACAGTCTTTGCATATCCGATCTCCTGAGAACTGTAGATCAGAGGGATACCTCCCATATATGCCGAGATGACAAATGCGGACATCGCACCACGCTCTCCCTTGTACATAGTGATAGGGGAGGATTCGTTCATAGCCTTGTCGTGGTTAGTGGAGAATCTGAGCCTTTCCTTACCCTCGGCCAGTCCCTTGTATTCGTTTCCGTGTGCCTCGTAAAGTCTTGATACATCCATTCTTCCGCTGAATACAGATGCAAGTTTCGACTGGAAATCCCATCCGTATAGCATCTGGAATCCGCAGTCGAGAAGACCCAGTTCGGAACCTTCTGCAAGAAGGACAGCATCAGACTTCAGAGCCAGTACTGCATCTAATGCATCTTTCCAGAAATCCATAGGTACACCATCTGCATAGTCGCATCTGAATCCATCTATGTCTGCTTCCTTGATCCAATATGTCATTGCATCAATCATCGCGGTGCGGAGTTCCTTGCTGTTGAAATTGAGGTCGGCCACATCGTTCCAGCCCATACCGGCAGGAGATATTATGTTGCCGTTTGCATCCTTTGTAAACCAGTCCGGATGTTCTGTAATCCAGACATTGTCCCAGGATGTATGGTTGGCGATCCAGTCCAGTATCACCTTCATATCCATAGAATGCGCCTTCTTCACAAGTGATTTCAGATCATCGATAGTTCCGTATGAACTGTTCACGGCCTTGAAATCCCTTATACAATATGGAGAACCTACGGAATTCTTCGACCCCTGTTGCTGGATCGGCATAAGCCATACGACATTTACTCCCAGATCCTGGATCTCGTCGAGACGTTCTTCGATCGCTTTCAGCGACTTGCTTGAGGCGAACACTTTCGGGTTGGCTTCATAAATGACCATTGTGTTCCCTGGCTCGGTCACTTCGGGAGTTTCAGGCCCTTGCTGATCAATGGGATCGTTATTTTCATTCCCGCAACCTGCTGCGCTCAGGACGAGCGCAGCAAGAAGGGAAATGAACAGTGTTTTATTTAACTTCATTATTCAATAGGAGTTACGCCTTCAGATGTCACTGTAAGGTAGAGGTCACGGTCAGCCTTTACATTGTAGTCGGCAAGTTGAGTACCGCCTCCATTGTTGTTGAAGATAAGATTGCAGGATGTTCCGAATCCGTTTGCAGGAATCTCGAATACCTTGTATTCCTTACCGTCAACAGTCTCTGTGGTGCAAGCGGCACCTGGCCATCCTCCGACAATGTCGTTGATGTCACCCCAAGAGTACATTGTGATAGCATCCCAACCGGTCTTGTCGTCAACATATACCTTCACAGCAGGTGCTGTACCGATCTCGGCTGCAGTCTCGCCTGCAACAAGGAAGTTGTACTGAGCGATTTTGACAACTGGTGTGTCGTACTGAGCGCCGTTATTGTTGTTCAGGATAGGATGATATTCAAGGTCGTACGCTGTAGCGGTAGTCTCTACTCTGCTGTATGCAGCGCCGCCGCAAGTCACATTGTTCTCAAGTGCAACCCCCGGCCATTTACCGAAGATTTCAGGAAGATCTGTGCCCCAGGCATACATATATGCAGCATCATATCCAGTGTTGTTCTTGACATAGAATACTACAGGGACAGAAGCAGGTGTCTCAGGCTCTGGTTCCTTGTTTATGCAGTCCTTGCAACCGTCACAGTCACAGTCGCAACCGCCTTCTTCTTCGCCGCCTTCTTCTTCGCCGCCTTCTTCACCACCGTCAGAATCGCGGTTGAACGGATCTTCTATAACTGTGCAGTCCTTCTCACCTGAGAGCAGATAGAAGTGGTCAACCACATCGGCACTGAATGCTACAGGCATATCACCGGTCTGTACACCGTTATCGTTGTTGTTGAAGATAAGGTTCTGTGCGAGACCCTCGACATCAGCGATAGCATACTCGAAGTATGTGTATTCCACTCCGGCAATCTTAACAGTTCCGACAGGCTGCTGGCCAGGCCAAGTACCGCCAAGATCATTCACATCACCCCACTGATAGAGGGCAACTGCCTCCCAGCCGGCCTGATTGTCAACATATACACGGATAGTACCCTCGTGTGCAGGGAGTGAGTTTGCTGCCTGCACGCCCTCGTCTGTGATGGTGAGGAAGTATTCATCCTTGTCAAGGGTCACGTTGTAGTCGGCAAGTTGTGAACCGTTGTCGTTATTGTTGAAGATAAGGTTGAGATTAAGACCTCTGTTGCCTTCGCCAAGGTCGAAGTATGTCCAAGTCGTTCCATCGATGACAATCTCGCCGGTAGGCTGCATTCCAGGCCATCCGCCGAATGCCTCGGCATCACCCCAAGCATAGAGAGCGAGAGCCTCCCAACTGGTCTGGTTGTCAACATATACTACAGGGCCGTCGTGCTCGATCTCAGGAGCCACATAGAAGAATAAATTCCAATATGACAGATAGATGTTTGCTCTTGTACCCGGAGCAGGATTCTCAGTGCGGTTTACAGCCTCGTTCTTTGCTGTTCTCTCTTCGCCTTCACGTACAGAGATGAAGCGATAGCCATCAGCAAGTGTCTTTCCGCTTACGAAAGTTGAAGGATCGAGGTAGATACCCCACTTCTTGTCGATGGTGGTGGATTTCTCAAGATGCCACCTTACATCCCCAGCGGCAACTTCGTCACCACCGTTGAATGCACCTGAGATGTAGATCACATCGTCAGCCTTCGTGCTTGAAGGAACGATGACCTCAAGGAGAATCATTCCCTCCTTGGTCTCAAAGGCAGGCTGCTCGTGATCAAAGACGATTTCTTCCTGAGCGCAGGAGCCGAGGAGCATCATCAGAGGCAGCATAAGCCAGTTAAATATCTTTTTCATACTTATGGTCTGTTAATTATAAATAGTTAGGATTCTGGACAAGACCTGGGTTAACCAGAAGTGCTGATGCAGGAAGCGGATACCACTCGTACTTTCTGTCACGCTTTGCAGGATATGAACCATATCCGTCAGATTCTACGCGACCGAAGAACCACCACTGTCCCTGTGTGAACTTGTCGAAACGGCGAAGATCTGTACGACGACGGCGACCCTCACCGAGGAATTCGATACCCCACTCGTGGAGCATCCAGTCGTTGTCGTATGAAGAGAAGCCCATAGGGAGTGCGAGAGCATCATCAGCATTGTCGAAATATCTGCTCTTCACGCTCTTCACGAGATCCTTGGCAGCCTCTGTCTGGCCGGCGCGGAGTTTACACTCAGCAAGTGTATATACAACTTCTGCGATACGGAATTCAACTTCGTCGATATTCTGGAAATCGATACCGGCATCCTGAGGATAGATAGGATACTTGATCATACGGATACCGGAGTTGGTCTCACCCCAGCGTGGATGCATAACGGTCTGGAGAGGTGTACCGAGGTTAAGGAATGTTCCCACCTGGTCAACATATACCAGATCCTGACCCTCGCGGTCTGCATCAGCCTTGAGAGGAGTAGTACCGTCGTGGCTCATCATTGCTCCCTTGAGGAACATACCGCCGTTCCAGGTTCCATCCGCTTCAGCGCGGAAGTTTGCCTTTACGCGGATATCGTTCTTGTTGAATCTTTCATAGACTGCTCCAAGTTTGTCGCCATATCCTGCAGATGCATCAAGGAAACACTTTGCTCCTATAGAACCACCAAGGTTCTGAACCTCACCGGAATTGTCGAATGAAGGTGCAAGACAAGTACAGTTCCATCCTGACTGCTCGTATGTTCCGCCCATATACTCCCAGATGTTGTAAGGAAGGCTAGGCATATTCTTCATCCAACCGATGTTGAGTTGGCCTACTTCAGTCGCGAAAGCCATCACTACCTCAGGACAGTTCACGTTGTCGATGGTGTAGATGTCCCTGTGGTCAGCAGCGATGCTGTATGTACCGTACTTGCCGTCAAGGATTTCCTGAGCGAGTGTTGCGCACTCATCATACTTTGCCACGCCGGTAAATACCTCTGAGTTCAAGAGCATACGCATCTTGAGCATACGGTTCACAGCCTGGTTCATTCTGTTGGATTCGTTCTGTGGAAGAGCCTCCCAGCAGCCGTCGAGTTCCTCTACGATGAAGTCGAAGATCTTCTGGCAACTTGTATTGAAATCAGGATCGGCAGTGCCCGGAATCTCTGAAGACTCTGCAGATGCCTTGATGTTGAGTGGAAGCGCACCACCCCAGATTTCATAAATGTTGTAATATGCCCAGGCGCGGAGTGTGCGGCACTCGGCGATATAGAGGTCGAGTTTCTCCTTAGACATACCGATAGCCTCCGGGGTTACATTGTTGAGTTCATAGATCACGTTGTTTGCAAGACCTATGGTAGTCCAGGCCTTTTCCCAAGCCTGACGAACGATAGTTGACTCAGCATTCCAGGTATGCGAAGAGAGGACGAACTTGAGTGCCTCGTCCCATCCCCAGGCACCACCGTTCCAGGTTCTCCACGCAATCTGGTCGGCAGAGAACTCCTGAAGATACCAGAAATACTCGCAGTAGCCTAATGCAGCCTCTGCGTAGATGGCTCCAACGGCACCCTGCACACTCGCTTCATCAGCGAAATACACTGATCCGTCAACCCTGTCGAACACTTCTTCATCAAGATTGAAGCAGGAAGTATATGACACGCAGGCTGCGAGCAGCAATGCAATATTCAATATATATCTTTTCATTTCATTCAAATTATTAGAAGTTCATTGTAAGACCCAGAGTCACCTGAGCAGCAAGTGGATATGCACCAGAGTTGTCGATGCTTGGTGTCAGACCGTTTGAAGCAAGGATTGATGGATCGTTTCCTGAATAACCGGTGAGAGTGAAGAGATTCTTCGCTGAGAGATATACTCTCATCTTCTTGAGAATCTCAGTGTTTGCTGGAGTGAAATTATAGCCGAGAGTAAGGCTCTCGAGTTTGAACCAGTCACCCTTCTCAAGGAAGTATGATGAAATCACACCACCGCTGGCATATACGTCCTTGTCAGCAAGGTATGCTGAACGGAGAACGTTGTCAGAACCTGCTCCGATAAGGCCCATACCGTATTTCTGCATATTGAAGATCTCGAATCCGAGGGCTCCTCTGAAGAAGATGTTGAGGTCGAAGTTCTTGTATCTGAGAGAGTTGTTCCACGAAATGAAGTGTGTAGGAACACCGTTGCCGATGTATTTCTTCTCGGCAGGATCTGCTGTAGAAGCAAGTACAGGACCATTTGCTGTCTGGACAAGAATGTTGCCGTTCTCGTCGATTCCGGCGTGCTCAAATCCGTAGAACTGACCTACCTTGCTGCCTTCCTGAACGCGGAAGAAATACTCGTTGGCTCCTACGCCACCCTTAGAACCCATATCTACGTATGATGCCTTGTAGATATTGTTCGAAAGGTTCTTCATAATGGTGTTTCCAGTTGACCAGTTCGCACCCATTGTCCAGGTGAAGTCTTTGGTAGAGAAAATGTCACCGTCAAGAGATACCTCGATACCGCGGTTCTGAGTTGTACCTACGTTCACGAGAATGCTTGAGTAGATGTATGGAGGCTGAGGTGCCGTATAATTATAGAGGAGATCCTGTGACTGTCTGTCGAAGAGATCGATCGATCCACGGAGACGGCCGTTAAGGAGAACGAAATCAACACCGATGTTTGTACTTACGAGTTTCTCCCACGCAAGACCAGGGTTTGCGTTCAGTGATGGAGCATATCCTGTCACCCACTGACCGTTGAAGAAGTAACTGTTACGTGTGCTGTAAGTCGAGAGAGACTGGTATGAGCCGAAGCCTGAACGACCGGTAACACCGTAAGAAATACGTGGCTTGAGGCTCTGTACGATATGTCCGTGATCCTGAAGGAACGGCATATTGGCCATTTCCCAAGCAACGGAAGCAGCAGGGAAGTAACCCCATTTGTTGTTTGTACCGAACTTGGTCGATCCCTCATAACGGAGAGATGCTGAAGCCATAATGATGTCCTTCCAGTTGTAGTTCACACGGCCGAATACCGAAACAAGTTTGGAAAGAGACTTTCCGGAGTACATAGAAGCCTTACCTTCTGCGAGGTATGAACCTGCACCGATATTGTTGTACTTCATATTGTCGAATGTGAAGTCCTGGTTTGACATTCCCATTGACTCGTTGTTGGAATCCTCCCAAGTATAACCTGCTACAGCCTGGATGCTGTGATCCTCAAGATACATAGAGTAGTTCACGAGCCACTCGAAGTGGTTGCTCCAGTACTTGTTGTAGTCCAATGAAGCAGTTCCCTTGTAGCCGTTCCAGAATGAAGTGGCAGCATCAGAAGGTCTGTAATTGTTGGACTTGAAGTCATTATAGTCAAGAGAGTAACTTACGGTGGTGTTGAGGTTGTGTACATCTGTAGTGAGGATGTTCACCTTTCCGGAAACTGTACCGAGGAGGTAGAGTCTCTGACCATTGCTGTTGCCCTCGAGAAGAACCATTTCCTTATATGGGTTGGTTGCTCCTGTAGGAGATGTAGGCTGGTAGAATGAACCGTCCTCGTTATAGACAGGCATTGTCGGGTTCATTGTAAGCGCTGTTCCGAACAGTCCGTCATTGCCCCATTCCTCGTTCACGCGGCGTGCATTGATCGATGCATTCACCTGAAGCCTGTTCTTGAATGCCTTCTGCTCAACTGCAACGCGACCTCCGAACTCCTTACGGCCGGAACGGATGTCAAGACCCTTTGCGTCCTTGTAGTTGATGGAAGCGTTGTATGAACCACCCTTTGTGCTGCCGTCGATGGCAAGATACTGGTTGTGGTCATATCCGAAATCTCTCATAAGGAGGCTGTACCAGTCTGTGCTGTAGCCGTAGTCTGTACCTCTTCCCGATCTGCGGAATTCATCAGCAGAAAGGATTTCAGGATGCGGCTTTGCGAAGTTCATACCGAACCAACTGTCGTATGTGATGCCAGAAACGCCTTCTCCACCCTCAGAGCCCTTGCGGGTAGTTATGAGAATCACACCGTTTGCTCCTCGTGTACCATAGATTGCAGCAGAAGCGGCATCCTTGAGCACAGTCATAGACTCGATGTCCTGAGGAGCGATAGTCCTGATGTCACCGCCAGGGACACCGTCGATTACAACGAGAGGACTGTTGCCTGCCTGGAGTGATGTTGCACCACGGACCTGAAGGTCAGAACTTGAGTTCGGGTTGGCAGCGGCTGCTGTTGTTACATTGAGGCCGGCAACCTTACCGGTGAGCATCTCCATAGGGTTGTTCATTGCACCCTTGAAGAGGTCATCCTTGCCCACCTGCACGATTGAACTGGAAAGTTCCTTCTTGCTGAGTGAGCCGTATCCGATCACGACTGTCTCCTCGAGGAACATTGCATCCTCAGTGAGAACGATGTTAGCCGGAACCGCTGATGCCGGATAAGCCTGTGTCGCGTAGCCGATGCAACTGATCTCGACAATGGCATCGCGACTTGAAACCTTGAGGGAGAAGTTGCCGTCAAAATCAGTTGAGGTTCCGTTTGTGGTGCCTTGCTCCAATACTGTAGCGGCAGCAACAGGACCAAACTCATCGACAACCGTTCCCTTAACCTCATAGCCGCTCTGAGCGACTGCTGAAAGCGAGAAGACGCACGACAGTACGAATCCCGCAAATAAGGTCATTATTCGATTCATAGATTTGGGTTGTGTATTAATGGTTAATGTTTGTGCTGCAAAATAACCCAATCTGCGCGTGTATATGAAAATATTAAGGATTTGTATTGACGGTTTTAATGATTTTAAAATACAAAGCGCTGATAATCATAATCTTGATGATTGTGTTATCAGCGCTTTGTATTAATGTATTCTAACCTGTATTCAGCCGATTTCAACAGCCTTTATACGTTTTTCAAACTCGTCGTTATCGACAATGCTCTTGGTTTTTGCCCTTGTCTTGTATGTATATATCGTATGAACAGAATAGTTGAGAAACTTCGAGATTCTCTCGCTGTCTGTAATGCCAAGACGTATCAGGGCAAATATCCTCATCTCTGAAGTAAGAGAATTTGCTTTAGGGTCGATATAGCCTTCCGGGAAGAGACTCGCATATTCGCTGATGAATGAAGGGAAGATATTCAGGAAGCATTTGTCGAATGATTCGTGCATACTTTCCCTTCTTTTGTTGACTTTGGAAAGTTTGGAAATATCCCTTAGGTCTTCATACTGGCGGGCGGTCAGTTTCTGGTTTATCGTCTTGTACATTTCCTCCACTTCGGAAAGGAACTCGGCATTTGCATAGAACGAGTTTCCGATATATTCGTCCTTGATCCTGTTAGCCTCTTGAAGTTGACGGCTTTTCTTCTGCAGTTTCTTATGCTGCTTGCGGAATACTATGAACACTGTCACAAGCATTGCCAGCATCAGAAAGCAGAGTATGGTGATTATTCCTATCTGGTTCCTCTGCTTTGTTATGGCATCGATTCTGGCTTTCTCGATGATCGGCAGTATCGGGTTGATACTGAGTTTCCTGTGCCTTGCATTGTAGAAATCCGCATCAGCCAATGCCGTATGTATATAGGTATATGCCCTGTCAGGATGCTCTTCACACAGCATTTCGGCAAGGCGGTACAGTGCTGTGGTCTCCTTGGTGGCTGACAATATGTCGTATATGGCTGCTTTGGCCAGATATATCATCGAACTGTCGGTCTGTCCGAGTACCTTATATGCACCTCCGATGCTGGAGTGGATGATGGCCTTGTTGTGATCATTGATCTTATGCTGTTCAAGCAGGGTCTTGTAGAAGTCGATGCATTCCTTGTAGTGCCAATGCTTTATCTCGCATTGGGCTACAGCAAATGTATAGTCATAACTCTCTTTCGGTACGATTGCCATCAAAGAATCGGCATAGAGGGTCCCCAGACGAGTATATTCGTGACTCCAGTGTTCTGTGTTGTTGAAGTCCGATGCGTCATAATACAAACGATTGTATAATGAATAGTACTCTTTCCTGACTTGCAGTGAGGCATCACTTGCATCCACTTTCTTCATTTCATCGAATGCTTCAAGAAAAAGTCCCGATGACATATAGCAGAATACAATTGCACAGCGTGACCTGATCATCTTGTCCTGATCGTTCATCTGCCTGGCCAGTTCGAGGGAACGGTTGGCGTAGAAATATGCAGAATCATATCTGAATGACTGATATTCTTCGAAAAGTCCATAATTGATCTCGTATTCCTTGCTGAAGGACGCCCCTCCCAGTTCCTGCCTCAGCAGATCTATCCTCTCCTGTTTCTGCTGCACATATATATCACTGTTCTCGATATAATTGTCCAGATCATTCAGGATAGATCGTAATTCATCCGATTTTGCTGCGGAGGTATATAATGCTGCTGTTAAAGCCGTTACGACAGTCAGGAGTTTTTTCATAGGCACTGTATAAAGTTCCGTAAACATAATCAAAATTCCGGTAAATCCAAAAAATCCCGTGACAACCGTCCTTGGCCATCACGGGATCTCATTGTTATTCAAGAATTTAGATGTTGTTCTTCTCGATATCCTTGAAATATCTGTAAGTGTTCACTTTCAGTTCTCCTACAGCGAGTTCGTCAGCCACGATTATTCCGTGAGGATGAGCCTGGAGGGCTGAGAGAGTGCAGGCCTGTGAATATGCGCCTTCGATAGCAGACTTCAGAGCATTTGCCTTCTTATGGCCGAATGCAAGTACAAGCACTTCCTTTGCATCCATAACTGTGCCGACTCCCACAGTAAGGGCTGTTGTAGGCACCTTGCTGAGATCTCCGTCAAAGAAACGTGAATTCACGAGGATTGTGTCGTATGTGAGGCTCTTCACTCTCGTGCGTGAGACAAGTGATGAATAAGGCTCGTTGAAAGCAAGGTGACCGTCTTCGCCGACTCCTCCCATAAACAGGTCGATTCCACCTGCTGCCTTGATCTTCTCCTCGTATGCCGCGCATTCTACTGCAAGGTCTTCTGCATTACCGTTAAGGATGTTGATGTTTTCCTTCGGAACATCAACGTGGTCGAAGAAGTTTCTTGCCATAAATGAGTGATAACTTTCAGGATGCTCTTCAGGAAGTCCTACATATTCGTCCATATTGAATGTGATGACATTCTTGAACGATACCTCACCAGCCTTGTACATACGGATAAGTTCCTGATACGTTGCCACCGGAGTACCTCCAGTAGGAAGACCGAGAACGAAAGGCTTGTCTGTCACAGCAGCCTTTGCCTTAATGCGTGATACGATATAACGTGCAGCCCAGATAGAGCCCTTTGCACTGTTTTCATTAATTATTACTCTCATATTGTTTGTTAAAATAGTTTTACAAATACTTCAATTGCCTGATATTCTGCCATTCCAAGTTCGTTGTAGAGACGGGCAGTGTTCTGTGTCCTCTCTTCAGCCCTCTGCCAGAATTCACGAGGATCTTCTCCTGGGAAAGGAACGATGTCCTTCTGGGAGAGGTGACGATAGATTGCGTGACGCTTCTTGATGACTTCGTCAGGGCTGAGCGGAACTGCCATATCAACCTTTCCGAGTTCCCACTCCATCCAGGCTCCTCTGTAGAGCCATACGTGACACTCTTTCAGCCATTCTGCGCCGCTAAGTTGATTGAGCGCTTCGAGAACTGCTTCAGTACATACACGATGTGTGCCGTGAGGGTCAGCGAGGTCGCCGGCAAGATAGATCTGATGTGGCTGTACCTTCTGGAGAAGTTCGATGATGATGTCGATATCTGCCTGGGTGCGCTGTCCTTTCTTGATGCCTCCTGTCTCATAGAACGGAAGATTGAGGAAGTGAGTGTTGGTCTGGTCGTTAAGTCCGAATGAACGTACGGCACTCTTGGCCTCGGCGCGACGGATGGCACCTTTGAGATTGAGAAGTGCTCTTGGCTCTGGCTGTCCGGGCTTCTTGGATGCTATAATGGCTTTGACTTCGTCGAATCTGTCTCCGAATCCGAGTTCGCGTGCTGCATCCATATGCTGAAGGACAACATCATCGTGAACCGCAACGTTTCCTGAAGTCTCGTATGCGACGTGTACATCGTGTCCCTGCTCGGCAAGTCGGATGAATGTACCACCCATCGAGATCACATCATCATCAGGGTGTGGAGAGAATATGACCACTCTCTTAGGGAATGGAGAGGAAGGAACCGGTCTTGTACTGTCATCCGCATTCGGCTTTCCTCCCGGCCATCCTGAAATCGTATGCTGGAAGTCGTTGAATACCTTTATGTTGATCTTATCATACGGACCGTGCTGCTCAAGAAGTTCTCCGAGTCCGTGCGCAAGATAGTCGCCCTGGGTGAGTTTGAGGATTGGCTTGTGAACCTGCTCGCAAAGCCATACTATAGCCTTACGTATGAACTTAGGTGTCCATTCGCAAGGGCCTACGAGCCAAGGTGCTACATTTCTTGTAAGAAGGCTTGCTGCATTTTCTTCAGTGTAGAAAGAAATGTTCTCGTGCTGCTGGAGATATGATGCCGGACAAGCAGGATTCATCGGGTCTTCTACGACCTTCTTTACTACTTCCGCCTTATCTTCGCCCCATCCGATCAGATATATCTTCTTTGCACTGAGCATTGTGGATATACCCATTGCGATAGCCTTGTCAGGGGTCTCATCCATATTGGCGAAATTCTTGACCTGCCTCTTTCTTGATCCGTATGGGAGGAGCACAGTCCTTGTCCTGCTCTTGTCCGATGCGCCGGCTTCATTGAAGCCGATCTGTCCTTTTTCTCCTATTCCCATAATGAGGAGATCCAGACCTTTCGCTTTTGCGTCGAAATCTGCGCAGAATGCTGTAACTGATTCTGTATCAAGAATTTCGGTAAGTTTAGGGATGTGGACATTTTCAGGCTTTACATCAATGTTGCAGATGAGTTCTTCATAAAGCCTTCTGTTTCGGCTCTGACTGTCGGCAGGAGCAGGATAATATTCATCGATACTGAATATTTCCACATTGGCGAAAGATACTTTTCCTTCCTTATGATATCTTGAAAGGGCTTTGTATAAGAATATTGGTGATGAGCCGGTTGACAGTCCGAGACGATAGGTTCCTTCACAACCGTTGATCGCTTCGACAATCTTTTCAGCAAGACGTTCGCTTGCAACTTCTTCGTCTTCAAAAATATGTGCTGGTATCCTCTCGTAAGTGTGTTTGATACCGTTTGGAAGACCGGCCTCGATCAGGCCTCCGTCTTTAGGTAAGGAAAATTTCTTCATAAATATGTGGTTTGATATAATTTTATCTTGGGATAAGATACAAAGATACTAAAATATATCTGAAAATATGGCAAAATTTGACTTCTATTTAAGGAATATGATAGGGTTAGGGTCGTTGATTCCCTTTCATCTGTTCTTTAAAAAATTCCGTTATCGGTAACGATAAATGTAATTTTTATATATCTTTGTCATTATTAAGAAACTGTGAGGTTTTTTATCTTCATAGCGGTTGATAACTAATCAATACTTTCTTTTTGTAAAAAATAATGGTTTCTAAAAGATATTGAATTATGGTCAATTTTTCACTTGATGGTAAGGTGGCTCTTGTAACGGGAGCAGCATACGGAATTGGTTTTGCTATGGCTCAGGCACTCGCTGAGGCTGGAGCAAAGATAGCGTTTAACTGCCGTTCACAGGCTAATATGGATAAAGCCTTGGAGGCATATAAGGCGCTTGGGATAGATGTCAAGGGATATATATGCGATGCTACTGACGAAGAAGCGGTCAAATCTATGGTTGCCGATATTGCTGCTACTCTTGGGCCAATCGACATCCTCGTGAACAACGCAGGTATCATCAAGCGTATTCCTATGCACGAAATGGCTGCAGAAGAGTTCCGTCAGGTTATTGATATTGATTTGGTGGCTCCATATATCTGTGCAAAGGCTGTGCTGCCTGGAATGATGGAACGTAGGTCGGGCAAGATAATCAATGTATGTTCGATGATGTCTGAACTCGGACGCGAGACTGTGTCAGCGTACGCTGCTGCCAAGGGAGGACTTAAGATGTTGACAAGAAATATCGCTTCGGAGTATGGAGCATACAATATCCAGTGCAACGGAATCGGTCCTGGTTATATTGCTACTCCTCAGACAGCACCTTTACGTGAACGTCAGGCTGATGGCAGCCGTCATCCTTTCGACTCTTTCATAGTTGCCAAGACTCCTGCCGAACGCTGGGGAACACCGGAAGACCTGATGGGACCGGTTGTATTCCTTGCTTCTAATGCATCCGATTTCATAAACGGACACGTGCTGTATGTAGATGGCGGAATCCTGGCATATATCGGTAAACAACCAAAATAGTTTCTAGGTATATGGAACAAGTATTCAGTTATATCATTGGTCTGGGTGCTGCAGTGATGATGCCTATCATCTTCACCATTCTCGGTGTGTGCATCGGCATCAAATTCAGCAAGGCTCTCAAGAGCGGACTTCTCGTGGGAGTCGGTTTTGTGGGTCTTTCTGTCATTACTTCGCTTTTGACCAGCACTCTCGGTCCGGCACTGAGCAAGGTCGTGGAAATATATGGACTTCAACTTAAGGTATTCGATATGGGATGGCCTGCTGCTGCGTCGGTTGCATATAATACCTCGGTTGGTGCGCTGATCATTCCTGTTTGTCTCGGAGTCAATATCCTGATGCTCCTTACCAAGACGACCAGGACGGTCAACATCGACCTTTGGAACTATTGGCATTTCGCATTCATCGGAGCAGTGGTCTATTTTGCTTCCGAGAGTATTCTCTGGGGCTTTTTTGCAGCGATAGTATGTTATATTATCACTCTGGTTCTTGCAGACTATACCGCTGACAGATTCCAGAAATTCTATGACGGAATGGAAGGAATTTCTATCCCGCAACCTTTCTGCCAGGGATTCGTTCCTTTTGCAGAAGTAATCAATAAAGGTCTTGACAAGATACCAGGTATGGACAAACTGGAGATCGATTCCGAGGGTCTGAAGAAGAAATTCGGACTTCTTGGTGAGCCTCTTTTCCTTGGTATCCTTGTGGGAATCATAATCGGTGCCCTTTCTTGTGAGACTTGGAAAGAAGTCGTAGAGAAGATCCCATATATCCTTGGAGTCGGAATCAAGATGGGAGCGGTTATGGAACTGATTCCTCGTATAACTTCGCTCTTCATCGAGGGTCTGAAGCCTATTTCAGAGGCAACCCGTGAACTTATCAACAGGAAGTTCAAGGGAGCGAAAGGCCTCAATATCGGAATGAGTCCGGCACTGGTTATCGGCCATCCTACTACTCTTGTGGTGTCACTTCTTCTGATTCCAGTGACACTTGTGCTGGCTGTTGTCCTCCCAGGAAACGAGTTCCTTCCGCTTGCTTCGCTTGCGGGAATGTTCTACATTTTCCCTCTGATTCTTCCTATCACAAAGGGTAATGTGGTGAAGTCTTTCATCATAGGCCTGGTTGTAATCCTTATCGGACTGTATTTCGTGACAGACCTGGCTCCTTTCTTTACGCAGGCTGCTCAGGATGTCTTCGCCAAGACAGGAGATGCTGCAGTGGCTATCCCTGAGGGATTTGAAGGTGGTTCGCTTGATTTTGCATCGAGCCCTCTCGCTTGGGTGGTATTCCATCTTTCATATTCGTTGAAGTGGATAGGAGTGACAGTTCTCGTGCTCTTCACGATGTTCCTGATGTTCTTGAATCGTCGTGCTATCATCAGGTATCAGAAAGCATCCTGTGTGGAAAATACAGACAATAAAACAGAATAGATATGAAAAGAATTTTATTAATTACAGCAATGACAGTTATGACATTTGCAGCAAACGCACAGTTGAACTATAAGGTTCAGACCGCTTGCCATCCTGATGATGTCAAGCATTATGACACGGAGCGTCTCCGCGGAGCCTTCCTTATGGAGAAGGTTATGGCTCCAGATGAAATCAACCTCACCTACACTCTTTATGACCGTCTGATCTACGGTGGAGTGATGCCGGTCAGCAAGACTCTTGTTCTCGAGACTTTCGATGAACTCAAGGCTGAGCATTTCCTCGACAGAAGAGAACTTGGAGTTATAAACGTCGGAGGTGACGGAGTCGTGACTGTTGACGGCAAGGAGTATCCTATGTCTTTCAAGGAAGGTCTTTATGTAGGATGTGGCAAGAAGGAAGTTACTTTCAGAAGCGTTGACCCTGCCAATCCTGCAAAATTCTATATCAACTCGACTCCTGCTTATAAGGAGTATGTCACTCAACTGATCACTACAGACAAGAATGCGGATCCTAAGAAATATGCCATTGCTCAGTCTGACCATTATGGAAAGATGGAGGATAGCAATGACCGCATTGTAAATCAGTTGATAGTAAGTTCAGTACTCGGCAAGGTGAAAGGTGGCGGTACCAATCAGTTGCAGATGGGTCTTACCGAACTTCTTCCTGGTTCGGTCTGGAATACAATGCCGGCTCATACCCATACACGTCGTATGGAAGCATACTTCTATTTCAATGTGACACCTGGCAATGCGATCTGCCATCTTATGGGCGAGCCTAAGCAGCAAAGACTTGTGTGGATGCAGAACGAGCAGGCAATAACTTCGCCTGAGTGGTCGATTCACGCAGCAGCAGGAACCAGCAATTATATGTTCATCTGGGGAATGGGCGGTGAGAACCTGAACTACGGTGACAAGGATGAGATTCCATACACTGAAATGAGATAAAAAATATATTATTATGGCAAAAGTCATTACTTTCGGCGAGATTATGCTCCGCCTTTCAACTCCGGGATATCTCAGATTCTCGCAGGCAAAGCAGTTCGAGGCTACTTTTGGTGGCGGTGAGGCAAACGTTGCAGTATCGCTTGCAAACTATGGTATTGAGACAGAGTTCGTGACCAGACTTCCTAAAAATGATATAGCGGCAGCCTGTGTCAAGGATCTTCATAGTTATGGAGTAGGTACAAAGCATTGTGTATATGGCGGTGACCGTCTGGGAATATATTTCCTTGAAACAGGTGCAGTGGCACGTCCAAGCAAAGTTGTCTATGACCGCGCATACTCATCAATCGCTCAGATTGAAAAAGGTATGATTGATTGGGAGAAGGTGTTTGAAGGTGCAGACTGGTTCCACTGGACAGGTATCACTCCGGCAATCAGCCAGGGCGCTGCGGACGTATGTCTCGAAGCCATCCAGGCTGCCAACAGGCTTGGTATCACAGTTTCTTGCGATCTCAACTACAGAAAGAATCTCTGGAAATACGGCAAGACTGCTTCGGAGGTTATGCCTGATCTCGTAGCAGGATGCGATGTTATCCTTGGTAACGAGGAGGATGCTGAGAAAGTGTTCGGAATCAAGCCGGAGGGCTTTGATGTGACTGCAACCAAGGGAGAGGTGAATGCTGCAGAGTTCGAAAGCGTGTGCAAACAACTTATGGCAAAGTTCCCTCGTGCAAAGAAGGTTATCATCACTCTACGCGGATCGATCAATGCGAACCACAATACTTGGGGAGGAGTGCTTTATAGCGACGGAACTCTCTATCAGTCACCAAGATATGATATTACTCATATCGTTGACCGTGTCGGCGGCGGTGATTCATTTATGGGCGGTCTCATATATGGTCTGCTGACCTATACTGATGATGATCAGAAGGCACTCAATTTCGCAGTTGCGGCTTCCTGCCTCAAGCACACAATCTGTGGCGACTACAATCAGGTGACTGTTGCAGAGGTTGAGAACCTTATGAAGGGTGACGGTTCAGGACGAGTATCAAGATAGTATTATGGCAAAGTACAATAAATTACAGGTTATTTCGGCGATGAAGGAGACAGGAATGGTTCCTGTCTTCTACAATGCCGACCTCGAGACAGCAAAGGCTGTCGTGAAGGCTTGCTACGAAGGTGGCGTACGTGCCTTCGAATTCACCAACAGAGGCGATTTCGCTCACGAGGTGTTCGGTGAACTGGTCAAATATGCCAACAAGGAACTTCCGGGTATGATTCTCGGTATAGGTTCGGTGGTAGATCCTGCAACCGCGGCTCTTTATCTTCAGTTGGGAGCGAATTTCGTTGTCGGTCCTCTCTTCAATCCTGAGATTGCTCCGGTCTGCAACCGTCGTCTTGTGCCTTATTGTCCGGGATGCGGAACTGTGTCGGAGGTCGGCAAGGCTCAGGAACTTGGCTGTGATCTCTGCAAGGTGTTCCCAGGAGATGTTCTCGGACCTGCATTTGTGAAAGGTCTGAAGGCTCCTATGCCTTGGAGCCAGATTATGGTGACAGGAGGCGTAAAGCCGACCAAGGATAATCTCGAAGGCTGGTTCAAGGCTGGAGTGACTTGTGTCGGAATGGGAAGCAATCTCTTCCCTAAAGAGGCCATTGCAGCAAAGGACTGGGCGGCTATCACAGCACTCTGTCGTGATGCCCTTGATATAATCAAGTCGGTGAGATAGTATTAAAGCATAGATTTTGTTGTGACATCCATACAGGAGAATACTTGTATGGATGTTTCGTTTTATAGTTACAAGTCAGGATATGACGGATTGGATATAGGTGCCGTTTCGGTTCTCCCTGAAGGAAGACCGGTTGCGCTTATTCAGGTTGCCCACGGGATGTGCGGGAGCAAGGAGAGATTCCTTCCTTTTATGCAGTATATGGCTGAAAGGGGAGTGGCCTGTTTTGCAAATGATCACAGAGGACACGGTGATAGCGTCAGGTCGCAGGATGATCTAGGCTATATGTATGGCGGCGGTCTTGAGGCTCTTGTTGCAGATATGAAGATAATGGCTTCGAATATCAGAGAGAAGCATCCGGATATCCCTTTTTATATGATCGGACACAGTATGGGTTCGATGGCTGTACGTGCATATCTCAGAAAGTATCCTGAGGGTGTTGACGGGGTCATTCTTTGCGGAAGTCCAGGTTTCAATCAGATGGCTCATATTGGTTATGCTTTCGCTTCTACGGCCTGTCTCTGCGGTCTTGGCAGGCTGCGCCCGAAGTTGCTGCAGCAGATGCAGTCAGATGCATACAACCGTTGCTTCGAGGATGAGGGAGCACAGGCCTGGATCTGTTCCGACCCTTCGATAAGAAATGCATTCATTGAAGACCCACGACATAATTTCAGATTTACGTTAGACGGATCCCGCTGCCTTTTGGGACTGATGATGCAGGCATATTCGTCGGATGGATGGGCAATAGCCGATCCCGAACTTCCTGTGCTTTTCCTTTCGGGGGAAGACGATTCCTGTATGGGTGGGATTCCAGGCCTGGACAAGGCTATGTCTGTTATGCGTAAGGCGGGGTATAGGAATATCAGCAAAAAAATATATCCCGCAATGCGTCACGAAATCCTTAATGAAATAGGAAAGGAACGCGTATGGCGGGATATTCTTGATTTCTTGGTACCGTAGTCTATTTGCAGACCATAATGTCGAGAATCATATTGTCGGTGTGCTGCATTCCGACGGAGCCGATTCTTCCGAGATTACGGATGGTCTTTTCTATATCTTTCTCGATGATTCCGTCGTGCTCCGATATGCAGATGCCTTCTCGCGCAAGGACAGCCGACTGCAGTGCGCTGGAAACTCCAGAAGCGACCTTCATAGCGCAGCCTACTTTTGCTCCGTCGCATACCATACCTGTGATGTTGCCGATCATATTCTTGATTGCCGCGCATATCTGATCATAGTCTCCGCCACGCAGATATACAAGTCCGCACGCAGAACCTGTTGACGCTATGACGCATCCGCATAGGGCTGAAAGTTTTCCGAGATATCCCTTTATGTGGATGGCAATAAGATGGCTAAGTACCAGTGCACGGGCAAGTTGTTCGTCGTTTGTCCCGTATCTGAGCGAATATGCTATCACTGGCATCGTTACGGTAATACCCTGGTTTCCGCTTCCGGAGTTGCTCATAGCGGCGAGTGTGCATCCGGCCATCCTGGCATCTGATGCTGCAGCGGTGAGGGACATCGCATAGCAGAGGAAGTCTCCACCGAAAACCTCCCTGTTGTCTTCGAGATTGATTGCGTATCCCACTTTAAGCCCGTAATTGCCTTTGAGGCCTTCTTTCGCAAGCGCTAGATTGAGGGTCCGCGATTCCAGAATGAATCGGATATCCTCAAATGAGACATTTCTTGCAAAATCAAGTATTTCCTTGACTGTGAGCCTGTAGTCGAGAGTTGTCTTGCTGTCAGTGCAGGAGCCGCTTTCCTTTTTCTGCGATTCGGAAAGGGTCTCTCCGTCAAAGCCGGTCTCGGAGATGTTGTCGTGGTCATCCTGAATGACTGCGGATGCACAATGACCTGCATAGTCGATATATGCTTTGACATACAACTTGCGGTCAGTGTCTGCAAGTCCGACAGATACACCTTTGTTCTCCACAATGTGTTTAGCCATTGTGATGGAAGCCTCGTCGAGGTCGTGCAGTACTTCAAGCCCGTATTCCGATCTTCCGCAGACTGCACCAAGTGCTGCTGCTATGTGGAGCCCTACCATACCCGTGCCTGGGATCCCTACTCCCATTCCGTTCTTGAGGATATTTCCGCTCACCTCGATACGGAGTACGTATTTTTCCGTCATCCTCCATTGCTTCTGAGGTGCGCATTTGTCTTCAATGATCTCCATTGCCTTTGCAACGGCGAGTGCTACGGCAATCGGTTCTGTACATCCGAGAGCCGGTTTGACTTCTTTACGGATCAGTTCGATGATCTCTGCTTCACGTGCGGTCATTTGCTGAAAAAGTCTAAGGTTGTCTTTATGATATGGTCTATATTCTTTTCCTCCTTTATGGTTTCAAGAGGAAAACCAAGGCATACTGTTCTGTAGCCGTTTCCTGTATGGCATATTCCTGCTGATATGTCGGTGTCGGCATAACGTAGGAACGTGCTGCCGGACTTAGAGGATACTGGTGCGATTCCGTCTGGAGTCTCTACGCAGTAGCATTCTTCATTCATCGTATTATGGAATCCGAATGCTTTGCCTTTATGGCTTGAAAAACGTGTGCTTCTGACGAATCTGACGCTTCCGTCCCTGCTTGCGTAATTCCTTATCCATTTGAATCCCAGGACCTCCTTTGCAAATTTCCTGGAGTCGGCTCTGAAGGTACTGTCTGTTACTACCGGATATATCTGATCCCAGATGTCAGTGCCGATGTGGGCACCACTTACAAATACATTTCCTCCTCTTTCGGTGTAGGCTTCAAGTGCATCCTGCATCTGCTCCGTGAACACGGTGAACCGGGTCTCTTCACCGACTTTGACTGTCACTTGCTTTCCGCAGATGAGATCTGTGCTCCAGGCTGCATTTCTGAATGTGGTATCTGTGCAGAATGTCTCATTGCTGCAGGAGAAGAACGGATAACCGGCTTTGAGAATTGCCTTACCGTGTGTGTATGGATAATCGAAGGTGTTTCCTGCCACTGTCTTACCTGCGTAATTGTCGAATGATGCTCCGAATCCCGGATTTACGTTGGTGATGAATTCAGAACTGCGCCTGAAATCATACATTTCACCGACGAATGCTATATCTCTGATATGTGGTACTCCGCTGTCGAGATTGTTTGTGAAACCAGCATATCCCGGAGTATCGTAGAATGCAGGGCCGCTTATTCTGTCGAAGTTATTGACTATCAGTACTTTTTTGCTTGAATCCTTTTTTGAAGGTATGCCTATGCTCACTGTCTCTGAAGGAAAACTGATTCCTCCATCATTGTATGCGGCAATTCGGAAACTGTAAATCTTTCCCTTTTCGATCCCGGTTTCTGCATATATCAATCCGTCTGCTCCTTTGCGGACATCGATCTTGCGCCCATTGTCGAAACCTCCGTCATCGATACGTGTATATAGTATGTATCCGGTCGCTTCTGCTGTCGGTTCCAGGGGGTCGCAAGTCTCTTTCCAACTTATCACGGCCTTGTCGGAATCTTTGAATGATACGCCCATATATTCCACAGGAAGGGGCTGTACTGCGTATGCTGTGCCGTATCTGTTGCTCATATATTTGAGCATTCCCTTATATACTGCGCGGCTGACAGTGAAACGGAATGCGGGATCAAGACCGTATTTCATATCGGCAAAATTCTGATGTGACAGAAGTTCCAGGAGCATTGCAGGACAGGATGGAGTGCGTGATTCTCTGTAAGATCTGTCCCAGATGCATCTTCTGCTCCATTCAGGATTGAAGGATGCTGCTATGTCATTGACTATCTGGCTCTGGACAAGGTCTGCAAATTCCCGGTTTCCCATACGGCTCTCTCCTCCAGGAAGTTTCTCCGACCCTTCTGATCTGAGTGTATATATGGCGAGTGTTCCTACTATGGAGTCGTTGGGAGTGATGCCTGCATCCGAATGGAACCCGAGAGACAGATCGACAGGAATGCCTTTCCCTGGTTTCTGGGATGGATTCATATCCGATCCTCTGCTTATCCATTCCACCCAGTCTCCACGTGACATAAAGTCATCTCTGTAATCGTCTTTCAATTCGTTCTGGCTGAATATTTCAGGTGGAACTCCTGCCCACTGGAGCCAGTATCGCGCACCTTCGGCGTATCGTGGCATACCGGAGACTGCAGGTTCTTCTTCTGATCCCTTTCTGCCTCTTGCGATATTGCCCATACCTCCTCCGAAACGCACAGCATCTGCGGTCACGATGCTTCCTTTTTCGAGATCGTATCCTTCCGGAGGTGTATTGGTGAGAGTGACATATCCTTTGGAACCTTCGTCGAATTCAAATGTTCCTAGATATATCCAGGTGCCTCCTCCGATCTTCTGGTTGACTATGAATTCGCTTTTACCTCCGAGATGATGTACTGAATAATGAGCCTTGGAAGTGCTTTCCGGAAATGATTTATAAGAAACATACACTGCGTATTCTCCTCTTGCGGGTATATCCGGTCTCCAGATTACAGAAGCCTCCGACTTGCTCCCTTCCATAACGCAGTCTGCTTTACGGGCCGAGCCAGTCGTAAAAGGATTCTCTATGCCGGTGTATGTGGGCTTCAGGGCAGCAAAACCTTCTCCGGCATCTGTCCATCTGCCTGTTTCCCTGTAGGATGCTGTCCCGTATGCCTGGTCGGTCACATCAAAGTCTGAAATGACTTCATACCTCTGGATGTCTCTTTCGCGGGGGAGCAGTACGTATGCTCCTGCATTCTCAAGCATCGGTACCAGATAGGGAAGTACGAAACTCTGTGTGAACATATCCTCGACTGTCTGGAAAAGGCAAGGACGCTGCCATATCCAGCGTTCGCTGCTGTAATCGAAGTATCTTCCGTGACTGTGCCATACTGCTATGTTTCTGTCGGATAATCCTTTGCTGAATTCCAATCCGTTGAGTTGACTCACAAGAGGAGCCTCGCGCGAAGGCTTCTCAACAGTCTCTCTTATAGATGTGGGCTTTCCGTCCGATCCCAGTTCCGAGGTCTCGAGTCTGTCCAGGGAGATGTTCTTGCTGTAAACTTTGCCTAGAGTATATTTACGGTACTGATCGGGGAAAAGGGATTTCAGTTGCTCTCTGAACCATTCAGACTCGCCTTCACGCCAAGGATAGTCTCCAAGGGATTCCGTGAAGTAAAAGTCGAGTCTGTTCCCTCTCTTCATTATATTCTTGAGCAGAAGCCGGCCTTTGACATCCCGGTTTTCCTTCAGGAGCACATCGAGCGAATCCACCACGGGCTTGAAATCTTTCGTCATTGCATTCTGGCCTGCTGCTGTCAGACACAGTGAGAAAGAGATGAATATCGTAAATATGAATTTCGGTGTATGTCTTTTCATAGTTGTTTTCTGAATATTATGCACAATGCAGTAATGACTGCTGAACATTCCATTCCCAATATGTCCGCATAGAAATCCTCCATTTCAAAACTTCGGTATTCCGACATCCCTTGCAGTCTTTCTGTTCCCATTGCAATTCCTGTCCCGGCGGCAAATATGGCAGCAAGAACAAGAAGGTGTGCCCATCTTGAACTGAATGCTGGTCTGAATGTCCTGTATGCAATGATCGGATAGGGGAAGAACATAAGGAAATGAGCCACCTTGTCGATAGGAATTCCCCATAGATCCGGCTGTACTTCTGGTAATGACTCAGGCCTTATGAGACATACGGTCAGCACTGCACCGAAATAGATGCATAAGATACATAGCCATATATGTCTTTGCTTAAGTTTCATCAGAGAGCCTGCATATCATTGAGTTTCTTGTAGTAGCCGTCTTTTGCTATCAATTCTTCGTGCCTGCCTCTTTCAACTATCCTGCCTTCGTGCATCACGCAGATTTCGTCTGCATTCCTGATGGTGGACAGACGATGTGCTATGGCGATGGTGGTTCTTGTGGATGTGAGCCTGTCAAGGGCTTCCTGAACTATCTTTTCCGATTCCGTGTCAAGGGCTGATGTCGCCTCGTCAAGAATGAGGACCGGAGGGTTCTTGAGAATGGCGCGTGCAATGCTTATCCTTTGCCTCTGGCCGCCTGAAAGTTTGCTTCCACGGTCTCCGATATTGGTCTGATATCCATCTTCCTTCTCCATAATGAAGTCGTGGGCATTTGCTACCTTTGCCGCTGCAACCACCTGTTCCATAGTCGCTCCCTCCACACCGAATGCTATGTTGTTGAATATGGTGTCATTGAAAAGAATAGCCTCCTGATTCACATTTCCGATCAGACCTCTCAGATCCTTTACCCTGAAGTCACGTATGTCGTTTCCATCGAGGGTAATCTTTCCTTCGCTTGCATCATAATAGCGCGGAATGAGATCCACAAGTGTGGATTTGCCGGATCCTGACTGGCCGACAAGCGCAACGGTCTTGCCTTTAGGAATGGTCAGTTCGATATCTTTCAACACTTCTTTACCTTCTTCGTAGCAGAATGTTACACCTTCGAACCGTATGCATTCATTGAATCCGTCAAGAGTTCTTGGTGCTGCCGGTTCCTTGATGTCATTCTCTGCATTCATAATGGTATCGACCCTTTCCATAGAAGCGAGTCCCTTAGGGATATTGTAACTTGCCTTGGAAAACTCCTTGAGAGGTGCAAGTACGCTATAGAGGATCGTCATATAGAAAATGAATGTAGGAGCGTCTATAGGAGCCTTGTCGCTGAGAATGAGCGTACCTCCGAACCAGAGTACAATCATTATCATAATCGATCCGAGAAGTTCGCTTACAGGATGGGCTGATGCTTGTCTTACGGCAACTCTTGCAGATGCTCTCCTGTATTGGTCGGCGGTGTTGCTGAAGCGCTCTTTCATCTTGTCCTCTGCGATGAAAGCCTTGATCACCCTCAGGCCTCCGAGGGTCTCGTCGAGTTGAGCCATAGTGTCGCTCCATTTGCCCTGAGCCTCAAGTGACTGCCTCTTGAGTTTCTTGCCTATCGCACTCATACCCCAGGCCATAGCCGGAACTACCGTGACTGTGAACAGCGTGAGTTCCCAACTGAGATAGATGAGTGCAGTGAAATAACAGATTATCAGGATAGGGTTCTTGATGAGCATATCGAGGGAACTGATGATCGACACCTCTATTTCGGTCACGTCTCCGCTCATCCTTGCTATGATGTCGCCCTTCTTCTGCTTCGAGAAGAAGCCCATAGGAAGACTAAGGAGTTTGTTATAGACCATCACCCTGATGTCTTTGACTATACCTGTCCTTAAAGGCACCATAACTGCAGAGGATGCAAAATAGCATCCGGTCTTAAGAAGGGTCATAATCCCGAAAATGACGCCTAGGATGAGAAGCGCAGTAGAGCCTCCCCATTTGTCTATCAACTGGCTTACTGTGTAATAGAAGTTGTTCATCAACTGCTCTTTGCTGGGCATTCCGTCCCAAGGTATGAATGTATAGACCTTGGTGTCCATCTTGAACAGTATGTTGAGTATCGGAATGAGCAGGGCGAATGAGAAGATGTTGAATACTGCCGAAAACAGATTCAGAACAACTGATCCTGCGAGATATTTCTTATACGGGGCGGCGAAACGCTTTAAAACTTTCCAGAAGGCTTTCATTTTCAAATCATTTGTATTCCGGCGCGAACATAGTTACGCACAAAATACAAATATAGCAATTATCTCTGGAAAAATCTAACGAATGAGGGGAAATAATGATGGCAGCACTGGTGTTCAATGACTTATGAGGACTTATGATGAAAGCCTCGCCGATGCAAAAGTGCAAGGAAATGAAAGGTAATGAGGGCGGACGGTTTTCAAATCATTACCCGATAACGAGGGGAGTTTATAGGTCGTTGGAGTCTATTTCTACTCTCTGCCATATTCTGCATAACGGTGTACAACTCGCTGATAACTAATTTTGTAACCAAAAAGAATTGGATTATGCGAAGTACATTTAAGGTGCTGTTCTATGTGAACGGAAGCAAGGAGAAAAACGGTTTTGTCCCGATTATGGGACGAGTGACAATTAACGGTTCTGTGGCTCAATTCAGTTGCAAACAGACCATTGCAAAAACAATGTGGGATGCCAAAGGCAATCGGGCAAAGGGCAAGAGCAAGGAATCAAGAGACATCAATTTGGCTTTGGATAACATCAAGGCTCAAATCATCAAGCACTATCAACGCATTTCGGATAGAGAAGCATTCGTAACTGCCGAAATGGTACGCAATGCCTATCAAGGTATCGGTACGGAGTATGAAACATTGCTCGGTGCATTCGATAAGGACAACGAGAGCTTCAAGAAGCGTATCGGCATAGACCGTGCTGCAAGTTCCTATAAGGTACGTGTAAGGTCACGAAATCATTTGGCAACATTCATCAAGAAGTGCTACAAGCGGAGTGATATTTCTATGCTTGAACTTACTCCCGACTTCATCAAGGAGTATGAAATCTATCTCTCTACCGATGCAGGTTTGCATAATGGTAGTGTATGGTC
>JAGAIM010000117.1 GCA_017626555.1 Bacteroidales bacterium
GGCAAAAAGAGATTTTGGGGTTGGTCTAGTGAACAGCATAAGTTTAGAAACCCAATACGACAGAACGAGTTCGAAGATAGATACAATTTGCTGTAGATTTGTTATATTTACACCGATAAATCGCAATTTACCTATAACGATATGAAACGAATCTTGACCTTATTTGCAGCTATAATGCTGTCAGTATTTCAGGCAAACGCACAGACCGGCACTTGGTCCGGCAAACTTGATGTACAAGGCACAAAACTCTCTCTTGTCTTTCATCTGGATGGTGATAATCCTACCATGGATTCCCCGGATCAGGGAGCGAAAGGGATTCCTGTTCAGATCGAAAGGAATAGTTATGGAGGACTTGCGATCAAGATACCATCGTTGGGAGCCAGCTACGAGGGCATATATATGGTGCAGCAGGTCGTAGGAACCTTCAAGCAATCTGGCATGTCGTTGCCTTTGACTCTTATGCCAGGCGAAGATAAACCGAAGCGTCCCCAGACACCTCAGGGCCCGTTCCCATATGCTACAGAGGAAGTCGCATTCATAAATGGAGATGTTGCCCTCAATGGTACTCTCGTGATCCCTGAAGGATATAGCCGCACTACTCCAGTTCTCATTATGGTAACAGGCAGCGGACAGCAGAACCGTGATGAAGAAATCTTTGAGCATAAGCCATTCGCTGTGATTGCTGATGCTCTTGCAAGAGCTGGAATCGCAACCTTGAGATATGACGATAGAGGTTTCAGCGGATATAAAGGAAATATCAACGACTGCACGACTGAAGATTTCAAGAACGATGCACTTGCCGGTGTTGAACTTCTCAGAACACGCTTTGATAAGGTCGGTGTAATAGGACACAGCGAAGGCGGCACAATAGCATTGATGCTTGCAGCTGAACAGAAAGTTGATTTCGTAGTCTCCCTTGCTGGAATGGTTATATCAGGTGCAGAAACTCTCGTATGGCAGAACAAAGTCGCACTACAAGAATCAGGATTGACAAATGAGCAGATTGATTCATACTGTAAAATGCTTGAAAAGGCATTTGATGTAAGGGCGCACGGAGGCAGGATGCCTGATTCTGATGACTATGATGTTCCCGAAGTGCTGATGCAGAATTATTGGGCTGTAGTAGCACAGATTCAGATGCCATATATGATACATCTCCTCAGATTGGATATGCGTCCTTTGCTTGGTAATGTAACCTGCCCTGTTCTTGCTCTCAATGGAACAAAAGATGTCCAAGTGGAGTATGAAAGCAATCTGTCTGCTCTTCACAATACTCTCCCATCAAACTCAAAGAACCAGATTGAAAGCGTTGATGGAGTCAATCACCTTTTCCAGCACTGTAAGACAGGAGCAGTGACGGAATATCGAGATATAGAAGAGACCATATCACCTGCAGTGCTTGAAACAATTATCAATTGGATTTCACGCATTCAGTCTTAAACCATTTACTTATGAACGAAAAACTACTTTGCAGATGCACCGGCAGCATTGTGGCAAACAATGTCGCCAATGCCCTTGACGTCAATTCGATCAAGTATCGTATGCACGACGAGACGGCCGACCAGCGCAACGGTGCGTATGGTCCGAATCCTGGCATAGCATTCTATGTGTTGGAACAGGACTATCAGGAAGCGTCTGCCTTGGTCAATCCGATAATCAACAGACCATCACTGAGGTTCACCCCGTTCTGCCCTAAATGTGGAAGTGAGGATACTGAATCGTTCAATCGTTCCAAAGCAGCCACTACGATATTATTGATCTCCATCCCGCTGTTCATTGCTCCAGTCGTACATATATACTTTTCAAAGGAGTGGACTATGCTCAGCTGGATCGCAGTCGCAGTATTCTTCCTCAGCATAATCCTTATGGTTGTCGGAACGAAGATGAACAAGAACTACAAATGCAACAAATGCGGCAAGAGGTTCAATAGTATGTAATCAGATAAATCGGAATTTATGCATAGGTCACAATTTAATACAAGAGAGAAATCAATCTACAGAGTAACCTGGATAGGAAGCATAGTAAACATCCTTCTATTAGTGTTAAAGTTCATCGCCGGAATTATAGGACACAGCTCGGCTTTGGTTGCAGA
>JAGAIM010000118.1 GCA_017626555.1 Bacteroidales bacterium
ACACAACGCCGTCTTCCGCGATCTGTCGGGTCTGTGCAACAACCTGAACCAACTCACGAGACTTGCCCACGCACAAGGCCTCCAATTGACCGAAGGTGCCCTGTCCGACCTTCTTCCCCAAGTCCTGAACCTCATCACTCACCTCCACAAAGAGATGAAAAGACAAAAATGAACCACTCGGGTGCCCGACCTTTCTGTCGTCATGCCCGACCCGATCGGGCATCCCTCGCACATAGTTTAATCCATAAAACCAGCAAACAATGATAGCAAAAATAGTAACCGGAGCCTCATTCGGAGGCTGCACCGCATACGCCTACGGCAAAGACCAGGCAGAAGTAATCTCCCACGACGGCATCATCCCCGACGACCCGAAGATCGCTGCCAAATGTTTTGAAATCCAATCCCAGCTGAACCCAAGGATCAGCAAACCCGTTGGCCACATAGCCATTAGCTTCAAACCAGAGGACAAGCCACGCCTGACCAATGATTTTATGGTGCAGGTGGCAAAGGAGTATATGGAAAAGATGGGAATCAAGGACACTCAATATGTCATTGTCCGCCACCACAACACTCCCAATCCCCATTGTCACCTCATATTCAACCGCGTGGACAACAACGGCAAACGCATCTCCGACAGCAACTGGCTGAAGAGGAATGTCCGTGTCTGCAAGGAACTCAAGCAGAAATACGGTCTGACCTTCGGCGAAGGAAAATCCCAGACGAGGACAGAGAAACTCCGACCGAATGAACGAACCAGATACGAGATGGCAAACGATGTAAAATCCGCCCTTAAGGCATCCACCAGCTGGAAATCCTTTTCAACTAACCTGAAATCCTACGACATCAAAGCTGAGATCAAATTCAGAAGCGGCACAACCATTCCCCAAGGCATCTCATTCACCCGTGACGGCACGACCTTCAAAGGCTCCTCCCTGGACCGCAGCCTCAGCTTCTCTCGGATCGATAAGACCCTCACCGGAGGCAAGAACATAGACACCGCCGCACAAAGCCAGGAACCTTCTGTTCATGAATCCCGTTCATATGAACAGGATCACTCCCTGGTCACCGACCTCTCGATGCTTGCAGCCGACCTCGCCATCGGACTCTTAGGCTCCGAACAACCAAAAAAGTCAGAAGAGCAGGACCCTGCTCCTCGTAAGAAAAGAGGTTTAAGACTATAGAATGACTAATAATTTAAATGACACAATCATGGCAAAACAAAATAACACACTCACAGAGATTCAAACCCTCGAAGGCATCTATGAGCATCTTTCGACTATAGATGACTTATCAACAACGGTCGGCGAGATATCTACAAGACTTTCAAAAATCGAACAAACTCATAATTCATCCCTCTCTAAAGTGATCACATTCACGGAATCGATGACCCGGTCATTCGAGGAGATGAAGAAGACGAAAGCAGCAGAAGTCCCAGCCGTACTCTGCAAACCAGAAATGGTTCAGACTATTGTAAAAGAACAGATAAAGGAGGCTCTGAAAGAAATCGACCTGAAAGCGGAAGTCTCTCCGGAATATTATGAGAGGATGGACAAGCTCATCAAACGTCCTCCGCTACTTTCCCTTCATCTGAACCTGACTGCGAAAGTCTTCGCAATCATAATGGCAGTGTTGCTTGTCCTTGGTGCTGCCGGGTATGTATGGTTCATCAATACGCCGATGTATCTAGGACGTGAATTGTACGTGTCTTATGTGAATCGGCATCATCTATCTCCAGGGCAGGGATTTCATAAGGCATATCAGGCAACTCTTTCCGGTAATCGAAAAGGAGTTAAAGCCTTGATAAGAAGCAGTAACTATTGGGAGAAAGACTACAGGACATATGCCGATACTTTACGCAATATCTTATCGGATAGCACCATCTTTATCAATGGAATCCAATACGATCAATATGAACGGCTTATTGACTATACTGACAGCACTGGCATCATCAAGTCAGCTCATTTTAGGAAAGACGGCTCTATCCGCATCACAGACGATCAAAGAATGATTACGCTAGAGGATGCCAGAAATTCAAAAATCATATGGAGGAAAGTCAGATAAACATTCTCAACAATAAGCAAATGTCCCGCTCCAGCTCACACCGGTACGAGACACATACAAAAACTAACTATGAAAATAATGAGTACATCTATTTGATGGGATATATTACATCAAGTTTCCTGCCCTTCTTTTCGGTTGATGAAGTTTAGGACAATCCTACCCTCCTTTAGAACATCTGCATGACATCGGGATAACGGAATTAATTGTCTAAATTTGCAGATGATATGGCAAGACTGACAATCATACAGAAGAAACGGAAGTTTACCCCGATGCTGCCTCATAAGATTCTTATCGGAGGGCAGTTG
>JAGAIM010000119.1 GCA_017626555.1 Bacteroidales bacterium
CCGAGACTGAGCCCGTAGGCATCTCCCTCTTCTGTCCTTTGGGAGATGATGCCTCCTCTGTTGTACTCCTGGTACTGGACCATTCCGGAGATCCACCAGCCCGAGTAGATATGCCACGGCCAGTAGCGGATTCCTGCGGCATATGTCTGGTGGCGGTTCTGCATCTGACGGTCATAGTCTCCCTTGTGGAAGGTCCACGGGTTGACCCTTACGGATGCTACGGCGGTCATGCGCCTGGCGATGCCGGCACTGGCCTCTATGTTCAGTGTCCCGAGGCTGGCATAGTCCACAAGATTGGTGGAGACAGACCAGTTCTGGGCAAAGGTCATCAGCGGCATGGCCGCTAGGATGAGTGTGATGATAAGTCTTGCCTTCATATCTTTTACTTTGATTCTTCAGGTAAAACAGTCGCATCTCACGACGGGACTGTTGATGATGTGTAACATGAAATATTTGGTTTGCTAACTCTTTCTTTTGGAAAGCAGATGCACCTCCCGGCGAATCTGCTTGTTAAGAATGATGTGTGTGTGAATGTGACAGGCAGAACGCCTGTCGGAAGATTACATTTGGTTTTCACTAAATGTTATACCGCAGACTCATCAGGAGAGCCGGTCTGAAAAGCGTGACCGGCGATGAGAAGTTGACAGGGGCACAGACTGATGCCGAAACGGCAAGACGCCCCGTGATGAAGAACTCCACCTCCGCACGTGCGGAGATACCGTAAAGAAATGATCCGGCAGCCAGACCGGTAGATATGCTGGACGGGAGTTCGCCAGCCGGGTCATATATCTCATAACCCAGGAAGGCTCCGCCGCCTGCATACAGGCTGATGCTCCTTGAACGGGTGGACACGAGACGATGCATGTATCCGCCTCCGCCAAGGATGTCGATGTACCTCATGAGATATGCTCCGGAGGTCCTTATCTTGTGTGACGCCACACTCGCTGCAGTGTACCAGTATCCTCTGAGCAGGTACTGCCCGTAGCCGACTTCCGCGCCCATGTCAAGCATCCTCGTGATGCCAGATGTGGCTCCGGCCGTCAGCATGCCCTGACCTTTCATCGTACGCTGTGCGTGAGCACTGCATATCGAGGAGATCAGACATAGAAGTATCATGGCCAGTGAAGCGGCCCGATAGCATGTATGGCTTTTACCGTTCATTAGAAACTTTTTACTTGCTGACCGCAAAAGTATAAAGAAACTAATGTAAAAGCAAATGATTTTAAGGAAAATTTTTCTTATAAAACTTAGTTTTATAAACTACTCATCTCTGAGGTCATCAAGTTTGCCCTTGAGAGTCTTTATGCACCATCCGCAAGGATTCCTCTTGTCTCTGGCCTTGCCGCTGATGAGCGCCAGCTCGTAGATGAAGTCAAGCCGTTCCTTGCACTGGAGGAACAGTTCAAGGTTGTTCCTGATGCCTGTCCGTGTAAAGCCGATTTCAAGAAGCATCCTGTTCTCTTCGGAGGAGAGGTGGGCTCCAGACCCGTACCTGCGTATGCTCTCCTTGAAGAAAGCGTCCTTAGGTACCCTCTCCGGATGTCTGACGGGAAAGAACAGGATTCTTGTTATCTTCTTCCCGTCCTTGAGCGGACGGTAGGTGAATGTCACAGGAGACTTCGTGTCGAGCTCGTTCCTTGCGGACTCTATGACTCTCCTTATGAAGTCCTTGTTGAGACGGTACTTCTCCTCCAGGCCGAATTCCTTCCTGAGCGAATCAATAGAATATGCTATCGGGTCAGTCTGGCCAGCCAGCATTTCGTATATTCTCATGGAATAGCTGCTCTCGAGGGTAAATGCGACCTCGAGGTCGTAGCGCGAGAATCCCCTTGTGAAGTCAAGAAGGACATCCCATACCCTGGCGTCCACGATGAATGATACTCTGGACGAACG
>JAGAIM010000120.1 GCA_017626555.1 Bacteroidales bacterium
ATCCGGCTACACGACCGTATTCCCGATCCCGTCAAGGGCGATCGACTTCAATCCTGCGCTGAAGCAGAATCCGGGATATCGGGATTGAATGATTATTGCTATCTTTGCAGGCGATGACGAAAGCGATGACATACGACCAGTTCCATAATATCTTCAACAGGTATTATGCCTCCCTGTGCGTTTTCGCAGACCGTTATGTCGATGACAAGGCTCTCTCGGCCGACATCACTCAGGATGTATTCTTCAAACTTTGGGAGAGGAGGACGGACTTCACAGACCAGCTCAATATACGCTCCTTCCTCTACACGGCTGTCCATAACAGGGCGCTCAATGAACTCGCTCACCGCAAGACCGTCCGTGACCACGAGGATATGCTCAACAGGTTCACGGTCGATGAGATCTTTCACGAAAGGGTGATCGAGGAGGAGACCTACAGGATGATGCTGGAGGAGATCGACCGTCTGCCGAGGCAGATGCGTGAGATCATACTCCGCGCTCTGGAAGGGATGCAGAACAAGGAGATCGCCGCCGATCTCGGCATCTCCGTCGAGACGGTCCACTCCCTCAAGAAGATCGCATACAGGAAACTCCGTGAGAGCCTGAAGGACGAGTACTACTTCCTCCTGCTGCTCCTCATACTGAAAAACACTCTGTAATCCTCAAAAAATCACTTTTTGATACACCCATCTTGTTGTTTCGGCTGTTTTATTGTTAAACGCAAAGACCAATCTGATGATGAGACGGGATTTCAGAATTTCATTTCTGATCGTCAAGGAACTCCTTGGCGGACTCTCTGACGAAGAGCAGAGGGAACTCTCTATGTGGAAGGAATCCCACAATCCACTTTATGAAAGACTTCACAAGCCTGAGAGTGCAGGCGAACATACGGCACGTCTCAGCCGGTTCCCGGCAGATGAGGCGTGGACCGCTATGGAACGGCGTATCCGCAGGGCGGAGAGACGCAGGCACGTTGCGAAGGCCGCAGCGGTGATCCTGCCTGTCCTTCTTCTGGCAGGACTGTGCATAGCCCTCTTCGACGGGACAAAGCCGGTTCCGGACACGCTCTATGCCGAAGTCGTGACGATGCGCGGCGAGGAGAAGTCCGTCGTTCTTCCTGACGGCAGCCGTGTCCGCCTTAACTCTATGAGCCGCCTGACTTATCCGGAGTCATTCTCCGATTCAGAGCGCCGCGTCAGCCTTGAAGGCGAGGCCCTCTTCGATGTCATTTCTTCAGACGTACCGTTCCTCGTAAGCACTCCGGAGATGGAGATTGAAGTGCTTGGAACCCTCTTCGACGTTTCCGCCTATGCCGGTGATGCGACCAGGGCCGTCCTTGTGGAAGGCTCGGTCAGGGTGTCCTGTCCTGAAGGAACGGACTGCATCCTTTCTCCCGGACAGATGGCATCCCTCTCTGAGGCTGAAGGCCTGAAGGTGGAACGGGTGGAGACGGATTTCCACACTTCGTGGACGCGAGGCAGGATATACTTCAGGGACGAGCGTCTCGAGGACATAATGACCGTGCTGTCACGCTGGTACGACTTCGAGGTCGAATATTCCGATGACAGCGTGAAGGATCTGCGTTTCGGATGCTCTGTGAACCGCTACGACAGGATCGATCCGTTCATCGATCTCCTTGTCAAGACCGGACGAATCTCGGTCAACAGAAAGGACAACCACTACTTATTCACTAATAACTAACAAAACACCAAAGACTTATGAATCACAGAAAGATGGCGCATTTCAGTTCCGGGAGACTGTTCGGTCTTCTGAAGGTCGCTGTCCTGCTTCTCTTCTTGGTATCTTCGACAGGGATGCAGGCTGCGGACAAGTCGTTTGAGCAGAGTAGGGTGACGGTCAAGGTGAAGGACGCCACATTGGCAGATGTCCTGTGGGAGATCCACAAGCAGACCGACTTTACTTTTATGTACAGCACTGATGACATCAAGGCGGTCAAGATCGGCTCGCTCAATCTCCAGAACGCTTCTCTGGAAGAGGCACTGGAGGCTTGCCTCAATCCTAACGGACTGACATACAGCGTAAGCGGCGATGTGATCACGATCAGCGTGGCTCCGAAGGTTACATCCGGCAGGAAGGCTGCGCCTCAGGAACGCAAGCCCTACGTCGGATCGGTAGTTGATGACGCAGGACTGCCGGTGGCAGGAGCGAACATCCTCATCAAGGGAACACGTCAGGGCGGCGCTTCCGACGCTGACGGATACTTCTCCATCGACTACGATTCTGACGAAGCGGTGATGGTGGTTTCCTTCCTCGGCTTCTCTACGAGGGAAGTGAAGATGGTTCCGGGTACACCGGTCGAGATAACACTGATACCTGACCTGAATATGATGGAGGAGGTCATCGTGACCGGATACGGATCGTTCAAGAAGTCCGCATATGCAGGATCCGCTGCGAATGTCAAGGCGGAGAAGATCAAGGATGTCCCTGCCACCTCCTTCACCAAGATGCTCCAGGGCAACGCCACAGGTGTTCAGTTCAGCGCTCCGTCCGGACAGCCGGGAGCCGCATCTGACATCAATATCCGTGGAATGGGCTCGTTCAACGCCAGCAACCAGCCTCTGTACGTGATCGACGGCGTGCCTGTACGTTCCGGCTCGGTCAACTCGCTCAGTTCCGATGCTGAACTCGACATTATGTCAACCATCAACAGTTCGGATATCGAGAGTATGACCATCATCAAGGATGCAGCAGCAGCTTCGCTCTACGGTTCGCGTGCGGCAAACGGCGTCATCCTCATCACCACCAAGAGAGGAAAGTCCGGAAAGCCTCAGGTCTCGCTCAAGGCTGACTGGGGATGGTCCGACTTCGCGATGGAATACCGTCCTGTAATGTCAGGCGAGCAGCGCCGCGAGTATATCTACAATGCACTCAAGAACGGCCAGCTCCGTGACGGTGAGTCTGAGGCCGATGCCATCGCTTACGCTGACGAGGAGATTGAAAACTATGCCCCTATCCCGTGGTGCGGATACGTTGACTGGGACGACATCCTCTTCAAGAAGGGAAGTCACCAGAACTATGAGGCCTCTATATCTGGCGGAACCGACAAGTTCAACTATTACTCTTCGGTAGCTTACCTGCGTCAGGACGGTATTGCCATCAATTCAGGACTCGACCGCGTCAGCGGACGACTGAATGTCGACTATCAGGCCACGAAGCGTTTCAGGCTCGGTGCCAACATGCTCTTTGCTGTCGTGAACCAGGACGTGTACAGCGAAGGAACATCCTACACGGCTCCATTCTATGCATCAAGGAACTGCGTGGTGCCTTCGGATGCAGTCTACAACGAGGACGGAAGCTGGGACAGGGACTTCATCCGCAACAGCGACCGTAACCCGCTCCTTTCCGCAACCTACGACTATCAGCGTGAGAATGTGACCAGAAGTTTCAACACCGTGTACGGTCAGTATGAGTTCATCAGGAACCTCATCTTCAAGAGCACGTTCAGCTATGACTACACCAACACCAAGGGCAGCGAATGGTCTGACCCTCGCACATCCAATGGTGACGACATCAACGGCGGCCTCACAAGAGTGGCTCAGGAGTACAAGAAGATGGTGTGGGCCAACCAGCTCAGCTACAGGTTCGACATCGCCGACGACCATCACTTCGATGCCCTGATCGGCTACGAGATCGACGACCAGTACAGCGACTACCTCTCGGCTGCTGCCAGCAACTTCGCCACACCTGACAAGCACGCGATGAGCAACGGTATGACCGTCGAATCGGTCGGAGGCTCCGACACACGCACGAGGATGGTCTCATACATCTCGCGTCTCAACTATGACTACAAGAACAGGTACTACCTCGGCGGCTCGTTCCGTACCGACGGAAGTTCGCGTCTGCACAAGGACAACAGATGGGGTAACTTCTGGTCTGTCTCAGCGGCATACCGCATCATCGAGGAACCATTTATGGCCGAGGCCAAGAACTGGCTCAGCGACCTCAAGTTCAGGGTGTCATACGGTGTGAACGGTACGCTTCCTTCCGACTACTACGGATATATGGGTCTGAGCAGCCTCAATGTAGGCTTCATCGGCGAGCCGGGCATCAGCCTCTCGCAGATCGCCAACAAGGACCTCAAGTGGGAGTCCAACCATAACCTCAATGTGGGCCTCGACTTCGGCTTTGCGAACAGGGTGAACTTCACTCTCGAATACTACACCAGGAATACCAGGAACCTCCTGATGGACCGTCCTATATCGATGACCACCGGATTCGGAAGCTATCTCATGAATGTCGGAGAGGTGATGAATATCGGTGTAGAGTTCGAAGTCAACTCCGTGAACATCCAGAGGCAGAACTTCACCTGGACGACCTCCTTCAACATCTCCCACAACAGGAACAGGATCGTGAACCTTGACGGCCAGCAGACGGAGATCATCAGCGGTACTCAGATCCGCAAGGTCGGCTATCCTTACCGTACGTTCTATGTGATGGAGTTCGCAGGCATCAATCCTGAGACAGGAGTTCCTCAGTTCTATACGAACGACCTTGACGAAGACGGCAACTACATAAAGGAGATTACCGAGGATCCATCGGATGCCAACCGTATCCCTTGGGAGAAGAACGCCGAGCCTGACGTTGTGGGTGGTCTCAACAACACATTCCGCTACAGGTGGTTCGACCTGAGCTTCCTTATCGGCTATCAGTTCGGCGGCTACGCATACGACATCTGGTGGCAGAAGACCGAGCACGGCGGTGAGGACCTCGAGGCCAACATCCCTATCTACTACCTCGACAGCTGGAAGAAGCCGGGTGACGTGACACAGTACGAGCAGTTCATCGAAGATGCCGACGTGGCGATGAGCTCATACATCACATCACGTTCGATCCACAGCACAGACTACATACGTCTGAAGAACATCACCTTCGGAGTGACACTTCCAAAGACGTGGACAAGAAAGGCGAAGATCGAGACATTCAGGCTCTTCGCTTCTGCAAACAACCTCTTGACCTGGGCGAAATACGACTATTATGATCCTGAGGCAGTGAGAAACGGTGGTGCCATCTGGGGTACTCCTCCTTTGAAGACCATCACCTTCGGTGTGAACCTTACCTTCTAACAATCAATGAGAACCGATATGAAAGCAATAAGAAATATATTCCTTGCACTCGCACTTCTCGGAACTGTTTCCTGTGGAAATGACTGGCTTGAACTCGATCCGTCCACAGCGGTCAACACAGATGAGGCGGTAAAGACCTTGCAGGAAGTCGAGTTCACAATGAACGGCATCTACAATATGATGCGCACCTCCGACCTGTATTCGGGAAGGATGATGTACTACGGTGACGTGACAGGAGATGATATGCAGGCCGTCAGCTCAAGCAAGAGAACAGGTAGTTACTATCGTTTCAGCTTTACCAGGGACAACGGTCCGAGCTCACACTGGTCAGGCCTTTACCAGATAATCCAGAATGCCAACCTCGTGCTCAGCAGGGTGGACGGCATCAAGGTGTCGGAGGATGATGAGCAGTGGCGTGACAACCTCAAGGGCGAGGCTCTTGCCGTGAGGTCTCTCGCGCTCTTCGACCTTACCAGATTCTTCGGTGTGCCGTACTTGAAGGACAACGGCGCCTCTCTCGGAGTTCCGATCGTGACTACGCTCTCGGAGATTGACGCGAAGCCTGCCAGAAGCACTGTGGCGCAGTGCTACGCTCAGTTCGTTGGCGACCTTGAGTATGCTGAGGAGCTGATGTCTCCTGAATTCGCTAAGGGAAGGATGAACAAGTGGGCTGCCTTGAGCCTTCTCGCAAGGGCTTATCTCTATATGGGCGAGGATGCCAAGGCTCTCAAGGCTGCGGAAGATGCGATCGCCGGAGCGGAGGAGAACAGGTGGGCCCTGTGGAGCAACAAGGATTACCCTACAGCCTGGTCTGATGACGCATCTGCGGCAGCGCCTGGCGAGATCCTCTTCGAGATGGTGATCAATACCGTAGAGAGCCAGGGAAAGGAGACTATGGGACGACTCAACTCTAAGGACGGCTACGACGACATGTGCATCACGGTGTCATTCTACCATCTTCTCAAGGAAGATCCGGATGACGTGCGTCTGAAGCTTCTGAGTTTCGACAAGAAGAAGTATGCTTACGTATTCAAGTATCAGCCGCAGGCCGGAGAGGACATAATGGATGCCAATGTGCCGGTGATAAGACTCTCCGAGACCTATCTCATCGCAGCCGAGGCGGCGGTGAAGACCGGTGACAACGACAAGGCCGTCAAGTACCTCGATGCCATCGTGAGCCGTGCGAATCCGGCGAAGACAGTCGTCGGCACCACAGTGACTCTCGATGACGTGATGCAGGAGAGAAGGAAGGAGCTTGTCGCAGAAGGACACAGGATGTTCGATGTCATCAGGAACGGCGGTACTGTGAAGAGGATAGATGAGGAGGATGCCAGCCTTACCAGCACAAGGCATTTCGCATCTGACAAGGAGTACAACTGGGATTTCTACAAGATAATCCTTCCAATTCCTAAGGCCGAGAGGGATGCCAATCCGAATGTGGCTCAGAATCCGGGCTACGATAACTGACAGATGACCATGTCAGCATCTGGACATATCAGGCGTTTCGCTACAGCACTCGCCGTTGCAATAATCAGCTCAGGCTTTTCAGCCTGGGCTGTATCTGCCATAGATGAAGACCGTGTCCTGACAGCAGACGGCCCTTATGTGTTCTACAATCAGGACGGCAGCGTGAGGGTGCTGAGCGTCACCAGGGAAGGCTCCGTCAGCGATACCACCTTCCTCGACGGATTGCCTGAGGGATTCTCCGTCCATGTGGAGGATCAGAGCGGGAAATACGTCTTCGATGTGCCGCTCGCGGAGAAGGATCGTCCCGAATGGGACCACAGGAAGGCCCGCAAGACCTTCATCCTCTCCGATCCGCACGGAAGGATGGATCTGATGGTTGAACTTCTCAAGAGCCATAAGGTGATAGACTCCGATCTGGAATGGTCCTTCGGCAGGAACCATCTTGTTGTCCTTGGTGATGTCTTCGACAGGGGAGAGGACGTGACCCAGATACTGTGGCTTCTGTACAAGCTCGAGTCCGAGGCCGAGTCGGCAGGAGGACGCCTCTCCTTCATGCTCGGCAACCACGAGACGATGGTGCTGGCCGGAGACCTGAGGTATGTCGAGGACAAGTACGTGGCCATAGCGGACAGTGTGGATGTCACCATCCCGCATCTCTACGGCAGCGATACCGAACTTGGCAGATGGCTTTCGACGCGTAACACTATAGAGAGGATCGGTGACCTGCTTCTGGTTCATGCCGGACTGGGACCCCGTATGCTGGAACTGGCGATGACCGCTCCGCAGGTCAACGATGCCATGAGTGCCGGCCTCTTTCAGGACAAGGCTTCCCGGAAGGCTGACCCGCTGGGCAGGATCCTCTTCAGCAATCCCGGCCCCGTGTGGTACCGCGGTCTTGTGCTGGACAAGGAGAAGTACGACCCGATAAGCGAGGAGCATCTGGAGGAGATCCTCGACCTGTACGACGCTGACCGGATCATAGTCGGCCATACGATAATGGATGAGATCACCGTACTTCACGGTGGACGCGTGATTGCTGTCAATGTCGATAATCATAAGAACTTCGTAAATGACCTCGGTCGTGCCGTCCTCGTAAGGGGAAGACGCATATATGTTGTCGGTAACGACACACTGAAGGACAGACTCAAACTTAACTGACCCGTTTTTTGCTTATGAAGAAGAGACTTGTAATAATTTCAGCGATGATGATGATAACAGCCGGGCTGTGTGCCTACGGCCAGAACGGATTCCGCCCGTGGAACGACCACCACGTGAACGGGATCAACCGTCTCCCCGCAAGGGCGACTTCCTACTCTTATCCAGACGAGCAGAGCGCCCTGGCTTACGACAGGGAGGCCTCCAGGATACACCTTCTGAACGGAATGTGGAAATTCCATTTTGCAGAGGATGAGTCCCTTGCTCCGAAGGACTTCCACAGTGCAGGCTATGACTGCTCGGCCTGGGATGAGATACCCGTTCCTTCGTGCTGGGAGATGCAGGGCTACGGATATCCGATCTACACCAACATCCAGTATCCGTTCCCATTCAATCCTCCGTTCATAGACAGGGACAATCCGGTAGGATCGTATGTCCATACCTTCAAGGTGCCTTCTGAATGGAAGGGAGGACGTGTCATCCTTCATTTCGGAGGAGTATATTCCGGACATCAGGTGTGGGTGAACGGCACTGAGGTGGGTTATTCCGAGGATAGTTGCCTGCCTAGCGAATTCGATATAACCGGATACGTCAGGGAAGGTGACAATACGCTTGCTGTTCGTGTGTTCAAGTGGACGGACGGCAGTTATCTTGAGGATGCCGACCACTGGAGGATGTCGGGCATCCATCGCGAGGTGATGCTCCTGCATCGTCCTGACGTCGCGATACAGGATTTCGGAGTAAGGACTATACTTGATTCCGACTACAGGGATGCACGTCTTCAGATAAGGCCTTCGATGGCTGTCAGCAAGGGCGCGTCAACTGAGGGGATGACGGTCAGTGCAGTTCTGTATGACGCCCAGGGAAAGGCGGTAGGGGAAAGGATGAGCGTCGCTGTGGATGACATCCTGGCTGAGCAGTATCCGCAGAGGGACAACGTCTATTACCCGATCATCGAGCAGAACGTCGAGAATCCTCTCAAGTGGACAGCAGAGACTCCGAATCTCTATACGCTGGTCCTCTCGCTCCATAAGGACGGTGAATGCATAGAGGCCAGAAGTACAAGGGTAGGCTTCCGCGATGTCAGGGTGGACGGACAGAGGCTTCTTGTGAACGGCGTTCCTGTGAAGCTCTACGGAGTGAACAGACATGACCACAATCAGTTCACGGGAAAGACCGTAACCCGTGAGGACATGGAGGCTGACATCAGGCTGATGAAGCAGAATAACTTCAACTCCGTCAGGACCGCCCATTATCCTAATGACCCGTATCTGTATGACCTGTGCGACGAGTACGGAATGTACGTGCTGGAGGAAGCGAATCTCGAGACGCATCACGTGGGAGGAATGCTCTCCAACGATGCGGAATGGGTGCAGTCGTTCCTGGAGAGAATGACACGTATGGTCATGCGTGACAGGAACCATCCTTCAGTGATCATATGGTCGCTCGGCAACGAGTCAGGAACAGGTCCGGGACACGCGGCTATGGCCGGATGGGTGAAGGACTTCGACCCTACGAGACCGGTTCACTACGAAGGAGCACAGGGACAGCCGATGCATCCTGAATACGTGCCTATACGCTCTGTGGCATATACCAGCGAGGAGGTGGCTGTCGGAGGTGAAAGCGACCTGCAGATCGTTGGAGCGAATCCGAATGACCCTGCCTTCGTTGACATAGTCAGCAGGATGTACCCGACGATCGATGAACTTGCGGCAATGGCGGTCAATCCGGGTATCGACAGGCCTATACTGATGTGCGAGTACGCACATTCGATGGGTAACTCTACGGGATCGATGGACGAGTACTGGGACCTCATCAGAAGTCACGAGTCACTTCTTGGCGGACACATCTGGGACTGGATGGACCAGGGAATAGCAAGGACTGACGCTCAGGGAAGACATAACTGGGGATACGGAGGCGACTACGAGCGTCCGGAGGATCACAACGACGGAAACTTCCTCATCAACGGAGTGGTATTCCCGGACAGGACGCCGAAGCCTGCGCTTCACGTGTGCAGATACGTCTATCAGCCGCTTACATTCGAACTTCAGGAAGGGTTCAGGATAAAGGTGGGAAACAGGAACTTCTTTGACGACTCATCACGATACTCCTATTCTTGGACACTGAAGGATGAGACCGGTCTGTTGCAGAAGGGCCAGCTTGAGATCCCTGTCATAGCCCCTGGGGAGAGTAGTGTTGTGACTGTCCCGGTCAGGGATTTCAAGCGTAGGCCTGGAGCGGTATATATGCTTGAGGTCAGTGCACACGAGAATTCCGACCTTCCGTATGCGGAGGCAGGATTCGTATGCGCATCCGAGCAGTTCGTCATCGAGAGGCCTTCCGAGACGGCTTCACAGGTGAGAGGCAGAACTCCTGAAATCAGGGAGACCTCTGACAGTTATATGCTCACATCAGGAAAGACCGTCGCCAGGATAGACAAGTCGAGCGGACTTCTTTCCGGTTATGAGGCATCCGGTGAGCAGATGATAGCGTCAGCCTTCAGACCGAACTTCTGGAGAGCGGCGACCGACAACGACCGCAGGGGATGGAAGACAGAGGCACTCCTTGGCGTCTGGAAGAATCCGGTCGTGGAGAAGGTCAGCGTTTCCGCTTCGTCAGAGGATAATGATGCAGTCGTCACTTCGGAAATTACATACGCCGGCAATACCATTATATATATAAGGTATAGGATGACCCTGGACGGAAGCCTTGATGTCGCCTGCGAGATCAGTATTGACGAGAATATGCCTGAGCCGTTGAGAATAGGTCTGCAGGGACAGATTGACTCACGTTACGGCCAGGTGACCTACTTCGGAAGAGGCCCGTGGGAGAACTACGCCGACAGGAATGCCGGAGTGTTCCTCGGTACTTACAAGGCTCCTGTAGAGGAGATGATGACGTCTTACGTCTATCCGCAGGAGAACGGCAACAGGACTGACGTGAGATGGTTCACCCTGACTGACAGCAAGGGCCGGGGAATCCAGGTGATCGGATCGAAGCCTCTCAATATGTCCGTATGGAACACGACTCAGGAGTCCTTGGATGCAGCAAGGCACATAGGTGAGGAGGAGATTCTGGACGGATCGTTCGTCCTTAACATCGACAGCGTCCAGACCGGAGTCGGAGGAACCGACACCTGGAGCATCAAGGCCAGACCGGAAGTCCACCACAGGCTCCTCGGAAAGCACTACACCTACTCCTTCATCATCCGTCCTGTGAAGGACTTCAAGGATGCGGTGAACGCAGCAAGGAACTTTTAAATGTTAAACTATGAAAATAGTGGTCAGTATTTCAGTTTGTTGAGATGCTGACCATTTTTGGGAACATTACCCAAAATAACAAGCCTCTCAATTTCTGAGAGGCTTGTTGTGGTGACTCCGACAGGATTCAAACCTGTAACCTTCTGATCCGTAGTCAGATGCTCTATTCAGTTGAGCTACGGAGCCGTTGTGTATGTCTTAGTCGTTCTTGATAGCGACCTTCTTCTCCTTGATGCGAGCCTTCTTACCTGAGAGTTCGCGGAGGTAGAAGATACGTGCTCTACGAACTTTACCTACCTTGTTGAGTTCGATTGACTCGATGAATGGTGACTCCATTGGGAAGATTCTCTCAACACCTACACTGCTTGCAACCTTGCGAACTGTGAATGTTCTGGTGTTTGCTGATGCTCCACGAAGTTGGATAACTGTTCCTCTGAACTTCTGAAGTCTTTCCTTGTCACCCTCCTTGATTCTGTATGTCACGGTGATTGTGTCACCGGCTTTGAATTTTGGGTAGCTGGCTCTCTTCTCGTTAGCGAATGCCTGCTCTACTACTTTAATAAGATCCATTTCTGTATTAAATTAAATTTTGTGGCAACATTGCGCTCTTTTTCACCCTTCGCAAGAGGTTGCTTTGATTTTGGGATTGCAAAGGTAGGAATAAAATTTAAACCTGCAAACTTTTTTTTTTACTTTTTTTGAGAAATCAGTCAAAAAGATCTTTGATCTTGTCAAAGAAACTCTTGTCTTCCTTGCTTGGGTTAGGCTTGAATGCATCTTTATTACGTAGAGATTCAATAATAGCCTTCTCGTCTCTGTCGAGTTTCTTCGGTACCCACACTGCAAATTTCACATAGAGATCTCCGACTCCACCGTAGCCGTTGACTGTAGGAAGTCCCTTGTTGCGAAGTCTTACTACTGTTCCCGACTGTGTGCCTGCATCGACTTTGATCTTGTATGGACCGTCGAGGCAAGGGATTTCCACTTCTGCACCCAGGATTGCATCCGGGATGGATATGATTTTGGTGTAGTATAGGTTGTTGCCCTCGCGCTTGAGATTCTGATGCTCCTGTTCTTCAATAACAACAAGAAGATCTCCGTTGATTCCGTTGTTTTTGGCCGCGTGTCCTTCTCCTTGGATTGTCAACTGCATTCCTGCTTCAACTCCTGCCGGAATCTTGACCTTGATTGTCTCACGTTTACGTACCAGGCCTGTTCCTCCGCAATTGCGGCAAGGATTTGTGATGGTCTTACCTTCTCCACCGCATTGCTGACAGGTCGAGTAGGTCACCGTTTGTCCGAAAAGTGAATTCACGACTCTCTGCACCTGTCCTGTGCCTTTGCAGGCAGAGCAGGTCTTTATGTCTGAACTGTTCTTCGCTCCTTTGCCTCCGCATTCGCTGCAAGGTACACTTTTTTCGATGCTGATTTCCTTTTCGACACCTTTGGCGATCTCTTCGAGGGTGAGTTTTACTCGTACGCGTATGTCCCGTCCTCTATAGACTCGCTGCTGCTGGCCTCCACGCCCACCTCCGAAACCTCCTCCGAAGCCGCTGAAGCCACCGAAACCACCACCGAATGCGCCTCCGAACAGGTCGTTGAGGATATCATTCAGGTTGCCGAATCCACCGCTGAAGTCAGGGGCAGCCCCGTCAACTCCGGCGTGACCGAACTGGTCATATTTTGCCTTCTTGTCAGGATCGCTCAATATGGAGTATGCTTCCGCAGCCTCCTTGAACTTTTCCTCCGCTTCCTTATCGCCCGGGTTCTTGTCAGGATGGTATTTTACAGCCAGTTTCCTGTATGCTTTCTTTATTTCGTCAGCAGAGGCGCTTTTGGCAACGCCCAGCACCTCATAATAATCTCTTTTAGCCATACTGTATATTATTTAGGATAGCGGACTACTATATTCCTACTACTACTTTAGCAAAGCGAATGACCTTGCCGTTGAGGGTATATCCGGTCTGTACGACATCGAACACCTTTCCCTTCTTGTCTTCTTCCTGGACAGGGAATTGCGCTACAGCCTCGTGAAGATCTGTGTCGAAAGGCTGGTTCATAGCCTCTATTACAGCAAGTCCCTTGGTCTTGAGATAACCCATCAGTTTGCTGAAAATCAACTCTGTACCTTCTTTGGCAGCATCACTGTCATCAGACTCGAGCAGCACTTTGAGCGCTCTTTCGCAGTCGTCGAGAATCGGAAGAAGACCTTTTATGGTTTCTGTGGATGCCATACTTACGAGTTCGAGTTTCTCCTGGGCTGTACGCCTGCGGAAATTGTCGAACTCAGCCATAAGTCTTATGTAGTCATCCTTTTCCTTTGCGGTCTTTTCCTCAAGTCCGGCTATCTTCTTTTCAAGTTCTTCTATTCTGGCCTTGTCTTTATTTCCTTTTTTCAGAAAGCCCTTCTTCTCCTGTGCCTGAGTCTCCTTTTCCTGAGTCTCCTTTTCCTGTGGCTCCTGTGCCGGTGTCTCCTGTACTGTTTCGTCCTGAATCTGTGCTTCCTGATCCATCTTTGTGTTTTCTGACATATTCTCTTATCTCCTTTATCGTTATCTTGCCAAACAATAGTGCGACAATTGTCACTATCAATATACTTATCAGCATTTGTCTGTGTCCGGAGAGGTTTGCTCTCCATTACAGCGCGGCAAAGATACAAATAATCTGCCACTCGAAAAATACTGACATTATGGCAGAATAAAGGCCGGAATCATCTTTCCCGGCCTTCAAAGTGTCATATTATGTCTCTGTTATTCTTCTATTTTCTTGTACTTAGGCACGAGAGCCTTCATTACAGCCCACGCTATGAGATATGCAACAGCGCAGATACAGAATACGATCATATAGCCTGCCTCCTTGCCTTCGAATCCCAGGAAGGTGAAGGCTGCTCCGGCGTTTTCTGAATATGTGAAGAGCCATCCTGCTCCTTTGTTGATCAGGAATGAACCGATACCTCCGGCCATACCGCCTATACCTGTTATGGTTGCTATTGCTGTCTTAGGGAACATATCGCCTACAGTGGAGAACAGGTTGGCTGACCAGGCCTGATGTCCGGCTCCTGCGAGGCCTATTATGATTGCAGGCCACCACGCCGAGAACTGTCCCATAGGCTGGGCGAAAAGGGCGAAGAGAGGGAAGAATGCAAAGATGAGCATCGCGAGCATACGTCCTGTGTAAGGATGCATTCCCTTCTTTTCGACAAACAGTTTAGGCAGGTATCCTCCGAATATGGAGATGACGGTTACGATGGCGTAAAGAGTAATGATCAGTGCCATACCCATTCCCGATGATGATTTGTAGCCGAATTGGTCGGAGAAGTATGCCGGTGCCCAGAACAGGTAGAACCACCATACTCCGTCGGTGAAGAATTTTCCGGCGATGAACGACCAGGTCTGACGGTATGTGAAGCATTTCAAGAACGGAATGCTGCTCTTTTCCTCAGCCTCTCCAGCCGGTGTCGCATCATCTTCATCCTGCTGGATATATGCGAGTTCTGCGGCGTTTACGTACTTTGACTTGTGCGGTTTGTCATACATAAACATCCAGAATCCCATCCAGATGAATCCGAGGGCTCCGATAATGATGAAGGCCATTTCCCAGCCTCCGCCGATGCCTCTGTCCTTGAAGAACTGGGCGAGAAGAGGAATGGTTGCAGGGGCTACGAGTGCTCCTACAGATGCTCCTGCATTGAAGATTGATGTCGCGAATGCACGGTCCTTCTTAGGGAAATATTCTGCAGTGGTCTTGATGGCTGCAGGGAAGTTGCCCGCTTCACCAAGAGCCAGAATCGCACGGGCGGCAAGGAAGAGCCATACGCTCACTGAGGCGATTGCGAGGGCTGCTGCAGAGCCTGTCTCGACTGCTGCCATTGCTGCAACGGACTCATATCCTTCGATGTGCATTGTCGCCCATCCGCAGGCTGCGTGTATGACGGCTCCGAATGACCATACTCCGATAGCCCAAAGATAGCCTTTCTTTGTGCCCATCCAGTCCACGAATTTGCCAGCAAAGAGCATACAGATCGCGTAGATGATGGAGAAGAATGCGGTGATTGTTCCATAGTCGTTGTCGGTCCAGTGGAATTCCGGTGCGATGAAGTCTTTCCACGTCAGTGAAAGCACCTGGCGGTCCATATAGTTTACGGTTGTCGCTACGAAAAGCAGAACGACCATCCACCATCGCCAGTTGGTCATCAGTTCTTTGGTTGTGTCCTTTTTCATTTATGTATCTTTATTGGTTGTCATATCTGATTCTTTGCAAAAATATAAATATTTTCCGAAATTCCGTGAACGAGCACGGAAAAATGGTTTGAATAAAGGATTATTTTTCTGATATTTGTAAGACCGTATTTGAATATTCATTATCATTATGGAAGGTAATAAAGTGACTATCAATGATGTGGCCCGGGCTGCGGGTGTTTCCAAAGGAACAGTGGATCGTGTGCTGCATAATAGGGGAGAAGTGTCTCAGAAAAGCAAGGAGAAGGTTCTTAAGGTGATAGAGGAACTTGGGTTCAAGCCTAATCTGTATGCTTCGCTTCTTGCTTCGCAGAAGGAGAGGACTATTGTATGCCTGATACCGGAGCATCTTCCCGGAGAGTTCTGGTCGCTGACTGACAAAGGAATACGGGATGCAGCGGTGCTTGTGGCAAGGTACGGCGTGAAAGTTCAGATTGTCAATTATGATCAGTATAGCCTGGAGTCTTTCCGTGAGGCTTGTAGTTCGGTTATTGAGTCCAAACCTTCCGGTGTCCTCCTGGCACCTATGTTCCGTGATGAATCATTAACTTTTGTCAATGCTTTGGTTGACAATGGCATACCATATATATTTCTGGATTCGAAGATAGAAGAGTCAGGTAGTCTTGCGTATTTCGGAATGCCTATGTATCAGAGCGGATTCTTGTGTGCAGATATTTTGTGCGGTGGAAGAGAGATTCCAGAGAAAGTGTATGTGGTGAGAATTGCCAGAGATAAGCAGGGCTTGTCCGATCCGACTGCTGACAGACGAAACGGATTTATGGACTATATGTCTCGACATTACCCCGATACTCAGATAGTCAATGTATTTATAAATCCAAAGGACAAGGGGGAGATCTATGAAGTCCTTGATCGGAGTATCGGAAGTGATGCTGGAAATAAATTCATAGTGATGTTCAATTCGAGGATTCACCTGGTTGCTGAGTTTATCGCTGAAAGAGGAATTAAAGACAGTCGCGTGATAGGTTTTGATGCTTTGCAGAAGAATCTTGAGCATCTGCGCTCCGGTTATGTGCAGGCATTGATCGCGCAACATACAGATAGACAGGCTGTTGATGCTGTCAATGCTATGGCTGATTATATTGTGTTCGGAAATCCGCTTGCAAAAAAGGATAATTTCACCCAGATGGATATTTTGACAAAATATAACTGCGAGTATTATTAATTGGGTGAAAATGTTAATCAGGTTACTTGTATTAAGTTTTTTTTGATTAAATTTGCAGGTTATAAACTACTAACCGTAACTCCAGATATGGCAAAATTCTTTGATCCGCCTCAGGCGAAACCGCTTCTTCCGAAGGAGAAAATTGACAGCGTCTATAAGTCAATGAGATTTAAAGTGTTTATGGGATCTTTTCTTGGCTATGCCGCTTATTATCTTGTAAGAAAGAACCTTTCACTTGCCGCTCCTGATATGATTGCGGAGGGACTTGTGGATAAGCAGGGAGTGGGAATCGCAGCGTCGGCTGTATCCATCGCATACGCATTCAGTAAATTCATAATGGGAACCCTTTCGGACCGTTCCGATGCCAGAAAGTTCCTGACAGTAGGTCTTGTGATCGCATCTCTTGTGATGATGTCGGTCGGTTTTCTTCCTTTTTCTGCTGCCAATGCGGCTCTGAATGTGGCTATGCTTTTCGTACTGATGCTTTTTGTGGGTATTCTTTCCGGTATGGGATGGCCTCCTTGCGGACGTATGATGGCATATTGGTTCTCCAATAATGAGAGAAGTTTCAAGATGTCCCTCTGGAATACTTCCCACACTATAGGTGCAGGTACGCTCGGAATCCTTGCCATCTTCGGTGTAGGGATTTTTGCTGATATGGGCATAGAACAATCGTGGAGAGCCAACTTTGTTGTACCTTCGGCATTCGCTCTGCTTCTTGCACTGTTCTGCTGGTGGTCACTGCGTGATACTCCTGAATCCTGCGGGCTTCCTTCTGTAGCCGATTGGAGAAATGACCATTCGGGCGTGAAGACCAAGGAAAAAGTGGGCGAGAAAGTACCTTTCAAGACACAACTCTTTGATTATGTTCTCAAGAACAAATGGATATGGATGATAGCCTTGGCAAATGCTTTCGTATATATGGTAAGGTATGGTGTGGGTGACTGGTCGCCTACATATCTGCAGGAGACCGGCATTATGACAGGCGAAGAGAGCAAACTGGCCTTTTCTATCCATAACTATGTCGGTGCTGTCGGCACAATTGTCTGCGGATGGATTTCCGCTAAATTCTTCAAGGGCAAATGTGCACCTCCTAATATCATCTTTATGGGTCTCGTACTTGTTGGCTGTCTTATTTATTGGCAGGTTCCTGCTCTTGCAGCCGCAACAGGCATCGCTGCCAAAGTTTGGGTATATGTCGCTCTCATCCTCATCGGATTCTGCATCTACGGCCCTGTGGCTCTTGTCAGCATCCAGGCTCTCAATCTCGTGCCTAAGAATGCGGCAGGTACTGCAGCGGGTTTCGTAGGGCTCTCAGGTTACCTTATCGGTGACTCTCTCCTCTCGAAGATCATCGTCGGAGGAATTGCAGACAAGAGTTGGGATATGGCCAACTTCACAATGGTTATCGGTGCAGCACTTGGAATACTCTTGTGCGCCCTGACTCTTAAATCGGAAAAGCAGGCGTAATTGCTTATAAATAAGTAAAATGTCAATGAAAAGAATTGCTTTTATTTTAATGTGTCTAGCGTCGGCTTTCGTTTTGCCGATGCTTGTTTCGTGTGAAAAGGAACCTGATTCAGGCGGCGTTACAGAGGAGCCTCTTGAGTTCCTTATCAGTCTTCCAGAATCGGTTTCAGGAGCGGCAGGTGATATTGTTGCAGTGAAATTCTATTCAGGAAAAGGGCCGAAAATGGGTGATGTCATCGTTCTGAAGAAGTCAGCAGAAGAGATTCTGTGCAGTATCGTAGGTGTTTCTTCGGATAGTTTCAGTTTCAAGATATCCGCTCAGGTCGAAACCGGGAAATATGTTTTCAGCATCAGACGCGGTTCCCAGACCAAAGCAATAGGGGAAATTTCATTCGAGATTGAAAAAAGAGTCGAGATATCCGAGAAGGAAGGCTTTAATGTATATGGTCTGATTTCGTGCGATGGTGTCGGAGTCCCTGGGGTTGTCGTTTCAGATGGAGTGGAAGTTTGTACGACAGATGAAAACGGCTTATACTATCTGGCATCCAAGGAATACAACAGACTTGTGTTTATGTCAGTACCTGCCGGATACGAGGCTGCATCTGAAGGAATCCTTCCAAACTTCCATAAGACACTGGACGGTAACTCAAAGACCACAGAAAGAGCAGATTGGACTCTGACCAAGGTCAATAATGCTGACCACGTGATGTATGTGCTTGGCGATATGCACCTTGCTGACAGAACCAGAGACCTGGTGCAGTTCGCAGATTTTACGACCGATCTCAATCAGCAGATCGCAGCCAATAAGTCAAAGAAACAGTATGCACTGACCTTGGGAGATATGACTTGGGATCTGTACTGGTATAGTAATGCATACGACCTTTATTCATATATTAATACTATGAATTCGAAGGTGAGCGGCTTGCAGATTTTCCACACCATCGGTAATCACGACCACGATATGATGGCTGACGGTGACTTCAATACTGTCACAGCATTCAAATCAAAGGTCGCTCCTACTTATTATTCCTTTAATATAGGTAATGTGCATTATGTGGTTCTTGATAATATCCTCTGCACAAATGTGCCGAAGGATGACGGAAGCGGCAGAGATTATAATTCGAGTCTGACTACAGACCAGATCAATTGGCTTAAAAAGGATCTTTCATACGTTGATAAGTCCAAGACGCTGGTCATCACTATGCACGCACAGATGTACAATGAGAACGGCAGTTCCGCTATGGGCTATGCTTCAGAATTGGAACAGATATGCTCTGGCTACAAGACTCACGTAATCAGCGCCCATACCCACGTTGTGTGGAACAATGACAATTCAGCATCCGGAGGAATCTTCCATCATAACAGCGGAGCGATATGCGGAACCTGGTGGTGGACAGGATATTATACTGCCGGTCTGGGACTTTGCAAGGACGGTTCTCCTTCAGGATACTATGTGTATGAAATGAACGGTAACGACGTAAAGTGGAGATTCAAGCCTACAGGAAAGGGATTCGATTATATGTTCCGTACATACGATAGGAACCAGATCGCTCTCACGAGTGCCAACTTTACGCCTGATGCAAAATCAGACAAGGCGGCTGCATTCGAGAAGTCTGCTTCGCACTGGGTGTCAAAAAGTACTGATAACTATGTGTATATCAATGTGTTCGATTATGATCCATCCTGGAATATAGAGGTTACTGAAAATGGTAAGGCTCTTACTACTGAACTTGTAAAGGCCAAGGACCCTCTTCATCTTGTATCATACGAGGCTAAGAGATATAATGCAAATGCGAATCCTACGTCAAGTTTCAATGCATATTCCGTATCTTCTCACTTCTTCAGAGTCAAGGCTTCTTCTTCTGCCTCTACTCTTGAAATCAAAGTTACGGACAGATTCGGCAACACTGCTACGGAGAGTATGAAACGTCCGAAGGCGTTCTCTATAAATGCATATAAATAAAACACAACCAAATATTAACTAAACTAATGATTTTATGAGATTATTCAAATCTTTCGCTGCTTCTCTGGCTCTGCTTCTGGCAGGATTCAGTGCATTTGCACAGACCAGAGAATTGTCCGGTGTCGTGCTGGACGCGACTGACTTCCCTCTGATCGGAGTGGCAGTCATCGTTGACGGAACGACAAACGGAGTTATGACGGCTGAGGATGGAAGTTTCGCACTCACAGTGCCGGCTTCCGAGGTAGTCCTCAATGTGTCATCTCTCGGTTATGAAACAAAACTTGTGACAGTACCTTCAACTCAGGATAAAGTCACAATTTATCTGGCCGAAGACAATATGATGATCGAAGAGACTGTCGTTGTCGGTTATGGTACACAGAAGAAGGTCAATCTGACCGGTGCTGTGGGAGTTGTTGATGAAAAAGCACTTCAGGACCGTGTTGCTCCAAACTTGAGTTCTATGCTTCAGGGTTCTGTACCGGGACTCTCCATCTCTACTTCAAGCGGAAACCCTGGCAGTACAGGAACATTGCAGATCCGTGGTACCGGTTCCATCAATGGTGGTAATCCTCTTGTCCTGATCGATGGTGTCGAGGGTGAGATGGACCGCGTGAATCCTAACGACGTAGAGTCTATCTCAGTCATCAAGGATGCTTCTGCAGCGGCTGTCTATGGTGCCCGTGCTGCATTCGGAGTCATTCTCATCACAACCAAGAAGGGTAATGATGATGATGGTAATGCGGTAGTACGTTATAGCGGACGTTTCGGTTGGGAACAGCCTACAACATCTACCGATTATGAGACTACCGGTTATTGGTCTGCATATATTCACAATATGTTCTGGAAAGCAGATGATGGCGTATCACAATACATCAAGTACAATGATTATGATATGCAGCAACTCCTTCTCCGTATCAATGACAAGACAGAGCATCCTGACCGTCCTTGGGTGACTATCCAGAACAGAGGCGGTAAGGACAAGTGGGTTTATTATGCTAATACCGACTGGTGGCACGAGATGTTCAACGACCAGCACCCTGTTCAGCAGCACAATGTTTCTATCAGTGGTGGAAACAAGAAGGTGAAGTATTACCTTTCCGGTGCTTACAATAGGCAGACTGGTATCATCAAGGCTCGTCCTGACTTGTTCGAGAAATACAATCTCCGCTCGAAGATTGATTTCAAGATCAATAAGTATATGAGAATGAGTAACAATACTTCATTCTATAATTCAGTATATGACTATCCGGGAGTTTCTAATGTCCAGAATGCTATTGCATACGCTGCAAACCACGGTCTGGCTTGCTTTACTCCGAAGAACCCTGATGGTACTTGGGTATATGGTACAGACTTCCTCGGATATAAGGTGGCAAACGGACGTCACGCCATCTATGGCAATGACAAGAACATCAACCTTGACAGGAAGATGGACTTTGCCAATACAACTGAACTCAAGATCACTCCGATCAAGCAGTTGACCATCACTGCAAACTACACTTACAGATTCCACCAGAACCGCAATACCAACAGAAGTACAGCATTGGTATATTCTCAGTACCCTGGAAGTACAGCGGTTTATACTGGTAAAGGTACAGCAGGTGAGGATTCTCTTACTGAGGAGGTTGACAGTTGGTCATATAACGCAGCCAACCTTTTCGCGACTTACGAAGATACTTTCAAAGATGCTCATCACCTGACTGTGATGGCCGGTGGCAATCTCGAGTATTCTTATAGAAAGGATCTTTCTACAACCGGTTATTATCTTCTTACCGAAGAACTCAATGACTTCGATCTCGTAGGTCTTAACGATCAGGGAGTCAAGGAGTTCCTGGCTAGCGGAGGACAGACTGAATATGCACTCCTCGGTTTCTTTGCACGTGTCAACTACGACTATAAAGGAAAATACCTCTTTGAGGTGTCCGGACGTTATGATGGTACATCGAAATTCGCGAAGGGAAGTCGTTGGGGACTCTTCCCATCAGCATCTGCCGGTTGGCGTATCTCCGAAGAGAACTGGTTCGCTCCTGCTAAGGATGTCGTAAGCAACCTCAAACTCCGTCTTTCATACGGTAGCCTCGGAAACCAGAATGTTACGGCATACAAGTTCATCCGTAAGATCCAGACATACGATTTCGCAGGATTCAGTTTCGGAGAAGGCAGTTCGACTGCAAGTTACACATCACTTTCTGCTCCTAATGCCGGCGACCTTACCTGGGAGACATCACAGCAGTACAATCTCGGTGTTGATGCCGGCCTCTTCAATGATAGGTTGACATTTACTGCGGAGGCATATATCCGTGATACCAAGGATATGCTCACTGACGGTGTGGCTCTTCCAGGCGTATATGGCGCTTCAGAGCCTGATATGAACGCCGCCGATCTTCGTACTACAGGTTATGAACTTGCTATCGGCTGGAGAGATCAGATCAGCCTTTTCGGAAAGCCTTTCGGATATAATTTAGGTGCGACATTGTCTGACTTCAGAACTGTCATTACCAAGTATGACAATGAGAAGAAGACCTTTGCAAAGGACTATTATGTCGGAATGGAACTCGGTGAGATATGGGGATTTGAGATTGACGGACTTTTCCAGTCAGATGCAGAGGCTAAGGCTTATGCAGAACAAGTCAACCTCAACTACATTAATAAGAGATTGTATGGTGGCTGGCTTGCCGGTGACCCAAGATATGTAGATATCAATGGTGACGGTAAGATTTCTGTGGGTGCCAACAGCGTTGACGATCCAGGTGACCGCAAGATTCTCGGTAATTCTATCGCATCTCTTCAGTATGGTTTGACTGCTGGATTCGACTTTATGGGCTTTGACTTCTCAATCTTCTTCCAGGGAACAGGTAACCACTATTGGTATCCGAATGCTGAGTCTATGGCGTTCTGGGGTCCTTATTCCCGCCCATATTGCTCATTCCTTCCTCAGAATTTCCTCAGCAATGTGTGGAGCGAGGAGAATCCTGATGCATATTTCCCACGCCCTCGTGCGTATGCAGCCTTCACTGATGGAGCACCTCTTGCAAATGTCAATAGCCGCTATCTTCAGAATCTGCGCTATCTGAGACTTAAGAATCTCTCAATCGGATACACAGTTCCTAATACCAAGAAGATCGGTATAGAGAAGATCCGCATTTATTTCTCAGGTGAGAACCTTGCTTATTGGTCTCCTTTCAAGAAATATAGCAAGCATATCGATCCGGAAGCAGCGTTCGACAGAACTGATTCTTCCGGTGAGCCAACACGTTACAACAATGCTTTCTACCCTTGGCAGAAGACATTTATGTTTGGAGTTGACCTCACATTCTAATGTCTGTTTGAAATATGTTAATGATGAAAAATATGAAAAAATATTTGATAATTGCTTTTGCTGCAATCGCTTCATTCACTGCTTGCGACTTTTTCGAGAGGCAGCCGCTGTCAGATATGACTGAGGATATCTATTTCAGGACGGCAGAAGACTTCGAACTTTTTACAAATCCGCTGTACAATAATCTGTTGGATAAGCATCCTTATAATCATCAGAGTGATCATTATATCAGATTGTCGCTTTCCAACCTTCTTCACGGAGGATCTTACAGAACCGTTCCTGCTTCAGGTGGTGGCTGGTCTTGGACAGATCTCAGGCGTATCAATACTCTTCTTGCCAGAATGGATTCTTGTGAGGATGAGCAGGTGAGGGCTGAGTATGAGGCTCTTGCACGCTTCTTCAGGGCGTTCTTCTACTATGAGAAGGTTAAACTTTTCGGAGATGTTCCTTGGCTTGATGAGGAACTCAGTTCTGAATCCGAGAAACTTTATGCTCCTAGAGATTCCAGAGAGTTCATTCTTCAGAAGATGCTTGAGGATGTAAATTTCGCTATTGATAATCTTCCTGCAGGTGTTTCCACTTTCCGTGTAAACAGATGGGCTGCACTTGCACTCAAGTCCCAGTTCTGCTTGTTTGAAGGAACATTCAGAAAATATCATTCTCTCACTATCGATCCGGCAACTGCAGGCGTAGAGACTGTGAACGATTACAGATTCTATCTCACAGAGGCTGCTTCGGCTGCAGAAGAGATTATGAATGATGGTCCTTACAAACTTTATTCTACCGGTAATCCGGATAAGGACTATCGTATGCTTTTCGCTCAGGAAGATGCCAGCAAGGATGAGTTCATTCTTGCAGTATATTACAATCACCCTGCAGGTATATACAACAACTCGACTGCGATGTCTATCCTTCCTGCACAGGGACGTCTTTCCGCAACAAGGAAGTTTGTCAACACATATCTTATGGCTGATGGTTCGAGGTTCACAGATATCCCGAATTATGAGACTATGGAGTATTATGACGAATTCCAGAACAGAGACCCGCGTCTTGCGCAGACTTTGAGGGCTCCAGGATATATGCGTATCAATGGTGATGCTGTCATTGCACCAGATCTCTCCTGCACTTGTACCGGTTACCACATTGCAAAATGGACTATGGCTGCTGATGCGAATGATGGAGACTCCGACCGTGCAGACCGTTCTTCAAACGACACTCCGGTATATCGTTTTGCAGAGGTTCTGCTGAATTATGCAGAGGCTAAGGCCGAACTCGGTCAGTTCGATCAGACTGTGGCTGACAAGACCATCAATCTACTCCGCGACCGTGTCGGTATGACTCGTATGAATGTGGCTTCACTTACCAAAGACCCATATCTTACAGATCCAAAGACTGGCTATACAAATCCGATACTCCTCCAGGATCCGAATGTTGTCCATATCCTTGAAGTAAGAAGAGAAAGATGTATCGAACTTGCTCAGGAAGGCGATTTCAGATGGGAGGGTCTTCTCAGATGGAAAGAAGGCAAATGTGTCGAGCAGGATATGTACGGTATATATTTCCCTGGTGCCGGACAGTATGACCTCGATAAGAACGGAACTATCGATGTATGGCTTTATGGCGCATCTGAGGCTCAGCCGACAGTGGATAAGACAAACCCTATGCTTGCCGCTTGCGCTGTACTTAGAATCGGTTCTGATATATTCCTCAGCGAGGGTACTTCAGGATATGTAGATCCTCAGCAGAAGAGCGAACATACATTCAATGAAGGCAGGGATTATTTCTATCCTATTCCTATCGATGAGCGTTCATTGAATCCTAATTTGACTCAGAATCCAGGATGGGATGACGGTCTTGACTTTTAATCTATTGAGTTATGAAAATAATCAGACAATTAATACTAGTATTGGCCTCGCTTGCAGTCTTCTCATCTTGTATGGAAGAGGAGAAACTTGTGGCAACGGCTATTATGACGGATAAACCGTCATTGGAATTCGGTATCGAGGATACATTGGCTGTCGCACTGACTGTGTATGCCGATGCTCCTTGGACCGTAGAGTGCGCTGACTGGATTACCGTAGAGCCGTCAACCGGATCTGCAGGTGAGAATGTTGTTACTGTAATCGTTCAACCTAATATCAGAGAAGGTCTTGCAGACAGACCGCGTAAAGAGGTCCTGACTTTCGAGGGACGCGATATGTATGCCCGCGCCTATGTTGATGTGCTCCAGGCCGGTGATAAATACCGTGACCTTGTTGAGGGTACACTTGCTGATGCTTTTGCTCAGCCTCTCGAGACTTTCGTCGGCGTAAAGGATGTTCAGGTTGTGGCTCTGGCATCGGAAGGATTCATCGTAAAGGATGAGACTGCATATTCTTATGTGGAAGCAGAGCAGGAGGTGACTATAGGTGACAAGGGAAATGTATATTCGTACGTTTCTACATTCAACGGCCTTCCATCTTTGAAGGATACCGATAGGTTTAAAGTGAGTTCTAATTCTGCAGTCGATTATTCTTCTGCAAAAGACATTACAAGTGAACTTCAGGCATACGAGGCATCCCAGATAGAACTTATTTCCGTTACAGGAAAACTTGTATCCAAGAAACTTGAACTTTATTATGCGGAGGGTGAGGCACGTCCTGTCGAGCCGGATTCCATCAAAGTTGAGTTCCTCAATACCCACGAGTCATTGAAACTGAAAGACTATGACGGTTGGCTCGTTGAGGCCAAAGGATATACAGTCGGCAGTGCTACAGGTGTGGTTTATGTCGTGCCGGTATCTTTCAAGGGTATCAAGTCACTTGAGACTATCTATTTCTCTGATGATTTCTCTTGGATTGCTCCGATGTCTGCCGCAGATGCTGCCGGTGATGCAGTCGGAGACAATAACCCATCAACCACTGCACCTAACGTCTGGAAGATGACTTCAAGCCAGGAGTTCTTTGATAAATTCAATGAAATCGGCTATCAGTATCTTTGGGGTACAGTCGGTGACAAGGAATTCAAACTTGGCCCAGAGCAGGCTCCTAACGGTGGTGTCAGCAAGGAAGGATCAATGTACATTCAGAAGGATTATCTCAAGTTCGGTCAGACAAGTTACAATGGTGCTCTCAGACTCCCAGCATTGTCTGCGATTCCGGATCAAGTGAATATTGTAATCGACTTTGATTGGTGCTGGCAGATAACAGAATCAAAGAATCCTGACGTGATGACGCTTACAGTAGAATCTAATAATGGTAAGTTTGAAAGTACAGGTACTCCTGTCTCACATAATCTTGAGTCTGCACAGCCTCAAGAGGCGGAAAATAGTGAGATTGAATGGCAGCACGTTTCTATAGTACTTACTGAAGCAACAGCAGAGACAGTCCTGACTATCCGTCCTACTTATGCCGATCCGGACAAGCAGAACAAGGCAAGACATCAGAACCGCTGGTATCTCGATAATATCAAGATCATTGAGCATACAGGTTCTGTATCAGTTGCTGAACCGACCGAGGCTGAAGTTTCAATCTCAATGGAGAACAATATCATCTTCGAGGCTGCACAGACTGAGCCTATTACATTTGACTTTGAGTCAGATCAGGAGGCAACTCTCACATTAGGAGCAGATTGGGCATTCTTCATTGATGCTGATGATAAGGAGGTGTCTTCACTTACAATCGCTGCTTCCACTCCAACCACTGTCAAGGTCGGTGCTAAGGAGCATACAGAAAGCGAACCACGTACTACAGAGATCACAATAGAGTCAGGTCTTACTGTAGAGACCATCCCTGTCAAGCAGATGTCTCCAGGCCAGAAGGTCGAGCCGTTTGTAAGTATTGTCGGTGGAAATGGCACAAAGGTTTCATCTGATGAGGGTACTTTGAACATTACTGTCCAATCTAATGTCGAGTTCGAGGTTGAATCAGATGTTGCCTGGGCAACAGTCGAGGCTGTCCCTGCAACCAAGGCTACAGTTGACTTCACTCCGTACGTTATCAAGTATGAGGCTAATACAGTGCCTGAGACAAGAACAGCACATATCCGTGTATTCAATGCCCAGAAGAACCTTGAGTCTGTATATACTATAGAGCAGGCTGCTTTTGAGGTAGGCGTATTCTTCCAGGATGACTTTGCTTGGGTTGCTCCGTTTGTCGATGCAGATATCGCTCAGGGACGTACTCAGGGTGACAGTATGCTTGATAACGCTCAATATACTGTAAGTTCTTCATACGGTCTTGAAGGATTTGAGCAGAAGTTGACAGAACTCGGTTACGAGGCTCTCTTCCCAGAATCGAAGGCTATCTATGTGATGAAGGGTAACTATCTGAAGTTCAGTAAGGGTAAGAATACTAATGGTATCCGCTTGCCTAAGACCAACTTCTATGGTGAGTCAACTGTTGCTCTCTCTTTCGACTGGGGAATCAATATTGGTGCTGATGGCCCGGATCCGGTTGAACTTGAGGTCGTTATCGAAGGAAACGGTACGATCGGTGGACAGCAGAAGTCCGCTCCGATCAAGCATACTGCTGGAGATTGGGAATGGCAGACAGAGACAATCGTTATCTCTGGCGTTGACAATGATACGAGAATATCCATCAGACCTACGGCTTTCACCGGTGTTGTTGATGCATCAGGATACTACCGTTGGTTCCTTGATAATGTGAAACTGGCCAAGAGCGATGCCCCTGTTGGCGGAACTCTTCATACAGTTTTCCCATTCCCATACGATCCTACGTTTGATGCAAGTAAGGTGGAAAACCCTACCAACTGGAATCTTGCTGAGGGATGGATCCTGTCAGAGGATGGTAAATCCAAACTTTCTGCACATAATCCGGATGGCTCTGCTTTGAAGGTTACTTATAAGTATGAGGCAAGTTCAGATGAAGGAGTTACCAAAGATCACGTACGAGTTCTTGCAACCGGTTTGGCCAAGGATGCATATTGGTTGTTTGAAGTACCTGTGGTGGATATGCCTGCAGGTAAATACAACATCAAATACACCCAATCGTCTTCAAATACAGGAGCGAATTATTTCCTTGTCGAGGTCTCTGTGGATGGCCAGAACTGGACAGCAGTAGATAGCAAGACCTCTACTGAAACTTACAAGGATGGTTCAGAGCCAAGAGAAGTGACTTACACTTACGCATTGAATAAGTTAGGTGCTAATATTGCCAATATGGCTTATAAGGTCGATCTTACATATAGTGCACCGGCACTTCCTGGTAGCAATACCCTTTACATAAGGGCTAAGGTGGCAGATGATATGGAATACCGTGCGACCAAACCTCTCGCTTCAGGCGGAACCAATCGTATCTGGGGACCTTGTGAAATTACTTTCGCAGAGTAATCAGGTTCATACAATACATTACAGAAGGAGGATGACCATTGGTCACCCTCCTTCTTTTCTTGTTCAATGCGCTAGCCATTAAAGAGCATTAATCTCCAGTCCGGTCAGTTCAGAGACCTTTTCTTTCGAGAACCCTTCGGCCAGAAGTTTAGACGCAATGTTCCTAGCCATCTCTCTTTCTCCTTCCGCTCTACCTTCCGCTCTACCTTCTGCTCTTCCTTCTGCTCTCCCTTCCGCTATACCTATAGCCCTTCCTTTGGCTCTTCCTTCTCTGAGCCCTTTCTCCATCATCTCGGCAGAAATCTGGGCTGTCCTTTCTGCAAGCCCTTTTGCGATGCCTTCTTCAACGTGCTCGTCAATAATGTTAAGGATGTCATTTTCTGTCATAATACCCTCCTCATATTTAATACGCTGTTCAATTGTCATCTTGGCGAGTTCGGACTGGATGAACAGATCCTCGATTTCCGTTCCTTTTACAGCATCAGGACAATTCTCTAAAGAGAACATATTCTTGATGCTGTACATCCAGATATCCTCCAATGAACTGCATTCTTCAAGTTCCTTAGTGAAACTGTGCAGGTCAATGAATACAATATTTGTTCCGTCTCCAAGTTCTTCCTTAGTTTCAATGTTTACATATCTGTAAGTGGATATGTATGGATTCTGCTGCATCTTTGCATTAATAGAATTCCAGTTTTTGAAATTCAGAAAACTTACAACATACAAAGGTTGGAAATCATAATCCCATTTCTTTGCTGCTGCAGAATTCTCACCTCGTTTTAACTTTCTGTGTGCCTTTGCTACCTGGTCGTGTAGGACTAGTGAAGAATAATACACAGCCCTTTTGTTAAAAAACTTCTGACTCCAATTCTGCATTTCAACCTGAAAGCAGTTGCCCTCTTCGTCTTCGCAATAAACGTCAAATCTTGATGATCTTTCCTCTTCTGTTAAGCCTGGGTGCTCCGTGTTGCGATATTCCAATCTTCTGATCCGCATACCTAGCAACCTGTTCAACAAATGCATCAATACATTTTCGCTTCCTATGCGTCCTAGCACAATCTTGAAGCCCTTGTCCATTGTCAGATCCGCATACCTGTAAAGTTTGCTTCTGATGACCTGATACTGGACTCCGTCAATCTCCACTACCCGTCCTTTCGGGGTTCTCTCTGAATCTGTAATCATAATTCTTGATAATGAACATTAATAATCAGGCATAATGCCCCTGAAAAAATGATGTTCATCCCCCTGTTATACCCCACCAAGGTACGAATTATCCTTAAAATAGTACATAAAAAAGAGAAAAATGTTATCAACGTTCAAAAGAAATTTCTCTTTTTTATGTTTTTTGACTTTTTTTTATCTTTTTCCGTGCGATTCGTTATATTTGTATGATAACATTAATAATTGTCAGATGAAAAGATTACTCTTGATTTTGGCGGCCACCGCCGCGTTCATTCAGATTTCCTCTGCCCAGGAATACCTCCCTAAATGGCAGGAAGGATATATGGATATCCATACCATCGCTACAGGAAGAGGTGATGCAACCTTCATTGTTATGCCGGATGGTACTACCCTTATGATCGATGCCGGTGACAACGGCAAACTCAAGGATCCGCAGCATCCTGACACGACAAAGAGGGCAGGAGAGTGGCAGGCAGTGTATATGAAGAAGGTGATGGAGGATCTTCCGAGCAAGACGAAGGTGGATTATGCCCTTATCACTCACTTCCACGACGATCATATGGGATGTGTCCGTCAGATGCTTCCGGGCAAGAACGGCTACGGCCTTTCGGGAATCACACTTGTCGGTGAGTTTGTTGAGTTCGGTACTTTGATTGACAGAGCATATCCGGATTATGATTTCCCTTCCAAGAAGAATGTGAACAATGCCAACAAGGGATTTATGCCAGAGTATCATAAGTTCGTGGAATACAAGCAGGCTCAGGGAATGAAGGTGGAGAAGTTCGATGTCGGTGCTCTGAACCAGATAAAGATGCTGAACAATCCTAAGAAATACAAGAAGAATTTTGAGATCCGCAATCTTGCAGCCAACGGTGAGGTCTGGACCGGTATCGGCACAGAGAAGGCAAAACAGTACAAGGGCGATCCTAAACTATTCGACGAGAATGTGAACTCGACTGCACTCGTGATCACATACGGTGACTTCAGGTATTACAATGGCGGAGACCTCAGCGGCGGAAACTGGAGCATATACAAGTCGGATGAAAGGGATATGGAGACTCCTGTGGCCAAAGTCTGTGGCAATGTGGATGTGATAAAGGCCAATCATCACGGATATTATGACACCTGCAACGGCTTCTTTATGAACACTCTCTCACCTGAAGTCGTGATTATCGATGCACGAAGCAACAATCATCCGGTGCCTTCGACTATGACAAGAATGACAGATCTTCTTGTATGGCCTGACCAGGGTGAGTTCTATATCACCGTTGACAAGGCTCGCGAGAAACTTAGCGAGGAACTTTGGGCACACTTCAAGCCTTGGGGACATATTGTAGTGAGAGTCTATGAGGACGGAAAGCAGTATCAGGTCTTCGTTCTTGATCCTGACAGACTTGACCATCCGATAAAGTATGTTTCTGAAATGAAGACAGCAGGAGAATATTGATATGAAGAAGTTATTTTTGGCAATTTGCACGTTTGCAGTATTCTGCTGCGTTGCTCAAGCAAGAAAAGTGTCCGGGCAGGTTATTTCCGGTGAAGAGAAACTTTCGGGAGTGATAGTTACTGACGGTACAAGTTTCACCCAGACTAATAAGAACGGTAAATTCTCCTTTGATATCAAGGATGATGCAGAGTTCGTCTATATCGTGACTCCAGCCGGTTATGCTGGTGAGTGGTCTGGTGGCGTTCCGGCTTTTTTCAAGAGAGCAGAAGGTGTGAAGAAATTTACCTTTGATCTAGTAAAGACAGATACCAAGGGGGACTACAATATTGTCGCAGTCGGTGATCCTCAGCCATATACCGAGGAACACTTCAGCATATTTGCAGGTGAACCTCTTGATGATCTTTCGAAGACTACAAGGTCTCTCGGGCTGTCAGCAGTGGGAATTGCGCTTGGCGACATCAGTTGGGATGTTCCTGAGCGTCTTGACGACTGGAAACGTGAGATAGTCCGTACGGATATTCCTTTCTATCCTGTGATCGGAAACCACGACCACGTCCGTGGACAGGGAGGAGATCTTCAGAGTTCAGCGGAATATCGTAAGAGGATGTGCCCTGAAAACTATGCTTTCTTCATTGGTGATGATGTGTTCTTCTCCGTTGATAATATCATTTACTCTGCTGAGAAAGGTTATGATGAGGGATATGCTGATCACGTCCTTGCATTCGTCAGGGGAGTGATGAAATATGTGCCGGCAGATGCTGATGTATATGTAGCCCAGCATTCTCCTCTTGCAGGACGTGATGTCGGAAAGAAAATCCTTGGCACTTCTGATATGCTCAATCTTATTGAGGGACACGAGACTCTTTTCCTTTCGGGACATAATCACCTCAGCAAGCCATATTCGTATGGAAGCAATGTGATTGAACACAATATCCCTGCAATCTGCGGTACCTGGTGGGATGCGTACCATTGCGCGGATGGTAGCCCAAGAGGATACAAGGTATATACTAAGGAGTCAGATAAGTTGACCTGGTATTATAAGGCTATCGGACAGGATCGGAATTTCCAGGTAGAGATTTTCAAACCGGGACAGACCCTCAGACATCCGAACAGTGTCATTGCCAATGTATGGGATTGGGATCCGGCTTGGAAGGTTGAGTGGTATGAAGACGGCAGATATATGGGAAAGATGGACAAAGTAGAGGAGTTCTCTCCATTGCATATAGCGGAAATGAAGGCTAAGTACGAGCCTCTCGGCAAGGAACCTTCTTCCTGGAAGACCACCAGGGTAGGCGAGCATTACTTCGCTGCTACTCCAAGCCAGTATGCAAAGACTGTGACGGTGGCTGTGACAGGACGTTTCGGCCAGAGTTGGGTTTATGATGTGGATATGACGGATTATGTTGATGTACAGGCTCATAGAGGAGGTGCAGGCCTTATGCCGGAGAATACCATAGAGGCTATGAAGCACGCTCTTGATATGGGTGTCAATACTCTAGAACTTGATCTTCAGATAAGCCAGGACGGACAGATAGTCGTGTCCCACGACCCATATTTCCATCATCGTTATGCAATCCGCCCAGATGGAACTCATATCCTGCAGGATGATCCTAAAGAATATATCTATACGATGCCTTACAGCGAGGTCGCAAGATATGATGTGGGAAGCCGTCCGAGCGAGGTGTGGCCGGATAAGGCTTGTATAAAGACAGTCAAGCCTCTTGCAAGCGATCTGATAGATTTCGTGGAAAATTATACTGAGGAGAATGGAATGTCTCCTGTGCGATATAACATTGAGATCAAGTCCAAGGATGCCGCCGGCGAAGGACAGAACTGGCCTACATACGACAGATTTGTGAGCGAGTGCTGTAAACTTCTTCATTCGAAACATCTTGGCGACAGGCTTGTGGTGCAGAGTTTCGATGTAAGGGCTCTTAATTATATGCACGAGAAATACCCAGAATTCATCCTGTCATATCTTGTGGATGCAAAGGCAGGCGAATTCGATACCTTTATGGCAAAACTGAAGTTCACTCCGCAGTGGCTGAGCCCGCATCACAGCATTACAGATGAGGCTCTTGTGGCAAAATGTCGTGAGAAAGGCATCAGGATTGTTCCTTGGACAGTTGACAAGCCAGATGATATCAAAAGGATACTTGATCTGAAGGTTGAAGCCATCATCTCGAATTATCCTGACAGAGTGCTTCAGCAGACCAGAGGATACGCAATCCCTCTACACAGATAATTACAGATTTTCAGAGAGTTCCAGCCAACGGAACTCTTTTTCGTCTGTAAGTGCCATTATCTGACCTATGCGCTCGGATGCGGCCTGAAGTTGGTCGAAAGGTAATGTCCCGCTGCTAAGTTGTGTCTCGAGATCATTCTTTTCAGCGCTCAATGCTTCCAGATCCTTCTCCAACTGTTCCAATTCCTTCTGTTCCTTATAACTTAGTTTCTTCTTTTTGAGCGGAATATCAGCGGCTGCAGATCTGGCTGCCTTCTCTTTGGCAGCCTTTTCCTCGGCACGTGCAATGGAACGCTGCTCCGCTTCGTATTCCTTGATGAATTCGCGATATTCGCTATAACTTCCGACAAAGTCCTTTACCAGGCCGTCTCCGCAGAAGATGAACAGATGATCCACCAGTTTGTCCAGGAAATGACGGTCGTGTGAGACGATGATCAGAGATCCGCTGAATTCCTTGAGGTAGTCTTCCAAAATGTTGAGTGTGACTATATCCAGGTCGTTTGTGGGCTCGTCCAGGATAAGCAGGTTGGGCTGCTGCATCAGGATCGTCAGGAGATACAGCCTGCGCTTTTCTCCTCCGCTGAGTTTCTCTATCTTGTTGTTGAGCATCTCGTGAGGGAAAAGGAAGCGGTTGAGGAGCCAGGTGTCGTTCACGATGTCAAGGACTGTGTCGTTCGGGTTGAAAGACATTCCGCTTTGGTGATAGTAGCCGATCTTCAGAGACTCTCCTCGCTCTATGACGCCCGTCATAATGCCTGAAGATGACTGTGGAGGAACTACAGTCATCTCCTGTACCATCTCCGGAGTATAATTACCGGTGATAAGGTTCAGGAAAGTAGATTTGCCGGCTCCGTTGCGGCCGACAATTCCTACCTTTTCGTATCTCTGGAAATTGTATGTAAACCCGTCCAGATAGCATTTGTCGCCATAATAGAAACTCAGATCCCTGCAGTTGATGATCTTGGTACCTAGTCTGGTGGCTCCCTTCATAGCCTCCATACTTACCTGCTTCTGCGTATAGACCTGTGATGCCCTGTCCTTGAGGTCATAGAAGGCATTTATCCTGTATCTGGCTTTACCGGTACGTGCGCAAGGGGTACTGCGGATCCATTCCAACTCACGGCGGAGTATATTCCGTACCTTGTCAGTCTCGGCATTATAGTTGGCTATTCTCTCTTCGCGTTTCTCCAGATAATTCTGATAATTCCCCTTGTATGTATAGACTGCACCGTGATCCATCTCCATCACTATATTGCAGACTCTGTCGAGGAAATAACGGTCGTGGGTAACCATCAGGAGAGTGCATCGTGATCTGCCCAGATAGCCTTCGAGAAATTCTATGGCATCGATGTCAAGATGGTTGGTAGGCTCGTCCATTATGAAAAACTCTGCCTCTGTGGCAAGCATCTGTGTAATGGCAACACGCTTGACTTCACCTCCGGAAAGTTCCTTCATCTTCTGGTCCGGATCGGGGAGGTTGAAGTTGGTCAGGAATTTCACCACCCTGCGTTCATATTCCCACAGATGCTCCTGATCAAGGCCTTTGGTGAATTCTGTGCTGGATGACATTATCTGGTCAAAGATGGTCTTGTCAGGATCGAAATCATATTCCTGTTCGAGAAAAGCGATCTTGATGTCCTTCAGGAACAGAATCTTTCCTCCTGAATCGGATTTGTCTTTTCCGGCCAATATCCTCATCAGTGAAGTCTTACCTGTACCATTAGGAGCGATGAGAGCGATCTTGTCGCCCTCATTAATGTTGAACCCGATATTCTCGAACAGCACCTTAGGCCCGTAACTCTTCGAAATATTCTCTATCTGTAAATAACTGGCCATTTGACGTTTCCTGATTATTTGAAGAATTTGTCCACCTCTTTTACCGCCTCTGGCAGAGCGAACACTGCAACACGGTCGTATGCCTGTATCTGGGTGTCTCCTACGGCGATATAAGATTCATTTCCTCTGATAACGCCGCCTACTATTGCATTGAGAGGAAAATTCATTTCTTTCAGAGGCTTCTTCGTGATATCTGTGTCAGGTGCTACGATATACTCAAGCACTTCAGCGTTAGTACCGCTCATATATTTGATGAATCTCACCTTGTTACTGAGCGTGAACTTGAATATGCGTCCGGCTGTAATCAGTTTCTTATTGATGACGGCATCCACTCCCATACTTTCAGCGAGGCGTATATATTCCAGATTCTCAACTTCCGCAATCACTCTTGCAATTCCGAGGCTCTTGGCGGCAACGCAGGCCAGAATGTTGGTCTCAGAGTTGTTTGTCACAGCCACAAATGCATCGTATTCCTTTATGGATTCTTCCAGAAGCATATCTGAGTTGCGCCCGTCTCCGTTCACAACTATCACATTGCCGGGAAGTTTCTCCGAAAGTTCAAGGCATTTCGCCTTGTTCATCTCTATGAGTTTCACGGAATCCAGTTCGCGGGCCATCTGTTTTGCCACCATTTCACCGATAGGGCTTCCACCGAGTATCATCACGCTGTTCACCTCGATATTCCTCTTGCCGATATACTTCATAAGCATATCCATACCTTCGCGTTTGGATATGATGAAGACCAGGTCGTGATACTTGAACTTGGTGTCGAATTTCGGAATGATCGTATCATTGCCTCTGGCAATGGCGACGACTCTGAACTTAAGCCCGTCTGCAGCGGCAACGTTGCTGAATTCAGCCATATTCATACCGATGAGAGGGGAGTCTTCCTCTAGTTTGAATACTCCCACCTGAAGTTTACCTCGCGCAAAATCCATCGAATCTGTCGAGGCTGTCCTTTTCAACAGTTCGGTGATTTCACCCGCAGCAATCTTCTCCGGATAGAATAGAAGGTCGATGCCCATTTCCGTGAACAGATATTTGTTTTCGTACGAAAGATACTCCTCATTGTTGATACGTGCCGTAGATTTTTTGCTGCCAAGTTTCTTGGCGAGCATAGCACTTACGATGTTTACATCCTGGGAGTCGGAAGGATTGACCGCTATGAAAAGATCCGCGTTTGCTACTCCTGCCTCCTGTAACGTGTGTATGGCAGACGGATTTCCCTCTACCGTCACAATATCTGTGGTGGCAGCAAGCGCATCAAGACGTTCCTGTCTTTCGTCGATTACGGTGATGTCGTTGGCTTCATTGCTTAACATCTTTGCAAGGTGAGAACCTACTTCACCTGCCCCGGCAATTACGATCTTCATATTCTAAAATTTGTAAAAATCCTTTTCATCAATACTTTTGAATATATTGCTGCCTTTAATAATGGCACGAGGAATGATCCATCTTCTGTAAACACCCTTGACTTCTCTTTTCCCTTCCTTCAGATATGTCGCAACAGCATCTTCGTCAACTGTCCTGCGCATACTGGCAGCATCTCTGTGTGCCTTTAACACAGACTTGAAGCAATCAATACGAAATGTCAGAAGATATACTGCAGCCGACATTGCGTCCAGACACTTTCTTGTGAATATCCTTCCCGAAGCCTTCCGGCAGGCCTTTGATGCAGCCTTACCTACCGGAATATCTTTATATCCGAGAGCAAAAGTCTTCGCGAGATTGTTCTCAAGCATAAGGAGATTGTTCCTGTAGTTAAGGTATAACTTGAAAGGAGATGTCGCCGGCAATGTGCCTCCGCCTACGTGATATACGATCGAGTCTGGCACTACAGTCACCTTATATCCTTCCAATTGCATCCTCCAGCACAAATCTATTTCCTCCATATGCGCAAAGAATCTCTCGTCCAGGCCGCCGAGTCTGCGATATAGACTGCTACGTACCATCAGACAGGCTCCCGTGGCCCATAATACGTCTGACGGTGAATCATATTGCCCGTTATCCGTCTCGGTTTTCCCCATTATACGACCTCTGCAGAAAGGGTATCCGAATCTGTCGATGTATCCTCCGGCAGCCCCTGCATATTCAAACCTGTCTCTTTCCTGCCAACTGTGCAGTTTAGGGGCACAGGCACCGCATTCCGGATGATCTTCCATCCATCTGACCAATGGCTCCAGCCAGTCCGGGGTCACTTCTATATCAGAGTTTATAAGGACGAAAAGATCGGAATCGATAAGTTCGAAAGCCTTGTTGTAGCCTCCGGTGAATCCGTAATTGCGGTCTAGTTCTATAGTCCTGACATCCGGAAACATTTGCTTCATAACCTGAAGGGAACCGTCTGTGGAGGCATTGTCTGCCACTATTACCTCGGCATCCTTTACCTTGGATACGGAATGAAGTAAACCCGGAAGGAAATCCTTGAGGAAACCTTCCGTGTTCCAGTTCAGTATGACTATAGCGGTTTTCATTTTATTAATGGCAACCGCATCCGCAGTCGCTTCCGTGTTCTTCACCGCAGTGACCGCCTTCGCATCCGCCGCATTCTCCGTCACCTCCGTGACATCCTCCACAGCCGCAACTATGTACGAACTCGCCGTGAAGTCCTTCAGTCAGTTCCTTTTCAGTGGCCTCGCGCACTGTCAGCACCTCTCCGGTGAAGTGGAGTGTCTTTCCGGCCATCTGGTGGTTGAGATCCATTTTTACGCTGTCTTCGCTTACTTCCAGCACTACTCCCGGAATAACTCCACCCATACTGTTCATCATAGGAATGGTGTTGCCTGGCACAAGAAGATCTTCGCGGACTTCTCCGTTCACCTCGAATGCAGCCTTTGGAAGGTCGATTATCCTGCTTGGATCGATCTCTCCATATCCGTCTGCCGGTGAGAGAGTTATATCAAACTGTGCACCGGGCTCCATACCTTCGATGTGAGCCTCAAGTTTAGGGAGAAGGCTTCCCGTTCCGTGTATATAGTCAAGTGGCCTTTCCTTAGTCGTACGGTCAACGATCTGGCCGTCAACCTCAAGTTCGTAGCAGAATTCCACTACCGCGTTCTGTCCGATTTTCATATTTTCTACTTTATAACTATGTTAAACTTATACTAACTTATGCTGAGAAGGTTACCTCTTCAAAAGCAAGACTTGGAATCTGCCATCTGGAACTGGCTCTGGCATCGCTTCCTGCTGCTGTCAGATGATTCCACAACTCCATAATGTTTCCGGTAATGAGCATTTCTCTCACAGGATGTCCGATCTTACCTTCATTTATGGCAAAACCCTCTATGCCGAATGAGAAATCTCCAGTCACAGGATTGCAGTTTCCTCCATTGAAGCCTGTCACAAATATCCCGTTTCTGGACGCCTTCAAAATATCTTCCAAAGATACTTCTTTTTCTTTGTCCTGCAAGGCTATTTCCTTCAGATAAGGTCTTATGCAAGGCCTTGAGATATCTTCGACAGTAGGTGGTATTCCCATCTTTTCCGATAGATAGGTGTTGACAAAATATTGCTTTACAACTCCGTTTTCAATAATCGCCGTGTCCTTGGTAGCCACACCTTCTGTATCAAAGAGTCTGGATCCGTTTTTGCCCGGCGTTCTGGCCAGATCCATAAGGGTCAATCCTTCAGGAAAGACTTGCATTCCGAGACTGTTGTCGAGAAATGACATCTTCTGCTGGATCGATGATGCGTTCAAAGCAGTCAGCAACGGTGTGACAAGACGTGAAGCGACTGTGGTGTCCACTACCATACGGTATCGGCCGCTTCTTCTTTTCTTTGGACCTATCTGGGATACAGCCCTTTCCAATGCCTTTCTCCCGCATTCTTCAAAGTCAATCTCATTTGCTACGGGTGATGTCTGCCACCAGTAACCGCTGTATTTGTTACCTTCGTTGTCTTTGATTGTCATCTCTGAAAATGTGCCGAAAGCAGTCTCGGAGTGTCTGCACTCAAGACCATTGGAATCAGCGAGAAACATATCATCAGCAGTGCAGGAATATTCGCATTCTTCAGAGATCAGACTAAACTCCTTGTTCTGTACTATTTTTTCATAGATGCTGAGTCTCAATGCATTTCTATATCTCTCTTCGGCCTCAATGCTGTAATATGCATCATCGAACAGCCCGAGTTCGCGTCCGGATGATGCATTCTTTTCCGTTCTGTCCTGATCCGGCAGTCTTCTGCATCGGTCTTCTCCCAACATTCTGACCATCTCTACTGCTTTGGAGATGAATTCTTCAAGTTCCTTTTCTTCGAGCCTGTTTGTGGAGAATGTTCCATAACGCCCGTCAACGAAAAGATATATGTATATCGATCTGTCTGCCGAGTGACTGACCTTGTCCAGTTCTCCGTTCATAATTGTGCAGGCATCTGTGACGCTTTTGTTGAGGGATACTCTTGCTGCAGTCGCTCCTGATGCCGTTGCGTGGCTGATGCAGTGTTTTGCAAGTTGTATTTCTTCTGTTGTAATCATATCATTCTCCTCCTACCGTAAGACTGCTGATCAATACTGTCGGCATACCGCAGGATACGGGTACGCTTTGCTCTTTTCCACAAGTCCAGGTTCCGTTGTCTATCCTAAGATCATTGCCTACGGCCAATATGTCGGCCAGGGCCTGAGGACCGTTACCAATGATGTTGATGTCCTTTACAGGAGCAGTGAGCCGTCCCTTTTCGATCAGGAAACCGCTTTTGACGAAAAATGTAAAGTCTCCTTCTCCGATCTTTACCTGACCGTTTGAGAATTCATTTACATATATACCGTTTTTGACAGATGCAATTATGCTCCCGGGGTCTGCATCCCCGCTTTCCATATATGTGGCTCTCATTCTCGGGATGGGATTGTACCGGAAATTCTCACGCCTGCCGTTGCCTGTCGGCTCTACTCCGTACCAGGCAGCACTGATCCTGTCGTGAAGGTATGAACATAACACTCCGTCCTTTACCATATATGTCTTTTCACCTGGTACACCCTCATCATCATAGTTACCTGAGCCTCTGTTGTATGCGACTGTACCGTCATCTACCACATCCACCCCTTTCGGACAGATCTGCTGTCCTAATCTGTCTGAGAATATGGACTGTCCTTTGCGGTTGAAGTCTGCCTCGAATGCGTGTCCCATAGCCTCGTGCAGAAGGATTCCTGATGCACCTGCTCCCATCACTACATTCATCTGTCCTCCTTTCGGTCTGATCGCTTCGAATCTTTCATCGATACCTTTCACGGCCTCTCCTGCAATCTCATCAAGAAGAGCCGGCCCGATCATCTCTGCTCCGGTTCTGAAACTCCTTGATACGCTTTTATTTTCGGTCTTGTCTCCCTGCTGGAAAACGACTGTGGCGGTAACACTGCCCATTGGCCTGGTCTCGTATGTGAGTTCTGATAAAGAGTTGTACATAAGTACATCAGTCACGGAATCAGAAAGCCTTATTATTACCTTTACTATTCTGCTGTCCTTGGCGAAGATGGCTTTTTCCAGATCTTTCAGGAATGGAAGGAATGCATCTGCGTGCTTGTCTCTCCAATTTTCCTGCATAGGATACAGATCCTGTACCTTGTCCTTTACAGATTTGTATGTTCTGCCGGATGATGCCTGTCCCGCTGCTATAGCCGAGGCTGCTTTTGCTGCGCTAAGCATATCGCGCATCTCTGTGTTTTCAGAGTAAGCATAGCCGGTCTTCTCTCCTTTAAGTACTCTGATACCAACTCCGTAATCGGTGTGGAACCCTCCGGATGACACGACTCCGTCCTTCAGAAGCAGATTGAAAAATGAAGTATGCTCGAAGTATAGGTCGCAGTAATCGCCTCCTTGCGCAAGTGCAGTCGCAGTAAGTTCCTCCAACTGCGTGCGGGTCACTTTGAACAGATCTGTATAATATTGTAGTGTGTTCATTTTCGTTATAATGATAAAATGTCTCCTGTCTCTTCCACGATCCTATGCCTTTCTTCTGCAATGGCTCTGATCTTTGTGTAGGTCGCTTCATCCTTGATGTTGATCAGATCCTTTTTCGAGCCTTCTGCAATTACTCGGAACGGAATCTGCGAATTGTCTGCCAGAATCCACCGTTCACATATAGGAGCGTAATAATGGAAGAAATAATATATACCGACACTGTATCTTCTTCTTATCGTCTCTTCGGGAATGTCGTGTCCGCCTGCCTCAACTCTGGCCTTGACTCTTTCTATGGCAAGTTCAGGGGAATTGAGCCAGAAGTATAGAAGGGTTACAGTATATCCGGCATCCTGAGCCATCTTTGCTGTCTTAAGCAATGTCCTGGTTGCCAGAGTCGTTTCAACAGCAAAATCCTTCTGTTTCTTAAGAAGGTATCTTATCTTGCTGAGCATATATCTGCTCGCCTGGATTGAGGCCTTAGATGGATCGAAAGGGGAGAGCCCTTTAGCGAACTCATCAGAGTTTACGAATTCTCTGCAGTCAAGCATTTCCGGCAGAAGAGAGTATGAAGCGGTTGTCTTTCCCGCTCCGTTGCAGCCTGATATTATATATAAGCGAGGCATAATTCAAATTTATAAATTTCACGATAACTGCGTTGCACCTCAATTCCTATTTATGGGTGACACCGTAGCCGAAAAGGGCGAAATCCCCTTTGCAAGGGTCTTCCGGCCATATTTCCCTGAATGCATCCGTGATTTCGCGGGCGGTAATGATGTCCTTTTGTCTGCGTCCGGTCAGTCCCAACGCTGTGGCCTGGTCATATACGTGAACATCCAATGGGAGAATCAGTTCCTTTTTATCTGAGCACTTCCACACTCCGAGATCAACCTTCCCATCATCTCTGACAAGCCACCTGCGCATCATACTGATCTTCTTGTTCGGAGCCCTCCTGTCCTCCTTCTGTCCGAATATATTGGTTCTGATCTGTGCGTCTGTAAGGCCTTCGATACTGCCGGATTTTTCATATATTCCTTTAAGTCGTGTGCAGATAGTGGCGAATTCGCTCCATTTTATAGTTCTGTGCAGACTGACATTTTCGTTCCTGTACTGTCCGTTCATAACATAATCGTATGGCTTCCAGTCCATCTCGTCGAACATCCTCCCGCAGTCTCTTACGATCATTGCCCTTCTTCCCCAAGCCAGATGCGCCGAAAGCAATGCCGCTATCTCCACGTCAGCCACTGAAGCCTCTCCAGCCTCATATTTACGTGCGAACTGTGTCGGGAAGATTATCGGATCCTCCTGGAAATATTTCGGGTCATTATATTCTTCTGCCCACTCGATCAGAGTCTCTTTTGTCCTTATATCCATAACCTGCAAATATAATGAAAAATACCGTTTGATATAATTGATGAACCATTATATTTGTGTTGTACAGATGTCAAACATAATGGCCGGCCACGATTTTCGTGACCGGCCATTATGCGTATATATTCAAGTCTTATTCAGTCGCTGACTCGATGCGTTTCATATTTGCGAAGATGAAGACGCCGGCGAGGATACAGATGGCGATGAGGACTACCCAGATCGACCAGAGAGGAATCCTCATCCAGAGGAGACCAGGAACTGATACGAGATAGTTGCCTATTGCTGTCGCTGCGAACCATCCTCCCATCATCATACCCTTGTATTTAGGAGGAGCCACCTTTGATACGAATGAAATACCCATAGGCGAAAGGAGAAGTTCAGCGAATGTGAGCACAAGGTATGTGCTTATCAGCCAGGTTGGTGATACGAGATCAGGGCTTACTGTTCCGCCGAGTTCCTTTGGTGATGCAAGGCCGAATGATGCGATAGTGAGGATCAGGAAGCCTGCTCCTGCAACGAACATTCCGAGACCGATCTTGCGTGGTGCAGACGGCTCCTTGCCTTTCTTTGCGAGTGCTCCGAAGATTGCAAGAGAAACAGGGGTGAGGGCCACTACATAGAACGGATTGAATTGCTGGAAGTCAGAAGGCTGGATGTTGACTGTGCCAGGCATCCTCATATAGAGGACTGCTGCAAGTGCCCAGAGACCTGCTGTGATCGCTCCGGAGGTGATCTTTGCCTTTTTGGTTTCAGCCTGGAATACATTGAATAGAGTATAGACTGAAAGTGCTATGAGTGCAAGACACCAGATGTTGAAACCTATTCTGAGGATACCGGTAGTGCTGCTTGCCGTATAGTCGCGTGCGAAGAATGTCATTGTAGCACCGTTCTGGTGGAATGCCATCCAGAAGAAAATAACGACAGCAAATACGAAGATAAGTGCTCCGATCCTGCTCTTGGTCTGTGCCGGTGTGAGTTCAACCTCTGCTGCAGGGTTTGCTTCCTTAGCCTGTTTGGCGTTTACGTCTGCGTGCTTGAACCACGAGCGGCATCCGTAGTAGATGAGTACGGAAATGATGAGAGCGACACAAGCGACTGCAAAACCACCGTTGTAGGCTGTAGAAAGTTTCTCGATGTAGAATGGGGCGAATTCGGCCATATTCATTCCTGAAGCGCCAGGCATTGTTGCAGCGATGCCTTCCAGGTGAGAAAGGTTTTCAGGAGAGATTGTTCCGTTGATGACCTGATGAGCCAGAGCGGGAACGTTTGCATTGTAAACAAGATCGAACTTGTTGAGAGTGAGGTTGGTCATAGCCTTTGCCATTGAAGGTGCGAACATCGAACCAACGTTGATGGCCATATAGAAAAGACTGAATGCAGCATCTCTCTTTGCCGAATATTTCGGGTCATCATAGAGATTGCCGACCATAACCTGAAGATTTCCTTTGAAGAGACCTGTTCCGATGGCGATCAGTGCCAATGCTCCGAACATAAGAATCTTACCGGAAAGATCCGGTGCTGTCGGGATTGCGAGGCAGAGATATCCGAGGAACATCACGCCGATACCGATGGTTACACATTTTCCGTAGCCGATCTTGTCTGCAAGAATACCACCGAAGAATGGCATAAAATAGACTCCGGCAAGGAAAATCGAATAAATCTGTGTTGTAACCGCTGCGCTGAAGCCGAACTTTGCCTGAAGGAACAGGAGGAAGATGGCCAGCATCGTGTAATAGCCGAAGCGCTCACCAGTATTGGCGAGCGCTTCGGCAAAGAGTCCTTTTGGTTGACCTTTGAACATATCTGTCTGTTTTTAGGATTATGCTGTTACTCTTTCAAGCCACTTCACCATTCCGAACATAACGCCCATCGAGATGAAGCATACTGCTGCAAATACTGTCCAGCACTGCCAGATCGGCCAAGCGTTGTACATAAGCGGACCGAGGAAGAGGAAGAGGTTGCCGATGGCGGTTGCGCCTAGCCAGAGACCCTGGCAGAGACCGAGCATACTCTTAGGAGCCACTTTCGATACGAATGAAAGTCCAAGAGGTGAGATGAAGAGTTCTGCCACTGTAAGGAAGAAATATGTCGCGATAAGTACCCACCAGTGCGCCTTGTCTGCCATCTGTTCTGCGATTGGAAGTGCCTTGTACGCCTCTGCAGAAGGATATCCCTTAAGGATTGAGAATACTGCGAGGAATACGAATGCGAGACCGGCGATGAGCATACCGATACCGATCTTCTTAGGTGTGGAGATTTCCTTGCCGCGGCGTGCAAGTGCTGCGAAGATTGCCATAATCACTGGAGTAAGGACAATCACAAAGAATGGATTGATTGCCTGCCATACTTCAGGAGCGACTGATGACGAGTCAACGAAGTCACGTGCGAAGAATGAAAGAGACATACCGTTCTGATGGAATGAGAACCAGAAGAAGATCACGATGCCGAGTACTGCGAAGAGAGCATACATTCGCTGCTTGATCTCCTTTGCCATTGCCGCCTTCTCTTCTGCTGTATATTCTACTCCCTTGACAGCCTCCTTCTTGGCTGGGGTAGGGAACTTCTTCTGTGAAACGAAGAATATCACGAGAGAGATGCACATTGCCGCTACTGAAGCAATGAATGAGTAGTGGATACCTTCATTGAAGATCTGGAGGTAGTTCTGGCACGATGCCGCCATATCGGCAATATTGCCACCTGCAGCCGCAATCATTGTATTGAGATTCTCAAGTGCCTGAGCGCTCATTCCTGCTGCGTTGTTTATGAATTCGTGGCAGAGGGCAGGGAGTTGTGCGTTATATACCATTCCGTTGGTCTCGAGCCACCAGGAGCGGAGGAGAGGTGCGACGAAAGGAGCAATGAGACCTCCTACATTGATGAATACGTAGAAGATCTGGAATCCTGAGTCACGCTTTTCCTTAGCCTCAGCAAGAGCCTGAGGCCCTTTCTTTGCTGCTTCTGCCTCGAAGTTATCGTACATCTGTCCTACGATTGCCTGAAGGTTTCCTTTGAAGAGACCGTTACCGAATGCGATCATAAAGAGAGCGAAACAAGTCAGCGGAAGAAGCCAGCCGATGTTGTCCGATGTTGCGAGGATTGGAATCGAAAGGAGAACATAGCCGCTGGCCATAATGATCAGACCGGTCTTGATGGTTCCCTTGTAGTTCTGGGTGCGGTCAGCGATGAGTCCGCCGACGAGGCTGAGAAGGTAGATTCCTGCGTAGAAGCAAGAATAGATGGTTCCAGCCGGGCCTTCGCTGAGGCCGAACTTAGAGCAGAGGAAAAGCACGAGCACTGCATTCATAATGTAGTAGCCGAAGCGCTCTCCCATATTGCTGAGAGCAGCGGCCAAAAGGCCTTTCGGATGTCCTTTAAACATAGTTTCTTTGGTTTTATAGTTATTGTATTTGTTTGTATCGGTTGTGTGCGAGTGCATTTCAATGCACAATCGTGCAAATATAGCAAAATTAATTTACAGGCAAAATATCGGATTTCATCCGGAAAATTGATATATTTGCTTTTCTGTATATCATCTGCATTTCATTGCAGTGTGGAGTGAGGATGTGTGTGGTGTTTTATGTTGTTGATAATGAAGAAGTTATTTGCGAATATAATAAGAGGGATAATCATAATTCTCTCGAAACTGCCTCTGAAGTTCCATTATTTTATGGGCAGTATCCTTGCCTGGATTGCTGAAAAGATATTCAGGTATCGATACAGTACCGTGCTGATAAATCTCTCCCGCTCTTTCCCTGATAAGAAATATAAGGAAATCGACAGGATAGCCTCGGATTTCTACAGACATCTAGGTGAAATCGTGGCTGAGGCTATATGGTTCGGCGGCAGCAATTACAAAAGGCTGTATGAAAGCGGTCTGGTGACAGTGATGAATCAGGAGGAGATCGATGATTATTTCTTTAATGCTCCGAGTATGACGGTTCTGAGCACGCATTGCGGCAACTGGGAACTTATGGGAGGATTTCTCGGATACAGGACGCTTTCCGGCAAGAAGGTTGCGATACAGGAAGAACAGATAAGCGTCGTTTACAAGAAACTCAGCAACGATGTGTCAGATGAGGTTTTCAAGCGTAACAGAATTGCGCCTCTGGAGGTTGTCGGAACGGAATGTGAAGTGGAGTCTTCAAGTATTCTTAGATATACAGTGAAACACAAGGATGAACGTCGTGTCTATATTTACCCGACGGATCAGGCTCCGTACTGGAAAGCCGGCAAGCATCCGATAGGAGAGTTCCTGCATCAGCAGACCAATGCTATGCTTGGAAGTGTAGGACTTGCCTGTAAGTTTTCACATTCGGTGATGTATATGAAGATGAAGAGAGTGGAGAGGGGACGATATGAGATGACGCTTATCCCGATATGCCGGAACGCGTCGGAATTCACCCCAGAAGAGATAATGAGGAAGTATTACGATCTGCTTGAAGAGGATATCAATGAGACACCGCACAACTGGCTGTGGACTCACAAGAGGTGGAAATAATTGTAAATCATCATATTATGAAGAAGATATTCAGAACGATACTGATTATGGCCGTGGCAATATTGCCGTTTGCGGCTTCGGCTCAGACAAATGCCGATCCTGAGGGATATGTCACTTATTCTCTTCCGATGACGACCATAAGTCTTGAGGTTGAGGCTGTTCAGGAGACATTCTATGCCGGCCCTTACGCCAGGTATGCCGAAAAGTATCTCGGTATAAAGCCTCGTATGAAGGATGAAACGACAGTCCAGTTGACCGGATTGAAGATGACTCCTCTCGTAGAGGCTGATCAGAGCAGACGCTATTCTCTCTATGTCAAGAAGGGAACTCTCAATCCTTCCGTTTTCAGCCTTGGTTCTGCAGGACTTGTGACTTTTGCTGATGCAAATTTCGGTACAGAGGCTGTATGGCGTTTCCCTGTGCGGACAGAAGGGGATTTTGCAGGCAAGGGCGTTTCATCCAACCTTACGTCCGAAGCCACTACGTTATATAGGAACGAAAAGAAAGAGTCGGCTTACAACCGCGTCTCCGTCCAGCAGAATATGGTTGTGGAAAAGACTCTGGAGCAGAAGGCTGCAGAGACAGCATCTACAATTCTGGATCTGCGCAGGCAGCGCCTTCAGATCGTGACCGGAGATACGGACGCGACCTACAGCGGAGAGGCTATGGGAGCCGCTATTGAAGAATTGGCGCGTCTTGAGCAGGAGTATATGACTCTTTTCGTGGGATACTCGGAGTTTCAGACCCAGCAGATGAAGTTTGAGGTCATTCCGGAGGCCGGACGCGAGAACCAGATGTATATAGCATTCAGAATTTCTGACAAGAGCGGTCTTGTGCCTGCCGATGATATGAGCGGAAAGCCGGTTGTTATGGAAATAATACCTCAGAAATTCGAGCAGACAGCGGTGAAGCCTGTCAAGGCTGAGGTAGTCCATTACAGGATACCTGCAATCTGTACCGTGAGACTCAAGGATGGTGCGGATCTTCTTCTGCAGAGCAGGGTGCCGGTGTATCAACTCGGTCAGGACGGGTCGATTCCTGTCACGGTTGCTGTCATTTATAAGTAAACACATTAAAACATTGATATTTATGAGTATTCAGAATCTTGATCCACAGATTGTGTGGAAGAATTTTTATGCGTTGACTCAGATTCCTCGTCCGTCAAAGCACGAGGAGCAGGCTGTCGAGTATATGTATAACTGGGGTAAGGCTCACGGTCTTGAGACAATCAAAGATGAGATCGGAAACATCGTAATCCGCAAGCCGGCGACTCTGGGATGTGAGAATATGAAGGGAGTGATTCTTCAGGGACATATTGATATGGTGCCTCAGAAGAACAATGATACCGTTCACGATTTCGAAAAAGACCCTATCCAGACTTGGATCGATGGTGAATGGGTGAAGGCGAAGGGTACTACTCTCGGAGCGGATAACGGTCTCGGAGTGGCGATGGGAATGGCTGTTCTCGAGTCCGATGACCTTAAGCACGGACCTGTGGAACTTCTCATCACCGTTGATGAGGAGACTGGAATGACCGGAGCCAATGCTCTCAAACCGGGCCTTCTTCAGGGTGACATCCTCATCAACCTTGATTCAGAGACCGAGGGTGAACTCTATGTAGGCTGCGCCGGTGGTCTTGATGCCTCTGCATCAGCAACATACGTACCTGCGGACTATGATAAGGACTGGCTCTGCTACTCCCTTGCCGTAAAGGGCTTCAAGGGCGGACATTCAGGTATGGACATAATCCTCTGCCGCGGTAATGCCAACAAGATTGCAGCACGTATCCTCCTTGCTCTGATGACAAGGGCTGATGTGAAACTTCTCGATCTCGAAGGCGGTACACTCCGTAACGCGATCCCTCGTGAGGCGTTCGCTACAGTATATGTTCCTGCTGACAAGCTTGCAGAGGCTGAGAAGGTGTTTGCAGAGGTCTCTGCAGCAATCAAGGCCGAGTATGCCGGCACAGATCCTGATTCGGAGTTCATCTTCAAGCCTTACGAGTGCGCAGAAGGCGAGTGCTGCTGCGGCGGTGATGAGTGCAAGTATGTTCCAGAGGCTGATGCTCTCCGTTTCGTACGCGCCATCATAGCCTGTCCTGACGGAGTGGAGCGTATGAGCAGCGAGATGCCGGGCCTTGTCGAGACTTCCAACAATCTCGCTATGGTAAAGATCGAAGGCGGAGAGTTCTCGGTTAAGACGCTTATGAGAAGTTCTGTAGATACAGCAAAGGAGGCTCTTGCACAGAAGTTTGAGGCTGTATTCGCTCTTGCCGGCATCGGGACATCGTTCGCAGGCGGATATTCAGGATGGGCACCGAATCCGGATTCTGCTATTCTCGCTACAATGAAGAAGGTTTACAACGACCTTTATGGAAAGGAACCTGCCGTGATGGCTATCCACGCCGGTCTCGAGTGCGGTATCCTCAGCGGAGCATATCCTCACTGGGATATGGTATCCTGCGGCCCTACACTTATGAGCCCTCATTCTCCTGACGAGCGTGCGAACATCCCTTCAGTTGCAAAGTGCTGGGAGTTCCTCAAAGCCGTCCTCGAGAATATTCCTGTGAAATAGTAACTGTCATCGATGAATTTCAAAAGACTTCTGTTGTGCTTGGCTGTGCTTCTGTTGCATCAGGCTTCATATGCACAGCAGAAGTCTTCTGTCGTACATCGGGCCGGGGTCTCGGTACGTCCTGCCTGGAATCAGCAGCTCTGGGATTTCTACAGAGGCGACAATCCGAGCGGTCAGCCGGTCCGGACGAATTCCTCAGTCCATCTGCAATATTCCTTTATGTTTCCGGAGGGAACCATCCTCGGAGATATGTATCCTTCCGCTTATCAGGGAATAGGCCTCGCGCCATATTCCTTTTTCAATTATGAATCAATCGGATTCCCCGTTGCTTTATATGTATTTCAGGGTGGAAGTCTTCTGCGTTTCGGCAATCGCCTGTCTCTTGATTATGAATGGAACTTCGGAGCATCATTCGGTTGGAAGACCAATTCTGTAACCGGAACCTCGGTAAATGCATTCATAGATGCGGGGCTTATGCTGACCTGGCGCCCTGTCCGTCAGTGGTCGTTTTCTGCCGGAGCCGACGTGTTCCATTTTTCCAATGGTTCTGTCAAGCAGCCTAATGCCGGCTTGAACTGTCTTGGAACAAGAATCAGTGCGACAAGGGTGTTCGGCGCAGACCGCATACCGGAAAACAGACGTCCTTTCCTCCGGAATTGGGAACAAAGGAGTTTCGTCGGGAATCTGGATCTGGACGTGGTTCTTTTCGGAGCACCGAAGCAGGTGTGTATGGGTGATGGAAACAATACATATGTCTTTCAGGGAACCTATGCGGTAGCCGGCTTCAGCTTGAATCCAATGTACCAGGCAAGCCGTTTAGTCAGATTGGGAGTGTCGTATGATTTTCAATATGACGGGGCCGCAAATCTGTGGGATTACATTTATCGTGTGGAGGATGGTGTCGCATATGCTTCGGATCCTCCGCGCGGCACGCAGGTTTCTGCCGGTCTTTCTCTCCGGACAGAATTCGTTATGCCGGTATTTTCTATCAATATAGGAGCCGGATATAAGGTTATGACCGGGAGCGAAGATCAGAAAGGGGCATATATGCTTATTGCTCTGAAGACCTGGCTGACAGATAATCTTTTTCTGCATACTGGCTATATGTTCCGCGGACTTTACAGCCCTGAGCATCTTATGCTTGGATTGGGATGGAGTTTCGGAAGATGATTGGCCAAATAGTTTGATTATTAAATAATTATTCCTATATTTGCAGCCCATTTTGGTGGATTGAGTCCTCTGAAATGGGCGCAAATTATTATTAAACAATTAATTACAAACAAAATGATCAAACAGTACGAAACCGTTTTCATTGCAACTCCCGTTTTGTCTGAGGCTCAGATGAAGGAAGCGGTAAAGAAGTACACTGACTACATCGTTTCAAAGGGCGGTGAGATCGTGTATGAAGAGGACTGGGGTCTGCGTCAACTCGCTTACCCAATCCAGAAGAAGACAACAGGATTCTATTATCTCATCGAGTTCAAGGCTGACACTCAGGTGATCGCAAGACTCGAGACTCAGTATCGTCGCGACGAGAGGATTATGCGTTTCCTCACTTTCGCAATGGACAAGCACGCAGTTGCTTACGCTGAGAAGAGAAGGGCTAACAAACAGGCTAACAAATAATCAGGAGGACTAGAATTATGGCACAGAACAATGAAATCCGTTATCTCAACCCTCCTACAGTAGAGGTTAGAAAGAAGAAATACTGCCGTTTCAAGAAGGCAGGTATCAAGTATGTTGATTACAAGGACGCTGAGTTCCTCAAGAGATTCCTTAACGAGCAGGGTAAGATCCTTCCTCGTCGTCTCACCGGTACTTCACTCAAGTTCCAGAGAAAGGTGGCTCAGGCTGTGAAGAGAGCAAGACATCTTGCACTTCTTCCATACGTAACAGACCTTTTGAAATAATAAGGAGGACAGCAATATGGAGATTATTCTTAAGAAAGATGTGGCTAACCTTGGCCACGCAGACGATATCGTCAATGTAAAGACAGGATACGCTGTCAACTACCTTATCCCACAGGGCTA